>NZ_CP015105.1:1377288-2065932 GCF_002214545.1 Thermococcus thioreducens | reverse complement strand
ATTACGAAGCCTGGGCGCTGGAGAAATGGAAGTGGACCCAGCCCGCTGAAGCTCCAACCTTAAACAATGAAGAACTGATAAACCCTGTTTTGGCAGATCCATGGGTTCAGTTTTATCATGCGTACGCTGTGAGTGATTACGTGGGAATGGAAGACTCCATTGAAGCCTTAAGAGATTCTGCGTATAATTTCTTGACGTATCAGGAGAAATTTGTTAGTTTAACCTTTTTGCGCAATGGGAGTGTAATTACGAAGACTGGAACACTGGGTCGTGTTGAGTGGACGGAGAATGGTTCAATGGTGTTTACCACTCTAGTCACCTCTCCGTCTGAGGACGGTTTCATGCTTAACACTACAACCTACTACTGGCCAAGTGCGTTACGGGCTTATGAGCTGACATCCAACATAATGACTCTCGTAAAGGCCAGGAATTGTGGTAACAACAATTCTGAGGTTCAGTGGATGCTTAATCAGAAAGTTGCAGAGTTGAGGAGTGCGCTCAAGGTAATTATCGTGAGTACGAGCACTTCAACTGTACAAGTTCCGAATGAGCCAATTTATCCAATAGAGCCAATAGACCCGATCTATCCAATAGATCCAAAACTGCCAGTACTGCCTGTTTCGACGACTTCTCCAGAAGAGTCCACTACGGCAGAACTTTCCGAGAGTACAACCGTTATAACCCCTGCCGATGAGACTGCGCTGTTGGCCCTTGATCCCAACAACGAGGAAGGGCGCTTAGTGGTTGACAGTGTTAATGTGGAGGCGGTTGAGGTAACCTCGGATTACGTCACATACAAGGTTGCAGTCCACCTCCATGTTGAAGACAATGCCGTCTCAAACGTGAATTTAGAGTTTCAAGGAACTGAGTTGAGTGACTCCAAGTCTATGGGTTTTCTTTATCCAGGTGATAGCTTTGTGGTGGAGAGTACCGTCAGTGGAAGGGTGTATGGAAGTGACCAAGTTACGGTAAGCGGGACTGTTAAGATAACTTATACCCCCAGTTCCGGCCAGATACCGAACAGTGTTAGTCCAGCTAATGATGAGCGTGAAATAACCGAGAGTTATTCAAAGACAATACCGTTGGAGGAAGGCATTGATCCTAGCAAGGTTTATGTAAGCGTTTTGGCTCAAGATGAGAATGGTGATGGAACCGTCAAGACTGGAGAAGACGTTACTTTCAAGGTTGTAGTGAGGAATGACAATGATGTTAACATTGCTGGAACTTGCACTATCAGGATTGTCTATCCAATAAGCAGCAGCGACACGAGCGCGAGGAGTTTTAGCGTTAGCGTTAATGCTCCTGCAGGTGGGAGTGCAACGGAAACTTTTGGTAGTGTTCATTATGCCTGGTCTGGAACCTTCACGTATACTGGAAAATGTACTTTTGACCAGTATGAGAAAAGCTTTAGTGGTTACGTGACGGTGGAGGAGGATGACTCCACAGACCCCACTGTTGTGAAGATGATTGATGTTGTTCCAACAAGTTGGCCAAGTACGGCTCGTCTTGGTGGTTCTGTTGAGTTCAGTGTGGATTTGAAGAATACGTATCCAGTAGACAAGTCTGTGAAGGTTGAGTTAAAGATTGATGGGACTGTTGTTGACGTTGTTGAGGTTACTGTTATTGCTGGTCGTTCCACGGGAATATTACTCCACTGGAATGTTCCGGATGACTTTCCAGTGGGGGAGCATTCCGTAAAAATACAGGCCTTCTCAAGAAATCTCGACTCGAACGACTCATGGAACCCAGAAGACAGTGAAACTGGATCAATTAACGTTGAGCGGCCGAAGGATTTGCTCTTCGGCAAGCTTGTGCCGAATGTTAATGGTACTGTGGTTCAGGGCACGGTAGTTCATTTTGACGTGATTGTGGAGAACAAGGAGGATTATCCAGCTTACAATGTTCCCATCAGGGTTTTCTACACTTATCAGACGCCGAATGGAGGGTTCAGTGATCCAATCCGAGTATTTGAACGCAATCCACGTCAGATTGATGGTCTCGGAGTTAACCTCACGTGGTTCAACATGACCCTTACCAACCTAGGGAAGTATTACTTCACACTCTATGTTAATGGGGAAATCGAAGATGAAAAGATTATAACCGTGACAAGCAACAGTAGCGTGATGGCGTGGATGGAATGCGAAGACACAATTCCATTATATGACGAACTTAGTTGCCATATTCATATATTAAACAACAGCTCAGATGACGTCTCTATCCAGGTTACCAAAGTCATGTTTGGTGGTTATGAAGTATGGAACGGTGAAAATTGGAAGGCGGTCATGGTAAACTACATTACAGGGACTACTATTAAAAGACACTCAGAAGGCATTATCTACATAGGAATAGACGTTGATGGATGGTTATCTGAAAGAGTATTCGGGGATGACTACTATATCTACCTCTTTCTAGATGGTGGACAACCCAAGGAACACATAATTAACGTAGATCTTCGACTTAACGACACACGTCGTGTACTGGGATACACTGTCACAGTATATTCTGGAGATGATAAAGAGGGAGGGAAAATAGAAACCGCGGATTATATATTAAAATCTGCACAAGTCGCTGGTGGAGCTTCGACAGTATTGGGCTTTGTACTGGCAATAGGTGGGAACCCCACAGGCTTGATAATAGCTGGGATTGGATTCGGAGCCCTCGTACTAACAACGGTAGGCTATTCCACATACAAAGGAATCACAGCCCCAACACCAACCTGTTCCCAAGAGAGTGACAATAATCTAATTTGCGGAGGGTGATTTCAATGACATGTTGGGTAACTTTGCTTTTCCTGTTTACATCTTTTTTGGTGCTAGTGGATGGGTATTTGGTTGCTAAATACGAAGGACTACGACCAATTCGAAAAGAACTGGGAAGAAAAACAGTTGAGTTTCTGGGTGACATAATTATAATTCCATGGAGCGTCACAGGGCTTGCCTCGATGATAGTTCTCGCAGATAAAGGGAAACTAGACTTCATCGCCCCTGAACTCGGAGCAATTCTAGTGCTCGTGTGGTTTTTGACTCTACTCTTTATAGTTTTCAAAATTAGAAACACAGCAGATGCAGTTCTAAAAAGGATTGAAGATATAATAAAGTTAAATGCCTTTGGAAATGCACTACTACTAATGATGACCTTCCTAGAGGTATGCAAAAATATAACAATAATTCATGGCATTGTACTGACAATCCCCGTAATCCTGTACCTATCAATATCCATTAAGTTCGCCAAAATAATAAAGGAAAACCCAAAGAAGAAACTCTAAAACTCATGAAGCAATCTAAAATATAACAAAAAGGACAATAAAGCCATCACGATAAGGGGGGCAGTAAAGTGGTTACATTAACGTGGA
This sequence comes from Thermococcus thioreducens, assembly GCF_002214545.1. NCBI lineage: Archaea > Methanobacteriati > Methanobacteriota > Thermococci > Thermococcales > Thermococcaceae > Thermococcus > Thermococcus thioreducens. The sequence continues at coordinate 2,062,580 of NZ_CP015105.1, read as the reverse complement.
CTGCTCAGGCTGGGGAGCACGAGTATAGAATAGAGGCCTGGGAAAGCGGAAAACTGGAGGCATCGAGGAGCGGGAGTGTGCTGGAGGAGATTTACTTTGCCGGAATTCCAGTCTGGACTGGGGTGAACGATGATTCCGTTAAAATCCCAATCACTTCAAAGAGAACAGTAACAGTTCTCGCGAACTCAGAAAACGATGATATGGGATTCGAGATAATATTTAATGACAACCTTGCAGAAAAGTTATTTACAGCAGATTATTTCCTCTCTCCTGGCGGGAGCTACTATAAATACCTATTGACGCCAGGGGGCCAACCAGCGATTTATAGGGTAGCAGTGAAGCTTTCAACAGGACAAATAATCACGTATGATATTTGCTTGCTGCCTAATACTGTAAATGTGACCGGATATGAGATAGTTGGAGGTTCCTCATCTGGAGCGGGTGTTATTCTAGCGTTTTTAAATATCGATGTTGGAACCCTACTTACTGTAGGTGGACTTTTGTTATATTTCTACCCTAGCATAAAGGCACCTTCCCTTCTAGGAGCCACTGAAACGGACAATAATCTAATAGGAGGTGGCTGAAGTGGTCGTTAGTTTTGAAGGCTTCTCTTCCTTTCTTTTAATTGTCGTCTCCCCAGTCCTCTTGCTTTCGCTGGCAGTATTAGTCAGCAACAGGGACATTATTCGCAGAACCAATTTCTGGGAGGGAGCCGCAAAAATATACACTTGGGCGATTATATTGCCAGCGTACTATCTGGCGTTTATCTTTACCTTCCACATGATGGTCAGGTACTATCTGGTTGGGATGATTATTTTCGTCATTCTTACTGTAGGGGCCATGTACCTAACCGGTAGCCTCAAAGGTGACCCATGCAAGGTGAGGGGAATTTCCAAGCATGACTACATGCTGTTGGGCATACTTGCGACAGTGTACATCTTGATTCCAGCATCCATCACCCTCCTCAAAAAAGAGTTCTCCATTGGTTCGGCCATCTACTTTGCAATAGCAATTCTTTACTTTGGGTATTCCTTCAAGCTCCTTAGGGAGATTCACAGAAGTAATAAAATTCGTGGAGCTCAGAAACGATGTGACTAGTAATGAGAGGAGAGTGCCTGTGGACTTAAGCGACATAAACCCCGGAACGCCAATAGCAATCAAGGCCTACCTGAACCAGCTGAAAGAACCAATAACTTGCGTGGTGGAAATGAATCCCCGACCCGTTACTGCAGGGGACGTGGCAAAAGCTATGTATTCTGGGGCAAAATGGGTAAAAGACGAACTCGTTGGAACATTCACAGACGTAAGAAGCATCGCAGGAGGAGCTGGGGCTACTAAAGGTATTGTAAAGTTTTTGGCAAAGAAAGGGATTGAAATTTCCAGTGAAAGTGCAGGAATGCTCTTTGGGGCATTTTCTCTGTACGTAAAACTTTGGATATATGTCTTAGAGAATCCAATACCTGAAAATGCTCCTGGGGACAATAACCTCATAATAGGGGACTAAAGGGGTGTAGCAAATGGATCAGCTTGCAGATCTTTTCCTGCTATATCTTTTCCTGAATTCTGTTTTTATTTTGGGTCTCTTCATCGGCAATATTACTGGTCTTCCTAAGAATCGTGAGAATTCAGTAAATCCTGTGCTGTCTGCAGTAACTACTGTGGCTCTCTTCCTAATGGTTGGATTGATAAATTTGGACTTGGGGTTGATTGTTTTTTTAGTGTATGTATTTACTTCCGAAAGGTACGAGGATAGGGTGTTTACCAGACTCTTAACTCCATTAAGAAGCGTTATGTACATTCTCTGCCTGCAGGTGTTGTCTTCTATTGAAGCGTACTTGGTTACCAAGGACGTAAGTTTAGTGATTATCATTGGAGTATTCCATTTGGTCTATATTGCTCTGGCATTGCACTCCTTCCGGGTTTCAACATTAGAGGAGTGGGCAACCAACTAAGCGGTCAACGAGGCAGTGAAAATAAATTCTAGGGAGCCAACCAAACTTCAAGTGCCCTTAGAATTTGACTTTATGAATTAAGGCGGCACTCTTTGACCCCATACCTCCAAACGACCCAGGAGATAACAATTTGATAATTGGGGGGTGATAAGATGCAGAGAATCCCAAGAAATCTCCTTGCTCTTCTTTTTATTGCATACCTGTTTGTATGGTTAGTATTTTTTTGTTACTGACTCATTCAAGGGAACCTCATTATTGGCGATACTCGGTGTCCTTCACATAGTTTTTCTAATATTTGCAGGTTTTATTGTGGTATTCTACCTTCTAGCACCGCTAGATGATATAAATAGGAAACATAGATAGCTACAACTCGACAAGAATATACCACTTGCCCAGGAACCACACAATTAGTCTAAAGATTTACAAGGCAATAAACTTTATGCCAACAACAGAGGTACTAACACAAAGCGAGAAAGAAGTCATCACAGTCAAATACGACGGATACATGGAGAAGAAAACAATGATTTATTATTTCAAGATTGGCAAGACGAGTGCCGAAGTTCTCGGGCTATATCTAACAGTAGAATATGCAGCTGTAAAGGCTGGAGCAGAAGCAGGTTTGAAGGAACTAGGAAAAGAGTTTCTCAAGAAGGTATTGGTTGGTTAGTGGGATGATCTGCAATGAAGGTTAGATACTGGATTCTTATCTTTATCTTTTATACTTCTGCGGTAATTGTCCAAGAGGAGATTAGTATTTGGGATTTTATAGGCTTCTTAATCCTTGTGCTTGCGTTTATGGTAAGCCAGAAAAAAAGAATGACCCAAAAGGAGCCCTACATCATCGACGACTCCACCGAGATTGAATACCTAACCCCAGAATAACTGGAGGAACGATTAAAGGCCTTGAAAAGACGATAACGGTGGGAAAACTAGTTAGCACTTTTCTCCAGCAACCCTTTTTAACCTCCCTACCTACACATCTTTGGTGGTGTTGATGAGGATTAGGGTTCGCTACTTTGCCCGCTTCCGCTCCCTCGTTGGCACCAGCGAGGAGGAGCTGGAGGTTCCCGATGGGATAAAGGTTAGAGAGCTGATAGAAATCCTGAAGGAAAGGCACCCGGTTCTCAAAAACGAGGTCTTCGCCGAGGACGACGACCTTGCCGATGTGAATGTCTCACGAAACGGTAGCTATGTCAGCTTCGACGAGGTTCTCCGAGATGGGGACGTTGTGGCACTGTTCCCTCCGGTCAGCGGTGGTTGATATGCTGAGCGAAAAGGAAATCGAGCGCTACGACAGGCAGATAATGATCTTCGGCGTTGATGGGCAGGAGAAACTCAAAAGTGCAAAGGTAGCCGTCATCGGTGTCGGCGGCCTCGGGAGCCCGGTGGCTTACTACCTTGCGGCAGCGGGAATAGGCACGATATTGCTGGTTGACGAGCAAAAGCCCGAACTCAGCAACCTCAACAGGCAGATACTCCACTGGGAGGAGGATATCGAAAGGAACCCAAAATCCCTATCGGCGAAGTGGAAGCTTGAGCGCTTTAACTCGGAGGTAAAAATCGAGACTTTCGTTGGAAGATTGACTGAGGAGAACATTGAGGACGTTCTCAGGGACGTTGACGTTATCGTTGACTGCCTCGATAACTTTGAGACGAGGTTTCTCCTCGACGACTACGCCCAGAAAAAAGGTATCCCCCTCGTCCACGGTGCCGTTGAGGGAACCTACGGCCAGGTGACAACAATAATTCCCGGAAAAACTAAGAGCCTGCGCGAGATATTCCCTAACGTGGGGGAAAGGAAGGGAAAGTTCCCGATACTCGGGGCGACTGCGGGAGTCATCGGCACACTTCAGGCGATGGAGGTAATAAAGCTGCTCACCGGGATTGGCGAGCCCCTCCTCAACAAACTGCTTATAGCTGACCTGGCCTTCAACACCTTTGAGGTTGTCGAGCTCAGGTAGACGGTGCTTCCACGTTCTTCTTCTCGTTTGTGGATGTTATCAGTATGGCCTCGCTCCACGAGCCGTCCTGGGTTATCGTCATCTTCCCGATAGTGGGGTCGTCTATTGAGGTCTTTGCGCTCACCGAGAAGCTTATCCTGCCCCCTACGAGCCTGCCGTTCTCAAAGTACAGCTCCAACAGGCTATCCTTCACGCTTATTTCCGTGTCTGGAGTTGTCGCGAAGTACATGATTGCCAGAGGCCTTACCTCGTAGTCCCTGAGGTGGTACCTGAGCACGAGCCTCTCGCTGTTCTCCCTTTCGTCGGGGGTTCTTTTCAGGTACTCCCTGGCGAGGCTTACGATGTTGTATTTCCAGACGAATTCCGCGGTGGCTTGGTCGTCGCTTTTCACCCATCCTACCGGGGTGAGGATGTAGGTGACGTTGTTAACGACGATCCGTGAGGTGTTGGTGGATGCTCCATCGGGAACGCTGATGGTCGTTGTGTTTATGCTGGCGCTCCATGATTCAAAGTCAATGTAGCCCCTTTCGATTATATTCAGCGTGACGTTGTCCCTCTGGGAGACGTTTTCCTGCTTTATGGCCACCACCATTGAGATGGTGGCGTTGCCCACATAGGTGTACTGGTTTACCGCTGAGACCCACTGAAAGAGCTCGTCAGTGGTGACCTCCTTTGGGGTTTCCGTGGGGGACTGACTGGTGGCGGTTGTTGGAGACTGGCTGGTGGTTGTCGGGGTTGTGGTGGCAGAGCTGGAAGAGACCGTGGGGCTCGATGTCGTGGTATCGCTGCCGCCTCCAAGGCAGCCGGCGGTGAATCCGATGACCAGAACCAGAATGAGGACGAGGGCGTATTTTTTCATGCCTTTCACCCAGGACTCCTCGGGTGGAGACCACTTAAACCTTTTCGTTAATCCGGCAGGTTTTAATTTGGTTGGACGTAGTCTTTACGGGGGATGAATGATGAAGGCCAGGATAACGGAGGAACCCTTTGACCTTAACGAGGCACTGAGCTACTTGGTAGTTCCCGAGGCTGGTGGCTATGTCTTCTTCCTCGGCAAGGTCAGAAACGAGAACCACGGAAGAAAAGTGAAGAAACTCATATACGAGACCTACGAGGAGATGGCTGTTAAAGAGATGGAAAAAATCAGGAATGAGGCCATCCAAAAGTTCCCAATCCTGGATATGCTGATATGGCACCGCTACGGGGAGCTTGGGGTTGGGGAAGACACCATACTGATAATCGCGAGTGGGAAGCATAGAAAAGAGGCCTTTGATGCGTGCATCTGGGCCATTGATGAGGTCAAGCGCCGCGTCCCGGTGTGGAAGAGGGAGGTGACGGAGGAGGGTACTTTCTGGATTGAGGGTGACCGGCTGGTTCCAGAGGAATGATTTTCCATTTTTTGCAGACTACTCTTAGTAGTGTGCAAAATCGGAATAGAAAAAGTATATATACAATTCTGTCCCTCTCTTCTATGGTGGGGGTTAATGGAAAGGGTAGCCTACGATGCATCTCATACCGTTGATGTGGGGATGGCCCTCAATATAGTCTCCATAGGAAAGCCTCCCTGGAGCAACAGCTCCCACAGCGGCAGGCTTGAGCGTCTCATCGTGCAGCTTGGTGCCGGGAACGGTAAATTCTCCGAGATTTATGGCATACCGCGCTCAATAGGGTGTATAGGGAACAGCTCTTTCGTTCTTCGAAGGGAACCCCTCAGCCCCGAAAGGGTGAGGGGGCTTATCCGGGAGTTCAGGGAGATAGGCGGTAAGGAGCTCTGGCTCACCAACTACGACAGGGTGGAATACCTTACCAGCGTTGCCACCTACGCCTCCGAAATAGGCGTCCCTGAGGTCTATGCCGTCGTCAAGCTTGAGGATGTGGAATCGGTCGAACCCGTCGATGGGGTCCGCTTCATCGCCGAGCTTGAATACTCACCGAAAAACGTTCAGAGGCTTGAGGCCTACAGCTGGCTCTACGGAGCGCTCATAATGGTGCGGGGTTCACAGCTGGACGAGCTTATGGGCCTCAAGACCACATTTCCGGGAGAGGTCTACGTCGACGTTCTCTTCCCCGGCTCCGCTAGAAAGCTGGACTTCAATGTCATAGAGGTCAAGAGGATACTGAATCCCACCGTTGAAAGGTACCACGACTGCTTGGCCGGTACGATGGCCGTAACGGCTGACGGCTATGCACTTCCGTGCCCGCTCCTCAGGAACTACGTTGTTGGAGACCTCAAGGAGCTGGGGATAAAGAAGGTTCTCAGGAAGAGGAGGATCAAGGCCTTCTGGAAGATGACGAAGGACGAGATAGGGGCCTGCAGTGCCTGCCCGTTCAGGTATATCTGCCACGACTGCAGGGCACTGGAGTATCAGGCTACCAGTGAGATAGACGGGCTTGAGTATTGCCATATAGTGTTTTAGAAGTCCAGTATGGATCGGTACCCGCTTCCGTCTTTTTTTACCCTTCGTGAGTACCTGGTCATTCCATTCTTGTCGTTGAGTTCTTTGAATGTTGAGTCAAAATAGTTGATCAGAATCTTGTCCACGTAATTACTGAACTCCAGTATCTTCGTTCCCAGGTCATCTTTTGAGGAGAAAAACCATTCTATGACATATCCTCTTCCGGGGAACACCCCAACAATGATCTCGTATTCCTTGAATCTCTCTATCACCGATTCGTCGAGGGTTTCCGCTATTCCAAGAACGCTCCTGTCATGGACATTGTTTTCCAAAGCGGGGTCGAATCCAACCAGGATTCCCATCTCCTTAAGCCGGTTTATCATGAATTTTACTGTAGGGCGGGTCTTCCCGAGCCTCCGGGCTATCTTGGTTATCGGGGTTCTTGCGTCTACATTCAAGATGTCCATCAGCACAGCATAATCGTAGCTCAAGTTCCATTCTCCGAAGTTGTCGTCCCCGCTATACGGATACGCCCTGACCTCATAGTATTCATAGTCGTTGGAGTATTTTGAGAGCATCTCGTCTATCCTGTCCTTCTGGTCGTCTGGGATGTGGAGTATTGCAGATAGTCCATTTTTGAAGCCGAATGCGGGATTAACATAAGCCACAAAAGGATTCTGGGTCATCCTATAACCAATCTCAAGTATGCGGTCTGAAGGGACGCTCAGAAATGCCAGATAGCTTCTGAGGCCTATTATCCTGATGTTGTAAACGGCACTGACGAGGATGTACTTGCCGTAATACTTATCGTACAGTCTCTTGAGCCGGTAGTAGTCTATTCCCTCTTCCTCGGCTATCTTCCTAAGGCTATCGGTGGGATGCCTCATCAAAATTTCCGCGAGAAATTCGAGCTCCTCCATGACAGGCTCGCCCATTTTACCTCACCATTATATCCCACGGAAAAGGTTATATCGTTGATGTATATTAAACCCTTCCGGTGGTGGACATGGTAAAGATAGACGTCGTTGATATTGAAAAGCCGGAAGGCGTCGAGGTCATCATTGGACAGGGCAACTTCTCGATATTCACCGTTGATGACCTAGCAAAGACCCTCCTCACAACGGTTCCGGGCATAAGGTTCGGAATAGCCATGAACGAGGCCAAGCCCCAGCTGACGCGCTTTACCGGCAATGACCCGGAGCTTGAAAAGCTTGCCGCTAAAAATGCCCTCAAGATAGGTGCAGGTCACGTCTTCGTTATACTGATGAAGAACGCGTTCCCGATAAACGTTCTCAACGCCGTCAAGAACCACCCCGCCGTTGCCATGGTCTACGGCGCCAGTGAGAACCCGTTCCAGGTGATAATAGCTGAGACTGACCTCGGCAGGAGCGTTCTGGGGATTGTGGACGGCAAGGCCGCCAACAGGATCGAAGACGAGGAGCTCAGAAAGGAGCGCAGGGAGCTTGTTGAGAAGATAGGTTACAAGATAGACTGAAACCTTTTTATCTCTCCGTTCCCCTTTCTCACCAGGTGGTCTCATGAGGCTGGCGTTCATCACTTCCAACCCCGGAAAGGTCGAGGAGGCGAAGAAGTACTTCGAACCGCTTGGCGTTGAGGTGTACCAGCTCCGGATGGAGTACCCGGAGATACAGGCTGACAGCTTGGAGGAGGTCGCCCTCTTCGGCCTTGAATGGCTTGCCAGAAAGATTGATGGGCCGTTCTTTCTCGATGATTCTGGGCTGTTTATAGATGCCCTTGGCGGCTTCCCGGGGGTGTATTCTGCCTACGTTTACAGAACCCTTGGAATAGGTGGAATTCTCAAGCTGATGGATGGCCTTGAGGACAGAAATGCCCACTTCAGGAGCGTTATAGCTTACTGGGACGGTGAGGCTCACATCTTTACCGGAAGGGTCGATGGCGAGATAACCACATCTCCAAGGGGAAGCGGCGGTTTTGGCTTCGACCCGATATTCAGGCCTCGGGGATTTAACATAACTTTTGCCGAAATGACAACCGAACAGAAGAACGTCATCTCCCACAGGGGACGTGCCCTGAAGGCCTTTGCTGACTGGTTAAAAGAAAACCTTAAATAAGGCCATCGTTCCAAAGTTAACAGTTATCATTGAACGGATGACGAAGGGGGTCGCGATGGTAGCATCACTCGATAGCACCGATTTGAGGCTGTTGAAGGAATTGAAGGAGAACGCCAGGGAGAACATAGCGAGTCTCAGCAAGAAGCTGGGGATACCGAGGACCACCGTCCACTACCGCATCAAGAAGCTGGTTGAGGAAGGGGTGATAGAGAAGTTCACGGTCAAGCCCAACTACAAGAAGCTCGACCTTGGGACGACGGCCTTTATACTAGCCAGGTATGAACCAGACTCCGGTCTGAGCCAGAGGGAGGTTGCTGAGAGGATAGCGGCCCTTGAGGGGGTCTACGAAGTCCACATAATAGCCGGCGAATGGGATCTGCTCATAAAGGTACGCGCCCCGAGCTCAGAGGAGGTCGGAAAGATAGTCGTTGACAGGCTCCGGGAGATAAAAGGGGTTGGCCAGACTGTAACTATGGTGTCGTTCGTAACGGTTAAGGAGGAGCTTTAGTCTTATCGGGCGATGATCGGCGTTCTCCTTTCTGATTTTGTGATGATGCGAGGAATGGTGAGCCCTATACCACGCAGCACTCGTAGATTATCTCAACTTCCCTTACAGTTTTTGCCCAATCTATAACTTTTCTTGGGGGGTTCGTCAGCCTGTCAACGCCGGCCAAAACCGCTCCCCTGTCGAACTCAAGGCGCCATTTTCCAAGTGGCCTCATACAGCCTATGCTTATCTCCCCGTCGAATCGTTCCCTGGCGTACCTCACGACATCAAGGCTCTCCTCAACCCCCGGAGAGGATACACCTTCCATCTCCGTTCCCTTTGTTGGGATGAGCACGTCCAGCACGAGGACATCTATGGGATACTTCACCAGCATGTCTATAGCCCTGTACTCCCAGTGGACTTTCCCGAAGTCGAGGCCTATGGTTATGTGTGGGGCAACCCTGACGCCTGCTTCCGTGAGCAGGTCGAGGATTCTGAGGTAGTCCTTTACGGTCCTGTCTATTTTGTAGACCCTCTTTATAACGTCGTCATCGCCAACGAAGTCGAGGGAAACTACATCGACGTATTTGACCCACTCCAAATCTTTCTCGTCTATGAATCCCACGTGGGCGTTGAGCTTTAAGCTCGTCCTCCTCTTTATCTCCCTGATTTCATCGGCGTACTTGTCGAGGGGGACCTTCAGGCGGGAGTCCAGACCTCCGCTCAGCAGGCAGCCGGTGTAGCCTTCCCTCTCAAGGCTGACGCAGTAATCCACCAGCTCTCTCCTCGTCGGCTTCCTCATGCTCTCAAGGTAGTGCCTCCCGCAGTGGGCGCAGTTGAGCGCGCAGTAGTTTCCCGTGAGCGAGATGGAGGGAAACTTAATGCCCGGGATGTATATCTTTAGCTTCTTCCGTTCTGCCATTTAGATCACCTCGCAGAACAGGGGGTTGTAGGGGGCTTTGTCCCCTCCGGTGTTCAAGGGAGAAGGAAGTGGTTGGGAAACGTAGTTTCCCGATTTATGTTGGGCGAAGCCCCACGTTCGGGGGAGGGGGTTGGCAAGGACGTGGGGGGGTGAAACCTCCCTGCCCTGCGAGGGGGACTTGATGCCTAGGATGTAGATCTTGAGTTTTTTTCTTTCCACCATTTCAACCACCTTGCAGAACTGGGGGCCGTAGGGAACGGGGTCGCCTTGAAGAGTTTGATATCTATTCTCCATCGGTCAGGGCCTCCCGGGATTAACCACTCCGCTGGTTCCCTCAAGTTCAAAAAAGGTTGAAGCCGAGGTTAAAAACCCTTGCTGGCCACTGACCTCCTCCCCGCCGTGAGGGGGCGGTTCGGTTTGCGGGCCCATCACTTACTCGGGTTGCCCCTTTCGGCTCGGCCCGCAGGCCGGGTCTTCGGCCCGTTACCCCTCACCGCAGGGCGGATTGGGGTTATGGTTTAGAGGCTACCTTTTGGAGTTTTCAACCGCCAAGTGGCGGTTTTTAAAGGACGCTTAACAGCGTCAATCCTCCAATGCCAGAGGGTAACGTGAAACCCCTCATCTCATAGGGTCTCCTTACGATGGTCTCTTCGAGGCCTTATTACACTGGCAAGACTTAAAAAGATTTCGGTTGTTTAGTTACCCATTGGGCTGATCATTGCATCCCACCGTGAACGGCGAGGCTTTCAAAAGAAAAATGTAATGTAGAAAAGAAATAGAGGCTCAGAAGAACGGGTTCCTGAACTTCCTGCCCGGATATACCGCTATGCCTTCAAGCTCCTCCTCTATCCTGATGAGCTGGTTGTACTTGGCGTTCCTGTCGCTCCTGGCCGGGGCCCCTGTCTTGATCTGGCCGGCGTTGAGTGCAACCGCAAGGTCCGCTATGGTGGCATCCTCGGTCTCTCCAGAGCGGTGGGAGACGACGACACCGTAGCCTGCCCTAAAAGCCGTGTAGGCGGCATCTATTGCCTCGCTCAGCGTTCCAATCTGGTTGACCTTGAGGAGGAGCGCGTTGGCGGCGCCAAGCTCGATGCCCTTCCTTATCCTCTTCGGGTTGGTGACGAACAGGTCGTCGCCGACTATCTGTATCTTGCCTCCGAGCTCCTTGGTTATCATCGCGAAGCCTTCCCAGTCCTCTTCGTGGAACGGGTCCTCAATGGAAACTATCGGATAGCTGGTAACCAGCTCACGGTAGAGCTCGAGGAGCTCGCCCTTGTCGTACTCCTTTCCGGCAACGACGTACTTGCCCTTGTTGGGGTGGAAGAACTCACTGGAAGCGGCATCAAGGGCGAAGGCAATCTCATCGCCCGGCTTGTAGCCGGCCTCCTCGATGGCCTTGATGAGGACTTCGAGCGGCTCGGTGACCTCCTTCATCGGTGGGGCAAAGCCACCCTCGTCACCGACGTTCACGGCGTTCTTTCCGTACTTTTCAGCGATGACGCTCTTGAGGACGTGGTAGGTCTCGCTCACCCACCTTATCGCTTCCCTGAAGGAGTCTGCTCCAACGGGCATGATCATGAACTCCTGGAAGTCGAGCTCGTTGCCGGCGTGAACGCCGCCGTTGATGACGTTGCTCATCGGAACGGGCATGACGTAGGCGTTGGTTCCGCCGATGTACTGGTAGAGCGGAAGTCCGAGCGCGTTCGCTGCTGCCTTGGCAACGGCAAGAGAAACGCCGAGCATCGCGTTGGCACCGAGGTTGCTCTTGTTCTCCGTTCCATCGAGCTCAAGGAGGAGGCTGTCGATGTCCCTCTGCCAGGTGACGTCCATGCCGATGAGTTCGGGCGCGATAATCTTGTTGACGTTCTCAACGGCCCTTCTAACGCCCTTGCCGAGGTAGCGCTTTCCACCATCCCTGAGCTCAAGGGCCTCGTGGGTTCCGGTGCTCGCTCCACTCGGAACGGCAGCACGCCCCATGCTTATCGGCGTGTAGACCTCGACCTCAACCGTCGGGTTCCCCCTGCTGTCCAGTATCTCCCTTGCCACAACCCCTGTAATCTCAAACGGGTTCTCCATCTCGATCACCTCGGGTGATATTCTTTCCGGGCCATATAAAGGTTTTAGCTTTAATTCTGGCTGAAGCGATGAATAGGCGTATATATTTGGTTGCCGTAGTCCATCCGGTGGGAAAATGAAGAGGGTCGTGGGTTTTATAATCCTTCTGATGTTCACTGTGACCCCCATTGTGAGGGCCTGCACTAACCCGAGCGATTATTACGCCGTTGAAGTCGTTCTCAATAAGCCGGGGATAACATACGAACTCTGGCGCTTTAAGGCTACGCACAACGTTCTCATCGAAAACGGGACCTTCGTCTTCCGCTCCCACTATGATAAGAGGCTCTACGTTCTGGTCTGGAATGCCAGCGATGGGCTTCACCTCAAAGTTGGAATTCCCGTTGAGTGAAGACCGAGGACGTCTCGATGGGGTCATTAAACGTCTCCATTCTCGTCACGGAGGAGGCCATTGAGAGGCTCAGGGAGGATGGGTGGAAGGTCTCCGATAACACAACTTTTGAGAGGAACGGTGTCACGATAACTCTGATTTCCGTTGGGGGAGGCGAATGCACCTCCGACGCCGACTGCGCCACCGGCGGCTGTTCCGGTGAGGTCTGCGCTCCCAGGGAGGGGGCGTCAAAGATACTCACGCCCTGCGTTTACAGGCAATGGTATGACTGCCTCCCCCTGACGAGCTGCGGCTGCGTCAACGGCCTCTGCACCTGGAAGCCGAACCAGGCCTTTGAGTCCTGCCTGAGGGAGCACGGAGTTGATCCCTCCCAGGTAGTTCGCGCAGGATACTTTGAGCTCAGGGTTGAGGGCATCAACAAGTCCGACGGCGAGATAAACGCAGCTCTAAAGGACTTCCTCGGCGCTTTTGGAGTCTCGTGCAACTCACCGCTTACGCTGGTTAAAACTGCCGTAATCCGACTTTCTCCTACCATAAACCCCTCTGAAGTTAACGCTTCAGGGGCTATAAAGGCCGAGCTGGAGTGGATGAGGGGATTTGGAATAGTCAACATGAGCGGGAAGGAGGTTGAGGAAATCTCCGCGGTAGCCCGGTGGGGCTTTGCCGGCCACAACGGAAAAATAGGATGGTATGAAGGGGCGAACGGGAGCTATGCGTGGATGCCCTACTATAGGAGCAGGAATCCGAGCCTGATAAAGTGCGTCTCTATGGAGGTTCCGCCCTACAGGCTCCCGAACGGCACTGCCTACGTCGGGCCTACAGTGGCCGAGCCTCCCTCAGAGAGTCCTGCCACGGCCTCTGGTTCAACTAATGGGGAGGTATGCGGGCCGGCCGTTGTGATAGGACTGCCTCTGCTTCTCCTGCTCTTCAGGAGGAGGTGACCCTTTCTTCCTTCCCATGTGATTGAATGCCCCACACCTTGCTGGCTTTTGTCCACTCCATGCAGGATAACTTCAAAAAATTGCCGAAAATTCAATGAAACCCTGCAGATTTTCCGATAAATTGCCCATTTTTGAGGAGAAAAAGTCTAAATACCTTCAGGAAAAGTAGGTACTGGTGATAATTATGGGTGATCATCTCGATATGGCTAAATATATCGACCATACGAATCTCAAACCATACGCTACCGCCGATGATATAGTTAAGCTCTGCGAGGAAGCCAAGGAGTACGGCTTTTACGCCGTCTGTGTCAACCCGTACAGGGTAAAGCTGGCAAAGGAACTCCTCAAGGGCTCGGAGGTAAAGGTTGCCACGGTTATAGGCTTCCCCCTCGGTGCAACTCCGACGGAGGTCAAGGTATTTGAGGCAAAGAGGGCTTTGGAAGACGGTGCCGACGAGCTTGACATGGTCATCAACATCGGCGCTCTGAAGGATAAGGACTACGAGTACGTGAAAAGGGACATTGAGGAGGTAGTCAGGGTCGCCCACGAGAGGGGTGCGGTAGTCAAGGTCATCCTTGAAACATGCTACCTCACAGAGGAGGAGAAGGTCAAGGCCTGCGAGCTGGCAAAGGAAGCTGGAGCGGACTTCGTGAAGACCTCAACGGGCTTCGGGACCGGCGGGGCCACCGTTGAGGACGTTAAGCTCATGAGGGAGGTCGTTGGCCAGGAGATGGGCGTCAAGGCCGCTGGAGGCATCAGGACCTACGAACAGGCCCTGGCGATGATAGAGGCGGGAGCAACGAGGATTGGAACCTCCAGCGGCGTAAAAATCGTGGAGGGGGCGAGGGATGCAGGGAGTGGGTGAGATAAAGGATATCCTGATGAGGGCCATAGCGGAGCTCCAGGAGGAGGGCCTTGAACCCGACATACTCCTGGTTGGGCCGGGCTTCCTTGAGCACTCCGCGGAGATACTCCGGGACTGCAGGCTCAGGATATATAAGATCGAGGAGCTGGGATACGATGCCGTCGTTGCGGACTCCAAGTATCTCGGACAGATAAAAAGGGCCTCAAGGAGAATATCCGTTGAGCCGCTCCTCAAGGAAAGTGAGATGTGGGAAGAACTGAAAAAGCTGGAAGTTTAGATGAGGTCGGTGACCTCGGGGTACCTCTTCTTTATTATCGTTGCCAGACCCGTCCCGACTATTATTCCCGTGACGGCTTGGACGGTGTTTCCTGGAACCTCCGTTAGAGCCGCAGGAACACCAAACATGTACGCCTCAAATGCGAAGTAGCCGGAGACCATTATCATTCCACCGACGATTCCGGCTATGACGAGGGTCGAGACGTTGTCGCTCCTTCTGGCGATGTATCCTATAACCAATCCCTCCAGTCCCTTGACGACGAGCGTTATCGGCGCCCATCCAGGGTAGCCACCGATGATGTCTCCAGGGGCCGAACCAACACCGCCGGCGAAGACTCCAACGACCGGCCCGAAGACCATCGCCGAGAACATGACCATGGTGTCCCCAAGGTTTATGTAGCCCCCCGTTGCCGGGGTCGGCACCTTTATTACGTTGGTGGCTATCGCAACTACCGCCGCGAGGACTGCCGAAAGGGCTATTGTGGCAGGTGCCCTGTACTCCTTCCTCTTGGCCCAGATGTAAGCGAGGAACACCACCACCGCGCCTCCGAGTACATAGTGACCGTACGGCTTGAGCATCTCGGTCAGATCCATTGCTATCACCGCCGAAATTTCAAGTTTAAACTTTAAAAGCTTGTTGCTATGGTAGTAACCGTTTACGAATGGATAAAAACGAAGGGACATTAAAAGGATAAAAAAGAGGCTCAGCCGAGAGCGGCTTTGAGGCTCTCCTCGAATATCTCCATGGCGACGTCTATCTCTTCCTTGCTTATGGTCAGTGGCGGGATAAAGCGTATGCTGTTGTCTCCACAGCCGAGGAGTATGAGCCCGCGCTTGACGGCCTCCTTGACTATCTTGTCCCTCAGCTTGGGGTTCTTCTCCTTGGTGTCCTTGCTCTTGACTATCTCGACGGCCTGGGCCAGTCCAAGACCCCTCGCATCTCCGATGACCTCGTACTTCTCCTCGAGCTCCTTGAGGTACTTGTGGAGGTAGTCGCCGACCTCCCGGACGTGCGGGAGGAGCTCCTTGACTATCTCGACGACCTCTATTCCTGCAGCTATCGCGACGGGGTTGCCGCCGAAGGTCGAGGCGTGCCTGCCCGGTTTGTCGAACGCTATGTCGGCCCTGTGGACAACACCCGCTAAGGGGATTCCGCCGCCAATGGCCTTGCCGAACTGTATGGTGTCAGGTGCAACATCAAAGTGCTCGATGGCCCAGAACTTTCCTGTCCTTCCGACACCCATCTGAACCTCGTCGTCAGCCAGGAGGATTCCGTAGCTGTCCGCCAGCTTCTTGAGCTCCTTGAAGAAGCCCTTGGGAGGAACGACGTAACCACCTTCACCCTGTATCGGCTCGAAGACTATGGCTCCAACCTCCTCGGGCGGGACGTGCCTGAAAACGTACTCCTCGATGAACTCTATAACGCGGTTGACGAGTTCATCCGGCTCGGCGTAGCCGTCGATGTGCCAGGGGTTCCTATAGGGGTTCGGGTAGGGAATGTGCTCAACGCCCGGCATGGTCGGGAAGAACCTGTCCTGCTGAACCCATTTGCTGGCTGTCAGGCTGAGAACGGCCTGGGTTCTTCCGTGGAAGGCGTGGTAGAAGGCGATAAACCTCTTCCTGCCGGTTCCATACTTAACGAGCTTCATCATGGCCTCGTTGGCCTCGGCACCGCTGTTCTGGTAGACGACCTTCTTCGGGAAGTCACCGGGGGCGAGCTCGGCGAGCTTGTTAGCGAGTGTTATGGCGTTCTCATAGAAGAAGTCATTGAGGGCGAAGTGGGTGAACTTCTCGGCCTGCCTCTTTATGGCCTCGACGACCCTCGGGTGGGTGTGGCCGACGTTGAGGACGCCTACACCGCTTCCGAAGTCGTAGAAGACGTTTCCGTCGACGTCATAGACGAGGATTCCATCCCCGTGGTCGATGACTATCGGGAGCGTCTCCGGGTCCTGGGTTGTGTAGGCGAGGGCTTCAAAGTTTTTCTCTATGATCTCCTTGGCCTTCTTTCCAGGGAGTTCTTTAACGTTCGGTCTAACCACCATCTGCATCACCGAAGGGTGATGGGGGTTATCCTATATAAGCCTGTGTTCATCAATGAACATCTTTGACCGAAGAATTTTCGACAAACTTTCTGTAGAAATGAGTTTATAAAATGCCGCCACCAACAAAGGCACAAATTTAATAAACTTTGAATGGTTTTTATTTTCGGTGATAAGGTGGTGAAACTGCACAGGGGAGAACAGGGAAAAGGTGAGATTGGCAAAGCTATTTTGGCCAGTTCGGTCACGGCGATGGTGATGATCATCGCTCTAAACGTTCTCATGGGAAAAGAAGACTTAATAACCGCCCTCGACATAGCAATCAAAGTCATTCCTTTTGTGGCACTGTGGGCTTTCCTTTTGATATCTTTCTTTGATAAGAGTTTTCTGTTTGAGGAAGATGAGGAATCCCGGGAGGATTTTCTCGATATTGAGGAGCTTGTTTGAGGTGAGAATGATGAGGAAGTGCTTTCTTCTCGTTGCCGCGATTCTCATAATATCCTTCATAACTCAGGAGGTATTCTCTCTTGGTGACGTGGTTCTCATTACTCTTCTAGCCTATCTCTGCGGCCTTTTCGATGCCACTCAAGGAGCAGGAATTAAAGAGCCTTACGTAATTGGAGACTCAAACGAAACCGTGTACCTAACGTGAAAGGAACTTAAAGAGAGGCTGGAAAAGAGAAAAACCTCACTCCTCGTTCTTCTCGCTCCACTCCTCAAGGAGCTCCTTGGCGGAGTTTGCAGCTATCGCTCCCTGGCCTACTGCCACAGCTATCTGCTTGAAGACGTTGGTTATGTCTCCAGCCGCGAAGATGCCCTTCACCTTGGTGCGCATGTGCATGTCCACCGGGATGTAGCCGTACTCGTCGGTTATGCCGAGGTGCTTGACGAAGTCCGTCTTCGGCTCGTAGCCGATGAATATGAAGACCCCATCTACCTTCATCTCGGTCTCTTCCCCGGTTACGCGGTTCTTCAGCTTCACCGCCTCGACCTTGTTCTCCCCGATTATCTCGGTCACGACGGTGTTGAGTATAGTTGGAATGCCGCTCTCCTTGAACCTGTCCTGGAGTATCTTGTCCGCCCTGAACTGGTCGCGCCTGTGGACGAGTGTCACGTCAACGCCTATGCTTTTAAGATACATCGCCTCCTGCAGTGCCGTGTTTCCGCCGCCCACAACGATGACCTTCTTGCCCTTGAAGAGCGGGCCGTCGCAGGTGGCGCAGTAGGAAACTCCCCTTCCGGTCAGCTCCTCCTCTCCGGGGACGTGGAGCTTTCTCGGCGCGGCACCGACGGCTATGATTACCGTCTTTGCCTTGTACTCCTTACCGTTCTTGGTCTTAACCGCGAACTTGCACGGGCCCTCGTAGTAGGCGCACTCCGTCGGGTCTATCCTCTCGACCTCGTCGAAGACTACGTCAACGCCGAGGTTCTTGACCTGCTCGTGCATCCTGTTTGTCAGCTCGGAACCGCTTATCTGCAGAAAGCCGGGGTAGTTCTCTATGAGGTCGGTTAAAGCCATGTTTCCGCCCAAGTCTTTGCTGATGATGAGGGTCTCCAAACCGAAACGTTTGGCATATATGGCCGCGGTGAATCCTGCCGGTCCGGCACCTATGATGAGCACGTCCCAGGTCTTGTTCTCATACTCCCCTCCGCGTGAGAATCCTCCTAGACTGAACATCTCTCCCACCTCCGGTTCCTAACCTTGGGTTGAATATTTAAAAACATTGCCACCCGGATTTGGGTACTCAGACCACAACCTCGACCTTCACTTCCCCTTCAGGGGGTTCCTCCGAAGGTTCCACCCTGAGGGTCGCCTTGTCGTGGACGTCTTTGCCGAACGGCACATCGAGCGTCAGCTCTAAGGTGTATTCACCGTGCCCCTCAATGAAAACCTTCCTTCCGAGGATTCGCGAAAAATGCCTCGGGTCAGTTGCGTTTCTGTGGGATATTATCAGGAGGCTCTCCTTCAGGAATTCCTTTCTGAACTCGGCGCTTTCCCTCGTCTCGGCAAGCTTCTCGATTGCCTTCGGCGTTTTTGTCTTCAGCTCTATCCTAACCCCGCGGCACTTTTGAAGGTTCGCATATAACTTGCCCCAGAAGCCGTTATTTCCAACCTCAATCCTTGCGTGTGCAAACTCCATTTCCCTTGAGGCCTCCAAGGACTGCTTTTCGACCTCAATCCTGTAGGAGGGGACTATAGGTATTAGGAGTAGACCTTCGAACTCCGGCTCAAGAACAAGGTACGCCGGAACGTCTATCAGGGTCTCCTCATCTCTGGCCATCACCAGGGTGAACCTCTCAGGTTTTGGCTCTATCACGTCGGTTTCAAGCTCGCTCTCTTTGATGAACTTCCGGTCAACGTGATAGCTCCTGCTTCTGCCGGTGCTCGACCAGTGGCCTTTGAGCAGGAAGCGTCCCTTTGCGAGTTTCATTCTTCTGGGAAGAGCCACCTTACCATCTCGAATTTCTACGGCGTTTTTTAGTTCCTCGGCCTTTTCCCTTGCTTTCTTTTGGCTCATGAAGGCGAGAAAAAATATGGTCGCGATTATCAGAACGACCAAAAGGAAAAAGAGTGTTCCCATCTGCATGGAACCACCGAAATCCCTTCTTTCTTCTTTCGATAAACCTTCCGTTCACAGGAGGGAAACCTCCCTGTCGAGGAGCAGGTGTAAAACATAGCCGCTGAAGGCAGCGAAGCCGACGTAGAGTCCTTCCCCACTTGCCATGTCGAGGCCGTACTCCACGAGCAGAAAGGCCAGAGCGCCGTATACTGCCGCGAAGAGCAGGGAGTGGACTATCCCTCTGTGTTTCGGCATCATCCACGTGAAGGCATACCACGCTACCAGTGCAGCAGCCACCGCGATTCCCCAGGCAACGGCGGTGTTTAACCACTGCTCACCGACATTTATCGAGCCGGCGAGGTTGATGTAGGTCGCTCCCCCCACCAAAACGCTCACTATGGGCTTCGTTCCGCGGTGGATCAGCGCGTTTGGGTGATCCATGTCCGGCAGGTCTGCCCCGAGGACGTAGAGGGTGTAGCCTATTACCAGCGCCATCGTGCTCAGCTCGAAAGGAACCCCTTTACTGGAGAGAAAGCCTGCAATCGCCACAACGAGGGGGTATGTAACTACCCCGCTGAGCACGTGGGCGTCGTAGTTCGGCATGGGCAGTCACTCTTCGCTCTCTTTCGTCTCTCCGCCCTCTTCAAGGAACTTCCTCACGTACTCTGGAACCTTGTAGTTGCCCTTCGGGTCGCCGACCAGAAAGCCCAGCCTTATCAGCTCGTTGAGCTGGTCGTAGACCTGTATTCCCGGCCTCTTAACGACCTTGGCTATCTGGATGTAGCTCACAGGCCCGCCGTTGAACTCATGGACTATCGCCTCGACGAGATCTTTGTAGTCCTTCGGGATCCTCGTGAGGTACTCCTCAAGGCTCTTCGGCTCCTCAAGGATGGTCGTGACGACGTAGTCGTCTATGGGGTCGAACTTGTGCTTCGCTGATTCGCTGAGCACGTAGTGGAGGAGCCTTAGAATCTGCCTCGGGTTGCCCTTTCCGAGCTCGTGGATCAGCTTTACCGCCTCTTCCGTGAACGGGTACAGCGGATCGTCGGTGTCCCGTGTCCTCACGAGGTTGAGCCTCTTTTTCACCAGTTCGTAGGCTTCATCCAGGCTCATCGGGCGAAGCTTGAACTCGTAGTGGAGGCGCATGAAGAAGGCCGGGAAAATCCTGGAGTATTCCTCGTAGGCTTCAGGTATGCAAGCGAATGCAACCACACATCCCTGGGGCATGTTGCTGATGAAGTGTCTGAGCATCTCAAAGAACTGTATCTTCTCCCTTTCGCTCGCTGTCTGCATGTTCTCCAGCTCGTCCAGGAGGAGGGCGCAGTAGGGGTACTTCCCCATCTGCTCGGTCAAAAGCTCGGCTATGTCCCTGCTCTTGTACTCGTCCCGGTCGCTCAGCATCTTCTCAAGCCGGTCTATGAAGCCGAGCTTCCTTGATAGGTTTTCGAGGAAAATGTTCGTTCTGCTCTTCGGCGGCTTGAGGGCGTAGAAGATGTCGCGCGTGAGCTTGAGGATGTCGTTCGTGTCAACCTTGACGTATATCGCCTTCCCCCTGTTCTCTTCTATGGCCTTGGCTATGGTCTTAAGCCTCTGGGTCTTGCCCATCCCGAGGGGACCGACTATGCTCAGCGCTATGGAGCTCTTATTGCCTATTACTTCGGACACTATCATCTGGAGGCGCATGTCTATCTCCTGATAGACGTGAATGCTCTCGACGTCGGCTATTCCCTCGCTTGCGAGCTGTTCAAAGGGGTTTCGAGAAAGACCGTAAACTTCGTATGACTGGTAGGGATAAAGCTTAAGGCTACTCGCTCCCATTTTAACTCACCGCATAGTTTAGGAACGCGAAATATAAAAAGTTGTCCATCGGTGAGCGGAGATGACGATTCTTCTCGTTACGGCCCCGTACAACAGGGAGGGTGATGCAATACTTGAGCTGGAATGGGCACTGGAAAGGGTTCGGGTTAAGGGGACGGACTGGAGGGGGGTTCTCCTGGCCGAGACACCTCTGTCTAAGGGAGAAGCCCTTAAGAAACTTAAGAACTTCGAGACCCAGGCGATACAGCGGGTTGTCCCCCTCGACATAATCGTTCCGGCAAGTAGGGATGATATTGAAAGGGCCGTCCTCCAGCTGGCGAAAAAAATGGACGGCACCTTCGCTGTGCGCGCCAAGGTCAGGGGGAACAGGAATCTCTCTGCGAGAGAGCTTGAAGTAAAGCTGGGTTCGCTTATAGTGGAAGCCTTCGGCCTAAAAGTCAACCTCAGCGACCCGGACTACACGGTTGTTGTCGAAGTGCTTGGGAAAAGGGCCGGAATCGGGCTGGTTGGAAGGGGAGAACTGCTCCGCCCTGAGGTGATGGAGTGAAGTCTAAATAGTATGACATCCAATCCATAAACATGAACTTCAGACATGTTTCGTACATCGTCGTGGCCCTGGTGGTGGCCTCGTCACTTCTCCTCGTCCTCAAGCCTTACGTTCCGCTGAGGAGCGTGGGCGAGACGGTCTCTGGAGATGTTATAGCCCTGCCAGAACCGAGGCTGGAGTCAGAGATCAGCGTCGAGGAGGCAATAGCGAGGCGTAGAAGCATACGTTCCTACAGGGACGAACCCGTAACCCTTCGCCAGCTCTCCCAGCTCCTCTGGGCGGCGCAGGGGATAACGGCCCAGCGAACCAAGTTTCGGGCCTCACCCAGCGCGGGAGCGACATATCCCTTCGAGGTCTATGTGGTGGCAGGGAACGTTGAAGGCCTTGCCCCGGGCGTTTACCGCTACGACCCCTTCAACCACACCCTTGTATCGGTGAAGCCCGGAGACTACAGAAAAGCCCTCCAGGATGCCGCCCTCGACCAGCGGTGGGTTGGGGATGCACCCCTCAGCTTAGTCCTTGTGGCATTCTACGAAAGAACGACTTCGCGCTACGGGGAGAGGGGGATTAGATACGTTCACATGGAGGCGGGCCATATTGGTCAGAACATCTACCTCCAGGCAACTGCTTTGGGTTTGGGAACCGTCGCCGTTGGGGCCTTCTACGATGAGCAGGTTGCGGAGATACTGGGCACCGACGGTGCTCCCCTGTACATCTTTCCGGTTGGTGTTCCGAATGGTTAGCTTTGACCACTACACTCTTGGCTACCTGAGCTTTGCCCTCATGAGCCTAGCCATGCTGAGCGGGGCGTTTATCTTTATCTCCAAGCGCAGGGATTTCTGGATAAAGTTCCACGTCGTCGTGAGCGTCATCGGGTACATTCTGATGTTCCTGACGATATGGCTCGTTAGATGAACCTAAAGCTTATTTAGGTGAGTGCCCTATCGCTGTCCGATGGAAATGTACGACGTCAAAGAGGTAGTTGAGTTCCTCTCAAGGCTGAACTACCGGCAAGCGCTGGCCTACTGGATAGAAAGTGAGAAGAAAGAGGCTAAATTTTACCGCGAACTCGCCAGACGTGCAAGGAACCTTGGTCTGGACAAGGAGCTGGTTAAGGCCTTTGAGAAGCTGGCGGAGGATTCGCTTGCCCATGCGAAGGAGCTTGAGACGAGTTTCAGGGAGACCTACGGGGAGGTTCCAGGGAGCGACCTTCCGCCCATTGAGGTTCTCCCGGTTCTCGATAAGCTTGAGCGGGCCGATCAGCTTCTCGAGGTTCTCCGCGCCGCGATGGAGAGCGAGCTTATAGCCCACGAGTCGTATAAACTGCTGGCCGAAAGGGTCGGGGACGCAAGGCTTAGGGAACTCTACCGGAAGCTTGCCGGTGTTGAGTGGGCTGTTTCTTAGGGTAACTTTCGTAACTTTTGTTGTTTTTTGTTAGCGCAAGGTTTAAATATTCTAACTTAGTATTTCTTTGGGGGTAGTTAATAATGCCTAAGGCAACTTTTGTCATCAGTGAGGAGACCCTTGAAGAGTTCAAAAAACTCGCCAAAAAACGCTATGGAGATAAGAGGGGAGTCCTAAGCGTTGCAATTGAAGAAGCCATTAAGGATTGGATTAAGAAAACAAAAAAGGAGCTGGAAAATGCCGAGTGAAACAATCAAACTCACGGCAAAATTCAAGCTCAAGGAAACTCCCGAAGGATTAGATGAGCTTTTCCAAACTTACCGGGAAATTGTGAACTTTCTCATCACTCACGCTTTTGAGAACAATGTAACGAGCTTTTACCGGTTGAAGAAGGAAACGTACAAGGGATTACGCAAGGAGTATCTAGAACTCCCGAGTCATTACCTTTACACGGCCTGCCAGATGGCCACATCAATTTACAAGAGTTATCGGAAGATGAAGCGGAAGGGTAAAGCTAAAGGAAGACCTGTTTTTAGGAAGGACGTCATAATGCTGGACGACCATCTATTCAAACTCGACCTTGAGAAGAGAGTGATAAAGCTCTCCATTCCCAAAGGCCGAATTCAGTTGGAGTTTTATCCCGCAAAGTATCACGAGAAGTTCAAGAGGTGGAAGGTTGGGCAAGCTTGGCTTGTTAGAACGTCCAAGGGAGTTTTTCTAAACGTCGTTTTCTCGAAAGATGGTGAGGTTAGAGAACCAACAACTTTTGTCGGCGTGGACTTGAACGAGAACAATGTCACTCTCTCCCTTCCTAACGGGGAATTCGTTCAGATCATCACCCACGAGAGGGAGATTAGGACTGGCTACTTTGTAAAGAGGCAGAAAATCCAGCAGAAAATTCGGGCTGGAAGGAAGAGGGAAGAACTCCTCGAAAAATACGGCGAGAGGGAGAAGAACACGCTTAACGACTTGTATCATAAACTTGCGAATAAAATCGTCGAGCTGGCGGAAAAATACGGTGGCCTCGCCTTGGAGGATTTAACGGAAATCAGGGACTCAATTAGGTATTCTGCCGAAATAAATGGTCGTCTTCACCGCTGGAGTTTTAGGAAGCTTCAGAGCATTATCGAATACAAGGCGAAATTAAAGGGCGTTAGGGTTGTTTTCGTTAATCCCGCTTACACTTCCTCCCTGTGCCCGGTATGTGGGGAGAAACTAAGCCCGAATGGGCACAGGGTTTTGAAATGCAAGTGTGGGTTTGAGGCTGACAGGGATGTGGTCGGCTCTTGGAATATTCGTTTGAGGGCCTTGAAGATGTGGGGAGTCACCGTTCCCCCCGAAAGCCGGCCGATGAAGATGGGAGGGTGGAAGGTCAGCCGTAACGAGGCTTACGCACTTTACACAAGTTACGGCTGACCAGAACGGGCACTACGAACTGCTCCGTCAGAGGTATCACGAGTTGGTAAAGGAAAAGGCATGAAAACCCGAAATCCGGTTCAAAAGGCCCTCCCTTTTTGATATGTCCTTGAGGGAGTGGCCGATTATTTCAAACGCATTCTATAGACGGTTGTGCCAAAGCCCGTATAAAGCTCGGTGGGTAACCTCTATCGGTGAGTGGGATGGTCGATCTCGAAGGCATGGCCTTCATTGAGGGGCTTCCCCTTAGGGAGCTCCTCGCCTACTGGATATCCCTTGAAGGGGACAAGGCCCTTCTCTACGAGAGGCTGTCCGAGAAGGCGAAGGGCATGGGGATTGAGGGTGCCGTCTGCGACATGTTCAAGCTCCTCTCACAGGAGGCGAGGCGGCACGAAAGGAAGCTCAGGAACCTCTACACGAAGAAGTTTGGAACGGAAGTCCCTTCGGTCAGCGGCCCCTCCCTGGAGGAACTCTCCGAAATAAAAAATCTTGAGGACGAAAACGACGTTTTTGCAGTTCTTAAATGTGCCCTTGAGCTGGAGGAGGTGGCTGAGAGGGTTTATTCGATCCTGGCGGAGAAGGCGGACGGGGAGTCCATGAGGGCTATTTTCTCCTACCTGGGCTCGACGGAGAGGCTCCACGAAAGGGCGGTGGAATCCCTCATCAGGGATTACGACTACAGAAACGGGGTAAGAAAAAGGGGGATGGAGGCTTAGCTCACGCTAGCCTTCTGACTCCGCTGCCTCCTTCACTTCTTTTTTGAAGAGCTCCCTTGCCTCTGGCGGCTCCTCGATGAGGTTGTCGCTGTACTTGTCGTAGTCGGCTATGAGGAACTCCTCGCTCATCCTGAGCGCCTTAACGGCCTTCTCCTCGCCGGGAAACTTCTTGCCCGGGCAGACATCGACGCAGAGGGCGCAGAACATACAGCGCGAGACGTAGTGCCGTATCTTCTTAAGCTCTGGGATCCACTCCATGGCATTGGCGGGACAGACCATTATGCACAGCCTGCAGCCTATGCACCTCTCGGGGGTATAGACCAGCTTGCCCCTGAAGTCCTCGGGAACCGGAACCGGCGGGTTTATCTGGACTTCACCTTTCTGCACCTTCTCTATGAGGGCCGTGACGTTAGCGGGAGCGTGTTTGACCGGGAACGGATTCGTGGCCGGCTTTTTGACGAGCTGCTTGAGGAGGACAAACATCATCTTGTTGACCATTTCTCACACCCCCAGCCATACCAGCGCGAGTCCCACGAGGGCGATTATGTTGACGTAGACCCAGAATATTTTTGACGCCTGCTCTATCCTGAACCTGGCGAAGGACGTCCTGACCAGCGTTATCGCCAGCAGGTAGATGACCAGCACCTTGAAGAGGAACCACAGCGCCTCGACGGCGTAGTAAGTCGTTCCCGTCAGGCCGAGGTTGAATATGTCCGTCAGCGTGAACGGGAAGAACAGCACCACCTCCAGCGCCGCCATGGCGAAGCCCCTGACGGCATCGGAGAGGTAGAACAGTGCCAGGTTCCTCCCGCTGTACTCCGCGAGCATACCCTCACATATCTCCGTCTCAGCCTCTGCAATGTCAAAGGGCAGTTTCGCCAGCTCTGCGGGTGTAACCGCAAGGAGCGCCACGAGGAGCAGCAGCACGCCCATGGCGGCGAGCGGACCCGCGACGCCCCACACCGGTGTGCTCGCTATGGTGGTCAGTGAGAAGCTCCTGTAGAGCATGGCGAAGCCGACTATAACCGTAGCCAGCGGCATCTCGTAGCTCATCATGAGCACCATTTCCCTCTGCGCACCCACCGATGAGAACGGGCTTCCCGAGGCGAAGCCGCCTATGGCCATTGCCAGGGACTGCAGCGTGAGCAGGTAGAGTATGACGATTAAGTCTCCGTAGCCCTCGAGCGGGGCCTTGAGCACCCCGAAGGGTATGTAGAGGAGCAGGGTCATCGAGGCCGCGAAGGAAACTATCGGTATGGCGTTGAATATCCATGCCACCGCGTTCTCGGGAACGACGGTTTCCTTCAGGAGCAGCTTCCCTACGTCCCAGAAGGGCTGCCTTATGGGCGGGCCTATCCTGGAGGTCAGCCTCGCCGAGAAGCGCCTGTCTATACCCTTGTATACCAGCCCGAGGAAGACGCCCAGCACGGGGAAGGTGAACGCGTAAATGAGGGTCTCGGGGGTCATGTCCTCACCCCCAGCTCTTCTCTAAGCTTCCTTGTTTTCTCAACCGCCTTCCTGTGGAGGGTTGCCGGGTCGATTACCCTGCCGTCTTCGTCCCTCACAACCGCTATCCTGTCGTTACAGCACATGCACGGGTCGATGTAGGCGACGACTATAGGTATGTCCGCCACCTCGGCGCCGAGGAGAAGCGGGGCCCATGTGTTGATGTTGTTATAACTGGGCGCTATGACCTTCCAGACGGATGGTCCGTCCCTCTTTCCGTCGAATTTGATGTAGTGGATGACCTCACCGCGCGGTGCCTCGTGGGCTCCGATGGCCTCGCCCTGGGTTCTCCTTATCTTTGCAAGGAGCGCCACATAGTTTGGAATGGCCATCAGCTTGCCCTCGGGCATCTCGTCGAGGCAGTATTCGATGATGTCAAGGCTCTGGTCTATTTCGTAGAGCCTTACCATGGTGATGTCGTAGGCATCGCCCCTGGCCTCGCCAACGATGTCCTGCGGAACCACTGCGCGGACGTCTATGTCGGCGTATGCGTCGTACGGTATGTCCTGTCTGATGTCCATCCTTACTCCAGCGGCCCTTGCCACCGGCCCGACGGCGTTCAGCTCAAGCGCCATCTTCTTGGAAAGCTGGGCGACTCCCCTCGTTCTCGCCTTGTAAACCGGGTCGGAGAGGAAAACCTCCTTCATCTCCTCGTTGAATATCCTGTAGTAGCTAATCATGTCCTTGATTGCCTTTACGTGGCTCTCCTTGATGTCTCTTCTCACACCGCCTATCATGAAGACCGAGTAGTTTATCCTGTTCCCGGTGAGGAGTTCGAGTATGTCGAGGAGCCTCTCCCTGCCCTTCCACGTCCAGAACAGGAGGGAGTCGAAGCCCATCTCGTGCGCAACCACACCGAGCCACAGGATGTGGCTGTGTATCCTCTCCAGCTCCCCTATTATCGTCCTGATGTACTGGGCCCTGGGCGGCGCCTCTATTCCGAGGGCCTTCTCTGCTGTGACCACGAAGGCGTAGGGGTGCGATATCGAACAGATTCCGCATATCCTCTCGGAGAGGTAGAGCGTCTGGATGGCGTTCCTTTTCATGCCCATGTACTCTATTCCCCTGTGGGCAAAGCCCCTCTTGACGTCGACCTCGACTATCTTCTCGCCCTCGACCCTCGCCTCGACCCTTATGGGCTCCTTAAGTGCGGGATGAATGGGCCCGACGGGGACGTAATACTGGGTTTTGGCCATCACTCCTCACCCCTCATCTTCCTTATCTCGTTCACGCTCCTGTGGGTGTGCTTCACCATGTCTTCAACGCCGTGCTCGTCCCTTCTCCACGGGTACTTGCCCTCCGGCCAGTCGTCGGGCAGGAAGAGGTGTCTCTTGTTCTTCAGTCCCTCGAACTCAACGCCGAGCATCTCCCTTATCTCGCGCTCGTTGGTTTCCGCCCCGATCATGAGGTCGGTTATAGTTGGGAGGACAAGGTTCTCCTTGGGGAGGTCGAACTTGACCGTGATGCTCAGTTCACCCCAGGGGTGCGTGTGGAAGACTCCGAAGGAGTATATCATGGTTATCGTCTCCCCTCCCCCGTCCTCTCCCGCTATGAAGTGGAGGTGGGGGTAGTCGAGGGCAAATATGGCCTCGACGGTCTTTCTGAAGGCGTCGGGCTTTATTGTGATCCACAGCTCCCTGTACGTTCTCTTCCGCTTAACGCCCATGGTGTACTCCCTGACCTCATGGGAGAGCAGCGCCTCCCCCAGCGCCTCCTGGAGCTTTTTGAGTACCTCTTCCACGCTCATCGGCTCCTTCATTCCTTCTTCCCCTCCAGCTCCTTTTCCAGCTTCTCTATTTTGAGCCAGGCCTTCACAACGCCGTCTATTATCGCCTCTGGCCTCGGCGGACATCCCGGAACGTAGACGTCCACGGGTATTATCTCGTCTATCGGGCCCGCTATGTTGTATGAGTCGTAGAAGACCCCACCGCTGGTCCCGCAGTTCCCTACCACCACTACCGCCTTCGGGTCGGGCATCTGCTCGTACACGCGCCTCAGCTTGTCCGCGAAGTCCCTTGGAATGGCTCCTGTAACGAGGAGCACATCAGCGTGCCTCGGACTTCCGACGAGTTTGATTCCAAAGCGCTCCACGTCGTAGCGGGGAGTAAGCACGGCGACTATCTCTATGTCGCAGGCGTTGCAGCTTCCGCCGGACGCGTGGAACACCCAGATGGAGCGCTTAAAGTTGGTGAGCTTCCCCATTCACACACCCCCCACGAGGACGAACAAGATTACGGCACCGAGTCCGAGGTACCAGAGTATGTAGTCCCTGAGGTCTCCGCTGTGCATCCTCATGAGGACGTTGTAGTAGCCCTTGAGCGCCTCGATGAAGCCCCAGTATATGTCCCCAGCCCTTACGCGGATTTCTTCCACGTCCTCCACTGCGTTGCCGCTTATGAAGGGCTTAACCTGTTCCCTGTTGGGCTTGTAGCTCCTGTTCCCGCGCGAATAGATGAGGTAGCCGATGAAGGCGAAGATCACCAGGAACGCCAGCCAGACTATCGGGTTCCAGAAGCCCGACGGCGAGTTCAGCGTAAGGCTCTCAATCCAGGTCATGGCAGACCACCCCACGTCTGGTAGCTGCTCAGCTTCAGCAGCGCGTCAACTGCCGGGTACACCAGCTTGTCCAGCACCACGTTCGGGAACAGACCGAAGAGGATACACAGCGCCGCTAGGATTAGCATCGCCACTACCATGCTCCTCGGAACCTCCCGTACCTCTTCGTACTTCTTGACCGGCGGCCCGAGGAAGGCTGAGGCAAAGACCTTGACGAAGGACGCTAATGTCAGGACGCTCGTGACCATCGCGAACACCGCGAAGATCGGGCTGAGCTGGTAGGACGTCTCGTAGATGAGGAACTTGCTTGCAAAGCCGTTGAAGGGCGGTATTCCCGATATTGCCGCGGCACCGACTATGAAGGCTATCGTGGTGTACGGCATCTTTCTGGCTAAGCCTCCCATCTCGTTGAGGTTCCTCGTCCCGGTGACGTAGAAGAGCGCCCCAGCGGTCATGAGGAGGAGGCTCTTGTAGATGATGTGGTTGATTATGTGGAATATTCCACCTGCCATCGCGTCCCTTCCGAAGGCGGCCAGTTTTGCCGGGTCGTTGAGAACTGCCAGGCCAACGCCGACTCCGAGGAGCATGTAGCCTGTCTGTGAAATCGCGTGGTAGCTCATGAGCCTCTTGACGTCCTTCTGGACGAGCGCCATGGTGACGCCTATGAACATCGTGAGGACTCCGAGGATGCTCATTATCCACCCGAGGCTACTCATGTTCATGGTCACCTTACCGAAGAGGCTGAAGCTCACCCTGAAGAGGGCGTAGAGGCTCGCGTAGGTCGCCACCAGGAGAGGGGGGTTGATTCCGGAGGGGACCTCGGTGTAGGCATCGGGGACCCAGTGGTGGGTCGGCACGGAACCGCACTTCATCGCGAAGGACGCGAAGAGTATTCCGAGGGCTATCATGTCGACGGTGTTGAAGCTTATCTGAGTGCTCAGGTAGGCCATGTTGAGGTTTCCGTACTGACCGTAGAGCAGGCCTATTGAGAACAGCACCATCAGTGAAGCGACCGCGCTGACTATGAGGTACTTGATTCCGGCCTCGCTAGCCTCCCCCCTGTAGTTCCTGAAGCCTACCAGCGCCGAACCGGCTATTCCGGCTATCTCAAGGAACACGAATAGGTTGAACAGGTCTCCCGTCAGGACCATGCCGAGGATTCCAACCTCAAGCAGGAGGAGCAGCGCGTAGTACTTCTCAAGGCCGGTCTCATTCCTGACGTGGCTGTAGGAATACAGCGCCCCGATGAAGCTCATGAGCGTTGCCGAGAGCGCCATGAAAGCCCCTATCGCGTCGACCTCGAAGATTATCCTCACCGGAACCCTGTATCCCGAGGGCAGGACGAGGGTTGGCCTGTCCGCCCCGAAGACGTACACCATCATGCCCTGAGCGAGCACTTCCCTTACGAGAAGGAGCGCCATTCCCAGGGTTACGCCGGTGATGATTATTGCCCAGACGGCTGGAGCACTGCCCTTCTTCTTCAGCAGCGGCGCTATAAACGCCCCGAGGAGGGGCACGGCTATCATAAGTGCCGGCAAATGCTCGATCATCCTTTCAGCCTCCTGACCTTTGTAACGTCAAGGGTTCCATAGTGGCGGTAGATGTTGACCGCGAAGGCGAGCATGAGTGCCGATACCGCGACGCCTATGACTATGCTCGTCAGAGTGAGCGCCTGCGGGGTCGGCAGAACCATGTTGTTGGTGGCATCCTGAGGCGCCATGGTGTATATCGGGGCGTAGGCGCCTTTGACGTAGCCGAGGGCTATCAGAAACAGGTTGACCGCCCCCTCAAGGATTTCAATGCCTATGACAACCTTGATGAGGTTCCTCTTGAATCCTATCGTGTAGAACCCCACAGCCAGCAGGAGGGCCACGACTATGAACGGTAGATTGACCAAAATCACGTTATTCATCCTTCTTCACCCCCAGGAGGAGGTAGAACACCAGGACTATGCTTGTTAACCCTGCCAGAACCTTTGTTCCGACGAATATGTTCATGTAAGGCAGTGTTCCTCCCGTGTTGAGGTAGCCGGGATTAATTCCGAGCGGGGTGGGCTGACCGAAGAGCGGGAACCCGCTGTTGGCTATGACGTTCTTGAAGAAGGTGTACCCCATGAACCCTAGGGCAGCGGTTCCTAAGAAGCCGAGCGCTCCTATGCTCTCGAAGGCACCGAGCGGAACCCTGGAGAAGGTTCTCCTTATGTAGTCATACTTGTTGGCCACGATGAGGAGCGCAAGGCCGCTGGCGAAGACGGCTCCCCCCTGGAATCCGCCTCCAGGGGTGAGGTGACCGTGGAGGATTATGTACGCTCCGAAGGTGAGTATGAGCGCCGCCAAGTACTTCGTGGTGGTCTTGATGATTACGGTTGTCATGTCTTCACCTCCCTCCGCCTGAGGGCCATCAACACACCAGCCACCGCGGTGAACAGGACGGTCGCCTCACCAAGGGTATCGAACCCCCTGTAGTCGAAGACGATGCTCGTAACGACGTTGTTTGCCGAGGCTTCCCCCTGAGCATGCTGAATGAAGTATGAGTCCATGTCGGTGTGGACTGGCTCCCCGAAGGGTCTGAGGCTCGCAGCTGCCACCAGAAGGAACAGCGTGAATCCTATGAACGCAAAGAGGCCCAGTGCACGCCTCATTCTACCACCTCCTCGTCGGTGGTGTTCTTAATCGCCAGCAGGTACATGGCTGTCGTCAGGCCCGCCCCGACACCGGCTTCGGCGATGGCGACGTCCGGCGCTTGAAGAACATAGAACTCCAGTGAGAGTATCAGGCTGAAGACGGCCATCGCGATGACCGCTGAGACCAGGTTCTTGAGTCTGATGGCCGCTACTGCCGTGACCAAAAGCCCCAAGCCAACTAGGACCTGAATCGCCCAGAAGAGCTCCTCGAAGTTCATAGCCTTCCCTCCAGCTCGTCTATAACGGCCCCGTAGGGCCTTATTCCCGACTTCCTGGCCGCTCTACCGAGAGCATGGGCTCCAACGGGGTTGGTGAGAACGAGGAATATCACGACCAGGGCGGAGTGTATCCCTATGGTTACCCATGCCGGGTCTCTCTGGATCCAGTAGTTGTAAATCGAGTACGTAACCGTCGCGAGCACTATGAATATCGTTCCGAAGGTGGTGCACTTCGTCGCCGCGTGTATCCTCGTGTAGACGTCAGGGAAGCGGAGGATACCGACGCTGGCCAGCAGGTTGAAGAAGACTCCTACCACCAAGAACGTCCCGATGAGCCACTCGATCATGGTGCATCACCCTCATAAGCGATGCCGACCCTCTTCTTCACGAGGTAGCGGGCTATGTAGAGCGTTGCGATGTAGCTCAGAACCGCGTAGACTAGTGCGACGTCTATGAAGACAGCCTGTCTGGTTATAACGCCGTAGAGAACCATGGCACCCGCCGTTGTTGTCGTCATTGAGTCGAGCGCAACGGCTCTGTCCGGTATTGTCGGCCCCGCCAGAAGCCTTATAAGCGTCAGCATGGCCGAGAACAGGAGCAGTATCATGGCCCACATGAACATACCATCGACCGTCATTCTCCAATCCTCCTTGCCCATTTTGGAAGGTATCCACACAGTTCTTCGGGTGTGGGCTTTTCCTTTCCAGGCGGCACGTTTATCCAGTGGACGTAGAAGTTGCCCTCGTCGTCTATCTCCAGGGTGAAGGTTCCCGGTGTCAGCGTTATTGAGTTGGCGAGGAGTGTCCTGCTCTCATCTCTGGTCAGGTCTGGTGATATCTTCACAATCCCTGGCCTTATCTTCCCAGTTATGACCCTGTAGGCGACGTCGAGGTTGGCCTTGGCCATGGCGAAGAAGAAAGGCCCTATAGCGTAGACTATGAACAGCAGCCACCTCTTCGGGTTGAAGAAGTATCCCACCTTTTCGTCCATTACGTCCTTCGTTGCATAGCCGATGATGGCCGCTATTACTATCCCTGCAACCAGCTCCCCCGGGCTCCAGGCGATGACATTGCCGGAACCTGCTGTGAGGAGCAGATAGACGATAAGGGACCACAGGAACGGTGCGGCAAACCCCATTTTCCCACCTCAACTTTAGGTTTTAAACCCTTATCGGGCGTATTTTCCCGAAATCTCAATTGAGCATTGGCTAAATCTTTATAAATGGATTTCTAAAACAAATGGTTAACAACCTGAAATTTGACAAATAGAAACAGCACAGCGCTTTACATAAGTCCAAAAAACAGCTCTCTGTAGTATGTTTCTGGATACGAGTGCTCAGAAAAGAACATCAGAGGTCATGGAGGAAAACATAAAAATAGGGTATTCACTTAGGGGCTTCTTTCTTTGCAGATTCTTTGGCCTTCTTCTGCTCCTCGAGCTTCCTCTTGAACTCCTCGATCTCCTCCCCGTGGAACCACATGAGGTTGTCCTCGTACTTGTCGGTGGTCGCCAGCAGGAACTCGTCGCTCATCCAGAGTGCACTGACGGGGCAGACGTCCACACACTGGGCGCAGAAGACGCACCTTCCGAGCCAGAAGGTGACCTTCCTGACCTCCGGGACGTACTCTATGACGCCGGCGGGGCAGACCATGACGCAGAGCCTGCAGCCGACGCACTTCTCGACGTCGTAGTTGAGCTTGCCCCTGAACCCTTCCGGAACCGGCACCGGCTCGCTCTCCGGGAAGGGGTTGGTTGCAGGCTTCTTGAAGAGGTTTCCGAGCACAGTTGAGAGGGTTGGTGGAACCTTCATGCTATCACCCCCAGTGTGTCAATGGCCAGGAGCAGCGCCCCGAGTACACTGGCCGGCAGGAGCCTCGTCCAGAACATATTCACCGCCTGGTTTATCCTGAGCCTTCCGGTTATTGCTCTGAAGATGCTCATGCTGACTAAGAGGACTCCGAAGACCTTTAGGGTGTGGAAGAGGAGCTCCACCACCATCGCGGGAACCCCGGTGAGGCCGAGGTAGCCGGAAATCCCCCACGGGAAGAATATCGCCACGACGAGGCTTGCACTCACGAAGGCCTTTATGGCGTTGGCGAGCTCGAATATTGCCAGGTGCCTGCCGCTGTACTCGGCCATGGGGCCTTCAGCGAGCTCAGTCTCCGCCTCCGGTATGTTGAAGTAGCCCACCTCTATCTCGCTGGCGAGCCAGGCAAGGAAGACTATGAGGAGTATGAAGGCGCCTATAAGGCTCAGGGGTGTCCCCAGCTCCCAGATGCTGTGCTCGTAGAACGTGCCCATGCTGAAGGGCTTGGTAACGCCGAGCTCGCTGAGGCGCCAGAGGATTACAAAGAGGGCGAGCATCATGGGGGCCTCCCTTGACGCGAGTAGGGCCATCTCCCTCTGGGCGCCAATCTGGGCGTAGGGGGAGCCCGAGCTGACGGCACCGACCACGCGGAGGAATCCTATGAGGGTGAGCAGGTATATGAAGACTATGACGTCACCCTTCGTCCCAAAGATGGGCTCGAAGCCGAGCGGCGTGTAGGCCAGGAGCGCTATTGATGTCGCGAGCGCCATGACCGGGGCCAGCTCAAAGAACCTGTTGGCGTCCCTCGGGATTATTGACTCCTTGCTCACCAGCTTCAGGAAGTCGTAGAAGGGCTGGAGCAGCGGGGGCCCTATTCTCCTCTGCATCCTCGCGACGAGCTTCCTGTCTATTCCTCCCCAGAGCAGTGACGCAAGCGAGACGTAGATGTAAATCCCTACGAATCCAAGGGTAGCGTAGAGGAGGTTCATAGTCCACCACCCCTTGGACAGCTTACTCCAACTACTTCGGGTCTGGCCTTTACGTTGGGGTTGATCTCCCTCGTCTTCTCAATGGAGAGCCTGAGAAGATCCCTCTCGGTGAGGACCTTCTTCCTTCCGGTGTTTGCGTCTATGACGGCAACCCTGTCGGTACAGCTCAGGCACGGGTCTATTGAGGCTATCGCGACCGGGACGTCCGCCACCTGCTCGCCTACCAGTGCCCTGGCTATCGCGAACAGGTTGGGGAACGTTGGCTCCCTCATCTTCCACCTCGCAGGGACGTCCTTGCCCTTCTGGGCCATGACGTAGTGGATGAGCTCTCCTCTCGGGGCCTCGTACCTGCCTATTCCCTCTCCCTCTGCCTTCTTGAGCTGGAAGAGGAGGGCGTTGTCCTTGGGGACGGCCTTTATCTTGCCCTCCGGCATCTGGTCTATGGCCCTCTCGATGAGCTCAAGGCTCTGCCATATCTCCCCGACCCTGACGACCATCCTGTCGAAGACGTCCCCCTTGATGACACCTGTGAACTCCTTGGGGGTTATCGGCTTCACGCCGAGGTCGGGATAGACGCCGAGCCTTTCGTTGTAGCGGACGTCCTTCTTGACGCCGCTTCCCCTCGCGGTGGGCCCCTGGGCGCTGTACTCGATTGCTATCCTTTTTGGAATAACGCCCGCGTCTCTAAGCCTTGCCTCGACGGTCGGGTCGTAGAGGAAGACCTCCTCTATTCTGGGCATGACCTCCCTGCGGTAGTAGTCTATCATGTCGGTTATTGCCCTGATGTGCTTCTCCCCAATGTCCCTCCTGACGCCGCCTATCATGTTGACGGCGTAGTTGACCCTGTTGCCTCCAATGAACTCGAGTATGTCCATAACGCGCTCCCTGGCCAGCCATGTGAGGTGCAGGACGGTATCGTAGCCTATGGCGTGGCCAACCACACCGAGGTTGAGCAGGTGGGAGTGAATTCTCTCCAGCTCGCCGACGATTACGCGGATGTACTCGGCCCTCTCGGGAACCACTATACCGGCCATCTCCTCTACCGCTCTGGAGTAGGTGTGGTTGTGGGAGAATGAGCAGATGCCGCACATCCTCTCGGCGAGATAGAGTATCTGGATGTAGTTCCTCCTCAGGGCTATCCACTCTATTCCCCTCAGGTTGTAGCCGAGCTTGACGTCGACGTTGATTATCCTCTCTCCGTCCAGTGTGATGATGAACTTCTCCGGCTCCTCAAGGGCCGGGTGAATGGGTCCGATGGGTATCTTGACCCAGTACTCAATCCTCTCATTCATTTCGAGCCCTCCTTAGAGCCCTTTGCTCCGCAAAGCGCTCGCGGAAAGTTATTATCCATCCAACTTGCTTTTTCTCTAATTGGTGCCTCTTTACGGCCTTCTCTGCTTCTGTTCACCCGTGAAATGCGCCCTCCGGGCGCAGGGTGAGTGTGAACCTGTTGGACTGGCCTCATTTCTTCGCACCCCCTATCTTGTACGGGTGGCCGGCGTTCTTCACCATCTCCGGCTTGATGCCCGTGTCGTCCAGCCTGAGCGGGTAGACACCTTCGGGCCAGTCGTCCGGGAGGAAGAGCCTCCTGGGGTCGGGGATTCCCTCAAAGAACAGTCCGTAGAACTCCTGGACTTCCCTCTCGTAGGGCAGAGCGCTCGGGAAGACGTCCGTAACGGTCGGGAGCTTTGGGTCGTCCTTGGGGACGCTGGTGCCGACTATGAGCGAGATGCTCTCGCCCTCCTCCCAGAAGAGCTCCATGTGGTACTTTGCCTCAAGAGTCTCCCCCGCGTCCCTGGCTATGATTATGGAGAACTGGGCCCTTGGGTCGAGCTCTTTGATGAACGCCATCGCGTCATGGAACCTCTCCCTCTCTACAGTTACCCACACCCTCTTCCTCGGGTGGGGCTGCTTGTTCTCGCTGACCCTTATCTCCGCCTCAGGGAACCTCTCGCCGAAAACCCTGATGAACTCGTCAACGTTCATTTCTTACCCCCCTCAATCTTCTCAATCAGCTTCTGAAGGCCGAGTACGACGCCGTGCAGTATGGCCTCGGGCCTCGGCGGGCAGCCCGGGACGAAGACGTCCACCGGTATGTGCCTGTCCAGCGGTGCGTTGGTGAATGGGCTCTCGAAGAACACGCTTCCGCCGGTGGGGCACGCTCCGACTGCCACCACTACCTTGGGGTCGGGGGTCTGCTCGTAGACCAGCTTGACCCTCTCAAGGCTCTGGTTGGTGACGGGGCCGGTGACGAGCAGTATGTCGGCATGCCTCGGCGTCCCGGCCAGCTTTACACCGAAGCGCTCCGCGTCGTAGCGCGGCGTCAGGACGGCTATTATCTCGATGTCGCACCCGTTACAGCTGCCGCTGTTGACGTGGAAAACCCACGGTGACCTTCCTATGTACCTGCACAGCTTCGATATCTCCTTCTCAAGCCTCTCGCGCTGGGAGGGGTTTGAGCTTGGATGGGCGTCGTGGGCGTGAACTTTAATGGCCATATATCTTCACCTCCTCATCCCCAGACTATCAGGGCCCCCACCACTATTGCCGTCGTGACGAGCAGGTAGCTGACGTAGTCGCTCAGCAGTCCGGTGTGCTCCCTGCGGAAGACCAGGAAGAGCCTGTGAATTCCCCTGATGAGGCCCCACATGACGTGCCTTCCGGTGACGTAGCCCTGGAAGTGCTCGAACTGCGGGATAACGTTGTCCTGGTCCTCACCGCTGAGGAATATCTTGGTTCCATCCCCGGTTCTCCGGGTCCCAGTGCTTGAGCGCTCGGCCCACCTGTAGAGCATGTACGAGATGATCAGGCCTATGATGAAAACGTAAACGAAGTAGAGAGCGTCCCAGTAGCCGAACATTTCACGCACCCCCCAGCACGGCTGATATGTACGTTCCAGCGTTTTCGAGCATCTTTGCGGCGGGTATCATGATCCGGTCGCTGATGAACCACGGAAAGAGGCCCATGAGGATTATTACCGCCACGAGGAGGAGCATCGGCACGAGCATGGCCTTTCCTGGCTCTTTGGCCTTCATGACCCTCTCGCTGGGCCTCCCCAGGAAGGTGAAGAGCACCCTGATGTACGCCGCAAGGCTGAACGCTGTTCCTATCACCGCTATGACCGCCACCAGCGGGTTGAAGAGCGCCGAGCTCTCGTAGATCAGCCATTTGCTCGCGAAGCCGTTCATCGGGGGGAGGCCTATTATCGCCGCGGCGCCGACAAGGAATGCGAAGCTCGTCACGGGCATCTTTCTGGCTATGCCGCTCAGCTCGTTGAGGTTCTTGGTTCCGAGCCCGTGGATGACGGCTCCAGCGACCAGGAAGAGGAGCGCCTTTATGACGGCGTGGTTGACGGTGTGGTATATCGCTCCAGCGAGGGCGATGTTTCCAACATCGCTTCCGTAGGCGGCCAGGCCTATTCCGGTTCCGAGGAGGATGTATCCAATCTGGCCCACACTGGAGAAGGCAAAGAGCCTCTTCATGTCCGTCTGGATTACGGCCATCGCGTTGCCCACTATGAGGGTAGCGCAGGCGAAGAGTATTATGACCCACCCTATGGTCTTGGTGTCTATGCCCGTGCTGAAGACGCTGAAGGCCATCCTGGCCAGGGCGTAGGTTCCGCCTATCTTGATGACCAGGCCGGAGAGCATGGCGCTGATTGAGCTTGGAGCCGCTGGATGGGCATCGGCGAGCCACATGTGCACCGGAACCGCACCGCTCTTGAAGAGCAGTCCTCCGATGAGGAGTCCGAGGGCCACCTTGGCGGTGAACGTCGGGTTCTCGGCTATCATCTTGGCCAGGTAGGCCATCGTCAGCGTTCCGTACTGGCCGTAGAGGAGCACTATTCCGAGGAGGATGAAGCTGCTTGCTATCGAGCCCACGAACATGTACTTTATGCCGGCCTCTATGCCCTCCCAGGTGTCGTTTCTAAACGCCACCAGCGCGTAGCCGGATATGCTCATTATCTCCATGAACACGTAGAAGTTGAAGAGGTCGCCGGTCATGGCTATACCGAGCATTCCGACCTCAAGGAGGAGTATGAGCGCGTAGTACTTTTCGAGGCCCGTGTCGTGCCTCATGTACTCGGTGGAGTAGAGCACGGCCACGAAGGCGACGAAGGCCACCATGAGGATGAATATTGCCCCCAGCAGGTCGACCTCCCAGACTATCCTTATCGGGAAGGAGACTCCTTTTCCGAGCGGGCTCTTCGCTCCGAGGGTGTAAACGAGTATCTCGCCGCCCTTCCAGACGGTGTAGAACAGCTCCGCCGCGACGCCGAGCGTGACGGCGGTGATGAGTACTGCCCAGGGCTCCCTGGCCTTCTTTCCTGCGAGGCTTATTATCGGGAGTGAAAACGCTCCGAAGAGTGGGACTATGATGAGGTAGGGGATCAGCCCGTTCATCCTCTCAACCTCCTGAGCTTGTTAACGTCGAGGCTTCCGTAGTGTCTGTAGGCGTTTATCGTGAGGGCCATGGCAAGTGCGAGGACACAGACTCCTATGACTATGCTGGTAAGGGTCAGTGCCTGGGGCAGCGGGGCCACCATGGCGCTCTTCACGGTCTCGTAGCCGGTGTAGATCGGTGCTGTTGGTATCTGGCCGAGCTCTATCCTGTAGCCGAAGCTTATGAGGAGCAGGTGTATTCCGGAGTCGATGACGTTGAGGGCCAGGATGAGCTTGATGAGGTTTCTCTTGTAGAGGAACGCGTAGATTCCCATTGCTATCATGAGGAAAGCGGTGATGAACTGGAACGGTATCACTCCTTCCACCTCCTGTAAGCGGCTACCGCCACCATCGCGCTGACCAGTCCCGCGAAGACCTTCAGGCCGACGGCCAGGTTCATTATCGGCAGGTATCCCGCTGAAAGCAGGGTCCCCGGCTGGCCGTTGAAGAAGGGCCCTCCATGCCAGAGCGTGTTGTAGAAGAACGCAACACTGAGGCCGAGCATGGCCGCTCCGAGGAAGACAAGGCCTCCTAAGCCCTCAAGTGCGGAGTAGAGGTGGTGGTTGTAGCGCCTCTTCATCTCGCCGAAGCCGAAGGCTATGAGGAACAGTATCCCCGCCCCGGCTATCGTCGCACCCCCCTGGAAGCCTCCTCCAGGAGTGAGGTGACCGTGGGAAACTATGTAGGCACCGAAGATTCCTATGAGCGGGATGGTGGCCCTAGCGGTGGTCTTAACGATGAGCCCCATTTCACTCTGCTCCGAACTGCGGTTCATTCTTCATCCCTCCTCCAGGGCCTTAGCAGAGCCACCGCTCCGGCTATGGCGGTGAAGAGAACCGTCGCCTCTCCGAGGGTGTCGTAGCCACGGTAGTCGAACACTATGTCCGTGACTATGTTTGTCCCACCGACCTCCTCAACGCCGTGCTCGATGTAGTACTGGTCGGTGTAGCGGTACTTCATCCACTCGTCCCCGCCGAGACCGAACTTTATCCCCGTTGACGGACTCGCAACAACTAGGAGCACTCCGAGGAGGAACAGCAGTGCGAGAGCACCAAAGGTCCTGTTCATGGCCCCTCACGCTCCCATCTCTCCGTTTTGGCGATTCCATACACGACTATGGCCGTAACGACGCCGGCTCCGACGGCGGCCTCGGCTATTGCAACATCTGGCGCGTGGAGCATGTAGAACTCCAGGCTCAGCAGAAGGCTCATCGCAGCGGAAGCTATGGCCGCGCTGAGCAGGTCGCGCATGGTTATCGTGAGGTATGCCGCTATGAGGACGCCGAGGAGTATGCCGAACTGGATCGCCATGTCAACAGAGAGAACGTTCATTCCTCACCACCCCTTAGTTTCTCTTCGTAGGCATCGATGACGGCTTTGGCGGGCTTGTATCCGCTTAGGTGTGCCGCCTTCGCTATTGCGTGCGCCCCCGTCGGGTTCGTGAGGAGGAGCGCCACCAGTGCCACGAGGCTG
The DNA here is from genome assembly GCF_002214545.1 of Thermococcus thioreducens. Lineage (NCBI taxonomy): Archaea > Methanobacteriati > Methanobacteriota > Thermococci > Thermococcales > Thermococcaceae > Thermococcus > Thermococcus thioreducens. The sequence continues at coordinate 2,022,049 of NZ_CP015105.1, read as the reverse complement.
TGGAGCGCCATCTGGAGGTACTTTGGGTCACCTGTGAGGTGGAGCTGGTAGGCCGCGTGAACAACCACCGCCAGAACCGCAAAGATCGTCCCGAAGGTGGTGCACTTGGTCGCGCCGTGGAGTCTCGTGTAGACGTCAGGGAACCTGTGGAGCGAGAAGCTGCCGAGCAGGTTGAAGAGGATGTTTATGCCCAGGAAGGCGTATATTACGTAGGTCACCGCGCTCACCTCAATCCCCCCTGGAGGTACTTCGCTATCGTCAGCGTTCCGACGTAGCTCAGAAGCGCGTAGACTATCGCGATGTCGATGTATATCGTCCTGTCATAGGCCGCTCCCAGCAGAACCATCCCCGCGACGATGAGGGTATTGAGAGTGTCCACTCCAACAACCCTGTCCGGCACGCTCGGGCCGAAGAACACCCTGAGCAGTGCCAGGAACGCACCTATCATGACTATGACCGCGGCGTAGAAAAACTCGGGTGCTATCATCTTCCCAGCCTCCTCGCCCATTTCTCAAATGAACCGGCTATCACCTCGGAGCTCTTCGGCTCCTTATCGGTGACGTTTATCCAGTGGACGTAGAGTGCCTTCTCCTCCGGACAGGCATCAACGGTCAGCGTTCCGGGGGTGAGGGTTATCGAGTTGCTCAGTATGGTGTACTGAGCGTCGTTTTCGAGGTCAACCGGGACGCGCACGATTCCCGGCTTTATCCTGCCGGTTATGACGCGGTAGGCAACGTCGAGGTTGGCCTTGGCCATGCCCCAGAAGAGCACGGGGATGTAAGCTATCCATCCAATCCACTTAACCGGGTTGAGGAAGCGCGATGCTTTCTCCCCTATGATGTCCTTAGTGGCGAAGGCTATTATAGCCGAGAATATCACCCCGGCAACGAGCTCCTGGCCGCTCCAGAGTAACCCCTTACTGCCCGCAGTCAGTACTAACCAGAGCACGAATGACCAAATGAATACAGCGATGAAACTCATTGTTCCTCCCTCCTCTCACATGATACGGGCTCTACAGCCCTGTGTTTCGTCGTTTTTCAATTAAAACTTCGTTATTTGTTTTAAAAGGGTTTTTTGAAGCTTAGAATTGAAAGTAAAGGTCTGTAACTCCTTGTTTTTAACCAAAGGTTAAATACTTGCGTCGGCAGTAGAAAATTGGCTGGCAGAAATTTTTGGGCCCGATTGTCCTTTGCTGGACTTATATGGCTAGAGACGGCATTTTAGTGACTTTAGGGACGTAAAAATTACCCAAAGCTTTATATACCCTCCTGCTGAGTCCCTGTTGAGGCTCTTCTCGGAGTCTTTCGAGGAGTCTCAAAGTTGAAAGAGTTGGTGTTGGATATGTATGGAGATGGATTTGGCGGTGGCTACGAAGCCCCTGTTAAGGTTGGAGAAAGGTATAGAGTTAGGATCGAGAGCCTTGGAAAGGGTGGCGATGGTATCGCCAAGATAAAGGGCTTCGTTATCTTCGTCCCGAACACCCAGGTCGGCGACGAGGTTGAGATCGTCATTAACTCGGTTAAGAGAAAGTTCGCTTTCGCGGAAGTCATCTGATTTCCTTTTCCTTCTATTCTTACTGAACGTGAAGGGTTTATTCAATAGTTCTGGTGCCATGAGATACAGGGTCAAGAGGGCAGAACTCCTTTTTATGGTGAGCCCTTTAGCAGGTGGTTCCCAAACCTGAACCGCACCCTTTTTAAACCCCTTCCCAGAGCGCCCACCGATGGTAAGGGTTCACGTCGAGACCTACGGGTGCACGAGGAACAGGGCCGATGCTGAGATAATGGAGGCTCTCCTGGTTAGGGCAGGGTATAGCCTGGCGGAGACACCGGAAAGCGCCGATTACGTCGTGGTGAACACATGCGCCGTAAAGGACCCCACAGAGAAGCACATGCGCGAGCGCATAGCGGAGCTCATCGGCTCTGGAAAAAGGGTCATCGTCACCGGCTGCCTTCCCCACGTCAGCCCGGAAGCCATAGACCCCCGCGTCTCCGGGATCCTCGGAGTGAAAAGCATTGACAGAATAGCCGAGGCGATAAGCGTAGCGGAGCGCGGCGGAAAGCTGATGAGCGTTGAGGGCTGGCGGGAAAGAAATCTCGACAAGCTCGAACTCCCTCGCCTCTGGAAAAACGGCGTTGCCTTCGTCGTGCCCATAAGCGAGGGCTGCTTGAACGGGTGCACTTACTGTGCGACCCGCTTTGCGAGGGGGGTGCTTAAGAGCTACAAGCCTGAACTCGTAGTCAAATGGGTGAAGGAAGCTCTGGCAAGGGGTTACAGGGAGATCCAGCTGTCGAGCGAAGATACAGGCTGCTACGGCTTCGACATCGGGACTAATTTAGCCCAGCTACTCGACGAGATAACTGCGATAGAGGGCGACTTCAGGATAAGGGTCGGCATGATGAACCCGAACCATGCGATAAAGATACTCGACGAGCTGGTTGATGCCTATCAGGACGGGAAGGTCTACAGATTCCTCCACCTGCCGGTTCAGAGCGGGGACGATGAGGTTCTGAGGAGGATGGGGAGGACGTACACTGTGGAAGAGTTCGAGGAGATAGTTCGAACGTTTCGTAAGAAAGTTCGTGATTTAAACCTCAACACGGACATCATAGTGGGCTTTCCTGGGGAGAGCGATGAGGCCTTCGAGAACACCGTTGAGCTGATTAAGAGGGTTAAACCAGACAAGATAAACGTCTCCCGCTACTCTCCGAGACCGGGAACGGTAGCGGCTAAGTGGAAGCAGCTCCCAGGCTGGAGGGTCAAGGAACGCTCCAGGCGTTTACACAGGCTCAGGCTCCAGATAGCCCACGAGATAAACCGCTCCTACGTCGGCAGGACAGTCGAGGTTCTCGTCCACGGTGCCGGTGAGAAGGGGGGCGTTGAGGCCCGGACTTTCAACTACAAGGATATAATACTGGATTCCGGAGAGCCCGGTGAATTCCTCCGGGTTCGGGTCGAATGGGCCGGTTCGACGTACCTTAGGGGCACTCCCCTTCACTGAGGCACTCTTTTGTGGAGTATCCAAGGCCGATTGAGGGATTCTTAACGATCTTCTGGTTCTTTTGTAAAACCTACAATTTCAAAAGGTGAACCGGTATGGTTTGCTTTAGAAAACTATTTATACCCCCAGAGGGGCAGAAGTTATAAGGCTCTATTTAGGGGTGGGTCAAAATGAGGAGGAATAATAAGAAGAGGTTAATTCCGCTTGCTCTGGCCCTTGCGCTTTCCCTCATCAGCGCCGCGCTTGCTGTTCCTGCTATTACAGTTAACGTCCAGGAACTTGGTCAGGGCAGTAAGGTCATTACCAGCACCGTTACAAACGCTGATGTCACTTGGACTCTTGATTCGACCAACCCGGACTACGTTACCAGCGCCACTGTTACTATAACCACCGATCCAGGTGCGGGTACCATATACCTCAAACTGTACAGCGGGACGACTTTGGTGGCCGTTGCTCAGGCCACTCTGAACGGTTCCGGTACGTACACCCTGACCTTTGCCTCGCCAGTGGCTTTGAGCAGTTTCGACACTGTCTATGTGGTTTACCAGGGTGGCTGAAGGAATAGGAGGCCCTGAATGAATGCCAAGCGCTTTGACTTCCTCTCCATTTTGACGTATTCTATTCTTGTCTTTGTGCTGGGAATCGTTGCTCTGCACTTTGTCTTCGGCTTTCAGTACGTCGTCATCCTCACAGACTCTATGAAACCCCATATAAACCCGAACGATATGGTGATTACAAGACCAGTCTCCCCGGGCGATGTGCATATCGGTGACGTGATTCTCTATCGTATTGAGATTGGAAATGCAACGTACCGGATAACCCATCGGGTGGTAGATATAAAAACAGACCCGGCGGGCAATATTTACTATGTAACCAAAGGGGATAACAGGGAGTATGCGGATCCGTGGAGGGTCTATCCCAGTCAGATTGTGGGAAAGGTCGTGCTCGTTATTCCCAGGGCGGGGATCCTCTGGTACTATACGCCCCTCATAATATTCGGTCTGTTGCTTATAGTGGTGGCTTCTCTCGCGTATGATATAGCTTGGTCGCTTCTGGAAGAAGAACCCCTACGTCCTAAGTCCAGAAAGGCAGACCTGGTCGTCCTCAGGAGAAAGAAAATAAAGGTTTACCATTACAGGCGCCGTTAGGCCCACTCATCGTCGGGTATTGCCTCTTTTTTGGCGGGGATTATGCAGAGGAACTCGAAGGTCTCGCTTAAAGCCCTGTAGCCGTGGGGCTCGTTGGGCGGGACGTAGAGGAAGTCGCCGGCCTTGACGTGGGCCTCCTTGCCGCCGCCGGTTATTATCCCCTCGCCCTTCACAATGAATATCTCGTGCTCCCAGTCGTGGTGGTGGAGCGGTATTTCAGCGCCCTTCCTGAGGACGAAGTAGCGCATCGCGTAGTTCTCCGCTCCGAGCTTTGGAGAAACGAGCCACCTTATGGTCACCCCATCAAAACCGGTGTCCTTCTCGGGGACGTCTTTGTAGTGCCCGACGAACATGGTATCACCCAGATAAATTTTAGACACGATTATTTAAACCTGCCGAGCTTTGGGGGCCGGAAAATATGGGGAAAAGTCCAAAAGGACTTTAAGCTCTGACTTTTAACCTCCTGTGGTGAAGGACATGATGAAGAAAGTTGCTTCTGCAGTCCTGCTGGTTCTGATCGTCCTGGCAGCGGGATGCATAGGGTCAAATGGAGGGACAGCCTCAACATCTCCCACCGGCACGGGAACCACCTCGGCTACCTCCCCAACAGCGTCCCCCACCGAATCAGGTGGCATTGACTTTGCCGCTTATGGGAAAGGCCAGGTTCTTTCTAACTGGTACAAAATCGGGGACACGTCGAAGGTCTACGTCAGTAAGGGGTACGAGGACTTGGCCAAGCACTACTTCCCGAACGCCCAGATTCTTCCGGCGAGCCAGTACGAGGGTGGCATCGCTATACTCTCTCCGGAGGACGCCCGCCCTGTTCTCAGGGGGAAGCCGATACTGATAACGGTCAACGACTACTTCGGCTACATCGTCTACAAGCTCGGCCTTAAGTTCGTTGGTAAAGACAAGGGCATCTTTGCGGCCTTTAACAAGGACGGAAAGGCCTACCTCGTCTTCACCGGCACAGGCAAGGCAGGTGCCGGGGCCGCTCTGGAGTACGCGATGGGGCTGAAGGAGGGGAGGCAGATAAACACCGGCGACGTCCTGAGGAGCGGCGAGTTCGAGGGGATTCTCCTCAAGGTCATAGGGGACAACAACTGGAACGGTGTTCAAGACGAGGGGGAGCACTGGTACTTGAGCTCATTTAAGACGATGGAGCCTTTCATCTACTACTGGCGCGTCGTTGACGGTGAAAACGTTACAGTAAAGGGAGGGTTCATAAAGCTCGTCAACGGCTCGACAGTATATATTTACGCCCTTGGCTTCAACGTCAGCGTGGAAGTCAAGAACCCCAACGGGGCTGAGCTCACCTACGTCATCGAGAACACCAATCCCTCCGTACTCAACCTGCCGGAGGATGTCGAGACAGGTGATACATGGGTCAAGTTCACAACATCCAAACCTTCCTTCAGCATCTCTCCGAGGGATGTTGGGAACTACACGGTTCTTGCCTTCGGCGACCACAGATCCGATGGTGGAAAGGAGGTGCCTCCGGCGTTCCTCAAGGTCAGGGACGCCATGAACTCTGACGAGGGGGCCTTCATAATAGACGGTGGGGATCTGGTCTATTCCGGCAAGGTTGACGAGTGGGGCGAGCTTATGAAGGAGTGGAAGTGGAACAAGCCCGTCTTCATAGCCGTCGGAAACCACGAGTACCGTGGTGAAGGAATAAACGTCTACCACCAGCTCTTTGGCCCGACGGACTACTCCTTCGCCCTCGGTGATTACTACTACATATTCATGAACAACATAGACCACGACTACGGGCTGAGCGATGAGCAGTGGGAGTGGCTTCAGAACGAGCTCGAAAAGGCTAAGGGCCTCGGCAAGAAGCCTGTCATCGTCATGCATGCCCCTCCGGTTGACCCAAGGCCTAACGGCAACCACGGCATGAACTACATGGACGGCAAGAAGCTCCTCCAGCTCATGAAGGCCTACAGCGCCTTTGGGGTCTTTAGCCACATCCACATGTTCTGGGACGGTGAGATAGACGGCGTCAGGTACATAGTCACCGGTGGAGGCGGAGCGCCGCTCTACGCCAAGCCCGATGAGGGTGGCTTTTACCACTACGCCAGGCTCGGCATGCTCTCCAATGCCACAATAACGGCCGAGCCCGTGAAGGTGAACCCCTGATTTTCTATTTATTCTATTTATCGCTATATAGAGATTCCCACACAACTATATTCTACTGCGGCAAGATATTTATATGCCCCCCCTTATTGGGCTTCGGTGATGGCAGTGGAAGTGTGGCTACTGATAACCGTGGTCCTCGGATTTGCCATGGCGTGGGCGATAGGTGCCAACGACGCCGCCAACTCGATGAGCACCGCGGTGGGTGCGAAGGCGATAACCCCCAAACAGGCCGTGATAATAGCTGGTGTTCTTGAGTTCACTGGGGCGTATTTCTTTGGAAAGAGCGTCACCGAGACCATACGAAAGGGCATCCTCGACCCGACGATGATAACCGACCCGAACGTTCTCATCTACGGCTCCGTTGCGGCGCTTCTCGCGGCGACCCTCTGGCTTATAATAGCCACCAAGTTCGGTCTGCCGGTCTCTACCACCCATTCGATTATAGGCGGCATAGCGGGCTATGGAATAGTCTACGCCGGAACGGCCATAGTCAACTGGGGCAAGATGACGCAGGTGGTTCTCAGCTGGATACTCTCCCCGATAGTCGGGGCCATAATGGCCTACTTCATATTCAAGGCGCTGACCAAGAGCATATTTGAGAGGAGAGACCCCGTGAGGAGTGCCCGCATCTGGTCGCCCTTCTGGATCGGGCTGGCCTTTGTGGTAATAGGGACGATGTTCTACATCAAGGTCCTCCATGGGAAGGATCTCAAGACGGGCGTTTTCATGTACGGTGTCCCGCTCGGCATAGTTGTGTTCTTTGTAACGTACGTCCTCATAAAGCTCCGCTTCCCGAGCAGCGACCCGTTCATAGGGGTCGAGGCCATATTCCGTAAGGTTCAGGTCATTACCTCCGGCTACGTTGCCCTTGCCCACGGCGCCAACGACGTTGCAAACGCGATAGGCCCTGTCGCGGCCGTCTATGCGGTGGCAACGATGGGGCTGAGCGGCATGCAGGTTCCCGTCCCCAAGTGGATCCTTGCCCTTGGTGGCCTGGGGATAGCGGTTGGTGTCGCCACCTACGGTTACAGGGTCATGGAGACGGTTGGAAAGAAGATAACGGAGCTCACCAACACGAGGGGCTTCACCATAGACTTTTCGGCGGCGACGGTCGTCCTTGTCGCCAGCTGGATGGGCCTGCCAATCTCAACGACGCATACCGTGGTTGGGGCAGTCATAGGGGTAGGCCTCGCCAGGGGAGTAAAGGCAATAAACAAGAACATCGTTAGGGACATAATAATCTCCTGGTTCATTACCGTTCCGGTCGCGGGTCTGATAAGTGCGGCCATATTCAAGTTCCTCATGATCGTGGGGTGATAACATGCAGGTCTGGACAAAGCTATTTGCGAAGAGCCCGTTCAAGCCCCTTATAAAGCACTCCGAGGTCGTTCTCAACACCGTTGAGACCCTTGAAAAGGCGCTCCAGCGCTGGTACGATGGGGACTACGAGGAGATGAGAAAGATAGCCGTCGAGGTTGACCGCCTTGAGGACGTTGCCGACAGGATAAAGGAGGAGATAAGGGACTCCCTCAGCTCGAAGCTCATGATGGCAGTGGCCAGGGAGGACGTGCTCATCTACCTCCACATGCAGGACAAGGTTGCTGACGCTGCTGAGGACACCGCCAAATGGCTTCTCATCAGGGAGCCCGGAGAGCTTCCGGTCGAGGTCAAGGAGGTAATCCTCCAGATGGGCATGGAGAGCATCAAAGCTGCAAAGCTCGTCCACGAGGCCATAGTCCAGATGGATCGTGTTATAGAGAGCGGCTTCGCCGATGGGGAGATATCCAAGGAGTACGAAATAATCCGGCAGATAGAGAGCGTCGAGAATAAGATAGACGGCCTCGACACGAAGCTCATGCAGCTGGTCTTCGAGAACGCGGAAAAGCTGAGCTGGGGCGACGGCTTCTACATCCTCAACATCGCCAGAACCCTCAGCAACATCTCGGACAAGGCCAAGGATGCGGCCGAGAGGATAAGGCTCATGATGAACAAGTGAGCCCCTTCTTTTCTGTTATTCTTAGAATAAGGGCAAGAGAGAAGAATGAGAGGTTCAGATGGCTATCATCGTCGAGGTCATCTGTATCTCGGACATCTTCCTTATCTTCTCCGTGATGAACTGGTCAAGGTCCTTGAGCGTGTCGGTCTCAACCTTAACGACGAGGTCGTACTCGCCGTAGACCACGTAGGCCTCCTTAACCTCCGGCATGGCCAGAAGCTTCTCCATAACTTCCCTTTCCTTTCCAGCGGCCGTCACCATCAAAATAAAAGCCGTCACCATGGCTATCACCAAAAGTATTTTATCGGCGGAGTATTTAAGCTTATCGAGGAGTATGTTCGACCACCTGATAAGTAAAGCTCAACTGGGGCGGTTTTACTCCCACCTAAAATCGCTCGGATTCGAGGAAGTCCGCCCCTACTCCAAGGGAACCACGAGCCTTATCTTCAGGGCAATGTTAGATGAAAAAAACGTCATCATTAAGCTCCAAAGGCCCGACTCGCCGAGGCAGAACTTCGCGAGGGAGGCGAAAATCGTCAGGACGATAGGGCCCTTCGGAGTAACTCCCCCGCTGATAGGGTATGGGGTCTTTGAGGGCCTTGAGTACCTCATCAGGGAGTTCGCAGAGGGGGAGATAATCCTCCACGCTGACCTCGAAAAGCGCCACCTCTTTGAGGTAGTCGAGAAAACAGCTTTGCTCGACAGGCTCGGCCTTGACCACGGCCAGATCCAGGGCGGCAAGCACATAATAGCCGGCGAGCATGTTTACGTCATAGACTTCGAGAAGGCCAACTGGAGGAAGCCGAAGAACCTCACCTCCGCGGTGGCCATGATCTTTCTCAACGACAACTACATTTCGCGCCGGGTGAGGGTGAAGTTCGGTATTGATAGGGATTTTCTGGACGAAATGAGGAACGAAGTTAGGGCTTACAAAAGAACCGGCCAGCTATCGGGCCTTCTCCGCCTCCTTTCTCGCCTTTAGTCTGCCCGCGTAGATCGCCAGCAGGGGTATCGCGATTGCCATCGCTATGAGGCCCATCCTCGGGTCCCAGAGGTAATTGAAGACCAGTATGACCACCACCGCTATGGCTATCATGAGGAAGAGGTCACGGTCGTAGAGCCTCGACTTCGCCAGTACGTTCTGCTCCCTCGCGATGTAGGCCAGGTAGAGGGGTATCCCGAGGGCGGCCAGTGCTATTCCGCTGTATGTTCTGAGAACGAGCGAAACCACTATTCCAGCGGCAAGTATAATTCCAACGGCGTACTCTTCCTTCATCCTCTCACCTGGACGGGTAGTTACCCTTATATACTTTTAAGGCTCTCTACCAAGTAGGTGATAGCGTTATGAGCAGTATCGAATGGAACCACGAGACCTTTTCTAAGTTCGCCTACCTGGGCGACCCGAGAATACGGGGGAACCTTGTCGCCTACACCCTCACCAAGGCCAACATGAACGAAGATAAGTACGAGAGCACCGTCGTTGTTGAGGATCTGGAGACCGGCGCGAGGCGCTTCATCGAGAATGCAGCGATGCCGAGGATTTCGCCCGACGGCAGAAAGCTCGCCTTCACCCGCTTTAACGAGGAGAAGAAAGAGAGCGAGATATGGGTCGCTGACGTTCAGACCCTGAGCGCAAAGAAGGTTTTGAGCGCTAAAAACGTCCGCTCGATCCAGTGGAACAGCGATTCAAGAAGGCTCCTCGTTGTGGGCTTTAAGAGAAGGGACGACGGGGACTTCGTCTTTGACGACGACGTCCCGGCATGGTTCGACAACATGGGCTTCTTCGACGGCGAAAAGACCACCTTCTGGGTTCTCGACACGGAGAGCGAGGAGGTACTTGAGCAGTTCGAGAAGCCGAGGTTTTCGAGCGGAATATGGCACGGCGATGGCGTGGTCGTCAACGTCCCGCACCGCGAGGGAAGCAAGCCGGCCCTGTTCAAGTTCTGGGACATCTACCTCTGGAAGGATGGAACTGAAGAGAAGCTCTTCGAGAGGGTTTCCTTCACGGCGGTGGGTTCCGACGGAGAGAGTCTGCTTCTCCGCGGGAAGAGGGAAAAGAAGTTCATCAGCGAGCACGAGTGGATCTATATCTGGGACGGCGAGCTCAGGCCGGTCTACGAGGGCCCGCTGGACGTCTACGACGCCAGGCTTGATGATGGGAGGGTCTACTTCCTGACGCCCGACGCTGGCAGGGTGAACCTCTGGCTCTGGGACGGGGAGGCCGAGAGAATCGTTGCCGGTGACCACTGGGTCTACGGCTTCGACGTCCATGGGGGCAGGGCGGTTCTGCTTATAGCGACCGCAATGAGAATAGCGGAGCTCTACCTCTACGACGGCGAGCTGAAGCAGCTCACCGACTACAACGGGCCGATATTCGAGAGGCTCAAAACCTTTGAGCCGAGGCACTTCCGCTTCAAGTCCCTCGACCTTGAGATAGACGGCTGGTACCTCAGACCGGAGCTGAAGGAGGGCGAGAAGGCGCCGGTGGTGGTCTTCGTCCACGGCGGCCCGAAGGGGATGTACGGCCACCGCTTCGTCTACGAGATGCAGCTGATGGCGAACAAGGGCTACTACGTCGTCTTCGTGAACCCGCGCGGGAGCAACGGCTACAGCGAAGACTTTGCCCTCCGTGTGCTGGGGAGAACCGGTCTGGAGGACTTCGGGGACATAATGAACGGCATTGAGGAGTTCTTTAAGCTCGAACCCCAGGCAGACAGGGAGAGGGTTGGAATAACCGGCATAAGCTACGGCGGCTTCATGACCAACTGGGCCTTGACTCAGTCCGACCTCTTCAAGGCCGGCATCAGCGAGAACGGCATAAGCTACTGGCTCACCAGCTACGCCTTCTCGGACATAGGCCTCTGGTACGACGTTGAAGTCATCGGGGCAGATCCATTAGAGAACGAGAACTACCGGAAGCTCAGCCCGCTCTTCTACGCCGACAGGGTTAAAGCGCCGATCCTGCTCATCCACAGCCTTGAGGACTACCGCTGCCCGCTCGACCAGAGCCTGATGTTCTACAACGTGCTCAGGGACATGGGGAAGGAGGCATACATAGCGATATTCAGGCGCGGCGCCCACGGCCACAGCATACGGGGCAAGCCGAAGCACAGGGCGAAGAGATACAGGCTCTTCATCGAGTTCTTCGAGAGGAAGCTTAAGAAGTACGAGGAAGGATTTGACGTGGAGAAGGTGATGAAGGGAGAAACGAAGAAATGAGCTTTTTTATTTTTCTTTCACCGGCTTCCTCGCCACCACTCCTAGGGCCTCCTCGACCCGCTTAACCCCTACGAAGCCCGCCTTCCTCAACCGTTCCATGACGCCCCTCTGGAGGTCTTTCCTCCGGTACTTTTTCCCGGGGTTTCCAACGTAGTGGAACAGCCTCCCGCCGGGCTTTAGGACGCGGTACAGCTCGCGGTAGAACTCCTCCGAGTAGAGCTGTCCGGCTAAAGAAAAGCGCGGCGGGTCGTGGATAACCACGTCGAAGCTCTCATCGTTGAACTTCTTTACAACTTCGAAGGCATCGCCCTGTATGACCTGGATTTTTCCTCCCGTGAAGAGCTCCCTGCTCCAGGGGTTTATCCTGGCGAGCTCCAGGACGTGCGGGTCTTTCTCGATGGTTATGACGTACGCCCCCCTCTTGGCGGACTCTATGGCGGTGTACCCCAGCCCCATGCATGTGTCCAGAACCGTCTCTCCCTCCTTCGGCTTCACCGCGTTCACCTTGTTCCTTGTGTCCTGCAGGGGGTTCACTTCCTTTGTCCTGTGCATCCTGATGCCGTTTATCTCTATCGTCGGCGGAATCGTCGGCACAAGCTTGTAGAAGTGCTCGCCGGCTATTGCGGCCTTGTAAACGCCTTTCCTGATAAAGTAAACGCTCCCCTCGTCCCTCGCAATTCTCTCTATGATGTCCCTCCCAACCCGCGTTCCATTGGGAAATATGAACTCGTCTCCTTCCAGCTTTACCTCCCACGTCCTGTTGGTTTTTCTGAGGTCGAGGTTGAGCTTAACGGCCCCCCCTGAAAAGAGCAGTCTCCTGGCTTCCCTCGCGGTTAAAAAGTAGAGTTCCTCCATAACTCCCACCGTGCCGTGCTGGAGGGTAGGGAATAAAAACCTAACCCACGACCCTCTCAAAAACGCGCTCAAAGTTCTTGAATGTTATGGCCTCGACCTCCCTCCCGCTGAAGGTCTCGGAGAGCCGTTCAACCAGCGCTGGTATCTTCGACTCGTCCTCGAAGCCCTCAACGCTCCTCCCGCTCCAGCCTGGGAGGTAGTACACGAAGTCAAAGCCAAGGCCGACGTGTTTGTACCCGGCCAAGTCTGCCATGTACGCTATGTGCTCCACGTACATCTCCAGTGTTGGCCTCTCCCGGTGGACGAAGCTTGGGATCGCCACCGCCCCTATGACACCGCCGCGCTCGGCTATCGCCTGGATCTGATCGTCGGTCAGGTTTCTCCCGTGGTCGCAGAGGGCTCTTGCGTTGGAGTGCGACGCTATGACCGGAAACGCGGTAGTATCGAGGACGTCCCAGAAGCCGGCCTCGTTGATGTGGCTCAGGTCGATGACTATTCCGAGCTCCTCCGCCTTTCCAACGACCTCAATACCGAAGTTGGTGAGCCCCCCATTCGTTCTTTCAAAGACACCGTCGCCTATCGCGTTGTGCAGGCTCCATGTGAGGGTCAGAACGCGGAGGCCCAGGCGGTAGAAGACCTCCAGGAGGTGGATGCTCTCGCCCACCGGTTCGCCGCCCTCAAGGCCGAGCCAGAGGGCGATTCTTCCATCTTCAATGGCCCGTTTCATCCCTTCGGAGCTCGTCACCAGCTCAAATCGTTCGCTCTCCTCGATGTCCCTTCTGAGGGCGTTCAGAGCCTCCAGGCCGTAGACGGTTGCGTTGCTCCTCCTGTCGGGACGCGTCCAGATGGCCATGACCCTGGCACCTATCCCCGGGGCGAAGAAGCGTTCGAAGTTTTCCTCCAGAACGCGAGCCTTTCCCCTGTCCCTTTCGTCGTAGATGAACGTTGGGAGGTCTGAATGGGCGTCGAATATCATAGCTTTTCACCGGCTCTCCTCTATAGCAACAACCTCGGTCATCGCTTCGGCCCTTATCTCCGGGTCGGGTATAATCTCAACGATCTCCCGAGCTTCTTCAAACTCGTTCCTTTTTGCCAGCTCTACGGCTATTGCCCTCAGGGCGTCGCTCTTCTTGCGAACGTCCTTTATAGCTCTCGCGAACTCAAGCGCCCTTCTCAGGCTTCCGAGTTCGGTCAGAAGCCTGGCTATCTTCTGCACGTTGGCCTCCGTGAAGCGCGGGTTTTTGCAGTGCTCGAAGGCCCTGTCAACGACCTCCAGGTACTCTACGTTGTTCACCCTCTTCATCCAGAGCGCCACTTCGAGCTCCCCTATGAGCCTCACGACCCCGGCGTACTTCTTTTCAATGAGTGCCAGGGCGTAGTGGTTCCTTCCCTCAAGGAGGGCCTGCCTTATCGACGGGAGGCCGACCTCGTAGACAGTCCGGGCCAGCTCTATCTTCTTCTCGACGACGGCCGCGCGCTGGTTTACATGGAGCTTGTCGAATATGTCGAAGGCCATCCTGTAGAAGTCGAGGGCTTTACCCGATGGAAGTGCATCACCCGCCTTCTCAAGGAGCTCTCCTATCCTTATTATGCCGTCGACTTTAAGGTTGTACCCCACTTCCGCCCCGATTATTGTGTCAAAGGCTATGTTGAAGAGCTCAAGGGCGTTTTCGGGATAGCCCCCAACTGCCAGATGATACGCAAGCTCGGAGAGGACTACGCCCTTCTCTATCGGACTTTTTATTCTACCAGTTACGTCCAGAGCACGATTGAAGAAGTCCATAGCGTCCTCTTCGTATCCCATTATCGCGAGGGAAGAGGCTATCGTTGAGTACGCCACTGCTCTGTTGGCCGGATCTTTGAGCTTCTTGGCTATGTACATGGCGTCCTCTATTATGCTGGGGATCCATTCTTGGGGCCCGCCGTGCTGGTATATGGCAACGGCTATGTCCGTGAGAACCTCTATCTGGTCGAGGGGGTCCTTCAGATTGTGAACCTCGGACAGGGCCTCCTCGTAGTACCCCCTTTCAATCAGTAGTTCTATTTCCTCGCGCGTCGTCATCCTAACTTTTTAGTCTGTTCTAAATCCTTATAAACATTCCCTGGCCACTTTAAGTGAGGAAAGATGCTGACTCTGGCCCTTTACAACACGTATGACCCCAAGAGGCTCCATGAGGCCCACCTCAGGGCGATAGCCAGGGCCGGGCCAATTGCCTACGCCTACGGCTTTCATCTGGCACTGGTTGGCTTCCCCCTTGAGGGAGAGCCGCTGGACGTTGCCCGGGAGATAGCCGGCCATACGACCATAGGTGAGGGGGGGAAGTATCTCCTCGAACTGGCCGAGAGAAACCGCTTCCACATTCTGGAGTTCCCCCGGAGGGGTTTTCCGCCGCAGTTCGGTATCCCCGTCGCCACGACCAGAAAGCCGGGCGAGGAGAAGGAGATAACACCACTTGAGCTTGCAGAGAGGGCTTTGAGGGGGGAGAGTTTTCTCCTCCTGGTCGGCCTCGGGAGGCACGGTCTCCCGAAGGAAATATTTAAGACCGCCCGCTACCACATGGACATCACTGGAAATGGGATAAGCCTGGAAACCTGCACCGCGATAGGTGCCATACCCGCGAGAATAAGCACCCTCATGGAGGCGCTGAAATGGAGGACTCATGGAAAAAGGACCTGGCGTGGATACTGATAGCCCTCCTGGCGGTCTTCACTCTCCAGGTGGGGCTCAAACTGGCCCTTCACACTGACTCGCCCCTTGTAATAGTCGTCAGCGAGTCCATGGAGCCCGTTTTCTACCGCGGTGATGTTGTCCTGCTCAAGGGGATAAACGAGGATAACATAGACGACGTCCACGTCGGTGACGTTATCGTCTACAAACGGCCCGGCTACGAATACCCGATAATTCACCGCGTCAGGGAGATAAAGGTGGTCGAACTTGGGGGTAAGGCAGAGAAGTGCTTCGTGACGTGGGGAGACAACAACTGGGCACCCGACCCCCCGTACCCGACACCCTACGGCACCGTCCCCTGCGTTCCAGCCTATGCCGTCGAGGACAAGGCCCTAATCGTCTTCCCGAAGATAGGGCTCATCCCCCTCATAATAAGGGAACACCTCGGCCTGGGATGATGTGAGGGTAGGTGTCCGAGGGCTCCGATGATGAACTAATCGGCCCCTGACCCTACGAAAGACAAGGGGGCTCCGCCCCCTTATCTCTCTGTACTCTCAAACCCCCGGTGTGGGGTTCCACCCCACAACCCCGCTTTTTCTCCAAAACTTGGGAAACTACGTTTCTCCACCTTCCTTATTTTTTAATCCCTTGGGGGGCTAACGCCCCCACACCCCCAGAACTTTGCCTGCGCAAAGTTTGATCAAAGTTTGTAGCTCCCCCTTTTTTAAGTGCCAGATTTTGGGTTTTCTATTTGAAGTCCGTTGTTTTGAATGGGGGACTCTTTGGGGCTCCTTTTAAAGAGGTTTAACCTTAAAAGACGTCCATTGGGCGTCATAGGGGAGTAAACCATTTTAGCCGGCCTCTGCAGTTTTCTCCCTCAAAAAATGCCCTCGATTTGGAAAACCGACCGTAGTGACGCCTTCAAGGGTGGGCTACAAACTTTTGGTGAAGCTTTTTCCAAAAGCTTCCTGTACTCTCAAACCCCCGAGGTGGGGCTTTGACTTTTTTCTTTTCACAAGCCTCGCCCTTTAGGGCGGGGTACGGTATTTGATAAATTGGTCTCAATGAGAAAAGCAACACTCTTTTAAAGCCTAAAACGCATACCATACTTTGAAATGAGGCGGGCAGTAACGGTAAAACTTCAACCCTCAAAGAAACAAGAGAAAGCCCTTTTTGAATTAGCTCAAGCCACAGCCATAATCTGGAACAAGCTCAATTACCAACGCTTGAAACAGTTCAAAGAATTCGGCAAAACCGACTTCTCAACGACAGAAAAAGAAGCATACTACGAGTTCAAGAACTGGATTGGTGGCTCAACAGTTCAACAGTTAGCCCGAAAGAACGCTGAAAGCTGGCGTTCGTTCTTCTCACTCAACAGGAGGAAAAAGAATGGCGAACTCCCCGAATGGTCCAAGCCAAGACCGCCCAAATTCGTTAGGGAAGAGGACGGCAGAAAACTCTTCGTAATTCCCCTGAGAAACGACCAGTACCGGATTAATGGAAACGTCCTCGAATTGAGGAGACTTGGTAAGTTCGGAATACTCAAAATCCAATTCAAGGGCAGGATACACTTGAAGGGCAAGCAGGGGCGGTTAGAAATCACTTATGACAAGGTGAAGCGGAGATGGTACGCCCACATCAGCGTTACAGTCGAGGAGAAATTTGAGGGCGGGGAGTGGGTTGCACTCCCAAGAAGGCCAAAAGGAAGCCTTTCGGCAGGAATCGACTTGGGAGTGAACAACTTAATGGCCGTTTACGTTGAGAATGGTGAAAGCTTCCTCGTGAACGGGAGACCACTCAAAAGCATTGATTTTTACTGGAGGAGAAAAATTGCAGAGTATCAATCAAAACTCAATAAATCTGGAGCTAAGACGAGCAGAAAACTCAAGAGAATGCACGAGAGGGCCAAGCTTCAGGCTAAACATTACATTAACACTGCAGTCAGGCAAACTGTCAGGAGGCTTTACGAGATTGGGGTTTCTAAAATTGTCGTTGGTTATCCTAAGAGTATCGCCAGAAACTCGGACAAGGGTAAAAAGCAGAATTTTCTCCTTTCCCACGTGTGGCGTTTCAATTATGTGATTAAGAGGCTCAAAGAAGTCTCGGAAGAGTATGGTATTAGTGTTGTTGTGGTTAATGAGGCTTTCACTTCGCAATCCTGTCCTCTCTGTGGCCAACACCATCCCAACGCTCGCTTTGTTAGGGGTTTGTTTAAGTGCCGTAGAGAGGGCGTTGTAATGAATGCTGACCTTGTGGGAGCTTTTAATATTTTGAGGAAGGTTAAAGCTATAACCCCGAGCCTTGAGGGTTTGAAAGCCTTCAAGGTGAGGGGTAACTGGCCTAAGACCGGGCCAGAGGGGTCGAAGACCCAATTTGTTTTGGGTCTAAATGAGACCCCTCAAACCTCCCTGCCTTTAGGGTAAGGGGGGTTCCTCGTTGGAACCCTCGTCCTTCAGGGCGGGGAGGAGGTCAGCGCTCTCCTCATCGTTGCCTCGGAAGGGCTTGGGCCTCATCATCGCTGGGCTTAAAAACGCTCACGACCTTTTAACCTTGGTGATGTCATGAGGTTCATCCCGCTCATAGTTGCAAGACCTGAGGTCCAGATGGCCATAGACGAGGCGATAATGCGCGCCAGAATCGAGGGGAAAGTCCCTGACACGGTCAGGCTCTACGCCTTCTCGCCGAGCTCGGTAACTATTGGGAGATTCCAGAGCGTCGTCCACGACGTCAACCTTGAGGAAGCCAGGAGGCTCGGCATTCCCGTCGTGAGGAGAATAACCGGCGGCGGTTCGGTCTTCCACGACGAGTTCGGCGAGATAACCTATTCCGTCGTTGTCGGCGAAGATTTACACCCCATGCTCAAAAACGTCGAGACGAGCTACCGCTATCTGGCCGGCCCTCTCGTCGATGCCTTGAAAGAGCTCGGCATTGATGCCGGCTTCTCCGGCCTCAACGACATAGTTGCCAACGGAAAGAAGATAAGCGGCTCCGCACAGACGAGGCGGAAGGGAATCATCCTGCAGCACGGCACCTTCATGTACTCCACGCGCGTCGAGGTGCTCGGAAGGGTTCTCCGCGCTTCAAAGGCCAAGCTCGCCGACAAGGGCGTTTCAAGCATCTGGGAGAGGGTAACAACGCTGGAGCGCGAGGGGATAAAGCTCAGCCGCTGGGAGGCCTACGAACTGCTGAAGGACAAGTTCTTTACCGCGTTCGGGCTGGAGGAAGGGGGGCTAACGGACTACGAGCTTGAGCTTGCCGAGAGACTGGTGGAAGAGAGGTACGGGAACCCGGAGTGGAATGAGATGAGGTAACTTTTTTTCTTTTGCAAGCCTCGCCCTTTAGGGCGGGGAAGAGGTCAGTGCGGGATGCCCTTCCATGAAGAGCTACATGAGTCTCACCTGGCTTTGATTTCGAACTTCTCCGCCAGCTCGTAGAACAGCTCGTCTTCTCCGAGCTCTTCCCTCAGCTTTCTGAAGTTTCTCCCCAGGCGCGGCAGTCTCCCCTTGCTCCTCATCAGCATGGAATTGCCGACTTCCAGAGCAAAGCTCAGGTACTCATCGTCGATTAAAACCCTCCCGTCCCTGCCGAGGGGCGCGGTTAGGTACTCTGTGGCGTTTATCTCAACGAGGTATCGCTTCGAGATGACCTTGAAGGTGGTGTACTTAAATCCCGATGCCAAACCAAGTTCATGGAGCTTCTTCGCTTTCTCGATGTCCTCGGCGACGACGTGGAATATTGGCGGCTGGCTCTTGAGGAAGATCAGTCCCTTTTCTGCCTTTTTGAGAGCTTCTCTTGCTTCTTCAAATGTCATCTCACGGTGTACCTTTATGAGCCACCTTGAGAGGGGCTTTGCACCCAAAGCGGGCTCCTCGATGATTCCAATCCTGCCGGAGCAGGAGCTGGTCGTGTAGATTCCATTAATTGAGTTGATGAGCAGGAGGAGGTCGATTATGTCCTCGTCAACTTTTCCCTCCCTCATGGCCCTGAAGAGGCTGGTGAGTGCCTCGCGCTTTGCCTTCATATCTAAACCTCCCAAAGCCCGCTGTCCTGCTAAATCTCTCCCCAGCTATCAGTTATGGTATGTAAAAGGTCTCAGCTCCCTCTTTCAGCCCCTTCCGTCGAAAACTTTATAAAGCTAACCCAAAAGGTTTAGCTGGAAATGGCCAGGGTGGTGTAGCCTGGTTAGCACAGGGGACTGTGGATCCCCTAGCCCGGGTTCAAATCCCGGCCCTGGCCCCAGAAACGAAAGACAAGGGGGCTCCGCCCCCTTATCTCTCTGTACTCTCAAACCCCCGGTGTGGGGTTCCACCCCACAACCCCGCTTTTTCTCCAAAACTTGGGAAACTACGTTTCCCCACCTTCCTTATTCCTTAATCCTCTGGGGGGCTTACGCCCCCACCCCCAAAGATTTACTGAGCAAAAGTTTGATCAAGGTTCGTGATTCTTATCCAAGGTGCTCTTTTGTAGTTAATGATTTCCGAATTCAAGGAACTGTTTTTCGGTTGAATGCACTCTTAATGGCTAACTTTCAAGTGGGTTTACTCCAACTCGCGCTCCTATGGAGCGCTAAAAAGAGCAAACCCTATTCGAGAGCGAGTTAGAACCGCATTCCTCTATAAAACCCTCGGAGTATAAAATCACAATAATAGGGGAGATATGAGGAAAATCACAAACTTGATGAGACTTTCCCAAAGTTTTAGTATTGGCAGAAAGATAGCGTTCTCTTCGGTCAAAGCAGGCTTTCAATAAGCTTGTAGTCCTCCTTTGGCAGTTCTCTCATCGCCTTACCCATCAGGTGCCCGCTCCAGCGCTTTTTTGTTCGTGATGAACTTCAGCTTTGGAATGAGAGGCTTGAAGTCGAGCTCGCTGAACGTCTGTTACTTAGATAAAATCTTTTTCCCGATAAATTCGTGATTTAACTTCTATACAGATCACTTCATTGAATTGAGTCTCCAACACCCATTTATTGTTTTTAATAAAGTCCTCAAACGCTTCTTCTTCATTGGATCCTTCACCAAATCCGAGCACTTGGAGGTTTTCCACGTCGGGGTACGTCTCATCGGGGGACGAGTAAGTTACTCCATCTGGCGTTATAAACACGAACAGTCTCTTTTTCATTCTATAACCTCCAATGTCAACATTTTTAGGAGTTCCTCATAGCTGTATTCCTCGGAAGGATCTATGTCCTTAAAATAATATCTGACAGCTAATATTTTGGGATTATTGAGGATTGATCTTGGGAAATCCTTGGCAATCAATATCCCTCCAACGGTTTCGTTACTGAATTCATTTATGTATCCCATTAATTGCCCCAAATCTTTACTTTGTGCTTTTCCGGTTTTGACTTCCACAGGCAGGTATTTGTTTGTTCCTCTTGGATGCCTCAGTTTGATGAATATATCAACGTACCCTTCTGGGAGAGCCTTTTCACCCAGCACTTCAAATTCTTCGGGAGTACTATCAACACCGAAAAATTCTAAGGCGTCTTTGAGAATGGAGTATTGAATTTTCCTCCTTACAAGGGATTGAAGTACAAGCTCTCTGAAATAGAACTTCTCGGGAGGTCTTTGATTTTCTCTCTTGAAAACAATCTTAGGTTCAAACGTTTCGGCATTTAACTCTAGATGCTTGGTTTCGCCATCAAATACTGTTCCCATCTCGGAAACGTTATAAAATGTTACCGTGTCGGCCTGGAAATGGGTCTTTCTATAGCCCCCTCTCAAGAGCAGATTCTCAGCTACGTAAGAAAATTCAGGTCTGACCATCGGTTCGTTAAATTCCCTTTCCTGTTTTAGGACCAGTCTGAATGGAAAATAATACGTTCTTTTTGACCTGAATGTTATCGGCGGCCACGGGGGAAGATTCTCGGCGTTCTTATAGGCGACTTTCTTGGTAACCTTGTAGAGATTTCTAACTCGGGCCCCATATAGAAATGAGACATAATCCCCAACATCTATATCAAAAAAGGTCCAGAGGCCGTTTATGCTATTTGTGAACCCTGCGAGACCATACTCTATGCAGAGTTCCAAATTCTCCCTGTTTGAAAGGGATATTAAGAAGTAATCCGCCATCTGGTTTCACCATCTTGGGATTTGCACTAACGAGAATTTAATCATTTCCCTATTCCATCAACACCCTTTAAAACCCCTGGCGATTATATCCATCAGGTGAACCCACATGCCTTGGAAAGACAAGCTCTGCTTAGTTCACATCTACACCGGCAACGGGAAGGGGAAGACGACGGCGGCCTTCGGCCTGGCCGTCAGGATGCTCGGCTCCGGCGGAAAGGTCATCATCCTTCAGTTCATGAAGGCTCCCAATGTGTACGGCGAGCAGAAGAAGATAGCCGAATGTGGCGCGGTCATAGAGTCCTTCGGCCTGCCCAAGTTTGTCCACGGAAACCCCGAACCGGACGACATAGAGGCCGCCAAAAAGGCCCTTCAGCGGGCCAGGGAGGTAGTCTCAAGTGGCGAGTGGGATCTGGTAATCCTCGATGAAATCTGCGTTGCCTTGGGTTTCAAAATGCTCGACGTTGAGGAAGTCAGGGGGCTCGTCAAGAGCAAAGCCCCGCACACGGAGCTCGTCCTGACCGGCCGCTACTGCCCGGAGGGGCTCTTTGAGCTGGCCGACTACGTGACGGAGATGAAGGAAATAAGCATCCCTACCAGAAGGGCATCCTCGCGAGGAGGGGCGTGGAGTTTTAGTTCTGGCCCTCCCCTCCCCTGGTTTCGACGTTGACCGAAAAGTTTTTTAGTTAGGAAAGCTTAAGATAACCCGAGGAGATTTTAGTAACAATTCTTTAGAAAAGGGGGTGATAGAATGAGCGAGCTCATCGGCCAGATCGTGCAGGTTCTCAAGGAGCAGGTCGTCCAGGACACCGTTGTTCCCAGGAACATAAGGCGTGCCGCCGAGCAGGCCATAGAGGCCCTCCTCGACGAGAGCAAGGAGCCCGCCGTCAGGGCGGCCGATGCCATAGCCATCCTGGAAGAAATAAGCGAGGACCCGAACATGCCGATGCACACGAGGACGATCATCTGGGAGGTCCTCGGTGCCCTTGAGCAGGTCAAGTGAGCGTTTTCTTTTTACGCTCATTTCCCTGCGTTTCTGATGAGTAAAAAGGAGAACTATTTTCTGCCCAGGTACCACAGCTTCGCGCTCTCCTCCACCAGTTCGGCCTTGTAGAAGGCCTCCCTCAGTGTTCTTCCGACGGTCACTATACCGTGCCGCTCCAATATGACGGCGTCCGACTGGAGTATGGCGTCTGCCACAACGTCGGCCAGCTCCTGGGTTCCCGCAGGCCTGAACGGGGCTATTGGAATTCTCTTCAGGTATATCTCGGCCTCGGGGGTCATTATCGGCAGCTCCCAGTCGATTAGGGATGTTGCGGCTATTGCATAGGGGGGGTGGAGGTGAGCTATGGCTTTGACGTCCGGCCGGCTCCTGTAAACTGCCAGATGGAGCCTGTACTCCGAGGACGGCCTGACGCCTGAAACCTGCCTTCCGCTCATGTCTATAACTGCCACCTGTTCCGCCGTCATCTCGTCCATCACCGCCCCCGTGGCCTTGATGAAGACAAGATTCCCCTTCCTTATGCTTAGGTTCCCCCCAAAGGCCGCTGTAAGGCCCCGCTCGTGGGCGAGTCTCGAATACTTCACCAGCTGCGACTTTATGGCCCTCATTTCTTCCACCACAAGATTGTTCCCCCTTAGGTACTTAATCCTTTACCCTCACGCCGTAGCCGCAGTCTTGGCAGTAAGCCTTCTCCCCCTTCCAGACGAGCTCCCCTCCGCAGACGGGGCAGGTGTGAACGTCTCCCCCACTCTTCCAGCGCTCGTACGTCTCGCGGTATATAACGAGGAAGAGGCCCTCCTCATCCTCCTCGAAGTGGCCGAGAACCGGGCTGCTCTCCAGTTCGAGGGTTTTCTCGTCTATGATTATCGGCTCAACGCCTATGTTCCCCTCGTATTCGAGGTCGTTGGTCGGGAGAATCTCGACGACGAATGCCTCAAGCTTCCTGTCGCGGTAGGCCACGACCTCCAGCGCGTCGCTGAGCTCGCCGCTGGAGGAGATGACGTCAACCACCAGCGTCTCCCCCCGGGGAAAGGCGAGGGCTATGAGGAACCTGCTCCTGTAGAGGGCCAGCCCCCGGTCGAGGCAGCTCTCCTCCATTCCCAGACTCTTCAGCATCTCGCGGAGCTCGTCACCGTCCGGCAACCTGCCCTCGCGCATTATGAACTCCCCTATTCCCTTCGCGAGCGGTATAGCGAGTGTAACGGGTTCGTAGAGCCTCATGTTCCCACCCCAATTACCTCGGGAGAAAAATTTATAAACCTACCCGGGGGATTATGGAACGGGCTGCCTGTAGGGTCCCGCGGTAGCCTAGCCTGGGAGCGGCGGCGGACTGTAGATCCGCAGGTCCCCGGTTCAAATCCGGGCCGCGGGACCACCAGAATTCTATCAGCATTTTGCCCACCTCTTCTCCAAAAAGGAGCGTTCTAAGTACCTTGTTGATGAATTTCGACTTATTGAGCGCAAGCTCCTCCATAACTGCGGACACTTCTTCATCAATGGTAATATGAATGCGTGTCTTTCGCTTTTTTCGGGCTGAATCTCGAAGGAGAGCCTTGCTTTTTTTAGTGGCCACTTTGCCCATTTTGCCCACGATTTTTCACCAAGCTCATGTATAATATTATGATATATGAGCATTGGCATCACACCCTCACGAAGTCGTAGAATTCACGAAGTGCGTCGGGAAGTACATACTCTTTCTTGCTCAGCCTCACACCAACGTAGTGCTTCCCGTCATCGCCTTCCAGGAGAATATATAAGTTCCTTGCCGACTCTGCGAGAGCGTACTTGTCTTCAATCTCGATGACTTGTGCAGGTTCGCCGTCGATTAGTATAAGCTCAGGAAACATAAGCATCACCACAATTCGGCGACTTTTCCGATCTCAAACTTCCACATTTTGGCGAGGTTTTCCATGCGTTCGGAGAAGCGGTCTGAAAGCCTGTACATCCCCCTGTCCTCGTAAATCATGCCGAGGGCCAGGAGCTTCTTCACGACTCTAAAGTAGAGGACCTTATCTGTTCCATCAATGCCAAGAGCCTCCTGGTACTCGTCCTTGAACATGCCTCCGTTCTTTTTGAGGTATCTGACGAGGCGCTTCGCTATCTCAAGCGTTTTACCCTCAAAAAGGAGTTCGAGGGTGCTGGAAGGTGGCTGGTAGACCGGAACTCGTATCTCTACATAGTCTGGAAACTTTCTCCTGCGAGGCATTATACCACCTCTGTTATTTTGTTAGCAGGACTTATATTTTTCAGGCGCCAGGACGCTTCGGGAGTTGTGGGGAATAAGTACAGGTGGTGTATATTTGGCCGGGTTTTCCGGTGTTTGGGGTTGGTCATGCGAGGAAGGTTCCTGGAAAAGAATGATAATATACAGTAGGTGTTAGTATCCTTAACTTTCATACGAAAGCGAAAGTTAACACTCACGGCCATCACGCTCCCCCTTTTCTTCTTCAGAGTGCACGTAGCGGAACCACCACGTGTAATACTCCTCAGTTACGCCCATTTCATCCATTTAGATCGCCTCCACAAGAGTCATTTGATTTGAGTGGGTTGTTGCAAGGCTGTCAAGACGGCTGATCCAATCGTTGAGTCTCTCAATCAATTGCTCAGAAATCGGTCGAGGATCCTTCACCCTGTCTATTCTCCACCTGTACGCGAGACTATCTGCTGAGTAGAGAGCATCCCACACGTCTTTGTACTTCAGAACGCTGAATTTCACACCAAATGCATGGAGCCCATACTTGCGCGGGAGCTCTGCGCGGAGAGTAGTGATGATGCGTCGGATCTGCCTTTCCTGTCCACGTCTGCAGACAGACCCAATACCAATTAGCCTCGTGAGAAGCCCTTGGCTTTTCATCTCATCGAGCATATACAGATATTCCTCTATGGTCCAGCCTTGTAGGACTGCAACGAAGCGATTCCCGAGCTCTGGATACTGATCATCTATTAGATCCTGAATCGCAATCTGATTCTCAATAGTCTTGAGCTGGTTCTCTCTTACAGTGCGGCCAGTCTGGTGAAGTACCTCGGGCTCGCAGGGATGGTCTCTGTTCGCGAAGAAGTCAGCGTTCTTTTTCAGCACGAATTCGAGGTACTTCTCGTGAGGATCTGGATACTCCCTGAGTTTGAAGAAGAAGCTGAAACCACCGCTGTCGATGAAGAGCTTGCTAGTATTTCGCGGGATTGGTCGTACCTTCGTGGCATAGTTCACCATGATTGGGAATTTTCGCGGAGCAAAGCTCTCTATCGCCTTTCTTGCCGAACCGTCAGCGACTCCGAAGAAGAACAATTCCACGCCCCATCACCTCCCTCCAAAGATTAAGTCCCTGAGGTACTTCGCCAGCTCAACCCTATCAGCGAGCTTCGTCACAGAGGACCTCCTGACCAATGCATAGTAATCCCTCGTCCCAAACTCCTCGCTCCCAAGCCACTCAAAGCGAACCGGCGTCCCAACGACACCCCAAGCGTAGAAATAATCCCCACCACGCGCCTGCACGCGAATGAGGTAACGCACGTCAATGCCCCTCCTCCTCACGAACTCCATGTAACTCCTGTACTGGTTGCCATTCACCTTCACGTACTTCCTCCCATCCCTGCCGTAATAATTCACAACGTCCTCCCTGAGCGTCTTAATCTCAAAGCCAGCCCGGATTTCGTTATCAACAACCACTAAGGCGTCAATGTCCATGACCTTGAGGAAGTGCCTGCCCTCGGCGAGGCTCCTGGCCTCCTCCAAAGCCCTGCTGAATTCCAGGCGGTTGAACACATCCTTGGAATGGCGGATAAAGAACTGCTCCAGCTGTCTGAGTGGAAGAGAAGAATCATAGACGAAAGCGGTTCTGGAGGCCATCAGCTCTCACCCCCGAGGCAAATGTCTTTGAACTCGCAGTATTTGCACTGCCAGCTTTCCTCCCGCTCCGGCGGTTCCATCTTCCTAAGTGCTGTCCAAAGCTTCATAGCACGTTCCTCAAGCTCCTTGACAACCTCATAGCCCCTTGAAGTGTCGATGAGGAAAATCTTGACACCTCCAAGCCAGACATAGATCAGGCCGGCCTTTGGAGTGTTGTTCACCCAAGCATAGAAGAGGACCTGCTTCACGTGCTCCCCCTTCGGGCCGTCACGGACGGCATATTCATTGCTGATAGTCTTTAGGTCATAAACCGTGTCATCGTAGATAAAATCAATCTTGCCTGCTATCACCGGTCCGTCAGGAATACGGTGGGTTATGCGGACCTGGTTTTTAGGGAATAATCCAGTCCATAGCCCATCAAAGACCACTCCCCGGTACAGCCACCACCTGTTCTTAAGCTCTTTCTCGACATTTTCCCCGTTCTTCTCAGCCATGCGCCTGTAATAGGCCTTGCGGAGGCAGTACAGGAGTTCAGTCACGTGAACCTCGCCGTCTCGATGAGTGTACTCACTTGAAGTTATCTCCTCAATATGGCGTTTAATGGGTTCTGGAAGCTCGTTCACATCATCTGACACCGAGGTAATAAGGGAATCAATATTCAAGCTTCCACCTCCTTGGGCGCGACGACGATCTCCTCCACCTCGAGAACTTCTTCCCCTGCCTCAGCCTCCTCGTACCTGAGCACCTTTATCACGCGCTCATTCCTGTCCCACCACGCTCTTCCAAGCTTCTCCAGCTCACCCATGAGCGCCTTGTACTCCTCGCGAGAAACCCGCTTCCTCAGCTTCACCTTGTAGACCTTCCCATCCACGTAGACCCTGCTCGGCGCGGGCGCGTCCTCCAGGACGGTCTGCAGGCGCTCCAGCTCAAGGACATTGGTCGCGTTCTCAGGCAACTCGTCGTCATCGATAAGGACTTGAACCTTGAGGGCGTTGAACTCCTCGATGGCCTCCTGCCACTTGGCCTGAACTTCTTCCGGGAGAGAAAGATGCTTCACAGCAGGGCGGAAAGTCATGCTCTCACCCCCTGCTCTTGCCTTGCGAAGGCCTTCAGAGAAGCCAACTCTGAGAAGCTGAAACGACTCAGGCCGGACTCTTCGACCTTGAAAATTGCCAAGTCACCCTTACCACTCTTGCTCTTTCTGACTTCGAGGTTCAACTGCTTGACAATCCTCTCAACGTCCGCACTGAGCGGTAGATCCGCAACATGAACCTTCTCCCCACCCCTGAGGAGCAAGTCGAGTTCAATGTGCTCGCGCTCACCGTACAGACTGTTCATGATGAGGATTTGCTGGACTTCTGCCAAGTCTATGAGCTTAATCTCAAATTCCTCCGGGAAGGCATCAAGAACCGCCAGCCAACTCATGCCCACCCCTCCCTTGCAATTGCAAGCGGCCCGTCCCTGAAGACGAGGCCGCGCCTGGTCAGGTCGTCCAGCAGAGCCTGAGCGTCACTGAGGTCAATGTGCAACTCCCGCGCGAGTTCCGAGGGGCTGACCCAACCCCGCCTAGCGAGCTCAAGAGCGCGCACACGGAGAGCAGACCAATCCCTCATGAGCGACCCTCCTAGCGTTCAACATTGATGATGATCTCCCTTGGAGCGGGCTGGCCCTTCTCAATTGCAATCCAGAACGCTACATTCCAACGGCCAACCTCCCCCGTATCCGTGTAAAGATACTTCTCGTAGACTTTAAGCGAGTCAAGAGAGAAGCTCCGAGTCGGCTTTTTCTTCGTCCTCTTAAGAACAATCTCCGTCATGAGCGACCCTCCAGCTCTTCGTTTTCAAGCGCATCAACTATCAGGGTTGAAGCCAGCCTTAGCAAATAGCGCGCATGGTTGCTTTCCACCTCAAGCGCAAGAAGGTCGACCGCCTCTTTCAGCTCCAAGAACCTGTTCCTGTCAACCTTCATGCTCCAACCCTCCTGAGCCTTCTCAGAACTTCGTTTATGACCTCAAGCCGCCCCTCCTCGTACGCAGCTTTCAGGGGCTCATTCCTGAGAGAATACGAAAACCTGGCATTCTCCGCCCTGGCCCTTTCGCGCTCAAGCCACGCTACCACGTCCCCAAGGCTTTCTGAAGGGCGGGCCTGCTTCACCTCCTCCGAAACCCAAGCCCAAAACTCCTTCTCCTGCCTCTTCGCTTCCGCGAGGACCTCGGACAGGTTGTCCCCGCAGACCGAAACAACCGGCTTCGACACCCCAAACAGACTTACCAGCTCCTTCAACTCCTCAGACATCCGACATCACCTCCAGCTTCCTAACCTTCCAGCCGAGGAGACCGACCTCATGCGAAGGCTCAAGAACGAGGCCGAGCTCCTTAGAAACGAAAACCTTACCCTCAAGCACAAACCAACGCTTCTGAAACGCTTCCGCCTTCTTCATCAACGCCTCGCCCTTCTCCGAATAACCAAGCCTCCTGAACAGTTCGAGGAGCTTGAGCTCCGGGTACATTGAGAGGACCCTCTGAACCTCATCACGAAGGTCGCGGGCCTCACGCTCACGGGCAGGAATCGCACCAGACTTCTCAAGCTGTTCCTGAAGCTTCTTGCAACAATCCTCAAACTTAAGCTGAAGCTTCTCGTAATCTCTGACCAGGCGCTCATATTCTTGCAACAGTTTATCTTTCTCCTTCCGCTCCTGTTCAAGAGCTTCCATGAGGTGTTTGACCTTCGCTTTCAGTTCCACCTCATCAATCTTTCCCTCGGCAAGGTCCACAAGCCAAGTGAGGAGCTCTGAGAATGGGACGCCAAGCCTTTCTTTCAGAGCGTAGAGTCTATCGTGGGTAGATTCGGGAACTGGTGCTTGGAATTTCTTCATGTCCTCTCCATATTTGCGTGGCCGTCCAGGGCCCGCTGTGCGTCGCTGGTAGTTTCTTCTCGGCATCGACAACACCGTCAAGAAGTCTCTAGATTGTGGGCTTTCCAGAACTCCCAAAGCTCCCAAATGAACTCACCCCAAGCTTTCCGTCCCTTGGCTTCTTCCATCTCTTCGACTTTCTCAGGCGGAAGGAGGAACTCAACACGCCTGACGGCATTATACTTCCGAGTTCTCGGCATCTTAGCCACCTCTTTTATGGTTGTATTTACCATATGGTTAATTTTACCATAAACCATACGGAAGGAAAGTTTAAAAGGTTTGTGTGGCTGGAAAAGTTCAGCGTTGGGCAAAATTGTTACAGCCTAATTTTTGGATACATAAATTAAGCCGGAATACTATTAGCAATAATAATTTAGGGGTTTCGATTTTGCAACTTTTAAAAGTAGCTAAATGCACAGAAATGCAAAGCTCTAAAAACGCTGGATTTTGGCCAAACTCTGTTACTTTTCTTAGTTAAATTAGTGCGAATTTTTAGATACAAAAATTCAACCTCTAAAAAAGAAGCTCTCAGAGGGAAGAAAACATACTATATCTCTTTTCTTCTTTCTTCTTTTTCAGGAATTAATATATATATGTATATATTAAACGTTCAAAAAAGATATCTGTATATTATGCCTATCTCGTTTAGGTATGAGGAGTCAGTTGGGAGAACTTTGTAGTTGTTCCGTGCTTGAAGCTTGGATAAAAGTTCCCTACCCTTTTCGCTTACCAACTCCTCAAATTTGTAGTAGTCTAAAATTATGACTTCAACCGGTTCGTTTTCTTTTAGTTCAAACTCCCGCATTAGCTTTTTGGGAAGTGTTATAGCTCCATTTCTCCCAATTTTAACCGCTAAAACTGCTTGAGCGGTTACGACGATTGTTTTACCTGAGATCCCAATTTTTCTTATTAGGACTTTAATATAGTCATTTTGCTTTAGCCCGAAGGTTTCAAGGATTGGCCGAGGGATAGTAATACGGCCGTCTTTGTTTACCTTTGCTTGAAACTTTGCGAGTGGTTCTTTGGTGTCTTTCATTGACTCACCTCTTGTTGGTGCTGGTTTTACGAATTATTCTTACGGTATGAATGTTTAAAAGGTTTGAGAAAATTTCCCGTGGGTGGGATTTTTACCCTTAGCGTGAATTACCCACAATCCTTTTAATTTCCTTTTGAGTAATTTTTACGTAAGGAATAAATGGTGGTGCTCATGGGATTCGGCGACTTCTTTAAGAAAGTTGGAGAAGCCACTAAAAAGGCAATGGATAAAGCCGCCAAGGAAGCGAGGTATCGCGCCAAGGCGCTTGAGATTAAACGGGAAATTGCAGAGGCAGAGAGAAGATTTAAAGAAGAAGTTACGAGAAAGGAGTTTGAGGCTAAGCGAGAAATTCTTTCTCAGCTTAAGATGAGGCAGCTTGAGGCTGTTTGTGCTGCTAAAGGTATTCCTACTTACCGAACACAAATAGTGAATGGGGAGGAACGCCGTTACAAAATAAGGAACAAAGACGAGCTGATTGATGTTGTGGCAAGTCATTTAACCGTGGAGGAAGTCGCCGAGGTCGCGAAGAGGTATAAGGTAAAGTCTCGGCATGTAGTTCAGCACTTCACGAAGTGGCTTGAAGAGGCCAATGAGGCTCTAAAGGCCTTCAAGGAGCAGAAGCAGAAAGAGCTTGAGGAATACAAGGCTCAACTTTTTGGAGAGGAATCTCATGAGATTGCTTCCATTGAGCTTGAGTCTGAGACTGTTGAATCTCTTGGTGGAGAGGAGCTTGGAGGGTATTCACTTGAAGAGGACAACCATCAGCCCGAACTTGATGTTGTAGATATTCTCTTTGATTTCGAGCCGGAAACTGTGAGGGATGAAGAGGATCTTGAAAAGCAGCTTTATCAGTACCTTAGGGCACGCCTTGGGAGGCGTGTTGTCCGCCAGTATCCTGTTGGAGATCAGAAGATTGATATTGCTATTGATGGCAATGTTGGGATTGAACTCAAGATTGCTGAGAGTCGGAGTAAGCTCCAGCGTCTTGTGGGGCAGGTCTTGGACTATGTTGAGTATTTTGACGAGGTTATCGCGGTGATCCTTGATGTTGGAGCCAATGTTGACATTGACAAGTATATAAAGAAACTCCGGAGACTTGGCGCAAAGGTCATTGTTCTTGAGGGAGACATTAAAAGGAAAGGTCCTTCCAAGGAGATTATTATCAAAGACTCCAGGAGGAAAATAATTATACGGTAGTTTCTACTTTTTCTTCACTAATAGTTCTTGGCAGTTGTCTAGGGGCTCACCTCGGGCTGGATTTTAGCGGTTGTTTACTGTTGGGTTTTGGGAATAAATAAGGTTTGTCGTTTTGTAGGTTTTAGAAGTGGGTTCTTTAGATTATCAGGGGATGTGCCGGGCGAGAAGTAGGGGTGTGATGTGTTTGGTTATTACGGCCTGCATTATTTCTGGCAGGCTTTGTTCTTTGCTTGGTATTGGTTGTGTGTGGCCTCTGCCGTGCATGTGGAGGGGCCAGGATTGGAATGTTGGTTCGTCGTGGAAGTTGTCCCATCCTACAATCTCGTGGCCGTGTGAGTCTCTTAAGTATGCCGAGAATTTGCGCTGGTAGATTGTTCTGTTGTTGCAGTTATGCTCGATGAAGCGGTCGATGATGTAGAGGACGTGGCCGGTTGTGAAGGTTATTCTGGCCTGGTACTCTAAGTTGTCGTCTGGTGTGACTGGAGGACGGGGTTTGAATTCTACCCTATCAATTATTTCGTAGCGGGTTAGCCTGCGTTCGATGTTTTTGAGAAAAGTTGTGTTGCTCAGGAGGAGTTTGAAGGCTTTGTCCCGAGGAGGGAGTGCTTTTGAATGTTTATCTTCGAAAATAGCCACTACCAGGGGGATTCTGCTCACAGACGGCCCTCCTTTCGCAGGAGTTCCTCATAGTGGATCCAGGTTTCGAGGATTATGCTGAGGTGGGGGTTGGTTTTGGCCAGTTCTTTGAGGTGTTCTTTGGAGCCGTATTCCTGCTGGTATTCCTGTATTATTTCCCTCATTTCTTGGAGCTGTTCTTCTTTTGTTGTCAGTGGGACGCCGAGGCCTTCGCTGACTTCTATTATTTCTTGAGGGGTGGTGAGTAGGAGGATCTCGCTTGCCGAGGCTTCGGCATCAGCTATTAAGGTTCTCATTAACTTATTGAGCTCCCTCTTGTCCATTCTATGAATGGATTCTCGTAGGGGTTCTTCGGTCAAGAGTGTGGTTTGCATGTTCTCACCTGTTGATGCTTTGGAAGTTAAATAATAAATAACTTACGGAATTATTACTTTTAAGATTAGTATCTAGAAATGAACACATGTCTAATTCCGCAAGGCTTCTTGGAGTAAGCTCATCTCCTCTTCCATAGAAATGGGCTGGAATTTGTTTTTGAACAATGAGATGAGCTTCTTTCCTGTCGGACTTAACAAGTCATCGGCGGTATAATGACCAATAAGGATTACCTCAACGAGCATCTTGGGACCGCCGGCCATTTTGTAGAAAGCCCGTGGAATATGGATGAGTCTGTTCGATGAAACTCTGACAAGAATTCTTGCACGATGGGAAACAGAGCCTGATTGATCTATCACTCTGACAATTAGGTCGACATAGTCATTAACCTCAATAGAGTACCTCTTAGCTGTAGCTTTTGGAAAATAAAATCTCCCCTGAGTGTCTGTTTCTGCGTGGAATTTCGCTAGTGGTTCGATGATTTTAGCGTTGTCGCTGTCGTTCATGGGGTCACCTCGGGTTTGTGTTTGTTAAAAGCTATTTCGGGGATTGTCGGGAAAGTATTAAAACATTTTGTGGATTATTGGGACGAGAGTGTTTGGGGGGCAGGCTGGATGTGGTTTGCTTTTGTTGATGAGAGTGGGAAGCCGAAGTTTTGGGAAAAGGACGTTAGGCAGGAGCCTCTTTATGTGATTTCGGCTGTGGTTGTTCATGAGTCTAAGGTTAGTTCTCTTTATCATGAGATTGAGGGTCTAAAGAGGATGGTCCTTCCTAGGGATAAGTGGTCTGTGGAGATTCACACTAAGGAGATTGTTCACGGAAATAAGAACTATACAGGGGTGCCTCTTGAAAAGAGGGTTGGGCTTCTTGATGGTTTATTTGGGATTCTGAGTGAGTTTGAGGGGTTGTATATTATGTCCGTTGTCGTTGATAAGCCTAAGGTTTTGGCTTTGAATTCTGGTTTTTCCCGTAATCAGCTTGGAAGGCTTGCTCATGCGTATGCATTTAAGGTGCTTGCAGACATGGTGGAGCATTTTCTTCGTGTTAAGTTGATGACTGAGGGTTATGAATTTTTGCTTTGGGTTATTGATGATTCTGTGAGGGTGGAGAGGGATAGGACGAGGGATAGTCTTATTGAGGCGGTCATCCGGGGAGGATATGATCCGCTTCTTGGACGGGATGCTACTTCTTTTTATACTATTCTGCCGCCGCTTTTTGCGCATTCGTACCAGCATTTGGGTTTGCAGGTTGCTGATGCTGTTTCTTACGTGATTTCTCGGAGGTTGAGGGGATCGCCTTCGAAGAAAGCGTTTGATTTTGAGGGGTACTTCCAGATTATTCTTTCAAAGCTCTATGGTGATGGTTTAGTTGTTGTGAGTAGGATTCCAAGAAAAGAGCATTGGTGGATGTGAAAAGGGTTAGTGTGGGGGCGTGACCGCCCTCCCAATGCGACCCTTCTGAGCGGGCCCTTAGGGGCTTTGGGTCGCAACCTACCGGTTGCTTCTGTAGGGGCGTGACCGCCCTCTTCATTTTGGGTTTTGATTTAATGTTTTAAATACTTTATGTTGAGTCAAGCCGTGCGTGGAATTTCGCTAGTGGTTCGATGATTTTAGCGTTTGAAGTATCTTGGTTGATCATATGCTCACCTCAAAAGGTGCTCATAGCATTAACCCCCAAATCACTACAAAATTGGTGGGTTTTTCTATAAATAAGGTTTGCGAAAAATACGTAAAAAGAGAGAGGGTATTCATTTCACATAAAGCCTCAATATAAGATCTCCAAGAGACGGTGCGATTTCTATATAGTACTTAGAGTAGTCTGCCAGATCGAAACATAAGCAATAGGGGAGAAAAGGAACCTAAATTAGTCCCCTTTGTTTTAGGCTGTTGTAGTGATCTACATGGGTATAAGTGCATTTAATGTAGTCAGTGAACTGTTTTTTGTTTTCAAACTTTAGTTGTCGCCTTATCTTCTGAAGGAGGTCATCAGACAGTGTTTTGTACTTTTTGCCCCTGCTGAGTTTTGTTCTTATTTGGGTGTATACTTCTCCCGTGTGGGGATCAACAAAGAAAAACCAGTCGTGATCTCTGTTCGTTACTTTCTGAAAGCCCTTGCTGGTTAGTGTGGAGACAAGATGGTCACGTTTCATTGGCATTGGTCACTCCTCCTTTACAGGAAGAGGCTTTATGACGACTGGTTTGTACTTGTGTGAGAGATCATTCAGGTTTAGGTACTTGGAGAGTTCTTTTTTTATCTTCCTTGCAGATTCTGCTAGGTCTTCGTCTTTGAAGGCTAGGAAGCCGATGATCAGTCCTTCGAGGCTATCTTCAAGGTCCTTCATTGCTTCTTGGTAGGTTTTACCGTAGCCCTCAATAGCTAGTTGTTCATTCCTCAAAATCCAGAGGTTGTCTTCCATATCATAACCAAGTTCTACAAGCACGGGTTGTTTGAGTCTGAATTTACCTATCCTATCTAGTGGGACCTCTTCCTGCTTACTTAATCCTTTGAGTTCTCGGATTTCTCGGCTCTTGGCCTTTTTGGCCATCAAGCCAGTAACTTTCACGGGGACTGCCTTGTAATACTCTTTGATTTGGGGCTCCAGTTCAGGGCGAATGTATACTTTGATGCGTTCTCCTGTTGTGGTGTCTATAATAAAGTAACGAGGATCCTTGCCATGGAGATCTGTTATGATCCCGATAAACTCGACAGTTGCTTGTTGTTGGTATTTGGTTTTCATTTTCTTCACAAAGTCTCTTTGCTTTGATTTTAGTACTGCCCTTTTTTCGGGACTGTCTTTGCTCAGACCAATGAGATAATCTTCGCTTGATGGTGTTATGTCCTCTATAGATGCAAGCAAGCGGTATCCATACAACGGATCTTTGAGTGATCCAATTATGGTTTCGTCGAGAGTCTTTTCGTCTTCCTTTTGGATGGCATCATACACTTGATAATGGGTTTCTACTACTCGATGTTGAAACTCGGGTAGGGTGCCTCCTGCGAATTCCAATACTGCGTCCACGCTCCCCTCTTGTATCTCAGCGAGGAAAAGCTTGAATTTTGGTTTAATGGTTTTGCCATACTGTGCTTCTGCTATGATGTTTATTTGTTTTTGAATTTGAATTAATAACTTTCCAAAAGTATATGCATCAACCTTGTGATCTTTGACGACTTTTCGCCCATCCAGGTGAATCCATATCTTTGGGCGTTCCATAAATATCACCACAAACATGGTTATTATGATAGAGTATTTAATAAGACTATCAAATTCTTGTGTTGAGGCATTTAAATAACTACCGTTGGGTGATGTCCAACTTCTTGGTGTTTTCTCAACGTAGCGCGGCGAAATGTTCTTATATGTGCTCGTAATAAGAGTATTGCATTATCGAAAAGAGCGGAGGAGGGCCCTGGAATGGGAGCTCCAACATTTGGTCACGGAGCTGCTAGAGGATATAGTGATGTAGTCGTTCCGTATTTTGTGATACTGCTTCTCAACACAACAGGGGAGATAATGAAACAACTCGAGCCATCAGTAGCAAACATGGTGGGAATGATAATCTTGATGTTTATCTTTATAGGTCTTGTAGATATAATAGACACTATTGGACGTAGCAAGTGGTGGAATGTTTGGTACACTTTTGGTTACATCTTTGGAGTGTTTTTTGGATTTTACACTTTGGCTTTGATGGGAGCCTCACAAGACATCATGGCAATCATTGGTATTATGTTGATTGTGGTCAGGCTCGTTGAAAAGATTGGGAGAAAATTATAATTCGAGAATATCTATCCTGTCATAACTTCCACTATTTTTCTCCTAAAAAAGATTGTGTAAAAAAGAGACTCGGCTCAGAAAGCCTTCACTTAGTAGTTGCATGAGCCTCCTTCTTTTCCAGGATCTTTTGGATGTTGGTAATGATCCATAGCAGAATGTAGAAGATGTAAAGGAGAGCTGTCAGAGCCCAATGTCGTAAAGTGTTCTTGACGTTCACGGTTTCCACCTCAGCTCAGGAAACCATCGCTTTCATAGCCAAATGCACTTCCATAAGCCCACCCAATGAGACCGAGGGCGCCAAGTAATGGCACCATTATGCCTGCCCTTTTGACCCAAATGACAACGAGTATTATTGTTAGTGCGAGGAACAGTGGCCATAGGAAGATACCAACAATTGCAGGGAGAGAGAATAGTGTATTTATGCCCCAAAAGGCTATATTACTGTTAATCCAGTACCAAAAGATACTGTGGAGGTCAGCGTCGTATTTTATGATGATGTATATGCCACCAACTATGCTAATGACGAGCCATAGTAAGGCTCCAATGAATAACAGAAGGCCAAGGCCACTTTGTACAGTCCCGGATATTACGAGTTTCTGGAGCTGGAAAAAGGAGGGAAAATCTATGTTTTGGAGTTGAGTTAAGTCGGAAGGATTTATCATGATCATTCTCCATCACCTCCGAGGAGTTTCCACCAGTCTATCTTATCTTTACTTAACTGGCGGCTCAGCCAGTTAAGGCCGTCAAGCGGATTGTCTCCACGGAATTCCGTTGCTGACCAGCCCTGTCTGGACTTTATGGCATAGTGGCTTGGGGCAGTGATATCAACTGCAGCCTTCCAGATGACGCCTTCGCCTCTATTCCTGTACCAGGACCACAATATTGCCTTTGGTTTGAGGGTTAATTCATCGACGTTTTTCGTGGTTGGAGTCCAGATATTTCCATCGAGAATGACCTCCTCTCCGCTGAAGAGCCCGAGGTATGATGTTCTCTTGATAATTTTGACCTTCATCACCGCAGCCAGGATACGGCCGTTCCAGAATTGTGTAATTTTCCAGTTGTCGTTAGTGGAGTATGGTATGATGTAATAGTCAACTGCCTTTATACCGAGTTTTGCAAGCAGACTTGTATCCCATAATATTTGGGTATAATAGTTGAAGTTTCTATAATCCCTGGTTTCCCGCAGGATGCGGTTAGTAAATGTTATAGTGTCTCCGGAGATTTTAAAAGACTCCTGTGGCATTAACGCCTCCAGAAGTGTTGCATTGTTCGAGAAAAACACCATATCATAACTGTTTTCGTTTTTGAGGAATGTTATCCATCCATCAAAAGTCCCGTCATTGTTTAAATCGATCCTCTGTCCCCAAATTCCATCGTGGTTATTGTCTTTTATGGTCAAGGTGTTGGTGAGATTCCCAATGCTGATGATGCTTCCGAGGTCACTTAGAGCTCCAATTCTGATCTCAAGATTCCCTAACTCAAGGTGTTCATTGTCTTTCACATTAAAGAACTGTATTACATATGGACCACCAAGTACAAATACTTCTTCAGTTAATTCTGCCTGATCGAGTATCTGGCTGGTATTATCTTTGGCAACTGCGGTTATTTTTAGGGTGTAAATACCTGGTTCTACATTGCCGAGAGTGATGTTAGCCCTCCAGAGTCCTGGCGTTGAGCTGTCCTCAGAGTACATCCAAACATCTGATATTCCATCGCCGGTCATGTCTAGAGTGTTTCCAGTGTCATCCACAAAGCGGGCGCTCACGTTGATTGATGTAGCACCTGGAATGTTGGAGAGGCTGAATGGTTCTCCGTTGGAGGTGAGGATGCGGACAATGCTTTCCCATGTCTCGTTAGAGATAAGGACTAGGCCGCCGTTGTCCTCACTGGTATCTCTGATGTCTATGGTGGCCGCTGTCGTCACTTTTGGAATAATTAAACTTAATGTCAAAAACAAAACTACAATGGCCCGGGCCGCCGCTTTCATCGGTGTGGCCTCCGACTTGTTCTGTTGATTTTAGAAGGGTCATTATTAGAGCAGGTAAGGTTCCAATATGCTCTTTTGGCGTGTAGATTTAATATAACACCGTTTACAAAATAAGACCGGAGGATGCTTTAAATACACTGTCTCAAAAAGAAGCACGATAAAGCGATAAAAACGGAAAAAAGAAGAATTAGCCGACGAATACTTTCACTATTCTCTCGTCCTTGTCCACTATAATAGCAGTTATTGGCACTTTCGTTGGGTCAAATCCTATCTCAAAGATGCTGAATGGGTCCGCAAACATTGCCAGAACTTGCGCTTGGAGCTGCACAATGCTCATAAGGTCTTTATCCGGCTGAATGCCCTTCACGGGTTTCAGGAATTCACCCTTTAGGAGATCGCAAGCAGCGTAAGTCCCCCACCTGTCAAGCCCCGCAACGAGCACGTCTGCGATTTTGATGTTGCCTTTCATGAGGCTTTCTTTGAACTCATCAACGTTTCTTATTGCGGGAATGATCATAATGACTCCGTAGCTTCCGCTCCATCTGTCGCCGTATTTGCTCACGAGGTACCACCTGTCGTTCTCCTTGACAAAGCGCACTGGAAGATCAGTCCTGTTGTTGAGCATTGCAGAATACTGGTTCGCTGCTGGCCCTCCTACGCTGTAAACTATCATCCCTATTTTCCCTGGATCAGAGACTTCTGTGTCAAGCATTGCATCCGCATTTAGGTTCTTTGATGGGAGTGTTGCCAGTTTTGCTCCGAGTCCGCCGAGGCCGGGGATAACGACATCTCCAGTCTTTTCTTTGATGATGTCTATCCACTTCTGCACGGCTATCCCGACTTTTGCCCCCGCGGCCACGTCGGTCCCTGCAGCATTCTCACCCACGACGATCATGGCTGTTGGGGTGCTGAGGTTAAGGGGCGGGATTTTTGGCTCTTCGTTCGTCTGGTTTTCTGAACCGGGGCCGAGCTCTGTTCCTGGAGGATAGCCAGGATTTGGATACACCTCTACCGTCCCGCTCACGGCGGTGATATGATGTAACACAAGCACGGCTTTTGACCCAAAAAGGCCGGTTTTAATATCTTTGAGCTCGAGGACGGTCTTCTCATAACCATTGCTGTCTGGAAGTTCTCCAGAAACGTCAATATTGTCTCCAACGCGCAGGGTGTATGTTTCTCCGTTGAAGTCGTTGTCGATTATGACTTTTCCTGTCAGGGGATCGATGAATTTCACTGTGAGGTCGTGCCAGCTTTCCATGAGGCCGAGCTCTTTGGTCTCGGGATTGTCCTGTGTTTGAAGGTTGGTTATAATCCAGATGTATTTTCCGTCGGAGTCCACGAAGCCGTTTTCTGTTGCGCTAACACCGTGCTGATAACCGGTTTCTGTGAAGTACACGGAGAAGGTCGCTTCCCACCCTTTGCCGTTCCAGTCGAATTCCCCTGTCCAGTTCACGATGGCCCCTGGAATCTCTTTGGTCCAGGGCTGTCCAGCCACGACCTGAAACGTTGCTACAGGCGTCACTTCGGCTTTCACTATCCCGGCCGGCACCATCGCGCCGGCAAGGAGAAAGATGAGAAAGGCGGCAATCTTCCTCATGGGCACCACCATCAATTTATTATAGTTCTGGAATTCCTTTTAGGGCTTTGGGTGTTTTTGCTTTCTTTTTGAGTGTTGGTTTTTCAGCCGTGACTTTGTAGCTCCTGATTTTGATTTTCTGGTCCTTTGCCAGCTGTCTGATGAGGTACTCGACCCTGTCAGCGTCGCCCTCGACGTTGATGGTGATCCAGTACCTTCCAGGGCCGTGGATCTTATCCTGGAAAATTTCATAGACCAGCCAGCCGCCCAAGAGGATGGAGATGATGAAGAACCACTCAAACATGGTCACCCCTCCTCAGCAGAGAGTATATCTCGTATCTGCGTTTCTCAGCTTCAAGTTCGACTTCGAGGAGCTTTTGATATAACTGAAGGTTTCCGCGGAGTTTGGGTGCGTTCAGCCAGGCCAGGAGTTTTGCCTTTAGCCCTCCTTCTCTCGCGATGTTGAGTCTCCTTTCAAGCTCTTTGATCCTGTCCTG
The DNA here is from genome assembly GCF_002214545.1 of Thermococcus thioreducens. Classification (NCBI taxonomy): domain Archaea; kingdom Methanobacteriati; phylum Methanobacteriota; class Thermococci; order Thermococcales; family Thermococcaceae; genus Thermococcus; species Thermococcus thioreducens. The sequence continues at coordinate 1,982,122 of NZ_CP015105.1, read as the reverse complement.
TGAGTACTTCCATGGCCGGATGAAGAGGTCTGCAATGTACAGTAGAATTGCCCCGACGAAGGAAATAGCAAAGAGGCTCTCAAACATCTTTGCCAGCCTCCTCTTTGATTCTTTCCTTCAGCTCAAGCAGTTTCTTCTTGAGGTATTCAACTCTGTTTTCTTTCAGTAAGAAGCGCTTCCTCGCGAGCTTGGCGACCTGGTCGATGTCGAGCTGAAGGATGTCGCCCTTTGTGATTTCTGTCGAGCCGGTTATCTGCGGGATGATGGTTCTCAGAATCACGAGCAGGTTCGGGTCGTCAACTATTGTTTCGATCTTTGCCCTCAGCAGGTCCTTCTTGAGGTACTCGCTTAGGAGCTCTTCTTTCAGTTCTTTCGCCTTGAGGTCGATCTGGACGTCTGCGTATTTCTTGATTCTCTTGTAGCGTCTGTAGTAGATCGTGAGGCTCGCGAGGACTATTGGGAAGAGATAGGGCGTCCAGAGGATGTATTGCTCTTCGGCCTTTTCTCTTGCCGTCTCCCATGACCACTGTTCGGCCTTCAGTCGTTCGATTTCCTCTTCAAGCTCTCGGATTCTCTTGTTTCTCTCTTCGAGGGCCTGTTGGAGTATCTCTATCTGCTTTCTCAACTGCTCGTTTTCTGTCATTGTCATGTTGAGCTGTTGCTGGAGGTACTGGAGCTGTTTGGCCAGTTCGTCGCGCTCTTCTTTCAGCTGTTCGAGCTGCGCTGTGAGGTTGTCGATTATCTGCTGACACTCCTGGACGCTGTCGCATGTCAGGTTTTGGGGAACCACGACTGGAGTGAGGTTGATGGGTGTGAGGTTCACTGTCAGGTTCGCCGGGGTGGTGTTGGTCTGGTTCGTCTGGTTCGTGACGTTGGCAGCCGTCAGGTTCCCCTGCTCGGTCTCGTTTTGGGCCAGCTCGCTCTGGAGGAGCACGGTGTAGGTGTCGGGCCCGGTGATGATGACCCTGGCGGTGCGGTTCTGCGGGTTTTTCCATGTAGAGGTCATGGTGATGTTTGTATTGCCGAGCTCGATTGTATTCCAGTCTATGTTCTTCAGGAAGAGCCGTCCGGACGGCACTTCTGTGATGATTGCGTATACTTGCCCGCTGTTGATGTTGATGTCGAGGGTGATGTTGTAGAGCAGGGTATCGTTGTGATACACGAGAATTGGCTCGCCAAGGTGGATCTCTCGTTGCCATGTAAATGCAGCTACATAGGTATGAAGCACTATATTCATATATAATATAATGAGTAAGACGCTAATAATTCGCCTCCTCATTCTCCCACCTTTTGTACTCCTTGACGAAATGAATCGGGAGGAATTCTCCGGAGCGGGCTTTTCTCGACATGGGTGGCCTGACGAGGATTTTCTTCACCATATAGCCGTCATCGAAGAAGGCGAACTTCTTGTCCAGGCGTCTCAGTTCTGTGTAGTCAATCTTCAGCTTCTCGGCGACGTCGCGGTTCCTCATGCGCTTGATGAAGCGCTCCTGACACTGTGCCACTACAACGTCATCCAGGTCGTCAAATTCCTGACTATCAAATGTCCACAATAGTCCTTTTCCTCGCGAGATTCTCGAGTAGACCTGTAAGTTCTGCTTCATGCGTTCCTGGTATCTTGCGAGTGTGTCGATCATGTCTTTCTTCTTCTTTGGGGCTAATAGATGAGCATCTGCTACATAGAAGCTCAGAATATCTTCTTTCCGCTTGAGGTACTCCCACCTGTCATAGATAATGTTGAGAATGGCCATGGCCCACAGGTACCTTTCGAGGGGATCTCTGATGAATGTGAATGTGAAGACGCTTATCTCGTCTTTCTTTTTGAGAATCTCATCTATCTTGTGCTTGCCGTCGCTGTGAAGAACGCTTGCTATATACTCGAGCTTGAGGAGGGTGAAACTGCTGAAGTTTGCCTCTTTTCCAACTTCCTCAAAGACCTCCAGGAACTCGGATATAGAGCGCTCTTTCCTCTTTGGTCTGATCTCTTCGGTGTATTTCTTGTATGCCTTGTTGATGATGAGTCTCTCGATGGACCCACCTGGAAAAATCGCAAGGATGAGGTCCACCACGTCGGGCTCGGTGATCTTGAGCGACTTGTAGAACTTTGAGCGGATTCCCTCATCGTTCTTCATGAAAGCACGGTACTTCCGCGTCGCTGGCGAGTACACGATGGCCTTGAAGGGCCTCGGCTCAAGGTGGAAGTATTTGTTGAGAACCTCAAGCATGCCGTCGTCATCGTTCGGCAGGTTCATGAATGCCCTCTCGTTTTTAGCCTCTAGCGCAGGTTCTATCTCGACGATTTTCCGTCCGCGGAGGAAGTCCACCTCCATGAGAGTCTGCGCGAGGGTTGTTTTTCCCGCGTTGGTCTGTCCAGAAATATACCGGTGTACCATGTCGGCAGAGACATAGACGAAGTTTTTCCCGCGGGTGAGGCCCACGGCGTGGGTCCGTGGCTGGTCGATCTGGAATTCTTTGGGCTGGACGACGAAGCGGTCGAGATAAGCAGACATCATATCGCTCCCCTCGCTTTCAGCTCAGCCACGCTCTGCCAGAGAAGCCGAAACACCTCGTCCATCACGCCGGGCCGGAGGGAGTACCGGCCTTTTTCGTCTTTCTCCACGACTTTGAGCTTGTCGAGCTCTTGCAAAGCCTGGTGGACGGCCTGCGTTGAAATGCCAAACCTCTCGGCGAGCTCAGAGGGGCCGACCGGCTCAGTCTCGCCGTAGAGGGCCGCGATGATTTTCGTCCTCAGCGTTGCCCTCGCGCTCAGCATTCTTTCGAGCTTCCTCAGCGCCATCTCGGCGCTCTCGCCGACAAGAATCGCCTTGATGAGGAGCTCGTTCGCCTGCTTGTACTGCTCTATCGCTGAAAGTGCAATTTCGAGCTTTTTCTCCTTGTAGATGCCGGGGACCTTTTCCATCTCCTCCTCGAGCTGCGCCGCTTTTTCCATGAGAGAAAGGGCAAGGTCGAGATACTTGGCTTCGCCATCCTCGGCCGCTTCGGCCTTCAAACGCGAAATATATTCAAATCTACCCAAAGCTAACCCGTTCGCCACCTTTCCACCTCCTGTTTCGGAATGTGTGATTTTCCCGATACGCGTCCTTCAAGCCATCAAGTCACGTCTTGACTTGATCACCTCGCGGCCTTTTTCGGCCCACACGGGCCGGCTCCACGGGGACGAACCGCTTTCGGAACCCCTACTCGCGGCTCGATCCCCCTTATGGGCGAAATTGAAAAACGAAAGGATCACCAGGCCTCGCGGTCTTTCTTGATTGCCTCCAAAATCGCGGAGATTTCCTCCTTCTTGATCTTCCCGACCTCGCTGAAGAAGCCCTTGCCCATGATGTCGAGGATCTGCTTTGCCTTCTCGAAGCCTCTGTTGGAGAGCTCCTCGAAGAACTCCTGCGGGATCTGGCTGATTGTCTTGGCCAGCTCGTAGCCCCTGGCGGCGTACTCCTGGAGGATGCGGTTCTCTGCCTGGAGGTAGGCGATTTCCTTCTGCGCTCTCATGTATTTCTCCTCACCGAGGTCGATCGGCTCCCACACGTAGACGGGAATTGCCTCGCCTGTGATTGGATCGGTCTCGTAGTAGGTCGGTTGGCTTGGCTTCCTGGCGCTGATGATCCTCGTGTTGCCGTAGCCGTGGATGGAATCGTAGGGGATGAAGTATATCTCGCCGTTCCACTGCGGCGAGAGGAGGGACCTGTTTGGATAGACTCTCCAACCTAACTCCGTCTCGACGATGTGGGGCTTTATCCTCTTGTTCTTGATCTCGCGGTTCGTGAACGGAAGCTTGAGCCCAATGAGCGGCTTCTCCTTGACCCAAATCTCCGTCTCTGGCGAGGTCAGAGGGATGAGCCTCTTGCTCCTGGCCTTGGCTGACTCGACCCATGTCATCCTCATGAACTCGACGAAGGCAATCGAGCCCACCAGGACGTAGAAGCTGTAGCGGGGCGTGGCGAGGCTCTCGTGAATGGAGAGCAGGGTGTCGTAGAATCCTGGCGCGGCGTAGGCCACGAGGCCGAAGCCGAGCAGGCTGCCGATGAAGGTGATGGCCAACCTCCAGAACCTCTGCCTGTTCTCGTTCTTATTCTCGACCTTTGCCGCGAGCTCGGCGCGGATATCCTCGCGAATCTCAGGTTCAGGAGCGGGTTCCACGCTCATCACCTCTCTCAAGCTGTTTCAGCTCGCGGTTCACCCGCGCGAGCTCTTTCTGGATGTTCGTGAGCACTCTGTGCAGTATCTCCCGCTTCCGTTTGAGGTACACTTTCCGGCTGACCATCCTCCTCACCCCTGCGTGGCACCTACGAGGAAGACGACCATGGTCGGGACAATGTAGAAGCCCCACATGAGGCTGAAGATTGGGCTGAGGAGCATCGTGAGCAGTGGAGCGCCGACGATGAGGGCGAGGCCCCATGGAAGGAAGTCTATGTCGAAGACCTTCCATGCGACGATGGCAGTCACGAGGAGCAGGATTCCCGCGACTACTGGATAGAGGAACCACAGGAACACTGCACCCGGAGAGTTTGTGCTGTCCGGCGGCATCAGGATGAGGAATGGAACGAGGTACACTGCCGCGAGGATTGCTCCTGTCTTGAGGTCAACCATGCACGCCCCTCCTGTCTGCTACAAGGTCCTCGTAGATTCCCCACGCCAGGAGCAGGCCGAAGAGCACTCCAACCCCAAAGGCCATCTCCGGGCTCAGGTTCAGGAACTCCAGTCCAAACATTCTTTCACCCCCTCCTGACCAGATAGAGCGAGCCCACAACATGCCGAAACGTCACGTTCTCCACGGTAACATTCCCAAAGCCCTCAAAATCCTCAAAGCTCAGTATTCTCGTGCTGTTGTCGTCGAAGAGAATCCTGACCGAGCCGTTCTGGAGGATTGTGACGTTTTGCACATTGAGGTCCTGCGCGCTCGGCAGGTTGTAGGCGATGTACGCTTTCTTTGCGGGCCTCCAGCCATGACCAGGCCTCCAGCTGAAGTCCCACACGAAGAAGGCTCCAATCCAGCCGTCACCAACTGGCGCCTTCTTCCACCAGATGTCGTTATATTTGCTGTTCTCGACCGGAAAGGCGAATAGGCCGAAGTAGACTTTCCAAACCTGTACTTTCACGTCCACGTCGGTTGGCACGAGGTAGCTCCAGTAGAGTTTGCTCTCGTTGAGCTGGACGTAGTAGTCCGGGTTCCAGAAGTGTTCGCCTTCGATCCAGAACCCCTCGCCGACTTTGAGTGCTTTGTAGCCGTCAACTGGCATGACTTCGCGCTTGAAGAGGTCGAGGGCGTGGCTGGCCGTGCCCTTGAGGAGGTCTTTCAGCGACCAGGCGCCGACCGGCCCGGCCGCGAGGACGAGAATCAAAACTACAAGTGCGAGTGCTTTCTTTCCCATTTTCAATCCCTCCATTGCAGGTACGCGTATACAAGTATCAGGAGGGCTCCCACAGCGAGGAAGAGTGTTGAACTCTGCTCACTGCTTCCACCGTAAAGAGCGTGGCCGGTCACGTCGTCCAGCCATATCATGAACCCTGCTACAAAGCTCGTGACGGAGATGAACCCGCCGAGGATGAGTTTCATGAGCACGCCGAACGCCATGAGGCCGAGGCCCCACGTGGCGTGGTGGGCTCCTGCGATGCTGTACACAATGAAGACAATTGCCAGGGCCCCGAGGATTGCCAGCAGGGCCTCGCTGTCGTACTCGAAGCCAGTTCTCAGCCCCTCGATGAGCACGAAGAAGGCAGCAATTGCAAGGACGAGGATGAAGGAGTAGTCTATGTTCATTCGGATTGTATTGGGGGCGAGGTAGTAAAGGATTGTCGCAGCGAAGAGCCCTACTCCGGCGTAGAAAATCGCCCCTCGGAATGTCCCTTCGTCGAAGTCTGTCAACTGCATGAGCAGGGCAATACCGAGAAAAGTGCCTGCCACGTAGACGATGTGGTAGTAGTCTTTTGCCACGAATGCCGTGAGGGTGACGAGGACTGTTGCGCCGAGGATGTCCGCGCGGTGGGAGAGCATGAAGTATGCTCCGAGGGCCACTGCTACCGCGAGAGCGCTCACCATGATGCCCTGGTAGCTCGCTGTGGCGAGGGCTGTGGAGTACATCAGCTCCCACCTCCGATCTGGATGGCCTCTTTCACCGCACTAAGGTCACCGCTTGCTATTGGGCCGAGGAGGCCGAGGGCGTAGAGGATGATGAGCACGAGCACGAGGAAGACGATGGCTTTTCCCCAATTCCCGAAGACATAGCCGCCAAGGGTCGTCAGGAAGATGAAGAGGGCTGTCCAGAGCCTGATGCCGAGCCAATCCCCTATCATGATGATCGGCGTGGCAAGGAACTGGCCGCCGTTGGAGGAAAGGTCCCAAAAGAAGACGAGGCCCACTATCCCGAGCGTGATGAAGAAGGCTGCCTCACCGCTGGAATACCACATTGTAGCCAGCGCGAACGTGATGATGAATACGAGGAAGATGATCGCGAGCATTCCTGACATTTTTCTCACCACCTCTCAGGAAGGGGAAAAACGAAAGCTCAGATCCAGCCAAACTCATCTGCGAGCACCATCACCGTGGCGCTCGGGAACCAGTCAATCGGCGCTGGAAGGATGCCGTCGGCCGCGCCGACCGCGAGGGCTTTTACGTTGTCAGTTAGTGCATACGCTACAAAGGCATTCAGTGGGGCCTCGATGATGTCGCTGACTCCTGGAACGAAGTTCAGAGCGTCGATGACGTCAGCGATGATCGCAATCCCAAGACGGAGAGGAAGGGGCTTATCTTCAAGTCCCCACACGGACAAACACCTCCTAATCTTCTACATACTCATCAACAATTCTCAGCACGAGAGCGATTGCTATTGCGAGGCTCACGTTCTCAAGGAACTTCTGAAAGCCGACGAGGAACAGCGTAAAGAGGAGGATAAGGAGCAGGAAGATGATGAACTTCTTCATGGCATCAGCCTCCCGAGCCAGTCCCAAATGCTGTCTTTCGGCACCTGTGCTGTCACGGCAGCGTAGGCATCTACTATGCCGGCTCCTGACCACGTGGGCAAAGCGTTGATACCGTCGAGCGGATAGGCAGTCTTCTGGAGAATCATCTTGACGGTCTCTGGCGTCAGCGTGCCGTGCTCCTGTAGAATCAGCGCGACAACACCGCTGACGTGCGGGGTGGCCATGCTGGTTCCTGACATCGCTATAAGCTGGTTCGGTGTTCCCGCACGGGCGGCAACTATCTTAACGCCGGGCGCGCTGATGTCGGGCTTCACGTCGTAGATGTTCAGGCCGGGCCCTTTGCCTGAGAACTCTGCCACCTTCATGTCTCTATCCACAGCCGCGACGGTGATGGCACCGGTCGCGATGCCGGGACTGTCTATGACGACGAACTCGTTTCCAGCCGCGATGACGACCGGAATGTGCTCCTCTCTAATGAGCTGCTCCACCTTCTGGACCATCGGGTCTCTTGGACTTCCGAACGGGCTTCCGAGGCTCATTGAAACCACGAGGGGCTCGTCAGGATGCTTCTTGTGCCACTCGACGATGTAGTCAAGGCCCTGGAGAATCTGCGTCATCGTGCCTCCGCCGTCCTTGCCGAGCACTTTCACTGCCAAAACATTCGCTTCTGGAGCGACACCGCTCACGTAGACGATTTTCCCGTCCACGTTCGCCTTGACTGGCCGTCCGGCGGCAATGGAAGCGACGTGGGTTCCATGACCGTTCAAATCGTCGCTCGGTTCGTTGCTCACGAAGTTGGCCACGCCGACACAGGCGCCCTGGAGCATGACGTGGTTGCAATCCACGCCCGTGTCGACGACCGCTATTGTGACGCCCTTTCCGGTAATGCCCTTCTTGCTCCAGGCCAAATCCGCTTTTATCAGTTTGATGTTCCAATTCGCGTTTGCGACCTGCTCGGGAGTGATGTTGCCCTGGAGGAAGGCCGCGTTGACGTTCTCGACCGTCGCTGGACTGTTGGCGACGTAGAGGTTCGGCCAGACCTCGCGGATGTAGAAGCGGTAGTCAAAGTCGAAGGCCTTGGAATAGACGAGGTTCTTGATGAGGCTCGGGCGGGCCTCGATGGCTATCGCGTTGATGCCTTCATCGATATAGAGCACTTTCGCTCCAACTGCTTCCAGGGCCTCCTTGAGCCGGTCGTTTGGCTTCAGCCAGGTGATGATAATCCACTGGACGGGTTCGTCGTTCTGGACTTTCTGCTTGAAGGTGTTCAGCCATTCCAGGGCCATGTCAGTGAGGTTGGCCGAGGCCTCAATCGAGCCCGTGACCCAATTCCAAAACCTCTCGTCGACGTAAATCCCTGTATTCGTCCTCGTTAGCCCGGTGCTGTCGAAACGCCACTCCTTGAACTTGATTAGGATTTTATTCACGTAGTCGGAGAGAGTGAGGGAAGGGACATCAAACTTAACCTGCGTGGTCTCGTTCAGCTCTGGAAGGCTACTGTCAGCTACTGCAACGCTGAGCGTCGAAAAGAGTGCAATGAAGATAATGGAAATCGCTGGAAGGGGCCTCATTCAATCAGCCCCCTTAAGAGCTGCTGGACTCCTCGTCTTCAAGGCCGAGGAGGTTAGCCCAATCGAGGTTTGGCTTGAAGAACCCTCTTCCTTCTGGTTGTAAGACTGGATTGAATCCTCTGAAGTCTTCACTTGAAACGCTAAGCTCGTTCAGGTTTCTTTCTCTCAAGCTGTATGTGTTTGGAATTGTAATGTCACCAAGGCCAGTCCTGATCTCCCATAGCCCTCTTGCAAAGTACGCCCAATTTCCGACCCACTTTCCAAATACAGTGAGAACATTGTCGACGTTTACTTTCTTGTTGAAGATGTTACCACTGTAGACTTCCTCTTCACTACCAAAAAGACCCCACGCGTATGTGGTTCTCTTAATCACTTTGATATCTGTTCTTTCAACGTTTCCCATACCCTCTCTCCAGTGCTCTCTTCCTCTCAGTGGAATGATGTAATAGTCAACTGCTTTGATTCCAAGCTTTGCCAACCATGACTCGTCCCAAACAACATAAGCCTTGTACGTGTTGTAGTTCTTGAAAACCTTGTTTCTGAACGTGATTCTTCCGTCAGAGCTCCTTACTTCGAAATCACCAGTCAGATTGAAGCTGTCAAGGAGGTTCGCATCGCTTGAATAGATCATCAAGATGTACCTATCACTGTCATCATTGCTCTTTGTGAAGACTATCCAGTCATTAGCCCCATCATTTGTAACATCATACTGCCAAGTGAAGAAACCATCCCTGTCAGAGTCAGTTATTGTTTGTGTAGTCAGGTTTCCAAGGTCGAGTATTGCGCCAAGCTCGGAGAGCCCTCTTATGGTAAACTGCAGGTTTCCGATTTCGATAGTATCGCCATCCTTGACATCAGCCACGCTGACCCAATAGGGCCCACCGGCAATCCAGACGGAAAGCTCCATGGTGGCGTTATCTACTATTGTATTGGTAGTGCTGTTCTTGGCGAGGGCTTCGATTTTGAGGGTGTACTCTCCAGGAGTAACATTGCCAATTGAGATTGTTCCCGTCCATAGGCCCGGAGTGCTGGTGTTGGTGAGGGTGTAGATGTCGGCGTTGTTGTCACCATTCATGTCCAAAGCGTTTCCATACTCATCGACGAACTTCGCTGTTACCTCAAGCAGGTCGGCGTTCGTGTAGCTGCTAAGGGCAAATGGGTCTCCGGAGCTGGTTAGTATTGTAACGTTGAGGGTGGCGTTTGTTCCGGCTATCAGCTCAATTCCTGGATCGGTGATGGCATTCTCCCACGTCACGTTGGTAATGGTCGCTGCCCTCACTACGGCAAAGACGGAAAAGACCAAAACCAGGGCTACAAACAGCCCAAGGGGCTTTTTCCACCTCATTTCTCAATCACCTCATGCGCGTGAGTTTTTACGGTGGCGCAAACAACCAAGTCAGCCACCCCCGAAAAACATCGCCTTGATCTTCGCCATGAGCGAGCGGATCTTGTCGAGAATCGACTTCCACCAGGACGTTTCCTTGTTGTAGAATACTTTGATCTCCGCATGCCCGCTTACGAATGCATCAGCGGGCACCTTGACGACTATCTTGCCGTCTTCGAGCTTCTCGACCTGCAATGTTTCTCTTGAGCCGGTCAGGGCGACGGCTTCAACCACGTCGCTCTCGTCCTCGACGTCCTTGAGCGGGACGAGAACAGTGACATTGCTCACGTCGGCGTTGCTGTCAATCTTGATGACCCTCACGTACGTGTCGCTCTTGCCCTTTGCGGCGTTCTCGGCGAGCTTCTGCGCTGTCTGCCAGTCGAGGATGTTGCGGAAGTCTTCCAGCTTCGCCGGGAACTCCAGCTCTTCTTTTGAGATTGTCCAGATGCTCTTGATCCAGTGCATGCTGATTTCGCCGGGCTCAAGCGTGTCCGTGCGGATGAGATACAATGATGTCGAGTTCTGCGGCTGCCAGCTGACCATGTTGATGCCGTCCAGCTCGAACTGCGGGAACTGGAGCACGGAGAAGCCGAGCGCGGTGGGGTCGACAGAATAGATGACGTTCAGGCGGGCGGCGGTGGGGTTCGTGACCTTGAACTCTTTTTCATAGACGAACGTCTTCTTGTCCTCGTCGAGAAGGATTTCCTTCGAGAAGCCGCCTTGCTCGCGGACGGTCTCGAACTGGATCGGCAGGTTGAACTGGATTTTCTGCGCCTGATACCAGTAGTGCCCCTGGTAGTAGAAGTCTGCATTGGTGTAGTCGGACTTCAGGCGTGGGGCGCTGGTGATGCTCATGTTCACGGCGCTTTCCGGCACGGGCACGTAGCCCGAGGGGTTGCTCGTGCTGACCTCCAGGCCAGCATAGAAGGTCGCACGATCGCGAGTGAGGTCTATGAGCGGGCTGAAAATCTGGCGGAAGTTCGCGGGCTCGGAGAGCTTCTTGCGACCGGCGAGGTAGAGGAGCTTGATTTCGTCTTGGGTAAATACTCCGTCGATTTTCACTCGCACCTCATCATAGACGACTCTGCCAACGTTGTTGTTCTGGAATAACTCAAAAACTGTAAAGTCGTTGACTGGCACACCTATTTTCTCAACATCAAGTGCAACACTTGCATCAATATATACCTGTATCCTCGTCGTGTTTCTGACACCATCCATGATAAAATTCACAACAATGAAATGCCAATTTCCATCGTCGATTTGCGATTGAACAGGTATACTCCTCCAATTCCTTGCGACGTCAGTGTACCCTATTGAAAATTCACTTCCAGCAGGCCAATAAATCTTCACCACTCCATTCGCAGTTTTCAACTGCATTATGGATCTCAGGTCAGTTCTATCGAGAATCTTCAACCAGACTGCGAAGGATATCGAGCTTGTGTATGTTTCAGAAATCGCCACGTCAATTGTCGGAGATGTTAGCGCCGATGCGGTTGCTGATGTCCCTGTGAGTTCAATTGCGTTTCCTATCCTACCCACCACCAACGTGGCGCCTAAAGCATTCACGATACTCGCAGATGTAGCATTGCCTCTCAAAAAACATGGCGTCGTGTTCGTGCTTGCATCATACGCGTCCAGCCCGCAGAACAACGTCACGTCGCTGAAAGTGCTGTCCTCAGGCACGATGACCCACTTCGGCAAATCCAGAGTTGCAGCGCTCGCCGCTCCCGCTATGCTGGCGAGGAAAAGAGCCACTACCAAAACGCCGAGTGCTTTCTTCCGGATCACATCCACATCCCTCCGCGGAGGTTTTCAGCCGGGCCTCATCGCCGCGGGCGTGCCCGCCCTGCCGGCTCAGCCCTCCACCATGAACCTGAGTTGAGAGAACTGATTTGAGCTAACGCGGTTCCCTAATGAGTCATTACGCACCAGGGACTTAATATAACACCGTTTGCAAAAGAAAGGTTTAGAGGGCGATTTTCCGCCCCAATACGCGCTCCAAAAACTCAACAAAGCGCTCAGTTGGGTATCTTCTTCCATCAGGGCCACGGATAACATAGTTAGGGTCATCGCCGTATATCGACGCGTACCAGTCAAACTTTTTCCAGACCGTGACAAGGTTCAGGTTGTTCTTCCTCGCAATCGCCCGAATCGAGACAATCTTCACCCTCTCCACCCTCTCACCTCCCAAACAGCATTATCATAAAAACAAAGAGGGCGAGCATCAGGACAAAATCAAGGCCCGCGATAGCCTTCTCCACCCTGCTCATAGCTCACCCTCCAGCACCTTCTTCAACTCATCAACCACCCGAGAATACGCCTCGTCTGCAAGAACAGTTAGATTGAGATAATGCCTTTCGAGCACGGAGCGAGGAGCACGGCCTTGAATGAAGTCGATGACCTCAGCACTCACACCCCGTCTTGCGAGAAAAGTCGTGAACCACTTCCTTATCGTGGCTGCGGAGACTTTCTTATACTGCGGCCAGTCTTGAGCACTCTTATAGTTGACTTTCATCCTCGTGAGCTTCTTTGCCAGCTCAAGAGGCATGTAAGCCCAATACGCCTTCTTGTTGCCCCTATCAACAATCATGAGAGGATAGCGGGCAATTTTGTCATTCACGATGTAAAGATTATCGGGCTCGTAGGTGTTCATGAGCTCGACCACGTGTGTGAGCCTCAGTCCCGTGAAAACCAAGAGCTCAAAGAGTAGCTGCTTTTTGAACCCACGCTTTTTGACCTCCTCATAAGCCTCTTTGAGCTCCTGATCCGTGATATAAATCCTCTTAACGCCAACCTGCCTCGCCTTGATGAAGCGCTTTTTGATTATCATTGCAATGTCATAGTCGAGGTAATCTCTCTCCGCAAGGAATGTCAAAAAGACCCTCAGACCATTTGCTATGTTCCTCTTGTTGCCCTCCTTATCCAAGAATTTCTTTATGTCCGGGCCCGTCTTTATGGTGTAGCGGACAAAGAAGTAACTGAGCGCTTTCATGTAGTCTTTCCTTGTTTTTTCGCTCACTTTTCTTGAGATTGAGAGCCATTCCTCAAACTCGCCTTTATAGCGTGCCCACAGTTCGTTTAGCGTTTTACTCCCCTGTAGATCCGCAGGTCCCCGGTTCAAATCCGGGCCGCGGGACCACCAGAATTCTGCGGACTTTTCTGAGAGCTTTGAACCTGTGGGTTCCTCTTCGTTGGAGCTCTACCTCCTGCGCGCCTCCCGGGCGCTTCAGCGTTCTGGCCGGCATTTTGAGAAAAACTTTTTAATCTTCAGCACCGTGTTAAACTTTGGTGTTTAAAATGCCCTCGAAGAGCTTCCTCACCGAGCAGCAGATTAGGATCCTCCGTCTTCGGGCTAAGGGGCTGAAGCAGAGCGAGATAGCGGAGCTTCTCGGCACGAGCAGGGCCAACATAAGCATCCTTGAGAGACGGGCCCTTGAAAAGGTCGAGAAGGCCAGGAACACTCTCCTCATATGGGAGCAGATAAACTCGAAGATAAGCGTTGAGGTGCGGAAGGGGGAGGACATATTCTCAGTTCCCGAGAGGCTGTTCAAGAAGGCCGACGAGCTGAAGATCAAGGTCCCCTACAGCACGGCGGAGATAATAGCCTTTCTCGTGGAGCACGCGCCCATAGAGGATCGAATAGCCAAGAGGGACTTCACGCTCTTCCTTGACGCCCGGGACAGGCTCAGGATAAGCGAGTGCCTACTTGAGGAGTTCGATGAGGTGGGGAAGCAGTAGGGAAGTGAATACCCCGTTCAGGGCCATGGCCAGACCGCTGACAGCCCCGGCGAGTTCGTCCTCCAGGATTATCCTTGCGGTTCCGAGGCCGTGGGAGCTGACCCCAGTTGCGAGGCCCCTCGCTATTCTGTCCCTGACCCTGATGAGGCCCAGCAGCTCAGGTGCGAAGGCGTTGCCGAGGAGCCCGGTGAGTATCACGAGAACCGCGGTCAAGGCTGGAATGCCGCCTATCTTTTCGCTTATGCCGATCGCTATGGCGGTGGTAACGCTCTTGGGGGCTATGCTCAGGAGAACCTCCTCGCTCCCGCCAAGGAGTCTGGCGATGTAGAACGCGCTCAGGATTGCGACCGTCCCTCCGGCGGCTATTCCGAGCGCTATCTCCCCTGCGTAGGTCTTTATGGTTTCTCTGCCCTTGTAGACCGGGACGGCCAGGCTCACCACCGCCGGCCCGAGCAGGAACTTGAGTATAACTGCACTGTCCATGTAGCTCTCGTAGGGGATTCCGAATCCCTTGAGAACCGCCGCTATCGTGATTATGGACAGGAGAACCGGGTTGGTGTAGAAGGCCCTCCTTCTGGAGTGGAGCTCCGAGAACAGGTAGAAAATAATTAGGGTGAGCGTTATCCCGAGCGGGTTCATTCCACACCCCTCCGGAGGAACTCGACGGTCTTCGCCGTTACGACGAGCGTAACCAGGAAGCTCAGAACCAGGGCGACGAATATCGGAACGGCCTGGCTCTTTATTAGGCCGAGGTAGGCCACTATCCCCACGCCCGGAGGGATGAACATGACGCTCATGTTTCTGACCAACAGCTCTGCCTCCCCCTCCACCCACTCCAGTTTGATGAGACCCGTGAGCAGAGACCCCAGGAGAAAGAGCATCCCCAGGACGCTCCCGGGAACCGTCAGGTTGAGGATGTATGTTGCCAGCTCGCCCAGTGCGTAGAAGCCGAATATTATCGCCAGTCCGCGGTAGGCCTTCATGTCTCAACCTACGGCGGGGGGATATAAAAGCGTCCCGGCCAATGCGAAAGACCAATAAGCCATCACAGCGTAACACTACTGGTGATACCATGCTCCTCAGGGACTACAGGTTCCCCCCAAGGTACGGCCCGGAGTGGGGCAGCGGCGGCATATTCGGGCTGAAATACCACAACGGGACGCTTTACTTCACGCTGGCCTTCGAAGCCGAGGCGCACTTCATAGACGTGAAGAGCGGCGAGGAAAAGACCTACGACTTCACCCTTCTCGGCGGTGCCCCGACGAGCGGCGGCGACACCTACAACGCGGTCGAGACCGTTGACGAGTTCATATACTTCGGCGGCTGGGTTCACGCCCCTGCCGTCTACAGGGAAGACCGGAGGATACTCTTCCACAACAAGTACTCCCACGTCCACGTCTACGACACCGAGGAGGGAACGGTAAAGCTCCTCTGGAAGGATTCCATCCACCACGAGACCGACTGGGCAGGGGAGGTAAGCGATATACTCTACGACCCCTACAACGACAGGCTTCTTCTCGCGAGGGAAGACGGGCACGCGAACCTCGGTGTCTATGCCCTCGACAGGAGAACCGGGAAGGCTGAACCTTTGATTCACGAGCCTTCCCTCAAGGGAACGATAGTTCACGATGCGGCCTTCTTTGGGGTCGGGAGCAACTTTACCGCGGGGCTGAGGGAGATAAGGGCCCTCGACCTGATAACCGGAAAATGGGAGGCATTTAAACCCGGGGACAGCGTCGATGGAAGACCGTACATAAGGCCGGAATACGGACCGCTGGCGAGCGCCTACAACAGGGCCTTTGCCTTCGTCCGCGGGGGTATAATAGCGGGCAACCCCCTCATGGGCGAGGACTTCAGGTTCTTCCGCCTCTTCGAGTTTTACACCTTTTACGCCCCCTTCAGGGTGAACGCGATAAACGTCGGAGGAGGCATCCTAACCGCCTACAACGCCCACCACGACGTCCTCTACCGGCCGGATGGGAGTCTGACGTGGGCGACGACCAACACGATAACTGGGCCCAGCGTTCTTCTCTACATCGCACCGCCGATGGTAAAGATAGTGGGAGCCTTCGGGGCGAGGATTACGGGCATCGAAAAGGTGGACGGAAAGCTCCTTATTGCCACCAACACCACCCCGAACACCGGCTCAACCGAGGCGACGCCCTTTGATACGGGGAGCAGGGATGTGGTGGTTCTCGACGAGAAGATAATTCAGGAGAGGCCGCCGGCGGTGAGCTTCTCACTGCCCCTTGCACTGCCGGGAATGGCGAGGAAGCTGGGCGGTGGAACCTTCGGCGGAATCCCCCTCGACGGCTACCGCGAGCCAAGGATGGTTCTCTACCTGAGCAACGACAACAGGCTGACCGTCTATGAGTACGACCTCTCGCTTCCAGCGGGGGAAGCCGTTGCGGAAACCTTCGATGTCAAGGCGGGCAAGAACATCCTTGAGCTGGACTCTTTCAGCGGGATTGTGAGTTTCGAGCTGGAGAAAGAGGACATGAAAGGAAAAGCAAGAATAGAGCTCCGCTGAGCCTTTTCTTTTTTATGATTCCATGCTTCCCAGGATGTTGTTCCAGGAGTAGCTGGATTCCACGAGCTCCTTCACAGCTATGCGCTCCTCTCCGATTATCTCCGGTTCCAGCTCTTTCAGGGCCTCCAGGAGCTCCTCCCTGGGAAGTGCATCCTCATCGAATACCACGAAGCCGTTTTTGGCGTAGCCGTTGAGGAACGCCCTCCATATCCTTTCGTCCTTCAGGAGCTCGTACTGCTTTGCGGTGGCCTTCTCCCAGTCTATATTCCCGAACCTGAGGCTGAGCACCGTGAGCATCTTGTCCGGACTGACGCTCATCTCGACCACCTCACGCCTTTTCCATGACTCCAAGGTAGTCCTCGATGTCGACGTAGGTCTTCCTGTAGAGCTCGCTGTTCTTCATCCGCTCAACGAACTCCTTCGTTCTGATGTACTTGTCCTTCCGGTACTCCCAGTCAGGGTGCATGGCCTTCCACTCCTCCCAGGTGTAGCTGAACTGGGCCTGCACCTTGTCCCTGTAGAGCTCCGGGATCACGTTGAAGGTACAGAAGGGCACTATTCTTCCGTCCGGCATGGCGTAGTGGATGACGCAGCGCTCAACCCTCTCGACGTCGTAGTTGTACTCGTCCATGAAGTGCATCATTCCCAGGAAGAGGGAGTTTATGTGGAACTTTCCGAGGGCGTCGTAGTTGCCGTGGACAAAGGCGTTCTTTATGAGGTCGAGGACACCGAGCCCCTCGGGGGCGTACTTCTCGTCGTAGAAGCTCTTGAACTTCATGAATATCTCGGCGCCGAGCTTGAGTTTGTGGAGCTTGCCCATGCTCTTCCAGCCCTCTATCTCCTCCGCCTTGCTCTCTAGGTACTCAACGAAGCCTTCCACATCAAGGAACCTTCCAATCGGGACGACCCTCTTCTTCTCCCTGTCCAGGAAGACGTAGGTGGCGGCACCGCAACCGTAGTGGCTGGTCATGTAGTACTTACTGCCCGAGAACGCCTCAAAGAACCTGGCTATATGCCCCGCTATAGGAATCGGATACCAGTCCTCCCTGGCTATTGCCCCGTTAGTCTGCTCCTCTATCCTCTTTATCGCGCCCGGTATGGTTATTCTGAACCTCTGGCGCTCCTTCTTCGGAACCCTCCCTACGAGGGAAATCGGCTGGAAGTTTACACCGCGGACGATGTCGAGGTGGTTGAGGCCGAAGTTGATTATCGCGCCAAGCTCGTGGTCGTTGACGTTCCTTATCGTGGTCGGCACGAGGACTATGCCCGGCCCGCTGGCCTTCCTCACGTTCTCAAATATGAGCGGTATCTCCCAGTGGTTCTTCCAGTTGGTCTGGGGGGTCATTCCGTCGTAGCTGAGGTACAGCACGTTGACCCCTGCCTTGCGTATCTCTCTGACAAGCTCCGGCTCGAAGGCGAGCTTTATTCCGTCCGTGTTGAGCTGGACGTGGTCGTAGCCCTCCTCTTTGGCGATCCTGATTATTTCTATGAGGTCCTCGCGGAGGGTCGGCTCGCCTCCGGTGAGCTGAACGGCGTTGGCACCTATCGGGTGCTCCTTCTTGGCGTTCCTGAGCATCATCCTTATCTGCTCAAGGGTCGGCTCGTATATCGGCTGGCCCTCCTTGGCGTAGAAGAAGCAGTACCAGCAGCTCAGGTTGCAGCGGTTGGTGAGGACTATGTTGAGCAGGCTGGTGTGGGAGCGGTGCCTAGCGCAGAGGCCGCAGTCGAGGGGGCAGTTGACGCCCGAGGCGTCAACGTTGGCACTCATGAGTTTGAAATCGAACTTCCACCGCTGGAACCGATAGTACTGTTCAACATCCTCATAGTAGAGGTCGGTTATCATACCTTCCGGACAGCGCTTCGTTATCCACACCATACCGTCCTTCTCCCAGACGAGTGCCGGAACGACCCTTCTGGTTTCCGGACAGAGGGAGTACGTCCTGTGGGGCAGATGTCCACCGTAAGCCCTGCTGGCCTTCTTAAGCATCTCCTCGAACTCCTCCTCGCTGATCTCCGGAAACTCGACTATGTCCCTGATCCTCCTCGTTAGCTGGTCGAATTCCTTTTCGCCGCTGGGCACTTCACCAACGCTCTCTGCCATATCCATTCACCCCTCATTTCCACTCCTTTTGCTGGGTTTTATTTCGCTTTAGGATATAAAAACTTTTGCGTAAATATGAAGATTTTCCTGCATATCTATGCCCCATACTTGGGTAGAGAGCTGACATGCCATGGGGTGTGGGCTTCCGAGAGGAAAAAGGTAAGGTTAAAAACAGACCCTCAAACTTAGTGCGGTGGTGAGATGCCTGCGAGGGAAATGAGGATGGAAATGTTCCTCCGCGCCCTGCTGAGGAGGGACTTCACAAAGGCAAAGGCGCACCTGGAGAAGCTCCAGAAGATGGCCGGCTCCGATGAGTGGGGCAGGGGCTACGGGAAGGCAATAAACGGGTTCATGAGCGCCCTGAAGGACAACGACACGGATGCACTCATAGTCCAGCTGATAAACGAGCACGACCGGGAAAAGGCCGAGAAGCTCCTTGGGCACTTTGAATCCATCCTTGAACACGAGTTCAGGGACGAGTACGAGAAGGGCTACTATACGGCATGGGTCGAGTTCCTCAAAGCCTACCTGAGCCAGAAGACCCTCGCACTCGAGAGATGAGGTGTTTTCATGGGCAGGGAAGAGGCAATGAGAAAGCTTGAAGAGCGGATTAGGGCGTGCCAGAAGTGCCCGCTCGGCCAGCTCAGAACGAACGCCGTGCCCGGTTCGGGAAGCTACGATGCAAAAATCATGTTCGTTGGGGAGGCACCGGGGTACTGGGAGGATCAAAAGGGCCTTCCCTTCGTTGGGAGAGCCGGTAAAGTCCTCGATGAGCTTCTGGCTGAGATAGGCCTCACCAGGGACGAGGTCTACATCACCAACATCGTGAAGTGCCGTCCCCCGGAAAACCGCGACCCCACAGATGAGGAAATCAGGGCCTGCTCCCCCTACCTTGACAGACAGATTGACATCATCAGGCCGAAGGTCATAGTCCCGCTCGGCAGGCACTCGATGCGCTATATCCTTGAGAAGTTCGGCTTCGAAGCCGCGCCGATAAGCAAGATACACGGAAAAACTTTCGAGACACACACCCTTTTCGGGAGATTCGTCATAATGCCGATGTATCATCCGGCAGTGGCCCTATACCGTCCCCCTCTGAAGGAGGAGCTGAGGAAGGATTTCCAGAAACTGATGGAACTCATCGGCGGTTCTCCATGAAACTACCCCCACTTTTCAATTACTCTTCCAAGTAATCTATCCCTGCTTGGTGTTTTTCAAGCCCAAATGCCTCTGCTCTGAAGCTTTTTCTGGGAAAGATTTTTATGGGATTAGTGTGCACTATTGTACTTGAGAGTATTCATTAATGCAGGAGTACGCCAGTATTCACTAGGGCACAGGAAATTTGGTTCAAATGTATGGAAATGTCTAACAGAATTTTCAAAAATAATGTCATTATGGCAAAAGACATTCCGGAAGATTTATATTGAAACCCGAGGTTTCCCTGGTGAAATACCTTTGGAGGTGGGCAAATGTCAGATTTCGGAATACTGTCTCTGCTGCCGCCACTGGTGGCTATTATACTGGCGATATGGACGAAGAGGGTTGTCTTGGCGCTGTTTGCGGGTGTCTGGATTGGTGGGCTCATGGTTGCGGGCTGGAATCCAGTGACCGGAACCACTCAGAGCCTAGAGTGGATAGTGGGCAGCGTCACCGATGACTGGAACGCCAGGATACTCATCTTCGACTTCCTGATTGGAGCTGGTGTCGGTCTGATATACAAGTCCGGAGGAGTGCACGCACTCGCAAAGGCGCTCTCAAAGAAGGTAAAGACGAGCAGGGGTGCTTCTGTCTTAGGATGGCTTATGGGTGTGCTGGTGTTCTTCGACGATTACACAAACACGATAATAGTCGGCAACACCATGAGGCCAATAACCGACAGGACGAGGGTTTCGAGGGAGATGCTCGCCTACATAGATGACTCAACAGCTGCACCTGTGGCGGGCCTTGCCCTAATCTCAACGTGGATAGGCTACGAGCTGGCGATGATAGGAAAGGGATTCGATGCCGCGAAAGTGGCGTATAACTCCTACGATGCCTGGCTTTCAAGCGTCCCCTTCAGGTTCTACTCGATACTCGCGATTCTCCTGGTTCTGATAGTGGCCTACACCCACAGGCACTATGGGGCGATGCTCAAAGCGGAGATGCGTGCAAGGACGGAAGGAAAGGTTCTCCGCGATGGTGCGAAGCCGCTCATGACGACGGAGATAGACCTCGGAATGCCCAAGGAAGGCGGCAGCCTCTGGGATTTCGTGATACCCATCCTCGTGCTGGTCTTCGTCTCCATGATGGGCCTATGGTATACCGGGGCGGCGAACCTCGAAGCCTACAGCCAGGACCTCGGATGGTGGACCGAGCTTGAGAACCCATTTGGCGTGAACTTCCTCAACTACAGCTTCGTCGAGTCCTTCCGCGAGGCTGACGCTGCAACGGCTCTCCTCTGGGGAAGCTTTACAATGGTTCTCGTGGCGAGTATAATGCTCCTGGGAAGGAAGAAGATGAGCATTGAGGAGTGGGAGGACACCGTCGTCAGGGGAATGAAGCAGATGCTCTTTGCCAACACCATCCTTGTCCTTGCATGGAGCCTTGGTACGGCCGCAGATGCGGTCGGAACCGGCACCTACATCATCAACCTCGCAACGGGTTCTGGAGCTAACCTCGGCCCCTGGATGCCGCTCATAATGTTCCTCGCGGCGATGTTCGTTGCCTTCACGACCGGAACCAGCTGGGGAACCTTTGCCATAATGGTCCCGCTCGGAGTTCAGCTCAGCCTTGCCCTAACCAACGGCCACGTCAACGAGATAGTCTTTGCAACCATTGGAGCCACTTTTACCGGCTCGATATTCGGTGACCACTGCTCCCCGATCAGCGATACGACGATTATGAGTTCCATGTTCTCCGGAAGCGACCACATAGACCACGTAACAACGCAGATACCCTACGCCTTTACCGTTGCGTCGATAGGCGTCGTGCTCTATCTCCTCTTTGGTCTTGGAGTCAGGAGCTGGATCATACTCCTGCCCGCGGGAATAGTGCTTCTCATTGGAGCATGGTACGTCCTCAGCGAGTGGTACGGCAAGAGGTACGGCATACCGCACGGAAAGGTGCCAATCTACGTGGTTGAAGAGTGAGCTTTCCCCTTCCTTTTCTCGCCACTTTTAAAAGGCAAAGTCCCATCTTTTCTCGGAGGTGAGAGAGTGCTCGTAAGGGCTTTCGTTCCGGCTCACATAACGGCCTTCTTCGTCCCAGCCTTTCACGATGACCCGCTCAAGGCCGGCTCCCTTGGGGCGGGCGTGAACCTCGACAAGGGTGTCAACGTCTTCGCGAGCGTCGAGGAGGGCTCCCTTGAGAGGCACGTACACATAGCCTTCAACGGCGAGCCGGTTGGGAAGAAAAGGGCAGTCATAAGCTACTCCGTCGCGGATGAACTCGTTCCAGAGGATTTCCGTGGAGATGTTGAAATATGGCAGTACTTCGATTTTCCGAACGGGTACGGCTTCGGCAACAGCGCCGGCGGCGCTCTGGGAACGGCCTTAACGTTAAGCTACACCTTCGGCGGGACGTGGCTTAGGGCCGCTCAGACAGCGCACAGGTATGAGGTTCTCAACAGGGGCGGCCTTGGGGATGTGATAGCCCAGCTCGCCGGCGGGATGGAGGTTCGCGTTAAGGCAGGCGGCCCTGGCGTCGGCGTCGTTGACAACCTGTTCTTTGAGGGATACAAAGTTCTCGTGGTGCCTCTTGGAAGGCTCTCAACTAGGGAAGTCCTAGACGGCGATGTCGTGAGAACCATAGAGCGCGAGGGAAGGAAAGCCCTTGAGAAGCTCCTCATGGAACCAAGGCCTGAGAGAATGATGTCCCTCGCGAGAGGGTTCGCGGAGAGAACCGGCCTCCTGAGCGGTGAGCTCCTTGAGCTGGCGGGGGAGCTTGACAGAGTACTTAGAAATCCCAGCTCCATGATAATGCTCGGAAGGGGGCTCTTTGCCCTTCTCCGGGAGGACGAGGTGGAGAAGGCCATAAGCTTGGTCTCAGATCTCAACCTGCCCTACGATGTGACAGGAATCCATGAGGGCCGGCCCGTGGTGGGAAGGTGGGTCGGCTAAACCCTTTTATCTCCCTGTTCCATAACTCCCTTCTAGGTGGTGAGGATGAAATACGCCGAACTCGCTGACCTTTACAGACGCCTGGAAAAAACGACCCTCAAGACCCTTAAGACGAGGTTCGTCTCCGATTTTCTGAAGAGAACCCCCGATGATCTCCTGGAGATAGTCCCCTACCTCATTCTCGGAAAGGTCTTCCCAGACTGGGATGAGAGAGAACTCGGCGTTGGCGAGAAGCTCCTCATAAAGGCCGTCTCCATGGCAACCGGCGTTCCAGAGCGCGAGATAGAGAACTCGGTGAGGGACACCGGTGATTTGGGAGAGAGCGTCGCTTTAGCCCTGAAGAAGAAAAAGCAGAAGAGCTTCTTTTCCCAGCCCCTCACGATAAAGCGCGTTTACGGCACGTTCGTTAAGATAGCGGAGGCGAGCGGGCAGGGGAGTCAGGACAGAAAGCTGAAGTACCTAGCCAACCTCTTCATGGATGCTCAACCAGAGGAGGGCAAATACCTCGCCAGAACGGTTCTTGGAACGATGAGAACCGGCGTTGCCGAGGGACTCATGAGGGACGCCATAGCGAGCGCCTTCGGCGTCAAGGCCGAGCTCGTCGAGAGGGCCTACATGCTCACCAGTGACTTCGGATATGTGGCGAAGGTGGCCAAGCTTGAGGGCAACGATGGCCTCTCAAAGGTCAGGATTCAGGTGGGCAAGCCCATAAGACCGATGCTTGCCCAGAACGCGGCGAGCGTGAAGGAAGCCCTGGTGGAAATGGGTGGGAAGGCGGCGTTTGAGATTAAGTACGACGGCGCGCGCGTCCAGGTTCACAAGGACGGCGACAGGGTTGTTATCTACTCCCGCCGGCTGGAGAACGTGACAAGATCCATCCCCGAGGTCGTTGACGCTGTCCTGGGGAGCGTAAAAGCTGAAAGGGCCATCGTGGAGGGCGAGCTCGTTGCCGTGGGCGAGGGCGGGAAGCCCAGGCCCTTCCAGTACGTGCTTAGGCGCTTCAGGAGAAAGTACAACATCGAGGAGATGATAGAGAAAATCCCGCTGGAGCTGAACCTCTTCGACGTCCTCTACGTTGACGGTGAGGGGCTGATAGACACGCCCTTCTCCGAGCGCAGGAAGAAGCTGGAGGAGATAATTTCCCCGGGGGAGCGGATAAGGCTGGCGGAGCAGCTGGTAACCACCAGCGCCGACGAGGCGGAGGAGTTCTATCAGCGTGCCCTTGAGCTCGGCCACGAGGGGCTGATGGCGAAGCGCCTGGATTCGGTTTACGAGCCCGGAAACAGGGGCAAGAAGTGGCTCAAGATAAAGCCCACGATGGAGGACCTTGACCTCGTCATAATCGGCGCCGAATGGGGTGAAGGCAGGCGCGCACACCTCCTCGGCTCCTTCCTGGTTGCGGCCTTCGACCCGCACAGCGGCGAGTTCGTCCCGGTCGGAAAGGTCGGGAGTGGCTTCACCGACGAGGATCTGGCCGAGTTCACCAGGATGCTCAGGCCTCTCATAGTCCGTGAAGAAGGAAAGCTCGTCGAGATAGAGCCGAAGGTCGTTATCCAGGTCACCTACCAGGAGATACAGAAGAGTCCGAAGTACGAGAGCGGCTTTGCCCTCCGCTTCCCGCGCTACGTGGCTTTGAGGGAGGACAAGAGTCCCGAGGAGGCCGACACTATCGAGCGCATAGCCCAGCTCTACGAGTTCCAGGAGAGGTTCAAGGCGAAGCGCTGATTTCCTCCGTTTCTTCAATGTTCTCCGGCACTCCACCCCTTCCTTCATCCTCCCTTGGAGCAAGCCTCCCTGCCAGCTCGGCGGCCCTTTTTGCCATTAGCGGTGTCACGATGAGGAAACCTGCCGACAGTCCGGCAAGATAAGCCACAACGGTTCCGGAATAGCCGTCCACCATGGCCAGGGGTGGGAGGTCGTAGAATGTGTGGGCGATCATTGAGAACAGTAATCCGGCGAAGCGTTTCCATCCCCTTTCGCCGAGAAGGAAACCGGCGGTTATGGCTGCCCAGATGGTGTGCAGTCCCATAAGGACTATTCTGACCCCGACGAGATAAGCCGGCTGGTTAAGGGTGAAGATTCCGGCGGTGTACATTATTCCCTCCACAACTCCCAGGAACAGTCCGGTACCAATGACGAGCTTCCATCTCTCCCACTCCTGAGAGCGCTCGAAGAACTTCAGGGGCAGGAGCTTCACAGACTCCTCGATTATGCCGGCAGCAAAGGCCAGTGCAATCCACGTACCGAGAAACAGAAACGGTGCCTCAAGGATTGAAGCCAAGATAAGGCCGAGCACCCCGATGGCGAAGGATTGAACCTTCCAGCCGCTCTCGGGGAAGGAGCGCCACCTCTGGAGGGTGTACTTGACTGCCAGCAGAACGGAAAGGCCGCCAACTGCGGTTATGATTCCGAAGTAGTACTCGATGACCTTCTCCGGCGTGAGCATGGTATTTTTTCCACCATTTCCCTTATTAACGTTGACGTCAACTTTTTTAAATCCAGTGTATATTTTCTCCTGGAACTGCCAAGAAATTTACACCAAGGTGTTCAAAATGGAGGATATGAAGGATCAGCTCATTGATACGTTCTTCTCCGAGGGGGCGATACTCTTCGGCCGCTTCGTGCTGACCTCCGGAAAAGAGAGCGACTACTACATCAACGTCAAGAAACTGTCCACGAATCCGAAAGCATTAAGACTCATCGCGAGGCTGATGGCGAAAAAGGTTAAAGAGCTTGGCATTGAGTTCGACAGGATTGCGGGCCCGGAGCTGGGGGCAGTGCCGATAGCGACCGCTCTTTCACTTGAAACCGGAAAGCCCCTAGTCGTAGTCCGCAAAAAACCCAAGGGACACGGCACAGGGAGCCAGATCGAGGGAGAGGTGAAGCCCGGCGAGAGGATACTCCTCGTCGAGGACGTCACAACGACCGGTGGGAGTGTCCTGAAAGCCGCTGAAGTTCTGGAGAGGGCCGGAGCTGAGATAGTCGCTATAAGCGTGGTCGTTGACAGGGAAGAGGGGGCAGGCGAGAGAATAGAAGAGAGGTACAGATTCATATCCCTTGTCACGGTCTCAGAGCTTTTTGCCCGCAGGGACTCTGCCGAAATGAAGAAATGACACTATGGCTTCATAAAGTCTGTGGAGCACTCCGTCCTTTTTCGTCTCTTTTCCAAATATCCATCCGTTCAGAACATCACCGGCTTCTCTGATTGCCTTTGATGCTGGCGCATGGGGCGCGTACTCCAGAACCGGGCGCCCTACATTCGTCGCCTCTGGGACCTTGGGGTCGTAGGGGATGATCCCAACGACCGGAACATCAACGCTGTACTCAAGGAAGTCCACAACGTCGTCGATGTTGCGGGACGACTCCCTGACCTTGTTTATTATCACTCCCACTCTCAGCCCGTAGGCCTCACCCAGAGCCTTGAGCTTGATTACCTCATTTTCTATCATTTTATGAACCGAGCGTATGGGGGATCTCTCTATTTCCAGCACAATAATCTGATACTGTGCCAGTCTGAAGGTAGATATGGTGTCGAATGGTATGCCAACTGGGGAGTCTATTATCGTCAGCTGGTATCTCGTCGAAATCTCCCTCACGATGTCCCTGAGTCTCTTGCTGTCGAGGTCGATGACATCGCACAGCCTTGAGCTACCCGGAAGCACGTCAACTCCTGTGTTGATGTCGTGGTAAACGGCGTTGAGAACGCGCATGTCTGGGTTCTTCAGAAGGGTGTGGAGGTTGTAGACCGGGTTGTATATTCCAAAATGGAAAGCAAGTTTGGGCAGGTAAAGGTCGCCGTCTATGACGAGCGTTCTGTACCCGCTCTTGGAGAAGTACGTGCTTAGGTTGGCGGTCATCGTCGTCTTTCCAGCGCCGCCTCTGCCGGTTATCACCACGGATACCACTGTTTGAACCTCCGTCCGTGCATTATTTAAAAATTGACTTGGAGGAATTATATAAAATCCTCTATGGTCTTTGCCCTGACCATTATTGAAGCCTTGTTCTGGCCGTAGAAGACCTCCACCAGACCGTCGGATTCAAGCTGTTTGACGGTCTTGAGAACCGCGGGCATTGGTGTTTCAAGCTCGGCACTCAGGGCCTGGAGCGCCACGGCCCTCTTTTTGGTGGCAAGAACCTTATAAACAACGTCCTTACGCCTGCCGAACATCAGGGGCACCAATATTCAGTTACTCATACCACCTACATAAACCTTCTGTGGACATGATTGGCACATGTACAAGGGCAGGTTTATAAAGCGACTGCTGAAGAGGGAATCATGCGCGGGGTCGTTGAGAGGCTTGACAACGAGGGACTGGGAGTTGTGAGGCTTGGAAAGAGGGATGTCCATGTTCCCTTCACGGCACCTGGCGACGAGGTGGAAGTACGGAGATGGCGAAAGAAGAAGAGAACCCTCGTGGCGACCGATTTTGAGGTGATAAAGCCTTCTTCGATGCGGATTGAGCCGAGGTGCCCCCACTTCGGGACATGCGGCGGTTGCCTGCTCCAGCACATTCCCTACGATGAACAGGGCAGGTTCAAATCTGACAAGTTGTCCCAAATTCTGGGTTTTGATGTCAATGTTATCCCATCACCGGTGATATATGGTCACAGAAATCGCATTGATGTTGTTATTTCGACAAACGGCATCGGCTTCAGGCGGCGCGGTACGTGGTGGGACGCTGTCGATATTGAGGGGTGTCCCGTCTTCGGCGACTCCAGCCGGAAGGTCCTCCACTCCCTGAGGGACTTCATAGAGGACTTCAAACCGAGCCTGTATGAGATCCGCAGGAACGAGGGATTTTTGAGGTACATAGTCATCAGGGAGGGCAAGTTCACGGGAGAGCTTATGGTGAACCTCGTCACCTCGGAGGGCGAGCTTCCCGCGGAGTTCCCGGAATACTTCGACTACGCCACCTCGGTCTACTGGAGCGTTAACAGGACCAAGAGCGATGTCTCCCACGGCGATGTGGAAAAGTTCTGGGGCTCCGAGTTTATACGGGAAAGGCTCGACGACACTACCTACCTCATACATCCCAACAGCTTTTTCCAGACCAACAGCTATGGGGCGGTTCACCTCGTCAGGGAAGTGGCCAAACTCATTGATGGGGAGAGGGTGCTCGACCTGTACTCTGGCGTTGGAACCTTTGGGATATACCTCGCCAAGAGGGGCTTTAGCGTAGAGGGGATTGAGATTAACCCCTTTGCCGTGGAGATGGCCAATAAAAACGCCCAGCTGAACGGCGTTGAGGCAACCTTCAAGGTTGGAGAGGACAAAGATGTCGAAAATCTTTCGAAATACGACACGGTAATCGTGGATCCGCCGAGGGCAGGGTTGCATCCGAGATTGGTAAGAAAATTCTTAAAAGAGGGACCGCAAAGCATCGTTTACGTCTCCTGCAATCCAAAGACGCTCAAAGACAATCTAAATGCCCTCTCCGAGAGGTACACCGTGGAGAGTGCCGTTGGACTCGACATGTTCCCGCACACGCCTCACGTGGAGACGGTTGTCAAACTTAAACTCAAGGTTTAACTTTAGAACCAATAGGTTCAAAAACTTAATATACTTAGTCTGCATAACATTGAACAGAGGTGATGAAAAAATGCTTGATGAAAGGGACAGGATTATAATCGACATGCTCACTAAGGATGCCCGTACTCCTTTCACGGAGATAGCCAAGGTTCTGGGCATCAGCGAGACAGCCGTCAGGAAGAGGGTTAAGGCCCTTGAGGAGGCAGGAGTTATCAAGCAGTACACCGTTGTCGTTGACCCATCGAAGCTCGGCTACAACCTCGTCAGCCTCACTGGCGTTGACACACTGCCGGAGAAGATATTCGACGTTGCGAGCAAGCTCAAGGAGTTTGAGTTTGTCAGGAGCGTCTACCTCACGAGCGGTGACCACATGATAATGGCCGAGGTATGGGCCAAGGACGGGGAGGATCTCTCCGACATAATCTCCAACAGGATAGGCAAAATCGAGGGCGTTACAAAGGTCTGCCCTGCCATAATTCTCGAAAAGCTGAAGTGAGCTTTTCTCTTTTTGGATTTTCACGGTTTTTATCCTTTATGGGTGATATTTCCATAGATTGTTTTTAGGAGGACGTCGTCCCAAAACCGTTGGGTCTAGAAAAGATGCGCCCACCAGAATATTATGGTGCGGTGGCCGGGATTTGAACCCGGGTCACCGGCTTGGAAGGCCGGTGTCCTAGACCAGGCTAGACTACCACCGCACTGTTCAGCCCGTAATATAAGGCATCCCCGGACTTTAAAAGTTTTATCCCTCCTTTCTCCCCACAATAATCCTCACAATCCCGCCATAGTGGCTCTCCTCGTGCTCGACCTTGAAGTACTCTCCCACCAGTCTGTGGGTTTCCCGGAGGGTGTTGTCCTCTATTAGCCACCCGAGGAGAATGTCAAGGGGCTTGAGGAAGAGCCAGTTGATCAGCCTGCAGTCGCTTTTTGTGTGTTCGAGGAATACCGCCCTCCCGCCCGGCCTCAGGACGCGATGGATTTCTTTCATCGCCTTCTCCGGGTTCGGGACAGTGCAGAACACGAAGGTCGAGACCACGGTGTCAAAGCTCCCGTCCGGGAATTCAAGGTTCTCGGCGTCCATGACGTAAAAGCTGGCATTCAGGCCGAGTTCCTTGGCCTTCTTCTCCGCCACTCTCAGCATCTCCGGGACGGCATCTATTGCGTGGAGTTCTATGTCCTTTGGATAGTAGGGGAGCATCAAGCCCGTCCCCACACCGACCTCCAAGATCTTCCCGGAAACAAAGGCGGCCGCCTTCCTCCTCAGGGGGTCGAAGAACCTCTCAAGCGGCCCGTCTATGCGCTCGTACCTCTCGCCCAGCCTCGAATACTTTTCCCTGAAGCTCATGCTATGAAGTTCGCCTTCCGGATTAAAACTCTAACTGGGCAGTTCCGGGAAGTCGGCAGGCTTTTAAGACCAAAGGGCAAAGCGGGCGTGGTGGTGCTCATGCCTTACCTGCTCATAGAACACCTGGAGGAGCTACGCGACTGGGTACTGCTGGAGTACAGGCACGCGAGCGAGTGGTGGGGGGAGAAGCTGATATTCACCAACGTAGAACCCCATGAAAGGGAAGAACTCGCGAAGCTGGGGAGCGTTTTGAGCCAGAGCGTTACCGAGTTCCCCTTCGACAGGTCGAAGCTCATAATCCTCGACCCCTTCGCTGAGGAGGAGCTGAAACCTGAGGATATTGGGGAGGACAGCATAATCGTCGTGGGTGGAATCCTCGGGGACTTCGAGTTCACCGGAAAGACCAAGAAGTTCATAACAGAAAAGATCGAAGGAGCGAAGGCCAGGCACATAGGGAGCGTCCAGTTCTCCATAGACGGCTCGGCGATAGTGGCAAAGCTCATTGCCGAAGGGAAGCGGCTGGACGAGATTGAGTACGAGCTTAATCCCACGATAAAGCTGGACGAGTTCAGCGAGATAACGCTCCACTACGCGGTGCCAAAGCTGAACGGAAAGCTCCTCCTCACGCCCGGCCTCATAGAACTTCAGAAGAGGGAGCTTGGATATACCCAGGCTGACGATGAGGTAAGCGACGAGGAGCTTGAGGCGTTCTTTGAGGGGAAGGGGGAACTTTAATCGAATCCCCCAAATCCTTTCGGATCCGTTGGGTTTCTACAGGTACATTCTCTAGGACGGCATACGATTATCCAGTTAGAGATTTATTCCCATACGACAGGCGTTAACTGTTTTTAGACCTATCAAATCCAGTGTGCTAAACACAACCTTAAAACGTAAGACTTATAAGGCTCAATAAGTTATTACTAACGCCTTCTATGGAGGCGATACCATGAAGCGTAGGATATTACTCGGAGTCCTCCTCCTTGGAGGACTGTTGATCGGCCTCGTGAATGCGGCAGGTAGCGTTTCCACCCAGAGCTGCTGGACGCCCTGGGACCACAACAGCGACGTTAGGCAGTGGAGCGACAACGAATGGGTATGGACAGGCATACACGGGCAAGTCCTCGTATGCAACGGCCAGTTCAAGATGGTTCTCACAGACACAGTTTACGGAACAGCCACAGCAAAAGGAGTCGAAGTGATAAGCAAGGGGCTTAAGATAGACTCAAAAAGATCGTATGCCTACGTTACATACACCCGATATGGCTCGATAGAAACTGCCTTTGCAGACATTCCTAATTATTTCGGATGATTTCGGAGGGAAACAGCGTGAGAAGAGCAGTTTTGTTTTTTCTAATTCTTTTTCTGGTTGTTTCACCCTTCTCAGGAGCACAAAGCATCGAAAAGCCAAAGACGCCCTCGTGGTTCAGAGATGGAACGTATTTGGTGTACACAATGATGATGCCAACGAATCCAAAAAAAGGAGAGGTAAATGTTATTGAGGTATGGCCTAGGTTACTTCCCCCTCAGGGTATCCCCAAGAGCATTATCGAGGATTTGGACAATAGTTCAACCGTGACCCTCCTGGTTTCTGGGGACATGTATCTAACCATTAAGATCGTGAATACGACCAGCGATACTGCGTATGTTCAGATCGAGCTTGAGTTAAATAATGTGAGTGCTAAACAGGGAATTATCATTCCCAGATTAAGCTTGAAGAAAACACTCCTTCTTAACCTAACAGAGATGCTTTACTATGAAGAAGATGGTACACCAATTGGCAGACCCATGTTTTTTGTGAATCCACTCCATTTGCCAAAAGAGGATGACTATATCGTTGTTCCAGCCTTTCTAAAGAAGTATGGCCTCATCTCGGACAGGATAACGATAAAGAACGTCTCATATACATGGATGGAGAACAGGGTACTCCACACACACTACAAAGATTTCATGCCACCGTACCTCTACGTTGAGGGCAGGGGACTGTATCTTGTGTACAATCGACAAACAGGAGGAAGCTTTGATATTGTAACTCAGTTAGTTTATGACATAGATACCGGCATTTTAATAACGACCGGACTCTGTGATATCACTCCTGAGCTTGTTAGTCTGGGCATCGTTAAAGTAATTGCCCTTGACAGGGTGAACTCCAGGAAATTGTACAAGCTCATCGATGAGGGAAAGGCAGATAAGGAGTGGTGGGCTCAGGGGTTCAACCTCTACGACACCAACGTCAAGCTCCCGGACTACGGGAGCGGGCGTTCACCTTCGACGCTGGCTAAGTACTTCTTCGCCCTCTCGCTCGTCATTCTCGCTGTGGTCTTCCTGTGGACGGAAAGGAGGTGGAAGAGGTGACGTGGAAAGCGTTTTTCCTGGTATTTTTGATGGCCGGTTTGCTCATTCCTCCTGTGTATTCAACTGGAGAAGCTATGGAGAAGCCCGGCTACCTGTTCGTTGAGGCACCCAGTGGCCTGGTGGCTGAGATAGTAGGGGTAGGCTCTTACGCTACTCCCGTAGGTCTGGCGCTCCCTCCAGGAAACTACACCGTCAGGATAACCGGAAACGTCACGGTGATTGCCCGGGTTTCGGTGGTGGCCGAGACGGCTACAATAATTCGCGTGAACCCCGAGGAGATTAAAGAGGCAGTTTCAGGGGAGGGAATCGCGTCGGTAAGGGCAATCTTCAACGAGAGCGCCAACTACAGCCGGGAAAAGCTCAACCCGCCCTTCAATCCGTTTGCGTTCCCGGGTGGGTGTGGAAGCAACTCCGGGTATCTTAACATATCAAACCCTTACCCAATGGGCCTCGCAGTGCGGGGAAGGGACGAGGTGTACATAACCCTCAATGGAACCTTCATGCACATTGGAGACGATGACAGAAATCCCTGTATTTTCTATGTCGAAGTGTATCCCGGGGGAAGCGAACGACAGGAGAGCGTCAGGAACGCCACCTACCTCGTCCCCTGGGCGCGGCTGGAAATAACCTCGGTTCCCGAAGGCCTAACGTTCTACATCAACGGGGGTCACAACAGGTACGTCTTCTATACACCCATGGGCCTCTACGTTCCCGCAATCCCCCACGATGTCCACAACGCCACCGCCATCGGTTACTACGGAACGATACGGATTCCGGTAATTCACAGGATCGACACCCACGTCGTTGGGATAGCGGAGAACCACTATCTCATCGAAAGCGTCGTCAGGGTTGTTCCCAATGAGACTCACCACATCAACGTGGACATGGAAAAGGTGAAGTCCGCGCTGACGGTGGAAAGGAAGGCTGTGAGAACGGTCCCCATTGAAGTCAATTCAGAGCCCGGCAACGCTTCCATAGTGGTTACCGATGGGGTTCTAAGGGCCTTCGCCGTCACGCCCACCACGCTGTTCCTTCCACCCGGGAACTACACGGTCATAGCCTCCAGAGGCAACCTCTCCGCCCGGGAATCGGTGGTTCTGGTCGAGAGCTCAAGCGTCTTCCTGAAGCTCTCCCCGGCCAGCGCAACCCTCACGGTCGTGACCCATCCAGGCAACGCGACGGTGCTCTTGAACAGTAAGGAGGTCGTGGCAAGAAACCTCACCCTCAGCCCCGGACGCTACAACCTCACCGTGAAGGCCCCGGGCTACCTCATGAAGAGCGTGGAGGTAATCCTGGCCCCGAACGAGTCAAAGACCGTTGAGATAAGCCTGGAGAAAAAGCCAGCAGATGAGGATCCGAAAATCGTCATCTCGCCGCCTTCGAGTGGATCGGACGACGTAAAATCTGAGGAGATGACAGAGACCGACGAGAACGACGTTCTCGGTAAAAACCAAACCCACTCGTTGCCCCCCACCGATAACGTTCCAAGCCGTGAAGAGAAGGAAAACCGTCCCCTGTGGATCAAGCTGGCTACCCTGGCCGGAGTTGTTGCGGTCGTCTATCTGATCCTGAAAGTGAGGAGGTGAGGCAATGAGGGCCCAGATAAGGTGGGAGCTTGAAGACCCATACAACCTCATCGTCTTCATCTTTGGCTTCATCATGCTCGGCATCACATTCTTCTCCGGCCTGACGAGAAACGATACCGTGTTCATGATAGCCGGACCTGACAGCGTAATAGTTTCCGAATCGGCTAAGAACATTGGCCTCACCCTGCCAAGGCTGGGGATCGAGGAGTACACGATATTCGCCCTCACCGGAGCGTTGCTGGTCTCGCTGATGCTAAGATATGACCGGGACACGAGGGTCGCCAAAAGCATCTACAGCCTGCCCGTCAGGAACCACTCGGTGGTCCTTTCGAAGGCATTCTCGGCGATGGTGCTGCTCTTCCTCGCTTCAATCCTGCCGGCGTTCCTTGCCTTCATCTACATCCACGGGGACGTTCCCGGGCTGATGAGTAGGGCACTCTTTGGAGAGGGCTTTTTAGCGGGCTATCTCCTCTACTGGGCGATGATGGTGCTCTACGTGGTGTCCCTCTCAGCCCTGGTGGCGATGCTCTCACCAAACACCTTCGCCTCCCTCCTCGGGAGCATCACACTCCTCTACGTCCCCCTCGTGCTCAAACTGAGGAGCCTTCCCCCTGCGATAATTGACGATGCGTTCTTCAAGGCCTACACGACTCAGTTTTACCCCTCCGACAGGATAGCGGCGTTCCTTGACGGTTCCTTCTACGTGGGGCTTCTCCTTCCGGTGGTGATGCTGGGGATAGCTCTTATACTCAGCGAGTGGAGGGACGTCTCATGAGGCTCCTGAAGGCGGTACTGCTGTCGGTGGTCATCATGACCCTCCTCGTGTTCCCGATAGAGAAGAATGTGCTGACCCAGCCAATTTCTGAGGTCGTCCTCGTGGGGCAGGGGATCATCGTGCCCTCCTCGGGAATGGTCATGCTGAGTTCCAGCGCCGACGAGGGAACCGAATACGACGTCAAGGTCTTCGATCCGGAAAGCGGAAGGGCAGTCCTTGAGAGGAACGTGAGCGGAAGCTTCAGGGGCAGGGTTATGCTGGAGCATTCCGGCCCCTACTACTTCTCGGTTCAGACCATGACACCGGTGACGATGGCGGTCAGGATCATAAACAGGTATCCCTCGGTAACGGTGCTCAACATCAGGTACGGCCTGGGTGGAGTGAGCGCCCTGCTTCTGGCGGCAATCCTGCTGGTGGAGGGGATTAAGAAATGATAACCGCGAGAAACCTCACCAAGCGGTTCGGGAGGCTGGTTGCCCTGGATTCGATAAACCTTGAAATCGATGAGGGATTAACGCTTATACTCGGTCCCAACGGCGGAGGAAAGAGCACCTTCCTGAACCTCTGCGCCGGCCTCTACAGGCCAAGCAACGGGGAAATCAAGGTTCTCGGGGAAAATCCATGGAGCAACGACGGGCTGAGGAAAAGGATAGGCGTCTCCTTCGACCCGCCGGCTCTTCCGAGGCACAGGACGGCCAGGGAATGGCTCGGTTACATAGCGGAGGTCAAGGGTCTGAGGGAGGAAGAGGTAACCAACGCCGCGGAGCTGTTCTCCGCGGTGAATTACCTCGACAGAAAGATGGGAGAGTACTCTGCTGGAATGCTCAAGAGGATCAGTCTGACCCAGGCATTCCTCGGAAAGCCGGAGCTGGTGTTCCTGGACGAGCCACTGGCGAACCTCGACCTGGAGGGAATCAGGGAAGTAGCGGAAGTCATAGGCGAGCAGGCGGAAAAGGGGGCCAACATGGTCGTGGTCTCCCACATCTGGCGCCCGCTGGTTGAGTTCGCTGACAGAATCGTCGTGATAGCCGCAGGAAAGGTTGTGATGACGGGAACCCCAGAAGAGGTGGTTCCGAAAATTGAGGAGATTTAGCCTTTCCCACCCCTCATCTTCTTTTCTATCTCCCTCCAAACCCTCTCCCTGTTGGCCTTATCAACGACGAGAAAAACGTCCTGAACGCTCCCATCGCTCTTCGCTATCAGCTTCAGCCCTGTGGTCGTTTCCCTAGAGACCTTTATCTCGAAGCCCCTGGAATCGCTCGCGTATATCCTGCCGGGGATTACCTTCTTAACCCCTGGGATCCGGGCTATCTCTTCGAGCGGCCGCTCAATACCCTTGAGAAAGTGGTGCTCCCTCTTGACGCCCCTTTTGAAGTGCTTCGGCATGTGGGAAGATAGAAAAGCGGGTTTTTAGGAGTTACGCCCTCTTCCTAACCTTAACCGCGACGCCCTTCTTTGAGCGAACCATCTCTTCTCCGGCCAGAACGGCCTTTCCGACACCGACAACTTTCTCATCCCGGACTATGCCGACTATGTCGTCCGGCCTTATCGCTGGGTCAGCCTCATCAACGCCGACAGCGAAGACGTCGCCGCGCAGTTCAAAGTCAACCTTTACCCAGTAAGCCTTCAGTTTATCGTATATCCTCTGCATTCCAAAGGGTGTCACGCTTATCACGCCGTCCCTGAAGGTTCCGGTCTGCTGGTTGTCAACGAAGAGGCGGAGCATCTTGGAGCCCTTGACTTTGCCGTCCTCCGGCAGAACGGCCTCTCCGGCACCAACGCCGAAGTAGAAGTCAAAGACCTTCCTTATGCCCTCGAAGTAGCGGTACGTCCTGTCCTCTTTGGTGCCCTCAAGCTCAAACTCCCTCAGAGTTTCCCTGAGTGAGCTGAGGCTTTCCCTGCTGGTGGTGCCGTTCCTAACTTCCGTAAAGATTATTTCCCTTCCAGAAAGCTCGCTTGCAAGCTTCGCTATCTCAACGTAGGCTTCATCCAGGTGCGCTATTATTGGAACGCTCTCCGGGTACTTCTCAAGGGTCTTCGCCAGGAGTTCGGCCGCAGGTTTAATCTCCTCCTCGCTCCAGTGGCCGGTAACGACTATGTCGTACTTTGCTAACCACTCCCACTCCCGTGGAACGACGCCGAAGGGCGAAGTCAGAATCAGCTCGTGGGCTCTGGCTATTCCTGAGCCAAGGGCCTCCTTAACCGCCTTCCGGTAGAGGGTGTGGGAGCGGGAGAAGGAGTAGGGCTTCTTGGCAGAGCAGGGGAAGAGGAGAACCAGTTCAGTGTTCTTAGGTGGGACGAAGCGCTCGGCAACGCGTTCGTGCCATCTTCTAACCTCTGGCCTCCTAATCGAGGCGTCGCTTATGAAATAAACCGTCTCCTTCTGGATGGGGGTGTACCTCTCAAGGTAGTCCCCGTGCTCAAGGTCGGCTATCCGCAGTATTCCCGCGTGGTACTGTGTGTTAAAGAAGTTCTCAACGAGGTAGCGGAGCTTTCCTTCTTCCAGGGCTTTTCTCACGAGGAGTATCGTCTCCCTGGCGAAGTCAATGGAATTGGGCCCATTTCCCCACAGGAAGGGGCTATACCCGGTGAAACCTTTGCCCTCGAAGTCGTAGAGCTTGAGCGAGCGGGTGTCGAAGGCATCGACACCGAGGTAAACTGCCAGGGGGTAAAAGAAGGGCTCTAGGTCGGCTATTATCATAACGTTGGGAAACCTCTCGCGGAGCTCGCGCAGGATTCTCACGAAGTAGCGGTACTCCCTCACCAGAATCTTTGAGTTGCCGAGGTAGACGGCATCGAAGTTATAGCGCTCGATTATCTTGAAGAACTCGGGAAGGTATTCCGTCCTCCTCAAAGCCGGCAGGTAGAAGGCGTTGAAGCCGTCGTAGTTTACGCTCCAGAGCCTCCCGAGGGCCTTCTCTATCACATCGCCCGGCGTGTAGAAGCCGAGGGGTATGGATGGGGCCAGGTTGAAGTCATAATCCCCCGGTTCGGATGGGTGGAAGAAGGAGTTGAACGGGGATAGTGTGAAGTCTACCCCCATTAGGGCAGGAGTTCTGAAGGTGTGCTCCCCGAGCCTTACGAGGCCCAGCCTTCCAGGCCCTTCGTGCCTGATGACTTCCATAGCCAGGCCTCAGACGAGGTTGTACCTCTGGAGGAGGAGCAGTTCGTCGAGTGTTAGCTTCTCGCCGCGCTTGAACTTCTCAAGGGCCTCAACGGCCTTCTCGAAGCTGGCGTCCTTCTTCGAACGCATCCTGGCGACGAGCCTGTAGGCTATGAGCTCCTTGTGCCTCTCGTCGTACTCCCGTATCTTCTTCTCGATCTCGCGGAGCTCCTTCCTGACTTCCTTGATCTTCTCCCTGAGTTCGACGACCTTAGCGTGGTACTCGTCGGCCTCCTTCTTGACCTCGTCGGCCTGGTTGAAGGCCTTTATCATCTGCTCGTGGAACTGCTGGCTCTGGTTGGCGAGCTTCTGTATCTCCATGCTTATGCCTCTCCTGGCCTTCTTGAGCTGGTTCACCTTCTTTCTCGTTTCAATGAGCTTGTTGTGGAACCTCTGGGCCTGCTGGATTATCTCAAGCTCAGTTGCAAGAACCTGGATCTGGTCGACTATCTGCTTCTCCCTGTCTGGGGTTATGTTCGGGTTGGTCTGGAGCTCCCACTCCAGCTTCTCTATGCGCTCCTGTATTTTCTCAGGCGGCATCTTGAGCCTGCGGAGCTGGTTGTACTCGTCCCTCTTCGTCCTGTACTCTAGTATCTCCTGGTAGAGGAGGTCGAGCTTGGCGTTTATCTCCTCGCGGTTCTTCTTGAGCTCCTGTATCTGTTGGTTGATTTCATCCCTCTTGGCTTTATACTCACGCCCCTTCTGGCGGAGCTGCTTGACCTCGTTGTTCTTTTCGTCCCTCTTCTGAACCCAGATTTGAAGCTCCTTCTCCAGCTCATCTAGTTTGGCCCTTATCTCGTTTCTCTCCTTTTCAAGGGCCTCTATCTCCCTCTTGATCCTCTTAATTTCCTCTGGATCCACTTTCACTTGCATCTCTCTTCCCCTTCCCTATTTTTAGAACAGCCCGTGAGCTTACTCCAAACATCTGGACTGAAAACGGTGAGAGTAAATAAAAACTTTTTGGCTGAAATTTTGAGAACAATTCGAAAAAGGTTAAAGTAATAGAAAACCCGGCACTTCAGGAGCTCTCGCCCTTCTGGGTGTAAGGCATGAACTCCACCGTGCCCCTCTGCTTTGTTGGCTGCCTGTAGAGCTCCATAAGGGCATAAACTTCATCTGGAACCTCCGTTTCAACGTGAAGGCCGAGCTCCTTGGCGTGCTCGTATGTAATGGGATAGTCATGGGTCCACCGGCCCTCGGTGAGTATCTGGGCCAGCTCTCTGGCTTTCTCCTCCCCGTACCTGTCCTTCAGGAGGCCGTAAACGAACTCCCTAACCTGTTTGATGGCCTTTTCTGCCACGTCCGCCAGGATGAGTGTCTGGTCGTCCACCTTGTCAACGCCCTTCCTCTCGACGGCTCTCACTATGCTCGGCCCGGGGTACTGGCCGAGCTGGGGGTCAACCGGCCCCAAAACCGCGTGGGGGTCCATTATTATCCTGTCCGCGGCGAGGGCGATGAGCGTTCCGCCGCTCATGGCGTAGTGGGGAACTATGACACGTGTTTCAGCCGGGTGGTCGTGCAGTGCCTTTGCTATCTGAGTTGCCGCGAGAACCAACCCTCCGGGGGTGTGTATTATGAGGTCTATCGGCTTGTCCTTGGGGGCGGCTCTAATAGCTCTGAGCACCTCCTCGCTGTCCTCGATGCTTATGAACTTGTAGAAGGGTATTCCAAAGAGCCCGACGCTCTCCTGCCTGTGGATCATCGTTATCACGGTTGAGCCCCGCTTTTCCGAGAGCCTCTTCAGTATCTTTGCCCTGGCTAGCTGCAGGCTCCTGTACTGCATCTGGGGCCACAGGAGGATGTACATGAAGAACAGCCACCACAGCAGGGAGCCAAAGAACCCGGTCGTCGCGTCCGCCATGTCATCACCGGATAAAATTTGGGAAGAGAGGTATTTATAGGATTTGGTTCAGCCTTTTATGACCTGCGTTCCGGTCTTTCCTTCCAGGGCATCAACGGCCTTTTCCAGGTGGGCTATGACGGCCCTCTCGCCGCCCCACTCGACGAATCTTATCGCGGCCAAAACCTTCGGTCCCATGCTGCCTTTCTTGAAGTGCCCCTCCTCGTAGTACCTCCTGAGCTCCTCGGCGGTGACCTTTCCGAGCCACCTCTCGTCGGGTTTTCCGAAGTTCAGGGCGGCACCGTTCACGTCGGTGAGTATCATGAAGATGTCGGCGTTAACCTCTTCCGCAAGCTTCTCACCGGCCAGATCCTTGTCTATGACCGCCTCGACGCCCTTGAGCTGGCCGTCCTCCTCGATGACGGGAACTCCGCCGCCCCCGCTGGCGATGACTATGAACCCCTTCTCAACGAGGTCCCGGATGATTTCCGCCTCGACGTGGCCCTTTGGATCGGGACTCGGCACTACTCTTCTCCAGCCCCTGCCGGAGTCCTCTATGACGACCCAGCCCTTTTCCTCTGCGAGCTTTTTGGCCGTCTCCTCGTCGTAGAAGGGCCCAACCGGCTTGCTCGGGTGCTGGAATGCTGGATCGTCCTTGTCAACGATGGTCTGGGTTACTATAGTCGCCACGGGCTTATCTATCCCGCGTCTCTTCAGCTCGTTCCTTATCGCCTGCTGTATCATGTACCCTATCTGGCCCTGCGTCATTGCTCCGGCCACGTCCATGGGCTGGGCCGGGATGCCGTGGGTGGCCTGACCCGCGTCCATGTGGAGGAGCAAAGCACCGACCTGGGGGCCGTTTCCGTGGGTGATTACAACCTCGTAGTCACCGTCAAGGATTATATCCACTATCTGCTTGGCCGTCTTCATGACGTTGGCCATCTGCTCCTCGTAGGTTCCCCTCTGACCTCGCTGGAGAATAGCGTTACCGCCAAGAGCGATGACAACCCTCTTCATGAGCATCACCTCCTGGATGGATAACTCAGCGCAGGAGGATAAAAACGTTCGTTAGGAGCCAGGACTGTTCACCGAAAAAAGGTTCGGGGGAAGGAAAAATAAGTTGGCAAAGGTAAAGAAAGGACGGGCAAGGACTGCCTCAGAGATACCATTCCCGGAAGTCCCCAAGGCCGAGCCTCTCAAGGGTTTTCATGACCCCCAGGGCTATGCCCTCAACCT
Source organism: Thermococcus thioreducens (assembly GCF_002214545.1). Lineage (NCBI taxonomy): Archaea > Methanobacteriati > Methanobacteriota > Thermococci > Thermococcales > Thermococcaceae > Thermococcus > Thermococcus thioreducens. The sequence continues at coordinate 1,941,935 of NZ_CP015105.1, read as the reverse complement.
CTATTCCCCCAGGCGGCTTGTATGCATCGCCCACGATGTAAACGTCCTCCACCGGGAAGTCCTCAACGGTCTGGCCGCTGGCGACCCTGTTAACGGGATTCCCATCGAGGTAGGTCTGTACCAGCAGGATTTCTCCCTCGCTATCGAGGTTCGGGAAGATTCTGTAGATGTCTTCGATGCCCTTTCTCTGCTCTGCCTTGACGTTCCTGCCCTGCAAAGCGTGGTGGAGCATTATCAAGGTATAGCCCTCTTTAGCCAGCTCCGGGGAAATGCTTGAAGGCTCGTTGTAGCCGTTTATCCTCTCGGTGTCGAGGGTGAAGACGACGGTGTTTCCTATCCTCGGCCCACCCTTCAGGGCCACGTTGTACTTTATCCCCTCGCTCGGCTTCAGCGAATCCACTCTTCTTAAGTACTCGCGGTCAAAGTTCTCCCTTCCGATCAGCTCGACGGTCTCCTTTATCCCGATGTTGGAGATGAGAACGTCGTATGAAAGCTCGTCGCCGTCGGAGGTGATAACCCTCCTTGCCTCGGGGTCAACTTCGACGGCCCTTTTCCTAGTGAGGATTTTTCCGCCGTTGGCTTCCGTTATCCTTGCCAGCTCTCCGGTTATTGCCCTACACCCGCCCTTGACCAGGCCCGGCCCGCCCCACCTCAGGGCAGCCTTTATCTCCCTCGCTAGCTCACCAGCAGGAACGTCCAGGACGCTGTCGGCCCAGCCGAGGAAGCTCTTGATGAAGAGGTCAGCAAACTCGTTGTCGCCTATCCTTTCCCTTATCCATTCTCTCCCGCTCATCTCGGCCTCTTCTTCGGTTGGGAGCCTGTTCCTCTTGATGTCGAGCAGGAGCTTTGTAGCCCTTGCCTTCTCGGTGAAGCTCAGGTACTTCCAGCCATCGCGGTAGTGGAAGGTCTTTCCGTCGTAGAAAATCATGCCCTTGGGGTTGGAGTTCACTATTTGGACGTCCGCGTTGAGGAGCCCGAGGAGGTGAGCCAGAGGCCCGTCCTCCCCGTGGGGAAGCATGTGGAAGGCGCCAGTGGAGAGGCCAAAACATTTGTAGTTTAAATTTGTGAAGCGGCCGCCGATGTAAGGAGCCTTTTCAATGACGGTGACATCGTAACCATTTTTGGCTAGAAACGACGCGGTTAGAAGACCGCCGATTCCGGAGCCTATTACAACTGCCCTCATTTTTCTCACCTGAAAACCTGGGGGAGGCGGAGAATATAAGGGTTTAGCTATTGCATGGCTATGCAAGTCCTTTACTCAGGCGTATTTTCGTCGATCCCACTGGGAAACCTTAACTCCGAAAAAAATTTGTACCAGAAAAAAACGAAGAAAGTTTACCCATAGTAAATGAAAAGCTTATAAAGGCCAGTGAATTATATATTGCAAAAACGAAAGCCTCTCCGCGAGCACGTACGTGGCAATTGATTCATCCGCGTTTTGAGGTGGGACGATGAGGGAAAAAATCCTAGCTACCCTTTTGATTTTATTGAGCATCACGGCCGTCATCTCAATAACGAAAACGCACACTGAAAACGCCACTGCACTCAATATAACAACTCCCTCATGGACAAACTGGACGGTAAGGCGCCTTTACCTCGCTCAGAATCCGTTTACAGGTGGCTGGAACGGCGATGTCTCATTTACAATACTTCCCAGCCTTTATCATACATATCACGGCGTGATGACGCTGACCCTTCTGAACTTGAGCCCAAAACATCCCGAAAAAACCATAGAGTTCCTGAGGGAAGAAGAGGAGAATTTTTACAGCGGTCGGAATTATCCTTCGGTTCTTGACGCCTATTATCTGCTGACACTCTTTAAAGAGTTCAATATAAGCCCCAGAAACAGGGGGGCCTTCGAAAACTTCATCATTGAGGACATGGAGAGGTCAAATTACACATTTCTGCATGCAAAAACTCTCATTCTGCTTAACTCCACCCTGGCGAAGAACGTTTCCATGTCCCTCTGGCTCGAGCTGAGGCCGGAGCACTCACTGGAGTTCTTATGGGACTTCCTTCAGCTCAGGGGGCTTCTCATTGAATCCGGATACTCCCCCGATGAAATACCCGGCTACACTGTGATGTATGACACCGCGAGGGCCGTGTTTGATGAGGCGTCTGGCAGAATAGAGAACCTCGGTTTCTTTGACCTCAAAACCATAGCGAGATTCATGCGGGAAGAGCACATCAAAAACGAGACGTTAAGGAGAAGAATACTAACGAGTATTCAGAAATACAAGTGCCCTGACGGCTCATACTCCGATACAAGAGGCGCTAAAAAGGGACACCTCGAGACCACCCATTGGGCTGTGGAAACGATAACCTATGCGGGGGGAGAAGTTGGGGAGGATACTATAAGCTACCTGCGGTCCCTTGAAGGGCCCCTGGGAGGTTTCATAGACATCCCAGACTACATAGTGCCGAATCCCGTGGGCACTGCCTTCTCCGTGATGACCCTTAAGCTTTTGAACTCAACGGTGCCCAATGAGACGGCAGTCAGGAACTACCTGCTCACCGAAATCTCACGGGAGAGTAAACCGAGCCTGATATGGGTTGAATACAGGGCACTAAAGGAGCTTGGTGTGTCCAACAGTGATCTTAAAACGAGAGTAGAACCCCGTCTGAAAAGCTTCATCGCCAACCTGAACCTCTCAGAGGTCTATCAAAACCACTACCTGCTGAAGGATATATACTATCTCCTTGTAACGAGCAGGGAACTGGGCATTGAGATCGATAAACAATGGAAGGAAAACGTGACCTCCTTTGTTTTGGGTCTGAAAGATAGTGATGGAGGATTTGGGAGCAAAATATCAAAGATAAAAATTAACCGGCTTGAAATAACTCTTTACTCTGTCCTGATCCTCAACGAGCTTGGGTACGAATATAGGGACGAAAAGACAGTGGAGTTCATCAAGTCCAGCAGAAACGGTGCCCTGTGGTGGTCTTTACCAATAACCAGGTACGCTTTGCTGGCTCTAAGTTCAATGGGGGCCAAGATTGACGGGAAAGAAGAGGTAGTAAAGGCGCTTGAGTTGAGGAAGTGCCCTTATGGCTTCTTCTCCTACGCCCCCTGCGAGCACCCCGAGCAGGGAGGACCGATACCAACGTTTTTGGCGCTCGATATACTCAGGCTTCTTGGTTATCATCAGCCAGCCGCATTTTTTACATTTTTAGATTTGAGCCAGTCATAGGGTAGAAAACCGACAATCGTTCTTCCCGCAAATAGATAGAAAAACGAAAACTCAGAGCCTCCAGTCCACACCGAGGGCCTCGCTGTAAGCTTCTAAAACCTTCTCAAGGTACTCCTTCGCCGTGCCGACCTTGTCAATCCTGAACTTCTCGGCCCAGCGCTCGTTTCCGAACTCCTCGCTGCCAGCGGAGACAAGGTCTATAACGCGCATGCTGTCCCAGAAGACGGGGGTGTAGCCGGCCTTTCTGGCGTACTCTATCAGCCTCTTAATCTGCTTCTTCGCGTGCTCCTCCATGTCAACGTTCTCGCCGTAGGCGTCCATGAAGAGCGCCTTGAGGACGGGCTTCATCCAGCCTCTATGAAATCTGCACCAGCCGACGTTGTCGTACCAGAACTCCCAGAGGGCGCTCGCGATTATCTTTTGAGCGAGCTCCTCAGGCTCAAGGAAGACGCCGAACTGGTAGAACGTCCAGTAGCGACCCTGAATCGGGAGCGGGATGTAGTTTCCTATCGCCCAGTACATCGTCGGCGTCATCTCTCCGTTCTCGCCGAGCGGAACGAAGACGCCGTAGTCCTTGAAGCTCTCGCCGTACTTCAGCCTGTCCTTGAACCTCTCGTCGAGTATAACGCTGGCCTTCCTCTTTCCGAGGCCGATTATCCTCGCTATCTCGTTCTCGGCGAAGGCAACGCGGTGGGCCAGCTCGGCGACGAGCTTGGCGTTGATTTCACTCGCCTCGACCGGCCTCTCAAGAAGGGCCTCTTTGGTGAACTCCGGCTTTCCGCTTAACCCAACTTCCTCCGGCTTGAGCAGACCGCGGTGGATTAATTCCAAAACCCATGCGGCGGTTCCGCCGAACTCTATGGCGTCGAAGCCCATGGCATCTGCCGCGTGGACGCTTATGTCGCTTGCCCTGAGCGAGATGCTTCCGCTGAGCGGCCCGTTGGCCTCGTAGGGCTCGTACTCGACGTGGTGCCCCCTGCGGTGCTTCTTACACACGACCGGACAGGGCTCGCCGCAGGTCGTCCAGTTCTTGGGCTTTATGGCCTCCTCATTGAAGGGTTCCCAGTAGTGCTTCATTATGTTCTCGTGGATTTTTATGCGCTCTTCCTTTTCGATGTACGGCATCTGCCAGTTAAGGATGGGCACGAAGTCGCCTTCGGCCGGGTAGTTGCCGCCGAAGGTTCCGCCAGTGTTGAGCTTGGGGTTGAAGCGGTACTTGGTCGTCTTCTCGGCTATTATCTCGTTGTACGGCTTTTTGTGCACGCCCTCGACGATACTCTTGGAGGTCTTGAAGCTGCCGATGTCCTCCCCCGGGAAGCTTCTCCTCCCCGGCTTTCCGCCGAAGACTATTCCGACGACGTTGTGGGCCCTGAGAAGAACAGAACCCGGACCTCCCCTTGCCGCCCAGTCCTCGCTTCCAACAAGCCTTTCTCCCTTTCTGAGCGCCTGGGAGAATATCGCTCCGTAGTTGGTGTTCAGCGAAGCCGGCCCAACGACGGCTATGCGGTACTCGAAGTCAAACCTGCCGCCAAAGGTATCTATGAGGTACTGTGTGAGGGCATAGACTCCCTCCTCTCCCTTGTAGCCCCTCCAGATTTCAACGACCCTCTCAAGCTCTATAGCGTGGAGCTCCACCCTTACGTTTTCGCCGTCGTTGTAGAGTAAAACAACGACGGGCTTCTCGGCCTTGCCCTCGAAGGCCACGAAGTCTATGCCAACGTTTTTGAAGGTGTATGCCGCCCCTCCCATTGCAGATGGAAAGAGAGTCCCGTAGAGGGGGGAACGGAAGAAGAACATGAGCCTGTGCGCCCCGGGCAGGGTTGAGCCTGAAAACGGCCCCATTCCCATTACCATGACGTTCTGGGGGTCGTATGGTTCAAGGCTGTGGGTTTCCAGGCTCTCGTGAACTTCTATTCCGTAGTCTATAACCCCGTATATTCCATCCCTCTCCAGCTCCTCGCTTTCGACCTTTCCTTCGTTCAGGTTGATCCTGAGAACCGTGAACCTCATATCCCTCACCCCGTATCACTCCCAGTGTTATTTACAATTAATGTATTTAAGAGTTTTGAGAGGCTGCGTTATGTCCTGCCGCCGGAGGAAATAAAATAGCGAATCAAGCGGAGGCTTTGCCGTACTACGCCTCCCTCGTGGCAACGATGTTCGCCCCGGTTCCCAGTACGTTCTCAACGATGACCTGTCCTACGCTGACCGGCGCTTCGACCTCAACTTCCGCGAGCTTTTTCATTATCGCGGGTATGAGCTCCTTGGGAACGGGCCTGTCGCTTTTAACTGCCACCGTCGGAAACCTTCCCCCCCTAACCTTCACGACGCTCATGACGATGCGCTTCGGCTCCCTGATTTCCTGTATCGCGTAGTCCTTTCCCCGGGGGCATGTGAAGCCCTCAACTCCGGTTATCCTGTCGCCCTCCATGGTCACCTCCACTGTACAGCCAAGGGGGCAGACGATGCAGGTCAGCCTGAACTTCTTGATCTCACTCATCCCGGACGACCTCCATGGTGATTCTGTCTTTGGCCCGGGCTATCTCCTCCTTCTTCAGCTTCACCCTTATCATCTCAGAGGGCCTCACGAATGGGAGTCTTATCTCCTTTCCAATCTCCGGGAAGCGGAGCCTGACGTTCTCCTCCGGCTCCCCAACCCTCGCGTAGATTGTGACGTCCTTGGTGTCAGCTAAGTAGTGCGGCACGGCGAGCCTGATGTTCCTCCCCTTCACGAGCTTCCTCCATTTGAGGGCCGGCAGGCCGCCGTTTTTGACGAACTCGTACGCCCCCATGGCGGCCTCCTCGCCCTGCTCGACGACGTAGTCAACGAGGTCGTTTATGACTAGGGCGTTTCCGGCCACAAATATCCCCGGAACGCTGGTTTCGAGGTAGCTGTTGACGACCGGCCCTCTGGTGGCGGGATCTATCTCCACCCCTGCCTTTTCTATGACTTTGAGGTACGGAACAAGACCGGCCGCCAGAACGACGGTATCGCACTCTATGCTCTCCTCCGTTCCAGGAATGGGCCTAAGCTTCTCGTCCACCTTCGTCACGATGACCCTCTCGACCCTCTTCTTTCCTTCGACCCTTGTTACTGCATGGCTCAGGTAGAGGGGGATTCCAAAGTCCTCAAGGCACTGGACGACGTTTCTTGTTAGTCCGCCTGGATAGGGCATCAGCTCTATGACGGCCTTTACCTTTGCCCCCTCAAGGGTAAACCTTCTCGCCATTATGAGGCCGACGTCGCCCGAACCGACTATGACTATCTCCTTTCCGGGCATCACTCCGTAGATGTCCATCATGGTTTGGGCTTCCCCGGCTGTGTAAATCCCTGCGACCCTGTGGCCGGTTATTCCTATCTCGAACATGTGCCTCTCCCTTGCACCGGCGGCGTAGACAACGGTCCTTGCCGCCACCTCAAAGAGCCCCTCCTCCGTGACTATCCTCAGAATCTTGTGCCTGTAAGAGTACGGCACCACCTCAAGGACGTGGGCGTTCGTGTAGTATTCGACGTCCAGCGCCCTGAACCGTTCGATTATGCGGTGTATGAACTCCGTTCCTGTCAGATCCTCTTTGAAGTAGTGAATTCCGAAGCCCGGATGAACGCACTGGAGGGGTATCCCCCCCAGGAACTCCCTGTTCTCGATGAGGAGGACGTTAAGGCCGAGCTCCTTCGCCTTTATTGCAGCGGCAAGGCCAGCCGGCCCCCCTCCAATGACAATGACGTCGTACTCACTCCTCATTCTCCTCACCCCTCAGGAGAACCTTTATGTCACCGATGCCGTATTCGGTGCCTTCTCCCTTGATGCTGACCTCCCAGAGCGGGACTCCGGTTTCCCTGGCGATGATGTTGGTTATCCTCACCCTGCAGAAGGAACCCTGACAGGTTCCGCCAGTGACACCTGTCCTGAGCTTAACGCCGTCGAGGGTTATCGTCCTGACGCCCATCTTCTTCATCCTGGCTATTGCGTCGAGTATATCCCCCTCCGTTATCGTGCGGCACATGCAGATTACCCTGCCGTGTGAGGGGTTCTCCTTCACGAGCTCTGCCTGCTTTTCCCTTGGGAGGGCCTTGAACCAGAAGGCGTTCCTGTGGGGGTTCCAGCGGGACTTTTTGGTTAGCTTTACGTCCAGCTTGCCTTCAATCAGCTCTTCAGTAACGTAGTGTGCTATTGCAGGCGCGGCTGTGAGTCCGGGCGACCTTATCCCTGCAACGTTTATGAAGCCCCAGGGGTCATCGTAGGCCTCTATTATCCACCTGCCGTCCGGGGGCTCTGGCCTCAGACCCGCGAAGGTTCTTATCACCCTGCTCTTGGGGGGCAGTCCCTTGACGAGCTTCTTCGCCATCTCCCAGACGAACTCCAGCCCCTCCCGGGTTGTGGAGGTGTCGTCCTTAGCTTCCTCGGGCAGATCCTCGGCGGTGGGTCCTATCATCACCCCGTCGTTCATCTCGGTGATGACGTAAACCCCTTTTGTGGTCGGGGTCGGCGTCTGGTGGACTATCCTCCTGACCTTCGGCCCGGCATCGTCGTCGAAGATGTAGTACTCTCCCTTCCTGGGACGTATTGTGAAGTAATCTATGCCCGCCATGGCCGAGATTCTGTCCGCGTATAAACCTGCCGCGTTTATGACGAGGTCGGCCTCGATGAACCCCCGGTTAGTCTCAACGCCCTTTATCTCCCCGTTCTCAACCTTTATCCCGCGCACCTCGGTTTCGGGGTGGAACCTAACTCCGTTGTCGACCGCGTTCTCGGTGAGTGCCACGGCCGCCATCGGGGAGGACATCACTCCAGCTGTCGGTGCCCACAGCGCCCCTGCGGCGTTTGGGTTGACGTTGGGCTCAAGTTTCAGAAGCTCCTCCCTATCAACGAGCCTGACGCCCGGAACGCCGTTTTTCTGCGCAAGCTCCAGGTAGTACTCGGCGACCTTCATGTCTTCCTCTTTGAGTGCGACCATGAGCTCGCCCGGCCACTTCGCTGGAATTCTCAGCTCTTTCGTCCACTGGTACCAGAGCCTGTTTCCCTCGACGCAGAGCTTTGCCCTCAGTGGGTGCTTTTCGGGATCGTCCTCGTGTCCGGGATGGATTATGCCCGTGTTCGCCTTGCTGACTCCCATCCCCGCGTCGACGTTTCTCTCGATTAGATGGACCTCAACTCCCTCGTACTGGCTGAGAACGCGCGCTATCGACGCCCCTACGACGCCGGCACCGATTATTGCGATCCGTGTCTTCATCCTTTTTCCCTCCTAATTAACTTAAAAAAGGGTTTTTCCCGTTTTAAAGCTTTCTTAAACCTTAAGTTTGGCCAAAAAGGGAGGAAAGAACAGTTCTGGGCATCAGGAAAAAGGGCAGGGATGAACAGCATTTGAATGTGCTGATGTGTTCATATGGTGCGTCGTTTTTGTGATTCACAGTCAGGCTTCCACTACCTTTGCCCACCCAAGTGCTCTCTTTACTGCCTCTTTCCATCCGTGGTAGAGTTTCTCCCTTGTTTCTTTATCCATAGTTGGCTCGAATATCTTCTCCGCCTTCCAGAGGTTCTGTATCTCCTTGAGGCTCTCCCAGTAATCAACGGCCAAACCGGCCAGATATGCCGCCCCCAACGCGGTGGTCTCTTTCACCACCGGTCTTACGACACGTCTGTCCAATATGTCAGCCTGGAACTGCATCAGGAAGTCGTTGGCAGTTGCCCCTCCATCAACCCTCAGCTCCTTTATGCCGACCAGCTTCTCCATCTCCTCAATAACATCGCGTGTTAGGTATGCTATTGCCTCAAGCGTTGCCCTCGCGAGGTGTTCCCTGCCCGTTCCGCGCGTTATCCCGATTATTAATCCCCTCGCGAACTGATCCCAGTAAGGCGCTCCAAGGCCCACAAATGCTGGAACGAAGTAGAGCCCCTCGTTGCTCTCAAGCCTTCTTGCGAGTTCTTCCGTTTCAGAGGCATGCTTAATTATCCTGATTCCATCACGGAGCCAATGGACAGCGGCGCCGGTTACGAATACGCTCCCTTCGAGGGCGTAGGTAACCCTTCCATCGAGTCCCCAGGCGATGGTTGTTAGCAGGTTACTGGAATAGCGGACGGTTTTGCCGGTGTTGGCTAAGATGAAGCTTCCCGTCCCGTAGGTGGCCTTAACCATTCCGGTCTCAAAGCCTGCCTGACCAAATAAAGCGGCCTGCTGGTCGCCTGCATCGCCGCTGACGGGTATTTCTCTTCCAAGGAGTTCCCTCTTTGTGTACCCGTAAATCTCGCTCGATTCCCTGACTTCGGGCAAAACCTCCGATGGAACATCAAACATCTCAAGCAGCTCATCGTCCCAGTCCAGTTTTTTGATGTTGAAGAGCATCGTTCTTGAGGCGTTTGAATAATCGGTCACGTGCTCTCCGGTAAGGCGGTAGATGAGGAACGTATCGACCGTTCCAAAGAGCACCTCGCCCCTCTCGGCTTTTTCCCTAAGTCCAGGAACGTTGTCGAGGAGCCACTTCAGCTTTGACGCTGAAAAGTATGCATCTGGCACGAGACCGGTCTTTTCCTTGATAACGTCGCCGTATTCGCGTTTTATCTCTTCCACCATCTCTGCAGTCCTTCTGCACTGCCAGACTATGGCGTTGTACAGAGGTTTGCCTGTTTTGTCCCATACTATGGTTGTCTCGCGTTGGTTCGTAACTCCTATGGCAGCGATCTGGCTTGGTTCCACGTTTTCCCTTTCCAGAGCAGTTTTTATTGCCCTTATTTGAGCGCTCCATATCTCTTCCGGGTCGTGCTCGACCCAGCCCGGTTTTGGATAGTGCTGTGGAAACTCGTACTGGCCGATCCCCTTGATGTCCCCTTCCCTGTCAAAAATTATTGCCCTCGCGGAGGTTGTCCCCTCGTCGAGAGAAAGGATGAACTTTTCTCCACTCATTCCAACCACCGGTGTATATTTCTATTCTTCCCCTCTTGATTGTGTACATTGATGGCTATGGCATTTGGAAGTTATAAGATTTTGTGGACAGAATGGCCGTGGAGTACAGAAAGAAAAAGAAAATCACTCGACGGGCTCGAACCTGTCCTTGAGCTTCTCCAGGACTCCAGGGAGGGTGGTGTACTCCATGTCCTCCATCGGGAGCCTGTGGGGCTCGAACGGGCCGTGCCTGCGAATGTACTCCGCTATTTCCAGAGCCTTCTGCCTGGCCCCGTCAAAGGCAGGGTCATCGAAGAGGTCAACCGGGCCGACGAGCTTTCCTTCGGGGCTTATCTGCCAGCCGAGGGCAACGACCCTTGGCGGGCCATCAAAACGGGTCGGGTTGGCCATGTGCATCGGAACAGGCATCACCGGGCCGTTGTGTGAACCCCTCATCCAGCCGCTTACAAGGTGCGGGAATGCGAAGGGCTCAAGAACCTCTCCGAGGGCCGGGAGACCGCTCTGGGCCCTGACGATGGCCACAGGGTCGTCCTTTCCAACGTACTCGCCGGCTATCTCGTAGAGCTTCTCGGTGCTTATGACGGCGACCGGCTCGTCCTTCGGGATTTTGTGTCCCTCTTTGGGGAAGACCCTCTTGATGACGTAGCGACTCTTGGCTCCGATGAGGGCGAGGAGGTCGTAGAGCTCCTCGGGAGTGCTGAGGATAACGCGCTTGTGCTCCTTTATGTCCCAGACCTCAAAGCGGAAGCCCATGTGCATGTTGGGGTCAATAACCAGTCCAGCGGTGTTGAAGGGATCCGCGAACATCCTGAATATCGGAAGGTTAAAAGCCCCGGGCTCGGTCTTGTCCATGTGGAAGGTCACTATCGGCTCGCTCTTCCTCAGGGTGATCTCCATCTCGGCTATCCCCGGCCCCATTCCCCTTATGTTGCCGCTGAATGCGTCTTTCAGAAGGTCCTGGCCAGCCCCATAGAGCCCGAGCCCCTTGGCGACCTTCGTGGCCTCCTCAAAGGTCTTCCAGGCCAGGCCGTGGATCTCGGAGCTGTCGACACCTTTCTTGTGAGTCATGATGAGCTGAAGGTCATCGCCGCAGGTGGCGACGTAGAAGTCGATTATCGTGCCCTCCTCCTGAGCCTTCGCAAGAACCTCCTCCGCAGTCTCAACGAGCTGGGGATGAACCCTTGAATGTCCCGGCCAGCCGCCGATGTCGGCCTTTATAACGCTGATCGTTATCTTCTCTCCAACTGCCATGGCAATCACCTCGATGGCTTTTAAGCACTTTTATACTTATAAAACGTTAATATCACCGCCGATGATACCCATAAAGGCGGCAAAGCCGAAATTCGGCGGAAAAAAGGAGAGGTTCACTCGCAGATGTCGGTCCATCCGAACTCCTCTTTGACAACCTTGATCAGGTTCCTGAGTTCTTCCTTCTTTATGTTGACGCTTGAGCTTGCGCCAACGAGGGCTATGATGCCGTGGACCTCTTCCTGCACCTGGATCACGTCGTCGCTGACCTTAACCACGCGGAGTTCCCTTCTGGCCGTTTCTCCTTCGCCGATGTAGAACTTGTCGTGGCCTATCTTTATGGGCTCCTCCATGATACCACCTCGTAAACTTTTTATGAGTCAAAGTTAATAAAACTTCCGCCGGCGCTGAGGCTTTTGGAAAAAGCTTCACCAAAAGTTCGTGATTCTTTTTGAGGTGCCTTTAGAGATGGATTCGTTTCAAAATCAGTCATTGGAAAGTTGGATTCTCCAAACAGGCTTTTTCACGCGGGTTCTACCATAACCGCGCTCCAAGGGAGCGCTAAAAACTTGAACCCCTTAAGAAGCGCATTTGGAGCAAATCCTCATATCAAAAAACAGCCATTGAAGAAAATCCACTCCAAAAGTAGCCGTTCAATAGAGAATCACAAGCTTTTGATCAAACTTTTCGCCAGAAAAGTTTGTACTGGTGGGGGCGCGGGGATTTGAACCCCGGTCCGCGGGTTTCTCCGGGTCAGAGCTCCAAAGGCTCATCCCCAAATCAGCAAACCCGCAAGTCCTCATACCTCTGGAGCCCGCGATGATGGACCAGGCTACACCACGCCCCCATCCGGCTTAACCTACCCAAGCCGAGTTTATAAGTTTTGCTGTCCCTTCCCGATGATTATACCGGTCACTATCATCGCCAGCCCCACCACCGTTGCCGGAGCTATGCTCTCCCCGACGAGGAGGGAGATGAAGAACAGGCTGAGGAATGGCACCAGGTAGGCAAGGTTTGATGCAAACGCCATGTCCCCCTCCACTGCCTGGTACCAGAGGAGGAAAGTAACTCCCATCTCGAACAGGCCGACGTAGATCGCTCCGGCGAGCCCTTCAGCGGGAGGGACGGCGAGCTCACCCATTAGGGCCATCGTAATGGAGATGTAGATGAAGCCGAAGAGGAAGTTCCAGAACATCTTTTCGACTAACTTTCTCCCATCGCGCAGGTTGAGGAGCCAGTAAGACGCCCAGACAACCGCGCTTCCAAGTCCGAGGGCCACACCTATTGGGTCCCTGAAGTTCAAACCCGCAACGTCTCCCTTCGTGGCAACGACTAATGCTCCAAAGAACCCTAGTAACAGGCCGAAGGCTGTCCCCGCCCCGGGTCTCTTTCCGAGGAGGGGAATAGAGAGAAGGACGAGGATCAGCGGCCAGGTGTAGTTGAGTGCCTGCGCTTCCTGGGCCGGCAGTCTGTCGTAGGCCGAGAAGAGGACGGTGTAGTAGAGGAGGGGGTTTATAAGGCCGAGGTAGGCCGAGCGGAGGTTTTCCCTTCTGGGGGTGAACTCTCTCGCGTGAAGAATTCCAAAGAGCACGAGCGAGGTTAGGGACGCGTAGAAGAGGAGCTGGAGAGGACTCATGTAGCGGAGTGAGAGCTTGAAGGCACTTGCGACGGTTGACCAGAGGAGAACGGCTCCGATCGCATGCCTGCGGGACATGACCCAAACTCATTTTTTGGGAATATAAATTCAGCGATTTTGGCTTTCCGAATAAAATTTGGTTCTGCTCCCGTTACCAGGTAACGCCCCCATTACCTAAAAGGTTTTTGGAGAAAAGAAGAGGAGGAATCACTCCTCCCTGAAGGCCCCGTACTTCTTGGGGTCGTAGAAGGGCGGAGCAACGGTTACGGCCTTCTTGGGTTTGCCCCTTATCTCTATCTCCAGCTCGACGCCGGGCTTGGCGTATTCTTCCTTCACGAAGGCTATTCCAATGCCTATTCCGAGGAGAGGTGAAGACGTTCCACTGGTGACCTCGCCTATGGGTTCGCCGTTAACGAGAACCCTGTAGCCCTCCCTCGGGATTCCCCTGTCCACCATCTTGAAGTGCACCATCTTCCTGCTGAGGCCGCGCTCTTTCTGCTTGAGGAGGGCATCTTTGCCAATGAACTCCTTGTCCCAGAAGATGGCGAAGTCGAGGTTGGCCTGGAGCGGGGTGACCTCGTCTATGTCCGTGCTGAGGAGCTGCATTTCCTTCGTCTCGTTGCCGTAGAGCGTGTAGCCGGCCTCAAGGCGAAGCGTGTCCCTGGCCCCGAGTCCGGCGGGTTTTATACCGTACTTCTCTCCGGCCTCAAGGATGGTCTTCCAGACGTGTAAAGCTTTCTCCGGCTCTCCGCGCTTGCTCTCGTCAGGGTGGTAAGGGTTGGCGTCCTCGAAGTAGACCTCAAAGCCGTTCTCCCCGGTGTAGCCGCTCCTTGAGAGGAGCATCTTTATCCCGTCGAGCTCGACTTCCTTTGCCTGGAACCACCAGAGCTCGTTGATGTCGATGCCGAAGAGGTCTTTCGCCAGGTCCCTCGCCCTTGGACCCTGTATCGAGAACATGGCCATGTCGTAGGTCTTGTTCTCGATTTCGAGATCGAGCTGGCCGAACTTCTCGATTCCTCTCTTTATGGCGTTAAACCAGGCGTCGAGCTTCTCAAAGGCATCGCTGTCGCAGACCATCATGTAGGTGTCGTCCCCCATGTTGAAGACGAGGGTCTCGTCCTTTACCGCTCCGCGCTCGTTGAGGACGAGGGTGTAAGTCCCGCTTATCGCAGGGGGCCTGCTTATGTCGTTGGTGGTCACGTACTGAAGGAACTCCAAAGCATCTTTACCGCGGAAGATGAACTCTCCCATGTGGGAGACGTCGAAGATTGCCACGCCGTTCCTTACAGCTAGGTGCTCCTCCTTTATGCTGGAGTACCAGATGGGCATCTCCCAGCCGGCAAAAACTTCAACCTTCTTCGCGTTTTCCTTGTGCCAGTCAAAGATGTGAACCCTCTTGACCATAGCTATCACCGTTGAGAGTTCGCTCTGAGCGTTATAACACTTTCCAATACATGGGCAACGATAATAAGCACCAACGTCCAAATTAATACTGAGGTGTCCAAGATGTTTGAGAAGGTTTTGTACCCGACCGACTTTTCGGACGTTTCCCTGCACGCCCTGCGCACCTGCATCCCGAGGCTCATCTCCATGGGGGTTAAGGAGCTCTACCTCATCCACGTCATTGACATAACCATAGCGGAGTTCGAGGCCTTTGAGCTTGAGGATATCTACCGCGAGAAGCTTGAGGATCTCGCCGAGGAGCTCCGGGCTGAGGGGGTAAATGTGAACGCGGTAGTTAGGATAGGTATTCCATCGATAGAGATAGCCGAGGTGGCGGAGGAGAAAAGCATAGACCTCGTGGTTATCCCAAGCGTCGGCGAGAACATCTGGAGGACCATGTTCATGGGCAGCACCGCCTCCAACCTGGCCAGGGCGACAAAGCGGCCGGTTCTTCTCCTCAAGTACCAGAAGAAGGACGACGGCTTTGAGCCCTCCATGGACTGCTCGACCATATTCAAGCGCCCTCTGGTAGCGCTGGACTTCTCGAAGTGCTCGATAAAGATAGTCAAGACCGTCAGGGAGTTTGAGGAGCTCATAGAGCGCGGAATCCTGCTTCACTCCGTGGACTACGGCAGGATTGACGAGCTTGAGCACAACATCGAGGTGGCGAAGATAAACCTCAGAAAGTCCGCCAAAGGCGTAAAGGCCCAGTTTGACGTTGAAGTTCTCGTGGGCAGTGCAAGTCAGGCGATAATAGGGACTGCCTTGGCAAAGAACGCCACACTGATAGTCATAGGCAAGAAGGGCAGAAACTTTCTGAAGGATCTGCTCCTTGGAAGCACCGCGGAAAGGGTCATGAGGGACTCAAAAGCCCCTGTGCTGCTGGTGCCGTGCGATTAGCCTCAGACTGGAACGGCTTCCACATCAAGATTCGGTAGCTACCCTGTTGCCATCATCGGCCGTTTCTTTCTTTTCGGCCCCTCTTATAAACCTACCCCCGTGTGCTCTCTCCCGTCATGACCGCGCTCGCTATCATGTGTGCCAGTCTGAGGGGCTCCGGGATGAGTCCAGTCCGGGTCGTAACCCTGATAACTTCGGAAGCCTTGTCCCCATCGATCCCCACGGCCTGGATGTAGAGCTTCTCCGGGACGAGCTCCAGAAGGGGAGGCGCTTTCTTCAGGAGGGCTATCCTCTCCTCGGCATCTCTGAAGTGCTTCCTCAGCGCCTTCACCATCGCCTCCATATCCGGCCGTTTTCTGATGACGACTATCAGGGGCAGGCCAGTCTCTGAGTGGAGCCTCTCCAGGTCAACGACGTTGAAGCCCGCGTAGGTTATGCCCCTGAGGAGAATCAGCCTCAAATCCTTGAACCTGGAGGAGTTGATAGCATCTATCATCGCATCGGTCGCATCGCTCCCATCAACGGTTATCCAGCGCGAGAGGACACCAACGACTTCCTGGGAGCCTTTCATGACGACTCCCACTAGGACTGTCTTCTCTCCTTTGAGTTTGGAAGAAAAAGAGAATGTCCCGTCGTCAAAACCCACAACCCTGATCTGGGGCTTGACCTTTCTTATCATAGCAGCACCTTCTCAAGCCACTCCGCGTACTCACTGTTCACCCTGTCGACCTCGATGCGGGCTATTATCGGAACGGTGTAGGGATGCATCTCCTTTATGGCCTCCCTTAGTTCTTTCCACTTATCGACGCTCGTCTTGAGTATGGCGCCGACTTCGGTGTCCTCCTCGATCTTTCCCTGCCACCAGTAGAATGCCTTGTGCTCCCTGAGGTTGGCGCAGGCGATGAGCTTTTTCTCAAGGAGGGTCTTCACTATCTTCTCGGCGCTCTCCCAGTCCGGGAAGGTCGTGTAGACGAATATCATCTCCATGCCCCTCACCAGGTTCTGGAGTCGACGGATAAGCTTAAATCGGTTGTGGGGCTACACTCAACGGGATGAGGTATGGAGCGGGTGAGGGCTCACCTTAGAATCTACGGACGCGTTCAGGGTGTTGGCTTCAGGTGGAGCATGCAGAGGGAAGCGAGAAAGCTCGGCCTCAGCGGATGGGTGAGGAATTTGCCAGACGGAACGGTTGAGGCCGTCGTTGAGGGAGACCCGGAAAGGGTTGAGACACTCATTGGCTGGGCCCACCAGGGGCCGCCGCTGGCGCGGGTAACGCGCGTCGAGGTAAAATGGGAAGAACCGGAGGGGCTGGATGGTTTTAGGGTCACGGGATAGCCTCAAACCTCTCTATTAAAACCCTTCTCGGGCAGTATTTAACCTCGCAGTAGTTGCAGACGAAGCGCTCCTTGTCCTTCTCCGGCGTGTGGAGGATTAGCTTCCTGAATCCTTCCATCTCCTTGACTCTCATGAAGACCTCAACCGGCAGGGTTCCGTCTATAACTATGTAGAGCTTTGTGGGCTCTTCCCGGAGGTTTCTGCTGAACACCTCCATTACCGAAACGCCGTTGTCTGAGAGCAGGGCGAGAACCTCGGAAAAGCCCCGAAGATAGCCCCCTTTGTCCAGCTCTATCTCCAGAACCTCCCACCCCATCAGAGGAGCGACCTCTATCAGGCTCGGAAGCGGGTTGAGGCGCTCGAATATCAGCTTGAGGGGATAGGTCTTCTCGATGTACTCTATGGTGTGATAGACTATCTTCCTGTTAACGCCTATGACCCTAGCGAGCTCGCTTATGGGAACCTCCACGTTCCGGAGGTATATCTTGCCGTTCTTTACGCTGAGGCCGTTTTCAAAGAGAAACTCGGCTACCTTCCTTCTGGCGGGGTAGTTCTTGAAGTAGGCCTCCAGTACAAGCATCATTTTTGTTCACCTCTTACTCATATGTGGGTAGGAATGGATATTTAAATCTTTCCCTTTCGGCTTTCCGCAAGATTATTAACGAAATCCCACATATCACATCACTCAGGGGGTGATGTCCGTGGTCAGATTCGATGTGGTGGGAATTGGAAACCTCAACTATGACATCATAATGCTGATGGATCGTTTCCCGGAGTTTCACGAGAAGGTCAATGCCAGGGAGGCCTTTTTCGGCCTGGGCGGTGCCGCGGCAAACACAATAAGCTGGCTGGCCACCTTTGGATTGAAGACGGGCTACATAGGGGCCGTTGGAAGGGACGAGATTGGCGAGGCTCATCTGGCATACTTCGAAAAGCTCGGCGTGGACACCGGTGGCATAAAGGTTGTCGACGTTCCCTCGGGTGTTGCAGTGGCTATGATACGCGGCGAGGACAAGAGGATAGTGAAATATCCAGGTGCGAACCTGATGAAGGAGGTGGATTTCGAGTACCTCTCTATGACTAGACACGTTCACCTCTCCTCGAACCCTCTGGAGACTATAGTTGAGGTCGTGAACTTCGCAAGCGAGGATGGCATAACGGTCTCCCTTGATATAGGGGAGGCGGAACTCTCTCCGGAGATAGAGGAGAAGGTGGACTACCTCATGATGAACGAGGACGAGTACAGGCGGAAGTTCGGTTCCCTCGACCTATCGCTCTGCTCAGCTAAAAACCTCGTAGTAACCCTAAACGGTGGCGGGGCCCTGGTGAGGGACGAGGACGGAAATGTGCACGAGGTAAGGGGGCTGAGCGCCCGGGTTGTGGACTCGACCGGAGCTGGAGATTCCTTTGATGCGGGTGTTATCTACGGAGTCCTCAACGGCTGGTCGCTGGAGGAAGCCGCAAGGCTGGGCATGGTGCTGGCGTATCTCACCGTTCAGAAGGTCGGTGCGAGGAGCGCTGTGGTGCCACTGGAGAGGGTCATAGAAGTCGCGAAAGAGACGGGCATCGCGCTTCCCTTCAGTAGGCCTTGAGACCGACGGTTTTTGCCTGCTTTTCACTCCATTTATATGCCAAGTAGCCGAGAAGGCCGTATGCTGTTGAGAGAACTAGAAGATACGCTATTTCCCCCGCCGCTGCCCCATAACCGTAGGCGACGACGCTTCTCACGGCCTCAGTTGTGGGTGCGTAGGGCAGTATTCTGGCCAGGAACTGAAGTCCGCCGGGGAGTACCGAGATGGGGTACATCGCACCGCTCAACGCGAACACCAGCATCTCCAGTATGCTTATGAACGGCCCCGGATCCCGCAGATAGAGCACTATCCCGGCTGTGGCCATTCCCATGCCCACCATCCCGACGGCGCCGATCAGGAGCACCGGGATGGCCCTTGAGAACGCTACTATGTCGAAGTTCAGCCCGAACAGGAGTACGAACAGGGGGACGTAAACCGCCATGTACGCGAATGAAAGGAGCAGTCTCGTGAGGACGTTGCCGAGGAAGAAGGTTATTCTCCTCATCGGGGCGGCGAAGGAGTACTCAAGGGTTCCGGCGTAGAGCTCATCCACAACGCTCCAGACGAAACCGCTGAGAAACGTCAACCCGAACCCCAGAACCATGAAGCCGAGGACGGCGAATGTCACGTAGTCTGAGTAGCCGGTCAGCTCGCGGAGAGCCTCGGAGTTTCTCTCCCCTGTGAGGCCTATCCCTATGAGGAGGGCCTGTCCAACGAAGAAGAAGCCGAGGGCTATATCGCTGACGAACCAGAGCTTGTAGCTCAGGAAGATGCGCCAGCTTTTAACGGCCACCCCCCAGAGGGCCCTGAGCTCAGTAGCCGCCATACCCTATCACTCTCGTCGTTCTCTCCGCCCACCGGAAGAGCAGGTAGCCGATGGCCCAGTAAGCGGGTATCAGGAGCAGCAGCCACGCCACGGAGCCCGAGACTGTGGAGTACCCCTCGCCTGCAAAGAGCGTCCTGACGATTCGTGCCGAATGGGTCAGCGGGAACAGACTGGATAGAGTCCGGATGGTCGCTGGCATTACAGTGAGGGGAAAGAATATCCCGGACAGGAACAGCATTGCGAACTCGAATATCTGGGCGAAGGGCCCGATGTTCTTCAGGAGCATAACTAAGCCGGCAAATACAAAGCCGAAGCCCAAAAACGCCAGGAGAGACGCCGCTACAGCCGGCAGGGACTTCAGAACGATGGCCGCGGTTATGGGGATTTTGAAGATTATCACCCCCATGACAAAGACTATCGCCATGAGGATTGAATCCATGAGGAGCCAGCTCAGAGAGAGCCCGAAGAGCAGGCTGATAAGCCTCGCCGGAGACAGGACGTTGGTTTCAAATGTCCCCCTCTGGAGCTCCCTCCTGACGCCCCAGACGTAAGCCTCCATTGGCGAGACGGAGACCCACCAGAGGACGTAGCCTATGAGGGCGTAGGTTGGATAGTCCCCCATTCCTGTGGAGGTCTCAAGAAGGGCCGAGTATCTGCCTCCGAGAACGGCCTGCCCGAAGTAGACGAACTGGAGGAGGAAGACTATCCCCACGAGGATCGAGCTTATGACCCTTAGGGGGTAGCGGAAGAACATCTGGAATTCCTTCTCCACAACAGCCAGTATCAATCCCTCAGCCCCCTTCCGGTGAGCTTTATGAAGACGTCCTCCAGGGTCGGCTCCATTTTCTCGACCGAAAGCACCTTGGCGCCCCGTTTTACGAGCCATTCCACGAGCCGGGGCAGGTCTTCCTCGTCAACCTGTGCCCTGAGCCTTACGGTTCTGGTCGAGGCGTCATCCTCAATCACCGCCATACTGAAGGGGCTCTCTTCGAGGATTTGGGGTTTTAGCTCCCTTACCCTGATCTCGACGGTCTCTTGGTCCTTAACGAGCCTCTTCAGGCCCCCAGGAGTGTCCATGGCTATTATCCTCCCGTGGTCGATGATCGCTATCCTGTCGCACAGCTCCTCCGCCTCAGCCATATAGTGGGTCGTTAGAAGAACAGTCTTGCCTTCCTCCTTCACGAGCCTCTTCACGAACTCCCTCACAAATATCGCACTCTGCACGTCGAGGCCCAGTGTGGGCTCGTCCAGAAAGAGAACCTCGGGGTCGTTTATGAGCGCCTTGGCTATGGCCAAGCGCTGTTTCATGCCGCGGGAAAAGTTCATCACCAGGTCGTTCCGCCTCTCCCAGAGGCCTACAAGCTTAAGGAGGCTTTCTATTCTTTCCTTTTCTTCTCTTTTGGGGACGTAGTATATCCTGGCGAAGTACTTGAGGTTCTCATAGGCGGACAGGCGCCAGTAGAGGGTTCTCTCGCCCTCTGCCACTAGGTTTATTCTCCTCCTGATCTTCCTGGCGTCCTTCCGTATATCCAGTCCTAGAACCCTTGCAGTCCCTCCACTGGGCTCTAGAAGGGTCGTCAGCATCTTTATCGTGGTGGTTTTCCCAGCACCGTTGGGCCCGAGAAGTCCGAAGAGCTCCCCCTTCCTAACTTTGAAGCTGACGCCCTTTACGGCTTCCACCCACTCTACCTTCCTGAAAGGTAAGGGGATCTTCTTGGGATAGCTTTTTTTGAGCCCCTCTGCTTCTATGGCCCACATAGCCTGCCCCTCTTGAGTTTGTGAATTTCAATAATGATATTGTCTCATAACGTTTAAATAATAGCTGACATCATTTAATCTAAGGGTCCTCTAGGAAACCCTTAAAAATCTGCACCCTAAAAGCCTTAGGGAGACCAAAAAGTCTTTGGGCTGGAGGTGGAGCACTTGGAAATCATAATCGACAACTTTAAGCCGAAAATCACCCGTCCCTTCAAGAGAAAGAACGAGTACTGGGTCAAGCTTATTCTGTCGGAGGGTGAGGAGTATATAATGAAGTTTAAGACCCCTCTTGAGGCGGAAGATGCCATATACGGCATGCTTGATGACCTCCAGGTCTACGGCGGGAAGGTGAAGCTCCGTCTTAGAGAGGGCAACGTCATTGAGGACATCGAGGTTCTGGAGCTCTACAAGCCATCCGCAAAGGAGCTCCTCAATGAGTATTTCACCGATTAGTCCATTTAACGTTCTTTTCTGTTCACTGGCGTTGGAAAAATGACAAAAACCTATATATAGTCCAGCACACATATCTTGTTATTGGACGATACTTATGCGCTAAAATTCAGCGTGGTTAAATATTCTCTGGAGGTCGTTAATGGTGGCGAGGAGAAAAAACAAGGAGCTCCTTGAGCTTGCGATGGACATGGGCGGTGAGGAGGCCGTTGAGGTAATCAAGGCTCTCGAAAAGAAGAAAGAATCTACCGACGAGGAGCTCGCCGAGATAACCGGTATCAGGGTCAACACCGTCAGAAAGGTCCTCTACATGCTCTACGACCAGGGATTGGCTGAGTTCAAGCGCATAAGGGACAAGGAAACCGGCTGGTATTACTACTACTGGCGTCTTGAGACGAAAAGATTGCCGGAGATTATCCGGGCAAAGAAGATGGCTGAGCTGAAGAAGCTGAAGGAGATGCTTGACGAGGAGACCAGCGAAATTTACTACCACTGCGGCACACCGGGGCATCCAAAGCTGACCTTCGACGAGGCCATGGACTATCAGTTCCAGTGCCCGATATGCGGGGCCATGCTCATGCAGTACGACAACACAGCTGTCGTTGAGGAGCTGAAAAAACGCATAGAGGAGCTTGAGATTGAGCTGGGCCTCAGGAAGAAGCCCAGGAAGAAGAAGTGAGAATGTTTGAACGGCCGTTTGGATGAACTTCGGGGATGGTGAGGATGCAGGAAGTAGTTATTCTTGAGAAGGTTTATGGAGACAGGAGCGGTTTTCTTAAGCTCGATAGGAAGCTCAAAGCTCTGCTTGGTGATCTGGAAGTTGAATGGAAGCTCTCGGCTGTGAAAAAGAACTGGGTCAAGGTAAGCCTCAACGGTGAGGACGAGGAAATAAGCGCGAACCTCGTCCGTGAGGAGTTCGGGGAGGTCCCCTACAGGCTGAGCGCCGTCAGGGAGGGAAGGACATATAGGGGGCGCTTTATAGACCTCGGAAAGGTTGGCTACGGCGCCTACGTCGATATTGGGATTTTCACTCCCAAGCCCAAGGATGCCCTTCTCCCCCTCTACTATCTGAAGGAGATCTTTGGCGAAATGCCTGTCAGGCAGATGATAAGGGAGTTCGGCTGGGTGGACAACCTGCCAGTCGAGGTCGTTGTGACTGGCGTTGAATTCGGTGCCAGAGAAGTCGAGCTGGCCTTCAGCGATGCCCAGTTAAAACGCATAAAGACCTGGCTCAGCGACGGCCACGACAAGCTCTTCATCGCTGGGACGGTAAGCGAGAACGTGGAGAAGGCCCTCATAAAGACGGGGCACGGAAGGGATGTCAAGCGGATTGAGGAGCTCGGCCTAATGGAGACCCTCCTCGTACTCAAGAAGGGCACCCAAGCGCCGGGCATAATCAAAGAGATAGGCCCCCACCTCCGGGGGACAGTGATAGGGGCGATGAAGTTCAGGGAGTGAAGCTGTGGATCATCCTGATGGTGAGCGCCGCCAGCAGGATGAAGCAGTACGGGAACAGCGGGGGCACGAAGAGGGCTATTGGCAGGGACACCATCGTCATCAGTAACAGGAAGGCAGTCTGTCCCCTCATCTTTATTCTTCTCCGACCCTTTAGGGCCGTATAGGCCATTGCAGTTAGTGCAAGGGAGCTGTTAAAGAGGAACCTTTCGAGGTATCTCCATCCGCTGGGGTCTATGCTCTTAGGTATTCCGGGTGGCATGCCGAACTGTGTGTACATCAGAAATACTCCAATGCTGGTTATCATCAGGTAGGCGTAGTTCCGTAGGTGCCTCTTGGGGAACGTCAGGACGAAGATTATCGGGATGAGAACCAGATACGGGTTTATTGCTATCGTCAGGAGCGTGAAAATTGAGAGGATGAACGTCTGGAGCAGTGCCTTCCATTTCTCCGGAGAGAACGCCACGTTGCTTATTATTGCAAGGACTATTGCAAGGGCCGCCAGGCCGAGGGTGCTGCCATTGATATGGTACAGGTTCTCTCTGAACATTGGAGATACAAAAATGAGTCCGAATATCATGAATCCGAGCTCACGCGCCCGCTTTGGGGCCAAATAGAATGAGAATGATAGTATCAGCAGAATGAGGGTCCAGTGGATGAACACTATGTTCTCCTCTATGGGTGCCACGACCCTGAACGTTGCACCAATTATCGCGCCCAGTGGAGAGCCCGGGGCCCCTCCGGTGGCGAACTCCAATCCCTGGAAGAGATAGCGCAGGAATCCCTCCGTCAGAACAGGCCTTTCAGCGGTGAGGTACCAGAGGCCGAGGAGGGAAGATGCGAGGAGATAAAAGCTCCCGGCGTGGCTGTTATCGCGGCTCAGACAGACGAGAAATATCATGAATATCAGGAAGGAGATTGAAGAGAACGCCACCACCGAGCTCCTTGGAGGGTTCCAGAGCCCTTCAAATGCCCGCTCTGTCATGTAGATGTTGTCCTTGGAGCCGGTTATGAGAACGGTGTCATTGAGGACGATGATGGATGGGAGGAGGGAAGCGTTTTCGGAAAGGCCTGTCCGGTTCCACACCCTCATCATCAGGGGGTTGTTGTAGACGTTGCCGACGAGAACAAGGGTGTCGTTCCCGTGGGGCTTTATCGTGTGGAGCCTCTCATCGATGTAATATGCCCAGCCCCTCGCCCAGCTCTCGTTGCCGGCAACGATGGTGTACGATGAGTTTGAGTCGAGAAACGCCTGAAAAGCACTCTGGTTGGGGTAATAGCTTAGTGTTTCAGCGGAAACTAGGGGAAGGGCTACGGTGAGGATGAACGCGATGAGAATGAGGGCCCGTTTCATAATCTCCCTCCCGATGAGATACCCAGAACTGGTTAAAAAGTTAATGTAGCCCGGCCCAGCGCGGCCCCATCGCTTCGGCCCCAGCCGGTCTGAGCCGCGCTGGCTGTGGATAATACCACAGACTTAAAAGCTTCACTCCGATTCGGGGCTCTCCTTCTCCCCTTCCTTCATCTCCTCAAGCCTTTTCACGAGCTTCTCCACTATCTCCATGAATGCCTTCGCCGCCACGGTGTCCTCATAGAGGACTATAGGCATACCAGCGTCGCTCGCTTCTCTAGCCTTGAGGTCTATTGGGATCTCTCCAAGGAAGTCAACTCCCTCCTTCTCGGCGAGCTTTCTACCGCCTCCCTTGCCGAAGAGGTCTATCTCGTTGCCGCAGTGCGGGCAGATGAGGTAGCTCATGTTCTCAACGACCGCTATGTATGGCACTTCCATCTTCTTCATCATGTTAACGGCCTTGCCCGTATCGAGCAAAGCCACCTCCTGTGGGGTGGTGACTATTATCGCCGCATCAAGCTTTACCGTCTGAGTGACGGTGAGTATCTGGTCACCTGTCCCGGGCGGGAAGTCGATTATCATGAAGTCGAGCTCGCCCCACTTGACGTCGCCGAGGAGCTGTTTTATCGCCTTTGTGACGAGTGAGCCGCGCCAGATTATCGGCTGGTCTTCTGGAACCAGAAAGCCCATGCTCATTACCTTTATAGGTGTTGTCTGTCCGAGGAAGTCGTTCATCGGCGGTATCATTTCAAACCTGCCGTCTTCCATTTTCTCCGCCAGAACATCCGCCTTGTCAACGCCGAGCATCTTGGCGACGTTCGGTCCGTGTATGTCCGCGTCGAGTATTCCTACAAAGTAGCCCTTCTTGGCCAGTGCCGTCGCCAGATTGACAGCGACGGTGCTCTTTCCCACGCCGCCCTTGCCGCTCAGCACGGCTATCTTGTACCTCCACTTCCTCTGTTTCTCGTTTATTCTCTGGGTAAGGGGATCAGCGCCGAGTCCGGCTATGTTGAGTGTCGGGGGAGTCTTTATCGTCATTTTCAACCACCTCTGGGTTAGGTTCCCCTAAGGGCTTAAAAGCTTTGCCTCAAAATATAGCAATCCTGGACAAATCTGTGTAAGAACTTTCATGGGGGAAAACACAAGAGAAAAGGGAGAAATCACTCCTCCGGCTTCGGGAGGGTGACTTCGACACCGAGGGTCTTCCACATAGCTTTGATCTGCTCGCGGAGCTGGTCAATTGCCTCCGGCTGCTTGAAGAGGTGCTTGAACCTGCCCTGGAGCTTGAGGTACTCCTCGATGGGCTTCTTGAACTCGATAGCGACGACCCTTCCTCCCTCGCGCTTGACCTTTGCGCCTCCACCCGGTGCCTGTATCTTGATGTTGTGGAAGTCGCCGTTCTCGATCTCAAAGAGCGGCCAGACACCGGTCTCGATGGCGAGCCTGGTGATCTCAATGCTCTTCTCAGGGGGGGCGCGCCAGCCCGGAACACAGGTACACTGAACCTGGATGAATGCGGGGCCGTCGATCTTGGCGGCCTTCTTCATCTTCCTGATGTAGTCGTAGGGGTTGGCGACGCTGGCGGTGGCGACGTAGGGTATCTGGTGTGCCGCAGCGATGAGGGCGACCCACTTCTTGGGCTTGTCCTCACCTATGGAGTATTTGCCCGGAGGTGAAGTTGTCGTCCAGGCTCCGTATGGGGTTGAGCTCGACCTCTGGATTCCGGTGTTCATGTATGCCTCGTTGTCGTACATGAGGTATACGACGTTGTGCCAGCGCTCCAGCATACCTGAGAGGGCCTGCATACCAATGTCTGCCGTACCGCCGTCGCCACCAATGGCGAGTATCTTGCCCTTTCTCCCGAGCTTCTTCCAGGCAGCCTCGACACCGCTGGCAGCGGCAGCCGCGTTCTCAAAGGCGACGTGCAGCCACGGGGCCTTCCAGGCGGTGTACGGGAAGACAGCGCTGACGACCTCCATACATCCGGTGGCCTGGGCTATTGCAAAGGCGTTCGGGTCTCCATACTTCTCCTCCATGGCCTCGCTAAAGGCTTTGGTGGCGAGCCTCAGGGCGGCAGCACAGCCGCAGCCGGCACAGGCGGCGTGTCCTGGGGCCCAGTACTCGCGAGTAGTGATCGGGGGCTTCCTAACGGCCATCTTCCTCACCTCACAGTATCTCCTTCCTCAGTCCTATCCAGTTGACTTCATCAAACTCCTCTCCAGCGAGGGCCTTCTGGGCTATGCCGAGGGCCTCGTCGAGGTCCTTGAAGGTGACGTCCCTTCCACCAAGGCCGAGGATGAAGTCAACTATGACGGGCTTCTCCTTCTCGTTGATAAGTGCCCTGCTGAAGTCCTGGAAGAGTGCCCCGCCGACGCTGAATGTGACGTTCTTCTCAAGCAGAGCTAAGACCTTGGCCTTCTTCGCCAGCTCCCTAACCTCTTCGGTCGGGAAGGGCCTGTAGACGGTGAGCTTGGCGACTCCAACCTTAACGCCCTTCTCGCGGAGCATGTCAACGTACTCCTTGACGGTTCCGGCGAGTGAACCCATGGTGACGAAGATTATCTCGGCGTCATCTGTGCGGTACTCCTCAATCTTCTGGTACTTCCTTCCAAACCTCTTCTCGAACTCAGCAAAGGCCTCGTCAATGACCTTCTTGGCGTTCTCGTTTGCCTCCCAGACGGTGTATCTCGCCTCCATGTAGTGGGCCGGGAAGGCGAGGGTACCCTGGGTTATCGGCCTGCTCGGGTCGAGGTAGGCGTGCTTTGGCACATACTCGCCGAGGAACTCGTCAACGAGCTCCTGGTCGGGAATCTCAACCGGCTCGACGGTGTGGGTCAGGATGAACGCGTCAAAGCCGACCATGGCCGGGAGGAGAACCCTCTCGTCCTCCGCGACCTTGAACGCTATCAGGATGAGGTCTAAAGCTTCTTGGTTGTTCTCGGCGTAGAACTGGAGCCACCCGGTGTCGCGCTCGCTGATGGTGTCCTGCCAGTCGTTCCAGATGTTAATCGGAGCGCTCAAAGCCCTGTTTCCGACGGCGATGACTATCGGGAGGCGCATTCCTGCTGCAATGAAGAGTATCTCGTGCATGAGGGCGAGACCCTGGGAAGCTGTGGCCGTGAAGGTTCTGACTCCAGCGGCTGAGGCACCTACACAGGCTGAAATCGCTGAGTGCTCGCTCTCGACCTTGATGAACTCGGCGTCGAGCTCCCCATCCGCGACAAACTCGCTGATCTTCTCCGGAACCAGGGTGGACGGTGTAATTGGGAATGCGGCTATAACCTTCGGCTTGGCCAGCTTGGCCGCCCAGGCAGCCGCTTCGTTGGCCTTCATAACCTTCCTAATCGGCATTTTTCACCACCTCACTTGACTTCCCTAACCATTGTTATGGCATCAACAGGGCACTCGTTCGCACAGATGCCGCAGCCCTTACAGTAGTCGTAGTCAAAAACCGGATAGTTCTCCTCGTCCAGATAGATAGCTGGCTCCGGACAGTAGATGTAGCAGAGGTAGCAGCGGACGCACTTGTCCCTGTTGAACTCCGGCATGAAGACTCTCCACGAGCCGGTCTTGTTGACGACGCTGCTTCCCGGAATTACGGCTATGGCTCCGGGGGTCATCTTTTCGCTATACTCCTTCTGAACCCTCTCAATCTCGGCCTTAAACGGACTCTCGGCCATGCGTATCACCTCGGGTGAGTTATCAGATTGGAACTTAAACCTTGCGAGGAATTAAAGATGGAAAGCTCAGCCGAAGATCTCGGCGAGCTTCTTGAGCTTCTCCCATTCATGGAGAACCCACTGCTGGAGCACTTCAATGTCCTCCTTTGTCATGTACTTGAACCTGCCCTGGTACTTGAGGAACTCCTCGATGGGCTTCGGTTCCTTCTTCGTTGAAGGCATGTTAATCTTGTACTTTCCGTTCTCGTACTCGAAGAGCGGGAAGTAGGCAGTCTGGACGGCTAAGCGGGCAAGCTCGATGCTCTTGTCTGTGGGTGAGCGCCAGCCGGTCGGGCACGGCGCGAAGAGCTGTATAAAGCTCGGCCCTGGAATCTTCTGGGCCTTCTTGAGCTTCCTTATGAAGTCCTCGGGGTAAGCAATGCTGGCGGTTGCCGCATAGGGCACCTCGTGGGCGATGACTATGTCAATGACCTTCTTCTTGTGCCGCTTTTCCAGGAAGTGCCTCTTTCCACCTGGGGTGTTGGTGGTCCAGGCTCCATAGGGGGTTGAACCAGACCTCTGGATTCCGGTGTTCATGTATGCCTCGTTGTCGTACATGATGTAGACGGCATCATGGCCCCTCTCAAGGAAGCCCGAAAGGGCCTGGAGGCCTATATCGGCTGTACCGCCGTCGCCGGCCCAGCCGACTACCATTATGCCGTCTTCGCCCTTGACCTTAAAGCCCCTAGCCTTTAAGGCAGCTTCGATACCGCCTATAACGGCCCCGGTCGTCTCGAAGGCGGTGTGGAACAGGTTGGCATCGAGGGCGCTGTAGGGCCACGGGCCGGCTATGATGGTCGAACAGCACGCCGGAATGGCGAAGATGGTCTTCCTTCCGTAAGCCTTAAGGACGTAGCGAAGTCCCAGGGAGGCACCACAGCCCTGACAGGCGGTGTGGCCTGCATAGAAGTGCTCATCCCCGGGGATGCTCAGCCTCTTTTTAACGTTCTCGGGAATCTCCATCGTTCTCACCTCTTAAGGTGGTACCAGTCCACCTCTACGTCAAGCTCTCCCTTCTCGATTATGGCCCTCATATTCTCGGCTATCTTCCTGACATCGCTGACGGTGAAGTCCCTTCCGCCAAGGCCGACGATGTAGTTCTTCATGATGGGCTTTGCATTGGTGTTGTAGAGCGCGCCCTTAGCCTCGGTGAAGAGTATACCCTCCATGCCAAAGGAGTAGTTCCTGTCCAGGACTGCTATCCCCTCAACGTTCTTGGCGAGCTCATAAAGTTCTTCCTTCGGGAAGGGCCTGAACCAGCGCACCTTGGCGGCTCCTACCTTGTAGCCCTCATCGCGGAGAACGTCAACGGCCTGCTTGACGGTTCCCATAAGGGAGCCCATCCCCATGAAGACGAAGTCTGCATCCTCCGTTCTGTAAAGCTCGATCATCTGGCTGTAGTCCCTTCCGAAGCGCTCCCCGAACTCCTTGCCGACCTCGTGGATGACCTCCTTGGCCTTCTCCATGGCCCTCTGTATCTTGTAGCGGAACTCGTAGTAGTCGGCAGGAGTTCCGAGGGCTCCTATTGAGAAGGGCCTTTCGAAGTTGGTGAGGTCGTAGAGCGGCTTCCTCGGTGGGAGGAACTCGTCCACAAGCTCCTGAGGTATCATCTCGACGACGTCGTAGGTGTGGCTCAGAATGAACGCGCTCTCGATGACCATCGCAGGAAGGTTAACTGTTTCCGCTATTTTGAAGGCCATCAAAACACCATCGTAAACCTCCTGGTTGTTCTCCGCATAGAACTGCATCCAGCCGGTGTCCCTCTGCGCTAAACTGTCGGTCTGGTCGTCCCAGACGCTCCAAGGTGGGGCCATGGCACGGTTGACGTCGACCATCACAACAGGAAGTCTGGCTCCAGATGCCCAGTGGAGCATCTCGTGCATGAGCGCGAGACCCTGCGCGGAGGTGGCAGTGAAGACCCTCGCTCCTGCCGCGCTCGCTCCTATACATGCCGCCATGGCAGAGTGCTCGCTCTCAACTGGAACGTACTCAAGGTTCTCGACTTCACCGTTGGCTATGAACTCGGCTATCTTCTCGATGATGCTCGTCTGGGGAGTGATCGGGTAAGCGGCCACAACCTCAACGCGGGCGTGCTTGACAGCGTAAGCGGCCGCGTAGTTGCCGCTCACAACCTTTCTAATCGGCTTGTACTCCGCCATCTCACTTCTCCTCCTTCTCCATTGTTATGGCATTGGTCGGGCACTCGTTGGCGCAGATTCCGCACCCCTTACAGTAGTCGTAGTCCACCCCAACGTAGCCGTCCTCGCGGATGAATATGGCCGGCTCCGGGCAGAACTTCCAGCAGATGTAGCACTTGACACACTTGCTGTCATCAATGACTGGTATGAACGTCCTCCAGTCACCGGTGAAGTTGGTGAGGGTCGTCCCTAAAGTAACTGGTGCCTCAGGATACTCGTCCACCGACTTGAGGACGATTTTGGTCGCTCCCTCTTTTCTTTCACCAAACAACGTGTTCACGCTTTTCACCCCTTGCAAGGATTATGAAGGAAAGAGAATCAGAGCTCGTAGACTGTGGTCTTGTTGAAGGCTTCCTCTGCGGCCTTGGCATTCTTCTCGCCAAGTGTCCCTGAGAAGACGTCCTGTATTGCCTTCTGGACGTGCTCCAGCGTGACGACGCCGGTGGCCTTGGCGACGGCACCGAGGATTGCCGTGTTGGTGATGGGCAGGCCGAGGACATCAAGAGCTATGGTGGTAGCATCGACCAGGGCCAGCTTGGCAGGCTTCTTCTTGAGCTTGGCAAGAACCTCGTCCTTGCTCTTCTCTGTGTTGACGATGACGATTCCGTCCTCTTTCAGTCCAGCGGTAACATCGACGGTGTCGAGAAGGCTCGGGTCGAGGACGACGACAATGTCGGGCTCGTAAATCTGGGTCTTTATCCTTATCGGCTTCTCGTCAATCCTGGTAAACGCTGTAACCGGCGCTCCACGCCTCTCGACGCCAAAGAACGGGAACGCCTGGACGTATTTGCCCTCAAGGAAAGCGGCTGATGCCAGTATGTTGGCCGCGGTAACTGCGCCCTGTCCACCCCTACCGTGAAAACGGATCTCTATCATCATTCCTGCCTCCTTAAGTTTGTCAAACTTTATTCATCTAATGCATTTATTTAAGTTTCGGTATTGGCTTAACCGCCCTTCGGCAGGTGTCTTTGGGTAGGCGTGAACGTTGTCAGTCGTCAATGGCTTAACTGGGGCATCATTTCCCGAAAAAAGTTCGTCCGCTAAATTTTTAAGCCCATAAACTACATGCCGGTATATAGACTATATAGGTGGTGCTCATGGAAGGCATTGCCCTCGCAGCGATAGCAGTGGCATTCTACATCGCCTGGAACATAGGCTCCAACGATTCCGCCAACGCTATGGGTACAGCTGTCGGCGCGGGCATACTCAGCTTCCGCCAGGCGACGCTGACGATAGCCATCTTTGTCCTTATGGGGGCGTACCTCAAGGGCTACAAGGTCATGAAGACCGTCGGGAAAGGCATAGTTCCGGAAGGGTACCTCACGATGGAGATGGCTGTCATAGCGCTCCTAGCGGCGGGAGTGTGGGTCACGATAGCGACCGTGAAAGGCCTTCCCGTCTCGACAACTCAGGCTATAGTTGGGGGCGTCATCGGAGTGGGCCTGGCCACCCACGCACCCGTCAACTGGTACACCCTCGGGAAGATAGCCGCGGCGTGGGTCGTTTCACCCCTTCTCTCGGGGATACTTGCGATGCTCCTTTACAGGTTCTACTCGTGGGTAGTCTCTAAAATTGGGAGTATGTCAACGATCGAGGCCCTTTATAAGGCCCTGGCCATACTGGGAGGCTCCTACATGGCCTTCAACTTCGGAACCAATGAGGTGGCGAACGCCTCCGGGCCAATAGTGGGAGCGGGCTTCATGGAGCCCAAGACGGCTGGGATAGTGGTGGCGCTCAGCTTGGCTGTTGGGTCCCTGACCTTCAGCTACGCTGTTATGCACACAGTCGGAAAGAAGATAACCGCCCTCGGTCCGGTTTCGGCCTTCGCGGCCCAGTTCGGCTCGGCCATAGCGGTCAGCCTGGCGAACTTCTTCGGACTGCCAGTCAGCTCAAGCCAGTCCATAGTCGGCGGCGTTGTTGGAGTTGGCCTCCTCGCCGGTGAAGGGGTTGAAAAGTCGGTAATCAGGGACATTATCTTCGGTTGGGTCGCCACGCCGCTGACGGCGATATTCATTTCACTGGCCATCTTCAAGGCCTTCTCGCTGGTTGGGCTGGTTTAGCCTCCTTATCCCGACTCCAAGCCTTGTCAGCTCCTTTATCATCCCCGTCTGGATGTAGGCCTCTATCCTCGTTTCCTCCCCGTACTCCACATTCAGAACCTCGCCGATGGCGTTTATCAGCGCCATGACCTGGGGGACCTTCTCCGGTTCGCCTACAGTTATCTCGAAGGCACCGTACTTGGGCAGGGTCAGTATGACCTCTTCGAGGGCACTGTAAAGCTCCTCCAGCTGGCCGAGCTTGGCTGATATCGAAACGACGCGGGAAACGTTTACACCGCGCTCCTCGATTATTTCCCCTATCTTCATTGCCTTGTCCCTTACGTCCTCCTCGGTGGTCAGGTCTCTCTTGTTGAGCACCACTATCATCGGCTTATCTAGTGTTTTGAGCTCCCTCAGGACGTTAATGGACGCCAGAAACTTCCTCTTTATCTCGCCCCACGGTTCACTGACGTCGAGGACGAGGAGTATTATGTCCGCCTTCACTATCTCCTCCAGCGTCGAGTGAAATGCCTCCACTATGAATGGAGGAAGCCCGTCTATGAACCCGACGGTATCGGTAACGAGAACCCTCTTCCCGCCGAGTTTAAACCGCCTGGTGGTCGTATCCAGGGTCGTGAACATCTGGTTCTTGGCCTCGATCCCTTCCCCCGAGAGCGCGTTCAGGAGCGTGGACTTACCCGCGTTGGTGTAGCCTGCCAAAGCAAGGAGTATGAACCCGACCTCTTCGCGCCTTTTCCTCTTGACCTCCCTGTCTGCCTTGACCTTCTCCAGCTCCTTTCTGATCCTCCCCATCCTGTAGCGGATGTGCTTGAGGTACTGCTGCGTCTGATACTCACCCATACCCTTGAATCCCGCCCTATCGCCGAGTTTTATTCTCCGTATGGCCTCTTTCACGAGGGGAACCTCGTACTGGAGTGAAGCCAGCTCAACTTGAAGCTTGGCCTCCTTTGAGTGGGCCCTCTTTCCGAATATCTCAAGGACGAGCTGCCACTTGTCGATGATTTCAATTCCAAGCTCCTTCCAGAGGTTGTAGGCCTGGGAGGGAGTTAAGCGGTTGGCGAATACGACCTTGTCGGGTCCAAGCTCCCTCACAAGCTCCTTCAGTTCCTCCAGTTTACCCTTTCCGATGTTGTACTTGGGGTGCTCCTCTCTGTTCTGCTCCAGAACCGCCACTACATCGTAGCCGGCACTCCTGAGGAGCTCTTCAAACTCCTCTCGGCTTATTCTTTCCCGCCGTGATTTCCTTATGACGCCTATCGCCCTCATCACCACCGCCTACACTGTGGCCTTTATATCCTTTTGGCATGGTTTCCAACCTACAGTTGGGGATATGCCTTTAAACCTAAAATGCGAGTTATTTATGGTGGTTCCCGTGGACTGCGAAGAGGTTAACGTCAAACTTAGGGAAATAGAAGAACTCCTGGATATTCTTGGAAAAAAACACCCCAAGGAAATGGGGGCTTTTTCGAGGTTCCTGAAGGAGGTTATTGACAACAAAACCCTCACAACGCGGGAAAAGGAGCTTATAGCGGTGGCTCTCGGAATAGCCCAGGGATGTGAGTGGTGTATCGCACTCCACACCCATAAGGCTCTCGAAGCCGGCGCAAAGCCTGAGGAGCTTATAGAGGCAGGACTTGTCGCGGTTCTCATGGCCGGCGGGCCCGCTCTAATGCACCTGATCCCACTTATGAAGGCAATAGAAAACTTCCAGAAGGGAGCTGAAAAGGATTGAGGGCTTTTCTTTTTCATTCCTCTGTGAGTTTGAGTATCGCCTCTGCCAGGTCCCCTTTGGCCTCTTCCAGGGCTTTCTTTGCGGTATCGTAGTCGACGCCGGCCTGCTCCATGACGAGCTTTATGTCCTCCTCCGGGATGCTGATCACTGTCCTTACTTCTTCACTGCCCGGGACTATCTGGTAGCTCTTTTCCCCCTGAGCGGTGATTATCGTAATCACGGGGTCTTTGAGGATTATCTCCTTGTTTTCCAGCCTGATTACTACCTCTTTAACGCCATCAAGCTCCTCCATCTTGATGCCCATCTGGCGCATGAGCTTCTTCATCTGCCTGGGGTTCATTCCCATCATCGCTACCACCTGAGGAAAGTTTCACCCAGATTTTAAAAAGGTTGGCAAAGTTTTTTAGGTGCCCTGAAAAATCCATCCGGTGGGAGCATGCCGTATATCCCCCAGACGGTTCCCACGGATTTTCAGATTGTATTCGGTTTCTTAGGTATAGCCCTGCTTCTCCTAGCGACCTGGTTCTTCTTTGACTGGATAGAGCGCTATGCGGAGAGGAAGGAGCGGGAAATCGAGGAGGAACTGGAGGAGCTTGAGGAAACAGGAGAAGTGTATTAGGGAATCGTGTTTGCCAAAAACTATTTATTTTCCAAAAATCTAATCTTTACCATGGCAGTGGAAGTTGTGAGGCTCGATGACAACGGGAGGGTTTATCTCCCTGCCAGCATCAGGAAGAGACTCCACTCTAGGGAGTTCTACGTCGAGGAGAAGGACGGCAGGATTATCCTGATCCCCGTCAGGGAAAAGCTGATGAAATACCGGGGAATTTTCCGGGGGGAAAACCTTACAGGTGAAGAAATTGACGAAATCGTGGACGAAGAAACTGAAAAGCTCCTGAGGGGAGAGCTGTGAGGGTCTACGTTGATGTTAACGTGATCTACTACCACCTTACTGATAACCCCGAGTTCTCCGATAGGGCCACCGATTTGCTGGAAGAACATTACGGGTCAATGATAACTTCATCGCTGACCGTCTGGCAGCTTTACATACTCCTTAGAAGGTTGAACAGGGAAGTGAGGTTTAACCTCATGGAAATACTTCCGGAACTGGGGGTTCGGATCGTCCCGCTGACACCTGAAATTCTTCTGGAAGTGGAGAGAGTAGAAAAGCTGGATTTTGATGATGCCATTCACTACACCACAATGAAGAGGTATGGCGTAAAGAGGATACTCTCGAATGACAGAGACTTCGACAAAATTGAGGAAATAGAGAGGGTCTTTTAGCTCTGGCTTCCCTCCTCCGGGAACTTCGAGGTCTCCTCGCTGGCCTTCATTATCTTTGCCCGGTACTCCTCGTACTTCCTTCTTGCCTCCTCTGCCTTCTCCTTTTCCCCAAGGTAGTCATAGGCCTCGGCGACGTGCTTCCACCACATCGGATCGGCCTCGGCCTCCTTCAGACAGTATTCGAGGAACCTCTGGTAAGCCTCGCGAGCCAGCTCCTCCCTTCCGAGCTTTCTCGCTATGTTGCCGACGTCCTCGTAAAAGACCCCCTCCTCCTGGGCTTCCTTCTGGTAGTACTCCAGTGCCTTTTTCCATGCTTCCCTGGCCTTCTCCTCGTTGCCGAGTTCTTCGTAGAGCTTTGCAACGTCCTCCCAGAACCAGGGCTCCTCCTCGGCGTATTTTTCGAGAGCCTTCGCCGCTCTGTCCATGTTTCCCGCCTTCTTCCAGTACTCATGGGCCTCCTTGAGGTAGTAGGTGTCCTTCTCCTTCTCGTACAGCTGCTCGTAAATCTCCGCAGCTTTTTCGTACTTCCCGGCCTTCTCGTAGGCCCAGGCGGCACTCTCCATCCACCCGAGCCTCTCGTACATCTCGGCGGCCTTCAGGTAGTTGCCGGCCTTCTCGTACTTTCTGGCGGCCTGCTTGTACTTTCCGGCCCTTTCGAGGCTTTCCGGACTCTTGAAGCGGTCGACCAGTCCAAGGTCGGGCTCGCTGATGTACCAGATGCCGAAGGCGAGGATGGCTATGAAGAAGACTATTATCCCAGCAACGACGTTTAACCTCTGCCACGTGGCGCTCAGGTACAGGCCGTAGCCGCTTATCGCGGTGAAGACCGCCAGGATTGCCCCGTACTTCCAGCTCTCCGCGTAGAGAGTAAGCCCCGTGAAGAAGAGCAGCATGAGGGTGACCCCAAGGAAGCCGAGGGTGAGTATCACCTGGAGTAGAAGCTTCCAGCCGCCGTACCAGACTACCCCGGCCGCTATTCCCAGAACGACGAGAATGAACGCTATCAGGTACGCCTTGAGCCTGTCCATCCTTTCACCCCCTCAATTTCGAGCAGGAAGACCTTCTCCTCCAGTCTCGGAGTGTAGTAACCGATGCCATCGCGAGCCACAACCCTGTGGCAGGGGACGACTATCGGGTACGGATTTCTCTTCATGGCACCGCCGATGGCCCTTGGTGACGTCTTGAGAGCCTCGGCAAGGCTACCGTAGGTTATAACGCTCCCTCTTTTAACGTTTTTCGTGAGCCATTCGTAAACCCGTCTCTCAAAAGGTGTAAGGCCCTCAAAGGACATCATCGGAAGGAGCTCCCCGTTGTCGAGCTCTCCGGTGATCACCTCCATCACAAGCGAGGGGTACTCGCTCTGTTTCCTTGCTGTATCAACGCTAACGCCCCTCCTCCTCAGAAAGCCCGTGAGGCGGTTTATGTTGCTCTTAAACTGCCCCTTCTCAAGGGAGAACGTTATTCCCTGAATTTTCTCGCTGAAAAAGACCCCTATCCACACCCTTCTTCCGGCTATTTCAAAGCTATCAACGCTCAGCATTCCGGCATTCCTCCAGTTCCATAGCGGCCTTCCTCAGCGGGCCTATGAGGGTGTGAACCTCCCTCCCGTAGAGGGCCGCCCTGCCAACGAAGCGCCTGAAAATCTTGACGAAGATCGCTCTTCTCTCGGCGTCTTTTGGATAATTAAGAACCTCTAACAGTTTTTCCCAGGCATTCACCAGCTCGTCCTTCTCCCCCCTCGTGGCGGGCTCAAGGGAGTGAACCTTCGCTTCTGGCTTCCTCTTTGCCAGCTCGTAGAGGATAACGGCAACGGATTGCGCGATGTTCATAACGGGGTAAGCCTCGCTGGTTGGAATCGTTACGGTGAAGTCAAGCCTCTCCAGCTCCTCGTTTTTCAGGCCGATGCTCTCCCTGCCGAAGAACAGGCCGACCCTCCCCGGGTAGTCCCGTATGGTTTCCCTCAGCTCCCACGGCATCAGTGGCGCCCTCTCGGGGATGTAGCTTTTTCCGGGCTTTCCCGTTGTTCCGACGGACAAATCGAAAAGCTCCAGCGCCTCTTCAAAGCTCTCCAATATCAGTGCGTCTTCAAGAACATCCACCGCGTGGACGGCGTAGCTGTAGCTCTCCTCGGTGATGTTTGGATTGACGAGGACTAACCTTGAGAACCCGAAGTTCTTCATGGTTCTCGCTACCATCCCTATGTTTGCCGGCCCCTCCGGCTCAACGAGAACAACGCTTATCATCGATAGGGCTTTAAGGGTGGGGCTTTAAACGCTTGCGGTGGTGGGATGAAGGTTTACGTACTCGGTGCGGGGAGCATAGGTTCCCTCTTTGGGGCTTTGCTCGGGAGGGCCGGCAACGACGTAACGCTCATCGGGCGGAAGGAGCAGGTGAGGGCCGTAAACGAGAACGGGCTTCACGTCTCGGGCTTCGAGGAGTTCACGGTCTACCCTGAGGCAAGCCTCTACGCGCCTGACGAGCCTCCCCAGCTTCTGATCCTGGCCACAAAGTCATATTCGACGAAAACCGCCCTCGAATGTGCCCGCAACTGCATCGGGCCCGACACATGGATCCTCAGCATCCAGAACGGTCTGGGCAATGAGGAACTGGCTTTGAAGGTCACCCCCAACGTTATGGGTGGGATAACCACGAACGGGGCAATGCTGGTCGAGTGGGGGCACGTGAGGTGGACAGGAAAGGGAATTACCGTAATCGGCAGGTATCCGAGCGGAAACGACCCCTTCGTCGGGAAGGTCGCCGAGGTTTTCAATGCCTCCGGCCTGGAAACCCACGTCACGGAAAACGTGAACGGCTGGAAGTGGGCGAAAGCTATAGTGAATTCTGTCATCAACGGCCTTGGGACGGTTCTTGAAGTCAAAAACGGGGCTTTGAAGGATGACCCCCACCTTGAGGCCATATCTATAGAAATAGCGAGGGAGGGCTGCATCGTCGCCCAGCAGCTCGGCGTCCAGTTTGAGATGCACCCCCTTGAGCTCCTCTGGGACACCATCGAACGCACGCGGGAGAACTACAACTCGACGCTCCAGGACATAAGGAGGGGGAAGAGGACCGAGGTTGACTACATACACGGAAAGATAGTTGAGTACGCCCACTCGATAGGCCTTGAGGCTCCGAGGAACGAACTACTCTGGGCACTCATCAAGGCGAAGGAAAATCTAAATAAACCGGGCGGTTGAACTTAAACCGGGGGGTTGAAGATGCCCATATTCGGTGGTAAGGAGAGCAACGTCTTTGAGGCTATTGAAAACCACCTCGCGGTCGTGGACGAGACCCTTGTGGCGTTCAGGGAGCTCATGAGGGTGTACCTTGAGGGCGACCTTGAGAAGGCAAAGGCCTTTGAGCGGGAGGTTGACCAGCTCGAAAGCAAGGCCGACAGGCTGAGGAGGGACATAGAGACCATGCTGTATGAGGGCGCTTTTCTGCCCGCAAACAGGGGTGACTACGTAAGGCTCAGCGAGCTCATAGACCAGGTGGCGGACGCCGCTGAAAGCGCTGCACACACCCTGATCCTTGCAAGGCCAAAGGTGCCGGCGGAGCTCAAAGACGAAATTATGGAGCTTGTGGACTCATCGATCAGGAGCTATACGGTTCTGGTTGAGGCGGTGAAGGCATTAAACCGCGACGTTGACAGGGCCATAGAGCTGGCAAAGGCTGTTGAGGACTCTGAAGAAGAAGCAGACGATGTGGAGTATGACGTGAAGGGGAAGGTTTTTGAAAGCGAGACCGTCACGACCTATGCCAAGATTATCTGGAACCAGATACTGACAAAGATAGGCGACATAGCAGACCGTGCGGAGGACACTTCCGACCAGGTCATGCTCATGGCAATAAAGAGAAGGGGATGAGGTGATGGATATGGTGAAGGTTCTCGTTGCAGCACCGCTCCACGAAAAGGCTATTGAGGTCTTGAAGAACGCCGGTTTTGAGGTTCTTTACGAGGAGTACCCCGATGAGGGGAGGCTCATCGGGCTCGTCGGGGACGTTGACGCCATCATCGTCAGGAGCAAGCCGAAGGTGACGAGGAAGGTCATCGAGGCCGCTCCAAAGCTCAAGGTCATCGGAAGGGCCGGCGTCGGGCTGGACAACATAGACCTTGAGGCGGCAAAGGAGAGGGGCATTAAGGTCGTCAACAGCCCTGGTGCCTCAAGCAGAAGCGTCGCAGAGCTCGTCCTTGCCCTGATGTTCAACGTCGCCAGGAAGGTGGCCTTCGCCGACAGAAAGATGAGGGAAGGCGTCTGGGCCAAGAAGCAGTGCATGGGGATCGAGCTTGAGGGCAAGACCCTCGGAATAGTCGGCTTCGGCAGGATAGGCTACCAGATAGCCAAGATAGCCAAAGCCCTCGGCATGAACGTCCTCCTCTACGACCCCTACCCGAACGAGGAGAGGGCCAAAGAGGTCGGTGGGAAGTTCGTCGACCTTGAGACCCTCCTGAGGGAGAGCGACGTTGTAACGCTCCACGTCCCGCTCATCGATGCTACCTACCACCTCATCAACGAGGAGAGGCTCAGGCTCATGAAGCCGACCGCGATACTAATCAACGCGGCTAGGGGTGCCGTCGTTGACACCGAGGCCCTCGTAAAGGCCCTCCAGGAGGGATGGATCGCTGGGGCTGGCCTCGACGTCTTCGAGGAGGAGCCCCTCCCGAAGGACCACCCGCTCACGAAGCTCAACAACGTCGTCCTCACCCCGCACATCGGAGCCTCGACCGTCGAGGCACAGATGAGGGCGGGCGTCCAGGTGGCGGAGCAGATAGTTGAGATTCTGAGGGGCTGAACCCTTATTTCCCTTTTAACATCCTCAACCCTTTTTCCTGGTTCTCGAAAGCTTTTACCCATGCCAGTGGAGCTCGGTGGAAAAGTTTACCAGTATAATGGTACATTTTTGGCACAAAATTTGCCGGTATGTTGGTACAATTTTTCTGTAAAATTTACTATCATAATGGCAAACTTTATATGGGGTTCGTACCAGTTTGGTCCATGAACGTTGAGGAACTCAAGAGGATTTTGGCCGACCAGTGGGAGACCATGAGTGAGAAGCTCGAAAGAGAGAACATCGTCGAGCGGGAGCTGAGGGAAAAGATCCTGAAAAACTTCGGCCCAACAGCCCACATAATAACAGGACCAAGACGCTCCGGAAAATCCGTTCTCTCGGCGACTCTCCCGGGTAGACCGCTCTACGTAAACTTTGAGGATCCCACGATGGCGGGTTTCACCATTAGGGATTACAAAAAACTCCTTCAGGCGGGCTACGAGCTTTTTGGAGACTTCG
The DNA here is from genome assembly GCF_002214545.1 of Thermococcus thioreducens. Classification (NCBI taxonomy): domain Archaea; kingdom Methanobacteriati; phylum Methanobacteriota; class Thermococci; order Thermococcales; family Thermococcaceae; genus Thermococcus; species Thermococcus thioreducens. The sequence goes on along the minus strand of NZ_CP015105.1, from coordinate 1,901,589 downwards.
ATTACATAGTTCTCGATGAGGTTCAGGAAGTTGAGGGCTGGGAGAGAATGGTCTCCGCTTTAAGGGAGAGCTATCCCACAGTCGTTACCGGAAGCAACGCCCGGCTGCTTTCGAGGGAGTTCTCTACCTATTTGACCGGAAGATATCTGAGCTACACCCTTCTGCCCTTCTCATTCGGGGAGTTTCTGGCCTACAAAGGAGTTGAGCTGGAGGTCGAGACAACAAAGGACGAGGCGCGGATAAAGCGGGCTTTACTTGAATATATCGAGCGCGGAGGCTTTCCGGAGGCGCTACGCTTCGGCCGGGAGTACCTGGTAAACCTCTACAGCGATATCATCACGAGGGACGTTATAGTCCGCTACGGCGTTAGAAACGTCCGCGAGCTTAAGGAGGTAGCTTTCTACCTCTTCTCGAACTTCTCTGGGCGGTTTACATACAGGAAGGTGAAGAACGTCCTTGGAATCGGGAACGTTGAGACGGTGAAGAACTATGTCGAGTATCTTGAATCGGCATACCTTCTCTTTGAGCTCCCCAAGTTCTCTTTCAAGCCAAAAGAAGTTCTCAGGGGCTATAAGAAGGTCTACGCAGTTGACACAGGAATGCTTAACGCCGTCGTGCCGAAGGTGTCCGAGAACATCGGCAGGCTGATGGAGAATGCAGTCTTTCTTGAACTCCTAAGGCTCAAACACTACGGGAGGCCAGAGCTTGAGCTTTACTACTACAGAGATACCAAGGGAGAGGTAGACTTCGTCGCCAGGGAGAACGGGAGTGTTGAGCTGATTCAAGTCACCTACGCCTCGGACGAGGGAGAAATAGCGAAGAGGGAGCTGGAAAACCTATTCAGAGTCATGGAACTCTTCGATGTGAAAACTGGAACGCTCGTGACGTGGGACTACTCGGGGGAAATAAGGCGAGATGAACTGAAGGTGAAGGCCGTCCCGCTCTGGAGGTGGCTTTTAAATTCCCGCATCAATCTTTTTAATCCATCGGTTCAGTCTTAGACAGGTGGATGCCAATTGATTGAGGCCATCGTCGAGGCGATAAGGCTGGCCGTCACCAAGATCCCCGAAGACACCTTCTCCGCCATCAGGAAGGCCTACGCCGAGGAGGAGGACGAGACAGCGCGCTTCAACCTCGGGAATATAATTAAGGCCATAGACCTCGGCTTCGCCGACCGGGTTCCCGTCTGTCAGGACACGGGCACGATTACCTTCTTCGTTGAGGCGGGAGTAGAAAGTCCCTACCTCGGTGGACTCAGGGACCTGCTCATAGAGGCGACGAGGAGGGCAACTGGGGAAATACCCCTCAGGCCAAACGCCGTTGACGTCCTCACCGGAAAGAACTCCGGCGACAACACCGGCAGGAACGTTCCTCTAATCCACTGGGAGCCCGTTCCAGGAGACAGAATAAGGATAGCTGTTCTTCCAAAGGGCGGCGGAAGTGAGAACTGCTCTGCTTTAGCGATGCTGACCCCTGCCGAGGGCTGGGAAGGCCTAAAGCGCTTCGTAGTCGAGCACGTTAAGGCCTGCGGCGGAAAGCCGTGTCCACCGGTCATCCTGGGCATAGGGGTTGGTGGAGGTGCAGATTACGCCCCGCTCCTGGCCAAAAAGGCCCTGCTGAGAAAGGTGGGCGAGAGGAACCCGAATGATAAGATAGCGAAAATCGAGGAGGAACTTCTGACGGCAGTGAACGGCACAGGAATCGGCCCCATGGGGATGGGGGGAAGGACCACCGCTCTGGACGTCAGGATAGAGGTCGCCCACAGGCATCCGGCGAGCTTTCCGGTGGGTCTGGTCGTCCAGTGCTGGGCCAACAGGAGGGCGTTCATCGAGATAAAGCCCGACGGGAGGGTGGACGTGTGGCAGTGAGGCTGAAGACTCCCCTGAGTGGGGATGACATCCTGAACCTCAATGCTGGAGACGTAGTTCACCTCTCCGGGGTAATCTACACCGCCAGGGACTCGGCCCACAGTAGAATTCTCAAACTAGTCGGAAAGGGGGAACTTCCCTTCGACCTCAACGGTGCCGTTATCTATCACTGCGGGCCGGTGGTGAGGAAAACGTCCAATGGTTATGGGATACTCTCCGCCGGACCGACGACGAGCGCAAGGATGAACCGCTATCTGGACAAAATCCTCTCCCTCGGCGTCCGCGGAATAATAGGGAAGGGGGGCATGAACAGGGAGCCGTTCAAAGACCGCGCCGTTTACTTCTCCTTTACAGGGGGAGCCGGCTCACTCGCGGCAAAGAGCGTAAAACGCGTCGTTGACGTCCTCTGGCTGGAGGAGCTGGGGATTCCAGAGGCGGTGTGGGTTCTTGAGGTTGAGGACTTCCCTCTGCTGGTGGCGATAGATGCTAACGGTAGCTCCCTCTACGGTCGTTGAGAGGCGCTATCTCCCGCTCATAGAACTCCCTCCATTTCCTCAACCGTTCTTCTATCTCATCGGGGCTAACACGAACCCTCGCGACCCCTTCCTTCATTGCTTCCTCGGCGACTGCCCTGGCAACCTTCGGGTGGACCTCGGGGTGGAACGGGGAGGGGATTATCTCATCTTCACTGGGCTCTATCACCGAGGCGATAGCCTTTGATGCGGCAATTATCATTCCGTCGGTTATCGTCTTGGCCCTCACGTCCAGGGCCCCCCTGAATATAGCCGGGAAGCCGAGGAGGTTGTTAACTTGATTCGGGTAGTCGCTCCTTCCCGTTGCAACTATTCTTGCCCCGGCTTTCTTCGCCTCCTCTGGGAGTATCTCGGGAGTTGGGTTTGCCAGCGGAAAGACTATCGCGTCGTCGGCCATGAGCCTTATCCATTCCGGCTTTATCACGCCGGGACCGGGCTTCGTGAAGGATATGAGAACGTCGGCACCTTTAACCGCTCCCTCAACGCTTTCGATACCCTCGCCGTTCGTCCTGGAGAGCAGTTCTCCCCGGTGGGGAAAGAGCCGCTCAAGTGGGAGGTCTGGTGTTAAGGCTCTCTGCCTTCCGCCAACAAGCTCGACGACGCGAACGTTTTCCGGCTTAACACCGGCTTCGGTCACTATCCTGAGTGTTGCGAAACCTGCCGCCCCGGCACCGAAGAGTGCAACGCTTACCTCCCCCAGCCTCTTACCGACGACCTTCAGGGCGTTTATCAGCCCCGCCAGAACAACCGAAGCCGTCCCCTGCTGGTCGTCGTGGAAAACAGGGATGTTCAGCTCGTTGCGGAGCCTTTCGAGGACGGGGAAGCACTTTGGCGAGGCTATGTCCTCAAGGTTTATCCCTCCGAATGAGGGGGAAACTGCCTTGACGACCTCGATGAACCTCTCGGGATCCCTCTCGGCCAGAACGAGTGGGAAAGCATCTACTCCACCGAATGCCTTGAAGAGGAGTGCCTTTCCCTCCATGACGGGGAGTGCCGCCGAAGCCCCAACATCGCCGAGGCCCAGCACCCGCGTTCCGTCGCTCACAACTGCGACAGTGTTGCATCTGTTGGTGTACTCGCAGGGGTCTTCTCCGTCTGCTATCGCTCTCGAAACCTCCGCCACGCCGGGGGTGTAAGCTAGGCTGAGGGTCTCCCCGGTGAGGGGAATCTTTGGAATGACCTCTATCTTCCCGTTGCCGGGGAAGTTGTTCCGGTGAAAGTTAAGAGCGTCCATCAGACCACCGGGTTTGATTGGCATGTGAAAGTTAAAAACCCTTCTTTTCCAGTAGAAATTGAACTCAAAAATGTGTATCACTCCCCGCGTTGAGACCAAAACTTTTTAAACCACCCCGCTTCCCATATAACCGGGTGTGGGCCGGTAGCTCAGCCTGGTATGAGCGCCGCCCTCGCAAGGCGGAGGCCGCGGGTTCAAATCCCGCCCGGTCCACTACAATTATACGAAAACGATTTTTACTCGTGGGGCCTATTTTTAACTGGGTGATACAATGCCAACGCCTCTTGATGCCTTTATGGGTGGGGAAGATTTGTTCGAAGAAATAAAGGCTGTTTTGAGTGATGTTTCAAAAAGGCCCCTGCTGGAGGTTCTCTCGTACCTCGTTAGGAGTGAGCAGTACTCAGCAGGTATATACGTTTTGCTTAGGAATACCCTCCCGGACGATTATTTGGAAGATAAGGTTTGGGGAATTTGTGGAGAAAAAGCTTCGCGGAGAGGAGAAGCTCAGGAGGGTTGTCAGGGAGCTGTACCCCGATATCGAGTTTGAGGGTGAGGCCAGGGAATGGAGCAGGATGTTTCTTGATCAGAAGCTTGAGATAGCAACCGTCGGGGAGTATCTTAAAGTCCTGGAGGTCGTCATGGAGCTTGAAGAGCTCGGAGAAAGGGTCTATTCATACCTCTCCGGGAGGCTCACCGGTGAGGGAAAGTTCCTGATGCTGGAGCTCGCCGGGCTGTCGAGGAGCAACTACGTCACTTTGAAGGAAGAGTATGAAAAAGTGAAGGCCATAGAATCTGACTTTTTTCTTTTTCAAGCCTCGCCCTTTAGGGTGGGGTACAGTGTTCGAGAATTTGGCTCTTGAGCAGGAAAGCAAAAGAAAGGCTTAAATACTTGTATGTATTAATACTTACTGGTGAGAGAGTGGGAGTAATAACTGTCTCCGTCGATGATGATGTTGAGAGGAAGTTCAGAAAGCTTGTGGCAGAGAAGTATGGACGGATTAGAGGGGCATTAGGAGTTGCAGTAACTGAAGCAATGAAACTCTGGATTGAAAAAGTCGAACGGGAGAAGAAATGAGGCGAGCAGTAACGGTTAAACTCCAACCCTCTAGGGAGCAGGAGAAAACCCTTTTTGAGTTAGCTTACGCTTCGGCAATAATCTGGAACAAGCTCAACTACCAGCGCTTAAAACAGTTCAAAGAATTCGGCAAAATCGACTTTAACGGAACAGAAAAGGAAGCATACCACGAGTTCAAAAACTGGATTGGTGGCTCAACAGTCCAACAGTTAGCCAGAAAGAACGCAGAAGCTTGGAGGAGCTTCTTTTCCCTCAACAAGAAGAAAAAGAATGGAGAACTGCCAGAATGGTTCAAACCAAAACCGCCCAAATTTATTAGAGAAGAGAACGGCAGAAAAATCTTCGTAATCCCACTCAGGAACGACCAGTACCGGATTAATGGAAATGTTCTCGAACTGCGAAGACTCGGCAAGTTTGGAAAACTCGAAATCCAGTTCAAGGGAAGAATCCACTTGAAGGGAAAGCAGGGGAGGTTAGAAATAATCTATGATGATGTTAAACGCAAGTGGTACGCCCACATCAGCTTCTCCAAAGTTGGGGAGAAGCTGGAGAAGGACAAGTGGGTTAAACTCCCAAGAACACCAAAAGGAAACTTCTCGGCAGGAATTGACTTGGGAGTGAACAATTTGATGGCCGTTTACGTTGAAAATGGAGAGAGCTTTCTAGTCAATGGAAGGCCTCTCAAAAGTATCGCCTTTTACTGGCAGAAGAGAATAGCAGAGTATCAGTCGAAACTCAACAAGTCTGGAGCCAAAACGGGCAGAAAACTCAAAAGAATGCACGAGAAGGCGAAACTTCGGGCGAAACACTACATTAACACGGCAGTAAGAGGGGCTGTTAGAAGGCTTTACGAGCTTGGCGTTTCTAAGATTGTCGTCGGTTATCCCAGGGGTATCGCCAGAAACTCTGAGAAGGGCAGAAAGCAGAATTTCCTTCTCTCCCACGTCTGGCGGTTTAATTACCTCATCAAACGCTTGAAGGAGGTTGCTGAGGAGTATGGTATTAGCGTTGTGGTTGTTGATGAGGCTTTCACTTCTCAAACCTGCCCTCTCTGTGGCCAACGCCATTCTGATGCTCGCTTTGTTAGGGGTTTGTTTAAGTGCCGTGGAGAGGGTGTTGTGATGAATGCGGACTTGGTTGGAGCTTTTAACATTTTGAGGAAGGTGGTCAAAACCATAACCCCGACCCTGCCTGCTCTGGCAGGTAGGGGTAATTGGCCTAAGACCGGGCCAGAGGGGGTTCGAAGAACCCGTTTTAGTGGGTTCCCTGATGAGAACCCCTCAAACCTCCCCGTCATTGGCGAGGGGTTAACTCGTTAGAACCCCTCCAAAGCGGGGAGGAGTCAGATGAGCTTTAGGGACTTTCTCAGGGAGCTGAGGGGGATGGAAGATGGAGATTGAGCTCCTAAAAAGGCTCGTTTCCATCCGCTCCCCCTTCGGTGAGGAGGGGGATATATCGCGCTTTATAGCGTCTTTCCTTGAGGAAAGGGGCTTCAAAGTTGAGACCCTCCCAGTCGATGGCTTCGGCGAGGACGTGATAGCGTACCTCTCCGGACGGAAGACTACGGTCGTTCTGAACGGCCACATGGATACAGTGAACCCATCTCCGGGATGGACGCGCAACCCGTGGGGCGAGCTCGACGGCGACCGCTTTTATGGCCTCGGCAGTGCCGACATGAAGGCTGGCCTCGCCGCTCTGATGAGCGCTTTCATTGAGCTTGCCGAGCTTCCCAAACGCGAGAGGCCGGAGGTAATATTCACCGCCGTCAGTGACGAGGAGGGCTATTCCCGTGGAACCTGGGAGCTCATAAAGAGCGGAAAGCTGGACGCGGCAGACCTTGTGCTCGTTGCCGAACCGACCAATGAGAGGCTTATGCTGGGCGCGAGGGGGAGGTTTGTGATTCGGGTGGAGGCCCTCGGCAGAAAGGCCCACGCCGCCAGACCGCACCTCGGAATCAACGCCATCGAGGAGCTGGGGAGGTTTCTGGGAAGCCTCTGGAGAATCCGGCTCAGGAGGCACAGAAAGCTCGGTTCCGGTTCGTACTGCACGCTCCATATCGAAGGCTCCGCCGACGGTCTCAGCGTTCCCGATGGGGCTACCGCCATAGTTGACCGTCACATTGTACCCGGGGAGGACTGGGAGAGGGTCAAGGCCGAGCTCCTTGGACTCGCAGAGAGGCTGAAGCTCAGGGTGGAGCTGAGGATCGAGAAGTTTGAGAGGCCGACGCCGGACATGCTCCCCTATGTCGTCAGGGAAAACAGCAGGTTCGCAGGAGCGTTCAGGAGAGTTCACGCTGCGCTCTTCGGAAGGGAGCCTGAGGTAACCTACGGGAAGAGCGTGGGCGATTTCAACTACTTTGGAACCTATCTGGGCAAGCCGACCCTTGTCTACGGCCCGATAGGTGGAAACTGGCATTCCTCGGATGAATGGGTGAGCATCGAATCTGTGACGAGGGTGAAAAGGGTTTACGTTGAGTTTCTCAAGGGTTTGGTGTAGCCTCAGGGAGCCGGTTGTCCTCACCTCTCAGGGCAGGGAGTTCTCATCATCGGCAGTGCAAAGTTCGGGTGTTTCCTAAAATCTTTTTGTTGGGGCTCCGTGGAAGGGACCGCTAAATGGGATAAAAATAGAACCGGAGGTTCACAGCTTCTTACCAACCGCGGCACCCACGAGGAAAGCGCCGAGGGCTATCAGGATTATTGCCGTCTCGGGAACTCTTCCACCGCCTTCTCCCGGGATTGGGGTTGTAGTTTCGGTTGCCGATGGCGTGGGGATGACTATCTGGGGTATGTCCGTTGCGGTGGTGTTCGTTTGAATCGTTGTCTGGCTCGGCTTGCTGAGGAACAGGTTCGCAGTTTCCCTGGCGTACTGGTAGAATATCATTGCCGTCTGGAGGTCCTCCATGCTGCCGTTCTCCTCCGCGCTCTGCTCGTAGCTCTCCGCGAACTCATAGTATGCTATAGCCAAGACGGGAGTTATGCCCTGGTTCTGGGCCATCGCTATGGCCACCTTGGCGCTTTCCTTCATTCCCGCCAGCTTGTCTTTGAGAATCGTTTGGTTGTCTATTCCCAGCGTGTCCAGAAAGACCTGTGCCCTGACCCTCGCCTCCATCGCCGTGAAGAGCGCCGCGGAGTACTTGCCGTCCTCGTAGTACTGCTCCGCCTGCTGAATTCCCTGGCTCAGGTCGCCCCCAACGGTACCGTACATCGACTCTATGTAGGTCACTATGAGGTTGGACTCGTCTATGTAGTCCCTGGCAGTTGCCTTCACGACGTCTCTGCTTATCACGTCACCGCTCGCAAACCTCTCGCCGAGGCCCGCCCAGAAAATAGCTGTCTTCGCCCTCTCGTAGGCATAGGCGGCTTCACCTATTGCATCCCAGTAGTCGCCGTTGTAGTAGTACTTCCATGCGCTCTGGAGGAGCGCCTTTGCCTGCTCGACTCTCTCCTCTGCGGCGGCAACCGCCTGGAGCATTGTCGTGCCTCTGATGGTGATGTTCGAGACCCTGCTCTCGGAGGTGTTTATCTGCGAACCCGTCGTTTTTAGAATCCTCTGAACGTCATCTCCAGACTTTACGCCCAAGTACCAGTCCACGTGCCTTATGATGATCCTGGCCTGGAAGTCCTTGCTCAGGGTCGTGTAGTACATCCCTCCTTCGAGGCTCTTCTTGGACTGATTGAGTATGGCGTTTGCCTCGTTCAGCGCCTCCATCAGGGTCGTGTAGGTGGCGTAGTCAACGTCGCTCTTTTTGAGCTTCTCCAGCGTTGACTGGTAGTAGGCGGTGGTGTTGTCGTAGTCCTTCACGGCGTCGTCCTTCAGGAAAGACGTGTCTATCTTGATGTACGCAGGGGCCTCCGGGCGTGGTATCCTGTGCCCCGTGAAGTAGTAAACGGCATCGTAAATATCCTTAATCTCAACGACCGTCAGTCCCCAGCGCTCCTTGGCGTAGTCAACGACGTCAACCTTCTTCGTCTGGGTGTTTATCTCCACTATGCCGCCAATCTCCTTTTTCTGGGTCTCCTGAACGTACTGGATGCGCTGTCCCTGGGGGATTAAAAACAGCTCGGCCCCGACGTCGTGGGCCGCGGAGGCCTTCTCAAGTATCCCGCCCACCGGCCCTATGGTTCCGTCCGGGTTTATCATCCCGGTCATCATGACCTTGGGGTTGACCTTCCACCCCTCAAGGGCCGCGATTATTCCAACTGTCATGGTTCCTCCGGCGGAGGGACCGCCGATTATTGGGGAATCTGCCTTGATCTGAATGAACACGTCGTACTTGCTCATATCCACCCCGAGGACTTTGCCCGCTATCTGTGCGGCCAATCTGGCACTCGCCTGCATATCCACTTCAGCTAGAGGCCACGTCTCGACGTAGACGTGGCCTGTTCCCGGTGCGACTGTGATTACAAAGTCTGTGGCGACACCTATGAGCTGGCCGTCGGCGGTTTTTGAAACCGCGGGCGCCTTGAGAACCACCGTGTGTCCCTCGCTCGGACACTCTGCTGCGGCAAATGATGCGAATGGCAGCAGAAGCATGAGTATCAGCAGCGGTACTAGTGCCTTTTTCATTTTTCTCACCCCGATTTTAGCTCGCAGGGCTTTAATAAAGCGTTTATGGTTCAACCCTCTAAAACGAACCGGCAAAAAGCTTAAATCATCTCCTTATCTTCCCAGTCTGGGGATGACAATGGATGTATTCAGCAGGCTTATCGCCAGGAAGTTCAGGAACATTGCCGGCGGGAGATACGAGGAGATAGCGAAGCGCTACCGCGAGTTCCTTCTCCTACCCGAAGAGTTCGTTTTACCGGAAATACACTCGATTCTCATGCCTGTGGACAGGTTCTCTGGAAACATACCCGAGGAGCTCTACGAAATACTGAGTGCTTACCCCGGTGCATCGGTTACCGTTGTTTACATCTCCGAGAAGAGGACCCTCCTGCTGATAGAGCAGACCCTCGGCAGGGATGAGGCTGAAAAACTCAAAAGGGCCAAGATGGAATTCGCCGAACGGGTTGCCGCTGAGATAGCTTCAAGGCTTGAAATGCACGGGCTTCGTGTCAGGCACAGACAGTTCATAGGCAGCAAAAGCGATGACGTTGTGAAGATGATGGAGGGGGAAGAGTTTGACCTGCTTGTTATTTCGAGGAGCTACGGCTCCGAGGTTACGAAGATATCCCCAATAAGCCCGCTGGTCCTTAAGATAGTCCAGCACGTGGACAAGCCAACGATAGTGTATTAGGGTGGTCTCGATGACTCCGGATGGACAAGTAGCAGTGGCTGTTGCAGTGTTCATCTTTATCTACGCCCTGATAATCAGTGAAAGGGTTCACAGGACCGTTGCTGCCCTGTTTGGGGCATCAATAGTGCTCTTTATGGGGGTCGTCCCCTGGGAGAAAATGCCCGAGTACCTTGACCTCGGCACGCTCCTCCTGCTTATCGGCATGATGATGATAGTCAACACGGCCAAGGAAAGCGGTCTCTTCGAGTTCATAGCGATAAAAACGGCGAAGTTTGCCAGGGGCAGCCCCATGAAGGTTCTCATACTGTTTTCCATAGTGACCGCCCTTGTAAGCTCCGTTCTCGACAACGTTACCACCGTCCTTCTCCTGACGCCGATGCTCCTCTATATAACCCGCCTCATGGACGTTAACCCGATTCCTTACCTGCTGGCCGAGATATTTGCATCAAACATCGGCGGAACGGCAACACTGATAGGCGACCCCCCCAACATAATGATAGGCTCTGCCGCTGGACTGAGCTTCACCGAGTTCCTCCTGAACATGGGGCCCATAGCGGCCATAGACCTCCTCATAACCCTCGGTATAATATACCTTGTCTACCGGGACGCCATGAGGATAACCCCCGCAAAGATGGAGAGGATTCAGTCGACCATCCAGATGCTCAGGGAGGACGAGGCCATAAGGGACCGCTCCCTCTTCCGGAAGTCGGTCATCGTGATACTGGCAGTTGTGCTGCTGTTCTTCATTCACGACAGGCTTGGAATACACCCCGCCGTCGTGGCCCTCAGCGGCGCTTCAGTTCTCCTGCTCTGGAGCAGGATGGAGCCCACGGAAGTCCTCGAAAAGATTGAGTGGACTGCCATATTCTTCTTCATGGGGCTCTTCATAGTCGTTGGTTCACTCGTTGAGACCGGGGTTATAGACGACGTTGCGCGCTGGCTTCTCGGCTACGTCCACACGACGGGACAGGCCATAGTGATGGTCACGTGGTTCTCGGCCATAGCCTCGGCCATAGTGGACAACATACCCCTGACTGCGGCAATGATACCTCTGATAAAATCCATGAGCGTCTCTATGGACGTCTATCCCCTCTGGTGGGCGCTGTCCCTCGGGGCCTGTCTCGGTGGAAACGGCACCGCGATAGGTGCGAGCGCCAACATCGTCGTTCTGGGTATTGCCGCCAGGGAGAGGCTCAACATAACCTTCATGGACTTCCTTAAGATAGGCCTTGTAATAATGCTGAGCACGGTCGGCGTGGGTATGGTTCTGATTTGGATAAGATACATAGGGGTGTGATCTATGAGGATACTCGTGCTCGTTGATGGTTCGAAGTGGAGCCAGAAGGCAGCCCTGCACGCGATAGCCATAGCGAAGAGGAGGGGAGGTAAGCTCACGCTCTTCTCAGTATTGGACAGGAGAGAGGCCAAGGCTCTCGCCTTCAACATGGGGATGCTGAGCCAGGATTTAAAAAATGTTCAGAAGTTCGAGGAGGAGATATGGAGGGAGATGAAAACCAGTATAAAGGACATAATGACGAACCTCCTTGAGCTCTGCCACCAGGAGGGCGTCAACTGTTCGATAAGGATTGTGGAGGGCTCAGCAAAGGACACAATTCTTGGGGAAGCCAACTCCGGAAAGTACGGGCTTGTCGTCATGGGGGCCTACGGGAGGAGTGGAAAAACGAGGATAGGAAGCCTTCTGGAGGAGGTCGTTGGCTCGATAGAGCCTCCGGTGTTGGTGGTTCGCTAGCGCTTCCAAAGTGCCAGAACAAAGAGAACTAGGACTATGACCTCCAGTGTGCCGACGGCTATGCTCACGTCTCTCTCTATCCACGCCGCCAGATGCAGGGTCTCTATGACCTTCTTTATTGCCAGCAGGAGGAACGCGGCTATCAGGTAGAGCGCCGCGCGGAGATGGCTCTTCTTGTAGGCTATCAACGAGATCCCCGCAAGGGCCAGTGCGAGGATCAGTGCCGTGACTGTAAGTATGGTTTCAATCATTCCTCATCACCCACGCTGGTGAGCAGATCTATCAGGTTGTCGGCCAGCTTCTCCCAGAGGCTCGGCCGGTAGTCCTTTATGACGCGCGCTATTATCCCCGGGTCATAGGAGAGGGTGTACACCACACTCTTCCCCTCCTTCCTGGCATCGACGATGCCGAGCTTCAGGAGCTCCCCCATGTGGTAGCTCACGGTAGGCTGGCTGAGCCTTAGCCTTTTGGCTATCTCGCTCTGGGTCATGGGGCCTTCCATCAGGAGCAGGAGGATCCTCCTCCGGGTCTCGGTCGAGATTGCTATGATGAGCTTCTGGCACTCCCCTTCAAAGCCCTCGGGGAATATGTAGCGCCTCTTTCCGAGCTTCCTTGAAAACACCTTCTTCTCCTTCTCCAGCCGGTAGAGGTGGTACTGCAGGTCACCTATGCCTATTCCGAGCTCCCTTGCCAGCTCCCTGAAGGTTATCCCCGGTTTGCTCTGGATGTACTGGAGTATTTCATTACGCCTCTCCATACCCAACACTTAAACGCTTGTGGTTCATCCCTCTATGGGAACCCATATAAACGCTATCCCTTTTATGTCCATCGGTGGGAGGATGGAGGGTCTATTAAGAACCGCCGAGGAGCTCGCGGGACGTTACGGTATATCCTATTATGAGATACGTGTAACCCGGGTTACCGCATCACACCTCTCAATGCAGAACGGCCAGCTGGAAGAGCTGGGGATGAACACTGAGGTGGGTATAGGAGTCAGGGCCTTCAACGGTGCGTGGGGATTTTCGAGCGCCAACGATATGAGCCGAGCAGGGGATGCCATAGAGGCCGCCATGAAGATAGCGAAGCTTTCTAGGGGGGACTCGAAGATTTACCTTGGCGACCCCGTGAAGGACAGGGCAGAGATAAGGCCCAAAAAGAGCTTTCTGGACCTGGATATCGAAGACAAGCTCGCCCTCGTAAAGGAAATCGATTCGCTCCTCCGTGGAGGTGATATATCCAACAGGAGCGTTTACTACGGGGACGGCCTCAAGGAGAGCTTCTACTTCAACTCCCTCGGAAGCGAGATAGAGACGGTCGTCCCAAGGCTGAGGCTGAGCTTCTCTGTGACTGCCAGGGGGAACGGCGAGATGCAGAGCTACTGGAAGAGCTTTGGCGGAACGGCCGGGTGGGAGCTGGTTGAAAGGATAGATCTGAACCGCTGGACTGCCTTCGTGAGGGAGAAAGCAATTTCACTTCTCCACGCCCAGTCGCCCCCTTCCGGCGAGTTCCCTGTGATAATGGATCCCGAGCTCACTGGCGTCTTCATCCACGAGGCTTTGGGCCACGCCGTCGAGGCCGATTCCGTTAAGAACGGCGACAGCATCTTGGCTGGTAAGCTGGGTGAGAGAATAGCCGTCGAGGGGCTAACTGTCGTGGACGACCCAACGCTTCCGGGCAAGTTTGGCTCCTATGTTTACGATGACGAGGGAATAAAGGCCAGGAGGGTTGAGATAATAAAGAACGGCGTTCTGGTGAATTACCTCACCGACCGCGAGACGAGCGCTTTGCTCGGTCTCGAACCAAATGGTCACGGCAGGGCTCAGGGCTACAGCTACCAGCCCCTCGTGAGGATGAGCAACACCTACGTCGAGCCCGGAGACTGGAGCTTTGAGGAAATGGTCGAAGAGGTCAAGAACGGCCTCTACATGATAGGGGACAAGGGCGGCGAAGTTGACACGGCCAACGGCACCTTCACCTTTGGTGCCAAGGAGGGTTACATAATCGAGAACGGCGAAATTAAAGCCCAGGTGAGAGATGTGGCACTCTCTGGATGGATCCTCAACGTCCTGAGGAACATCCGCGCCATAGGGGACGACCTCAGGATAGAGTTCCCGGGATACTGTGGGAAAGGTCAGTGGGTGCCGGTCGACGATGGCGGGCCTCACGTTCTTACAAGGGCCCTCGTGGGGGGATTGCGGTGATCGACGAGCTCATCGGCATACTCGAACGTGAGAACGTTGAGTGGGAGATTTACTGGGAAAAGGGACGGGGAGGCTCCTTCCGGATAGAGAGGGAGAGGCTTGAGCGCTCCCAGCGGAAGTTCCACTCCGGCATAGGCCTCCGCGTGGGCTATAATGGGAAGCTGGGCTTTTCCTACATAACCGGCCTTAACCACGAGCGGAAGGCCCTTGAGGAGCTCGTGAAGAGAACCGTAAAGCTCGCCAGAGTTAGCGAGGTCCCCTTCAGTGGTTTCCCGACCCCTTCCAGGGTGCCCCGCGTTGACGGGCTCTACGACAGGAGGATAGATGAGATTCCCTTTGAAGAGGCCCATTCCCTCGCTGGGGAGTTCGCCGCCAAGATGCGCGAGCTGAAATATGACTCACTGACCCTCTCGGGTTCGATAGCCCTTGCGGTCAGCAATTACGGGATAGCGAACTCCAACGGAATTTTCTTTGAGGGGAGGGGCACCGGAATGAGCGTCTCTGCCTACGCCGTGAAGAGGGGTGAGCGGACTGGCTCCGGTTCGTACTATCAGGCTTATCGGTCACTCCAGCCCTTTGAGGAGCTTGAGGGGGCGATTCAAAAAGCGGTCGAGGAGGCCGAACTGAGCTACCGCGCCGGGAAGGCGGAGCCTTACTCGGGTGAGATTCTTCTTGAGCCCGAGGCATTCCGCGCCATCCTTGGAATCCTCCTTGAGAACCTATTCGGCGACGGTGTTTACTACGGGAGGAGCCGCTTTTCCAAGCCGGGGGAAGACGTGGCCCCGGAGGGACTGGAAGTCATTGACGACGCAACGATACCTGCGGGTGTCGGGAGCTTCCCCTTTGACGGTGAAGGAAACCCCGGCGAGAGGACAGTTCTGGTGGAAGATGGCGTTATACGCTCGTTCCTTCTCGATGAGACTTACGCACGCTTTTTGAACATGGAGAGTACTGGAAACGCTGTCAGAGACTTCAGGACGATGCCCCATATCGGGACGAGCAACGTGGTGGTTGGGGCAGGAAGGGACAACCTGGAGGAGTTTGAGGGCGTAGTTGTTAAGAAGGTCTTCGGCGAGCACACTGCAAACCCGGTCAGCGGCGACTTCTCGCTGACCGTGGAGCTGGGCTACCTTGTCAGGGGTGGAGAGGTCATACCGTTCCGGGACAACATGCTCGTTGGGAACGCCTTCGAGTTCCTCCGCGCTCTAAACGCAATAGGACGTAAAGTCTACAGAAAAGGCTCATTTTATTCGCCCAGGGTTCTTGGCATTGCCAGGCTTGTGTAAATTTCGATGTTCTTAGGTAAGCTTTTATAGTTACACGTCTTAAAAGCTATTTGGGTGCGTGTGTATGGCATACCGCGGGATTGACTTGATACTTTTCAATATCCTGCCAGGTGAGACTGTGCTCGTCGAGTACAGTTCGGTGTCCTCCCCGGAAATACTTCTGTACCTGATCTGCAGGGGGTGCACGAATGCCGGCCGCCCAGTTCTCATCGATGACATCTCCGATACCTTCGCCGAATACGTGACCCGGCTTGAACTTATGGGGCTGGATACGGATGATTTAATGGAGATTCCTGTGATAAAGATAGGCGGCAGCAGGGAGTTCGGCAACGTCGTTGGCAGGGTCGAGGTGGACAAGTACTCCCTCGACTTCAAGTATTATGGCAAGATATACGACAAGGTCGTGCCTGAAAAGGTCGTGTGCAATCCGGTCCTCGGCATACACAAGCTCTTCGTGGCCCTCGAGAGGCAGGACGTGATAAGGCTCGTCCGCAACATCTCGACCTTTGTCGGAAGGAAGAGTCGCTTTGCCCTCTACTTCATAAACCGCGACGTGCTGGAGAAAAGAACCCCTGAGTTGTTGCCCCTCCTTGAGGAGACTGCCAGCACGGTGCTCCAGTGGGAGGCTGAAAGGGGGAAGTACCGACTCAGGGCCGTGAAGGCTGCGAATGACGAGATCCTTGGTTCAGAGGTGTCCATGAGCTTCAAGGACATAGAAAGAACGTGAAGTTTTTAAGGCCCTTTTCTTATCACTTTTGGTGATATAATGAGGCTGGTGAAGGTTATCTTTATCGTGCTACTTCTTGCATTTCCTGCAGTGGGGGCCTATCCCGTCCCTGAAAGGGGCGTCGTCTATCAGGTTATGGTCGACCGTTTCTACGATGGCAATCAGAGCAACAACGGGCCCTTCTACGATCCGGAGCACAGAAACTACCGCCTTTACTGGGGAGGCGACCTGGAGGGCCTCACGGAGAACCTCGACTACATAGCAAGCCTCGGCGTCTCGATGATATGGGTCTCCCCGCTCAACGACAACATCAACAAGATGGCACATGGCTCCGCTCCATACCACGGCTACTGGACGAGGGATTACAAACGCATAGAGGAGCACTTCGGAACCTGGAAGGACTTCCTTAAGCTGGTAGAGGAGGCCAAAAAGAGGGGGATTTGTATAATCGTTGATTACGTCCCCAACCACTCCAATCCGGCAATGGACGGTGAGTTCGGTTCCCTGTACGACAACGGGACCAAAATCACTGACTACTTTGAGGACACGAAGAACGCGAGCGTGAACCCGATAACGGGCATAAGGGAAGAGGTCTACCACCACAACGGCAACATCTTTATCTGGTCGGGAATACAGCTGAAATACGCCAACCTCTACGGCTTAGCTGACTTCAACCAGCTCAATCCGTGGGTGGATTCCTACCTCACGGAGGGAGCGAGACTTTTCATCGAGAACGGTGCCTGCGGCCTTAGAATCGACGCGGTCAAGCACATGGAGCTTGGCTGGCTTGAAAGCTTTTACCTCCGCCTGTACTCGGAAAGGCCCCTCTTCATCTACGGGGAGTACTACACACCATCGCCCGGGAAGAGCGACGATTTATACGAGTTCTACCGCTACTCCAACGTCTCGCCGGTTCTGAACATACCTATAAGGGCGGATATAGTGAAAACCTTTGGCTTCGTCGGAAGCCTTGAGACTCTCTCGGCCCAGCTTGGGGACTACTACTCCCGTTTCCTCTATCCGAACAAGCAGTTAAACTTCCTCGACAGCCATGACTTAATCCGCTTCCTCAATGGAGCGAGGAGGGAAGACGCCGTAGAGCGCTTCCACATGGCCCTGGCGCTGACGATGACCCTGCCGGGTATTCCCGTCATCTACTACGGCGACGAGAGCTACCTTGTGAGCAGGGACGGAAAGGGCGACCCCTACAACAGGCCCATGATGGTCTTCAACAACACCACCGAGGCGGCAAGAATAATCAGAACTTTAGCTAAGCTCAGAAAGACCAATGACGCTTTGGCTTTCGGAGACTTCAGAACGGTTTACGCCAACTACTCGGTCTGGGCCTTTGAGAGAACCTTTGGAGCGCACAGACTTCTGGTTGTGATGAACAAGGGCTCGCCGGCAGAGCTCAGCATCAACCTCGACTGGCCCGATGGAACTTACGCTGATGTCCTCTACGGAGCAGAGATGGTGGTTGAGAACGGCAAAGCGACGGTAGAACTGCCGAGAAACAGCTTCTACGTCTTCCACATTGAGCGCGAGCAGGAAGGGCCTTTAATAGGTTCCTTAACCCCCTACACCGCAAGACCCGGCCAGGAAATCCTCATAGCCGGGGCCGGCTTTGGAAGCGGTGGGAGGGTTACCATCGGCGGCGTTGAAGCGAGGGTTCTCTCCTGGAACTCAACAGAGATACTGGTTGAGGTTCCATCAACAAAAACCGGAAAGGCCTGGCTTGACGTGGTAGTTGAAACCGGCGGAAAGGTCAGTAACGTTGCTAAGCTCCGCTACTATTCGGGAAATGGCGTTCCGGCATTAATAGCACTCAACGCCAGTCTCGTGAACCTCTCCAGGGCAAACCTCTGGATTAAAGGCAACCTATCAGAGCTTGCCGAGCCGAGGCCCCTCCTCAAGTCCTCAACGGGCTATTACTTCACGGTGGCTCCCCTCCCTAAAGGGGCATCTTTCTCCGTGGAGCTCTACGAGGGCCCCTACTGGGGTGAGCTCAGGCCCCTTGGGGTGAAGCTCTACGGCTTCGTGAACTCAACGGTGGTGGTTCTGAGGGAGGAACCCCATGCCACCGAAACCGCTCCAGCGATGCCAACAACGACGGTAGTTCAGGGGCCCATCGGGGAAAATCCCCTGCCCTACCTCCTCGCCGCTCTCCTGCTGCTCGGGGCGGCTCTGATAATCTGGAAGAAAAGGGGTTAAATCTGCTCCAAAAGTTTCTTTCTCTTTTCCTCGTACTCCTCCTGGCTTATCACACCCATGTCGTAGAGCTCCTTCAGCTTCTTGAGTTTTTCCAGCGGGTCTTCCTCCTTCTCCACAGGGGGCGCTTGCTGGACTGGGGTTCCTCCCGGGACGACCCTGCTCACGAGTTCCTTTGGCTTCTTCAGAACCCACGTCTCGTGGGTCAGACCCTTCTTGACCTCTATCGTTACCGGCTCGATGGCTATCGCGTTGAGGGCGTCCTTTATGGCGTTTATCGTCTTTCTCGCCTGCTCCTTGTTCATCCAGCCGAGCTTGAGCCTTATGTCCTCCTCGCCCTTTATGAGGAACTCCGAGGAGATGATGCCCAGCTCAACGGTGACCTCCTCAAGCTTCTGGTACGGTATGGCCTTTATATCGTACCTGCCCAGGATTTTTTCGTCGAGGTAGATTATCCTCCTATCCGTCACGAGAACCCACTTCGGCTTTTCGAGGCTTATCTTTTTCTTTACAGAGAAAAGGACCTTCTCGCCCGGTTCGAGAACTTTATTCACCGCTTTCGGCAACTCATCTCCCATCTCCATCCCCCTCCTGTTTTTGGTTGGCGTAATATATTAACCTTCTCCTCCCTTCTTTCGGTAGAGCAGGAAGAGCGTCTCGCCGTCAGCACTCTCTATGAGGGGGGTTAGGAGCTCGCTTCTGTCTCCTGCCCTCAGGACGACCCGTTTAGGCCTCCTCTTAAGCTCGGCCTCCAGCCTCAGCGTATCCCACTCGAACGCTGAAGAACGGCTCAGGGGCATGATCCTGCTCCCATCTGGCGTCTCTATCACTACCTCGCCGTTCAATGGAGGAACCTCGACCGCAACGATGACCCTCCGATAGCTCCCGCTCTCGATTGAGGAATAGGCCATAGCCACGCCGAGAACGAGCAGGAAAACCGGCAGTAATATTCCCGCTGTTGAGAGGCCCAGGCTTTTCCCGAGCCACAGAAGTCCCAGTGAGAGGGCAAAGGCCAGCAGGACGACGGGAAGGCCGTAGAGCAGAGTTTTTCCACCGGCTCCCCTCCATCCAAGCCCCCTTAGGACGTTCTCCCATGCCTCCGCGGTGTCAACGTAGTCGGCGAGTATGCTCAGGGCCATCAGGGCAAAGATTGCCAGAGGGCTGGAGAAGTAGGGGCTCGCCAGTATCGCCTCGCTCAGGTTCCTGTATGCTTCGGGGAACGCTATCGGGAGGAACTGAGAGAGAGCTATCGAGTAGGGCACCGCGTAGAGCACCGTTGAGAGAAAGACCGTCCCGCTGGCGGAACCCCTGGAGAGGAACGTTCCCAGAAGGATTATCCCAATGGCCGCCGCCAGGAGGTAGTCCCCGGGGCGGAATACGTCGGAATACGCCAGAGACGTAAGGATTATCGCCGGGAGCACCACCGCCAGCTTTACTGCCCTGAAGTTCATCTTATCTCCCCCAGCAGCTTGCTCAGAACCTCTCCTATATCCTCCCGCCCCGGAACCCAGCGGACGACGTAAGCTCCGGTGCCCTCCAGCTCAGATGTTATCGCCCGCTTTTCCATCTCTATGAGTGTGCCCGTCTTGGGGTCGAGGGTCGGATAGACCGATATGTCCACCACCACGGGTCTGGATTTCCCCCTGTGGACGGCCATTACGGTCAGAACTCCCTTCTTGGTCTCTCCGGCCGTCCTATCGAGCACGTTGGAGACGTATATGACGAGCGGCGTGTACTGGACGAGTATCCTCTTCAGCCTTTCAACGGCATCGGCAAAGCTTTCCTCCTCTGCCTGAACCCTCTCGAAGTCCATCATCGTCCGGACCATCGTGTGCAGCTGTCTGGGCCCCGTTGCCGGCGGCAGGAACTTTCTGGCCCCGAGTAGGTACAGCCCCACATGGTAGTCCTTCCTGAGGAAGCGGTGCGCCATCGAGGCGACGAGGTTCATGGCGTGCTCGTAGGGGCTCTCACTCTCAATTCCTATCTTCATCGCCTCCCTGGCGTCGACTATGAACAGGACCGTCTTCTTGCCCTCCCTCTCGAACTCGTTGACGAGAACCCGCCCCGTTCTCGCGGTGGCCTTCCAGTTTATGAGCTTCATCGGGTCGCCGGTCTGGTAGTCCCTTATCTCCTTGAAGTCTGTGGAGATGGGCCCCCTTATCGAGAAGCTCGTCTCGGGGACGCTTATCTTGGCCTTCCTCCGTGTTTCCGCTATCGGAACCGCCCTGATGACCTTGGGAACGGCCCTGAGCCCGAGCTCCTCACCGTAGAGCCCCCAGATGTACCTCGTCCCCAGCGGATTTCTGGTGGTTACTTCGCTCCTTGGCAGCGTATAGACTCCCCGGAGCATCGGCCGTATCCGGTAGGTGTACTCTGCCTTCAGCGGCTTCAGACCCTTGAAGAATACTCCTACGTTGTTTCCCAATGTGAGGGCAACGTTCTTTGGAAGCGGGTCCCTGACGACGACCAGTCCGAGTCCCTTCTCCACTGTGACCTCGACCCTGATTTCGACCTCCTCGCCGAGCCTTATCTCGCGCCTTGAGAGCCTTCTCTTCACCCTAACCTCCCTCGGGGGGTCAACGAGCATCGCCAGGGCGAGAAGGGAGAGCGGCACTATGGCTAGGCCTATCATCCCTGGAGAGAGGAATGCCGTCCCGAGGAGCAGTGCCCAGAGGATGTATCCGGTCAGGCTTTTCCTCATCTCTCCCCCGCCTCTTTCGGTACGGGTGTTTTTTCTAGGGCTTCCCTAACAATCTCCTCCCCGTTTATGCCTTCAAAAGCGTACTCAGGCTTGACCACAACCCTGTGAGCCAAAGCATCCACCGCGTAAGCCTTAACATCATCCGGCAGGACAAAATCCCGCCCCTCAAGCAAAGCATTAGCCTTAGCCACCTTCATCAAGGCAATCCCCCCACGAGGACTCGGGCCAGCCTCAACCCTCTCATCAGCGCGGGCATTCCTAATCAACTCAGCAATGTACTTCAACAAGTCCCGGCTGATGAAAATCCCCCGCTCGACCAAATCCTGCATCTCGACAAAAGTCTCTCGATCAATCAAGGCCCTCATGTCAACCGTCGGATCATCCTTCCGCCAGCTCAAGCGCGCCTCAAGGATAGCCACCTCATCCTCAAGCGATTTCGGATAACCCACGCGGAGCCTTAAGAGAAAGCGGTCGAGCTGAGCCTCTGGGAGGGGGTAAGTCCCCTCGAACTCGATGGGGTTTTGGGTGGCAATGACGAAGAACGGCCTCTCCAGGGTGAAGGTTTCGCCCTCGATGGTTACCTGCTTCTCCTCCATGGCTTCGAGCAGAGCCGACTGAGTCTTTGGGGGAGCCCGGTTGATTTCATCCGCTAATAGAACGTGCGTGAAGATTGGGCCTTTGATTAACTCGAAGGTTCCGAGGTTTTGGCGCCAGACTTTGGTGCCCAGAATGTCGGCTGGAAGCAAGTCTGGAGTGAATTGGACGCGCGTGTACTTCAAGCCGAGGACTTTTCCGAAGGCTTTGGCTAAGAGCGTCTTGCCCAAGCCAGGATAATCCTCGAAGAGGACATTCCCATTCACCAACGCCGCAGCCAAAGTCTTCCTAACAACAACCTCATTACCAATATACACCCGAGAAACCGCCTCAACGATTTCCTCAAGGGTTTCAAACGCCTCTTTAATATCCATCATGACTCCCACCTCATGAGCGTTTTCAGTTCCTCAAAAACCTCCTCAACGATTCTAATCCTCCTCTCAAGTTCTCTCTTCTCGTAGGCGTGCCTTATCCAGAGCGGCGTCAGCCGGGAGGTCTGCCTGCCCCTGTAGTCGGCTATCTTCCCTATGAGCGCCTCGAACTTTTTCCTATCATCGAAGAGCCTTGCCCCGTAGTAGGCTATGAACGCCACCAGTGCCGCCTTCTTCCCACGCACCACGAAGTCCTCAACTGCTTTACTCGCCTCCGCGAGTTCCGGGCCGAGCTTTTTCACGGTTCTCGCCTCGTGCTTTCTCCACTGGGAAAGGAGATACGCCTCCGGGTCTTTTTCGCTGACGTACGAGTAGACCATGCTTCCGGCCACGATGACTCCCAGGAGAAGAACCAGCCACTCCCCGTAGAATACCAGCTCCGGGTGGCTCTCGCTCAGGCTTCCCCTTACCGCTGTGTAGAGCCCGAGGATCGCACCGAGGGCGCCCAGTCCAAGCAGGTTTCTTTCAACGGGCTCGGTCCAAGGGTACCTCTCGCCGAGCTCTGCTATCGAGTATCCGAGGAACAGGAAAAGGCCCGCGTAGCTGAAGACGCTCCCCATCGCTCCGAGAGGGGGAAGCCTTGAGACGCCGTAGAGGCCAATCAAGAGCCCCGCGCCCCTGACGAACCTGGGATGGCCCTCCAGTTTCGGTGCTATTATGGCAGTCCCCGCTCCGAGCACTATCATGGCCGCGGGGATGTTCCATTCGGCTGGCAGGAAGAGCGCCGCGAGGGTTACTCCGAGGAGCCTGAGGGCGAAGGCCTCGTTTTCCCCCTTTATCGCCCCGGCAACGTCTCCGGCGGTTAAAAACAGGGCGAGCACCACTGCAGGCATTAGGAGGGTTTTCAGCTCCTCCATCTGGGTGGAGAGGGCATATATGAGCGTCAGGGCACCGATGTATATCGCGATTCTTCCCGGGTTGAGCTTAAACAACGCAGCCACCTCCTATCACCTCGAGCACCGAGCGGTAGAACCGTATGAACTCCTCCCTTGAGACCCTCCTTCCGCTGTACTTGGCCTTCTCGAATATCTCCGTAAGGGTGTCTATGGGCTCCCACGGGTACATCATGTCTGTGAGGGTCTCCGCTATTTCCCTGGGCGTCAGTTCGTCCACGTCCACCCCCACACCCTTCGCCCAGGGGAGGAAGCACCTCTCGTAGTACTCCACGACGGCGTCGTTGTAGCTGGGCAGTATCCTGGCTCTGGCGGTCTCAACAAGACCGTTGCACCTGGCCTCTATCGTGTGGTCTCCCAGCGGCAGAGTTAATTTGAAGTCCCGCCCCCTCCCGAAGGGTTTCCCGTCGACGTAGAGCTCGGGCTCGCCGTCGCACTCCACGCTTATCTCCATGGTCTCGCCCTCCTGGAACAGGGGTATGCCGTTGTTGAATATTATCTTCAGAATCCTCTCCTGCCTCCTATCCTCTGGTTTCCTCTTCACGAGCCTGTATCTGGCCACCAGGGCGCCGATTATCACGATCACGCCGATGTAGAGCCATGGTATCTTCCGCTTTTTACCGATTACGACGTGGAACCTTCCGCTGGCGGGCAGGTAGTAGGGGGAGCCGTCGAAGGCAACCGTCACAGTTGCGTTGGTTTCCTCCTCCGGCACTGGGACGTCGAGGGTTGCTATTCCGGAGCCGTTGGTCATCACGCGCATCGCAAAGCCGTCCACGCTGACGTTTAGGTATATCCCGCTGACGGGGTCGTTGACCGAATCCACAACTCGGAACTTCAGCCGGGCGGTTTTTTCGCCCCTCGCCTCCTTCGTCAGCAGTTCTATCCTCACGGGGGAGACAACCGCAAAGGTTATCCGCTTCAGAATGCTGGCGCCGTGTCTGAACTCCAAGGACCTCTCACCGACGGTCTGGAAGGGCTCAACGGTGAAATCGAAGCTTCCGTTGACGACGTTGATGGTGTAGGTCTTGCCCGGGAATACGTAGGCCTTTAGCGTGGCGTTTTCAATTCCGATGACCCTGCCGCTGATTCTGATGGGCTTTCCGAGTTCGCCAGTTATCTTATCTGGAACGTCAAGTTCAACGGTCGCAAGTGTGGCTTTCATAGTTGCCGGGGAATAGTTGGCGCTCCCCGGATACTCAAGGGTCAGCGTGTGCTGTTCTATCCCCGGAATCTCCAGCCTCAGGGAGAACCTGCCGTCAGTTCTGCTCGTTGCGTTCCCTATGTACCTTCCGTCCAGGTAGTATGGGATGGTGGCGTTGGCTATCGGCTCACCAGCACCGTCGATAAGGCTTCCCACCACTGTGACGTTTCCAGGCCGGGCTAAAATCAGCCCGGGGAGCGAAAACTTCGCCAGCCCCTTTATCCGGACCACCAGCGTGGTGCTTGAGGACAGGTACGGGTACCCGAGAGGTGCGACGTAGTACACCTTCACCTGGCCAGTCATGGGCTTCAGGTATTTGGGAATCCTGATGGGGAGTGAGAACCCGCCGTTTGAGAGGTTGCCGTACCCTATCAGTATGTCTCTCCGGCCGTCACTCAGGAGCACCACGATGCTCCCCAGCGGTGGGGCGCTTCCGGTGGAGATTCCGCTCACGGTGCCGTTTATGACGAGAGAATCACCAGCCGTCAGGGTGTGGGGGATATCCATACTGATCTCGGTTGATTCCATGACAAAGACCGGGATGTGGAGGGGATACCTCTTTGCGCCGCTTGTCACGGTCATGTTCACAACGTGCCATCCGAGGGGATATCTCAGCGGAGAGGCCAGTCTAGCGTATATCCCGGTCTCGCTTCCTGGAGTTCCCCACCAGAACCACGTTTCGACCAAGGGGGAGGTGGTTTCGAGCCGCACATCCTGGGTGGCGCCCTGTATCGCGAGGCCAAGGACAACCTGGTCGGTCTTGAGGAGCGCAACCGCGGCCTGGTCTGGAGTGACGGTTATCCTACCTGGAACCGTGACTGCCGTAAAGAGGAGCATGGACATCGGCGTCCCCGCGTTTGTGGAGGCGTTGACTATGAGGGGATAATAGCCGGGCTCCTCAAATGGCCCTACGGTCAGTGTGTATATCCCCGATTCGTTGATGAGCGCTATCTTCCCGAGGGTGGGGACTTCCACAGTGACCGTTGAGTTCGTTCCGCTCGCGACGCGCTCGAACTTGACCTCAACTTCCCCCGTCGAGTTGGGGTTGAGCACCATCTTTGGCGGTGAAACCTCCAGCTCAAAGGGCATGTAGACGTTCGGGTCGGGGTGAAGGGGGTCGAAGGTGAGCCAGCCCGCGCCCTTAAAGTAAACCTCCGCCCAGAAGTGTCTGTTCTCTTCGGTGACCGCCTGCGTCTCCGGAACTGCGTCGATGTAGACCCCTTCGACGAGCCTCGCAGGAAGGCCGTTCAGCCTGGCCAGCACCACGAAGGCCGAGGCGAAGTCGTAGGAACTCCCTGCCTTG
Organism: Thermococcus thioreducens; assembly: GCF_002214545.1. Lineage (NCBI taxonomy): Archaea > Methanobacteriati > Methanobacteriota > Thermococci > Thermococcales > Thermococcaceae > Thermococcus > Thermococcus thioreducens. The sequence continues at coordinate 1,876,345 of NZ_CP015105.1, read as the reverse complement.
GACTCGAACAGGAACCACTTCAGCCTGTCGGTGCCGGCCGGTGGTGTGGCGTTCTCCACGTGCCTGTAGTTGTTTGCTAGGTATCTGATTATCTGAATGGCCTTCCCGTAATCCGAACGTGCCCCCAGGGTTATGCTCTCGGCGAGGTTCTTCAGCTCCGTGTTGTTGGGAGCCTCTAGATACTCGGTCTGATTTCCAGCAGTGAGGTTGACTAGATAAGGCCACTCGAAGGTGTAGCTCACCGCGGAGAACGAGTAAGTGGTCACGTTCAGGGGGGTCATGAAAAGGTTGTACTCGGGAATGGCCTCTGCCCCGGCACCGTCAACGCGGGTCGTGTAGAGAGATGTGAACAGGTTGCCCCTAATGGGCAGAAACGAGACAACGGTTATTCTATCCCTTTCGCTGTGGTGGGGGACTTTTATCTCGGGGGGGGCAAGGACATTGCTCGGGATCTTGGTGGCGTTTCTGGTCAGCCACCCTCCGTCCACGTAGTCGGTGTAGACGTTGAGCCTGAGGTAGTGGGTGTGTGCCGCTCCGGTCACGAGGAGGACAAAGCGCGGTGAAACTGGAACCTCAGCAGGCGGTCCGGTTTCGTTGGTCTCGTTTCCGGGCGGAAGCTTTGGCGATAGTATATCCTCGATGCTCTTGGTTTCGGGGGGAGCCTCGATGAGGGCTGGCCCCAGCACGACGGAGGTAAGGAGGAAGGAGAGCAGTGTGAGGGTGAGAAAGGAGACGTATTTCCGCCTCGCCATGATATTTTCTACTTCTCCTGTGGGTTATATAAGGCTTTTCATTGATGTAAAAGTTTGGTCATCGATGCATCCACCTTCCAAAACCCTTAACTACCTCACTGACGTCTCATCTCCGGTGGTACTATGGACTTCGAGAGAAAGCCCCTCATAGGCATGGTTCACCTGAAACCCCTCCCAGGTTCCTACCTCTACGATGGGAACTTGGATGAGGTCATTGATTCCGCCCTGAGGGACGCTAAAACGCTGGAGGAGGCGGGCTTCGACGCGATAATGGTCGAGAACTTCGGCGACGTCCCGTTCCCAAAATTTGTTGACAAGACGACCGTCGCGGCATTCACAGCCGTTGCCAAGGCAATCCGTGACGAGGTGAGCTTGCCCCTGGGAATAAATGTCCTCCGCAACGACGGAATTGCCTCATACTCCATAGCCTACGCGGTTAAAGCTGACTTCATAAGGGTGAACGTGCTGAGCGGTGTAGCCTACACAGACCAGGGCCTCATTGAGGGCATCGCCCACGAGCTGGCAGGGCTCAGAAAGCTCCTCCCGAGTGGGATAAAGGTCTTCGCCGACGTCCATGTCAAGCACGCCGTCCACTTCTTCGAGTTTGAGGATGCGGTAAGGGACACCGTCGAGCGTGGATTAGCGGATGCCATCGTTGTCAGCGGCAGGGCGACGGGAAAGCCGGTCGAGGTTGAAAAGCTCGCCCTCGCAAAGAAAATCTCACCTGTGCCTGTGGTTGTGGGTTCTGGAACGAGCTACGACAACCTTCCTGAGCTGTGGAAGCACGCAGATGCGTTCATAGTGGGCACCTCTATAAAGCGCGATGGGAAAGTTGAAAACGAGGTCTCACCCGAAAGAGCCAGAAAACTCGTTGAACTTGCGAAAAAACTCCGGGTAGATGACCTTTAATTTCTTCAATTTCGAATTTTCTTTTCCGAAAGTCTTATTGCCCATTAATGTGTAACATGCTAAAAGCAAAACCTGTCCCGCTTTCCTTTTCTGCGAGATAGGTTTTATCGGGAGTGTGAATATATGTCCCCTGAACCACTTACGGGCTTGAAGGTTCTTGGCCCATTACTTGGGCTTTTCCTGCTTGTTGGGGCAGTTATAGTTTTCCTCCTGCTCGCGAGGTTGTTTCTGGGGATTCTTCGGAGGTTGGCATGATGTTAAAGAAACCCGTCCTTTTCCTGGGAGTTATGCTATTACTTGCCTTACCCGTTTCTGCCTCCCGGTTTCCAGAGCAGTTGCCCTCGATAACCAAGGAGGAAGCTAACTCTCTTGGATTGATAATCTCCTACGGTGGTGGGGGAGGCGGATGGGAGGGCTCGAACTACATCAACTTCTATCAGGACTTCATGTGCGCCAACCACAGCCCCGATTACAATAACTACATCGAGGTCATGGTCACATACTACACCGATAACGAGGCCGTGGAGCAGTTCAGATGGTTCATCAAGCAGGGAAAGAACTACACAGACAGAGAGGAGGATCTCATAGGCTTCTGGAGCGGTGAGAAGGAGGGGACAATATCCTACCACTACGAGTTTAGCGAGCGATCCGAGTACGCTGACCTCAAGTTCGTGTATACCAAGAAGTACTTCGATGGCCGCGGGTTCACGTCGATTAAGCACACCTATGTGGCTCTGGTTAACGACCACTACTGGGTAACCGCGGAGGCGTCTTACCAGGAGGGGACAAACGCCTGCAACCTTGAGGGCATCGCCCCGGTTCTGCTGAACCTCTACCTGAGCAGGATACCCAACAGCACGGTAAGGGTTCCGGTGAATGCCTCCGTTGATGTCTCCGGGGCAGGAAGCACTTCGGGAACCGGTCTGAGTCAGGAGGCAGTTAAGAGGATGAAGGATACCAACGAGAAGCTCAAGGGACTCGGCGAAAAATGGGGCGGCTTTATGGTCATCAAAACGCCGAAGGGAGAGGTCGTCAGGGTGGTCAACTCAAACCCGGACTATTCTGGTGGTGGTTCAGTCCTTGGCTGGAAGGCCAAGTACTACGGCAACAAGGCCCTCGATACATTCATCGATCAAGTAGCAAACTACCTTCCCAAGCCACTGGGGCTCTTCAAGGACTACTTCAAGGCCGACAAGGAGGTCAACGTCTTCTCAGACGATGAAATGGTGAAGAAGACCGCCAAAGACCTGCACGTGGACGAGAGGAGCGCCTCGCTCTACAACGGCATGTCCGACATAGAGAACCGCGAGAAGGCGATGTCGCCCTACAAAAACGCCGTACCTTCAAACATCGGGACGAAGCCTATAGAGATTGCCCTCAACTCGATGGGCGTGGCAATAAAGAAGACCCTTGCTCAAGACTACAGGTGGGAGTTTGAAAAAACTGCGGAGATTGCCATTCGCTACAAAAAGGCCGGCATGAAGTACCGCGAGGTCATCAGGAACACGATAGAGGGGATGAGTGACACCACCATGGGGATGCACAGGGTCAACATGCTCGACAGGAACTCCAAGGGCGACTTTAAGAGCCAGGAAGCGAGGGTACGGTTCTACATCAACAAGCTCTTCGAGGAGGGGGTAATATGAAGGGGAAGCTGCTCCTGGTACTCCTCCTAATCGTAGGTGCCTACCTGTACCTCAACTGGGACTTCCAGATTCCAGACGACCTAAGCCCCGAACAACTCATAGACACCGCCAAGAACGTGACGAACAGCCTTGGAGAGACTTCCGGCGTTACCGAAACCCCGTCCTCCACGGGAACGGAAGGATCTACAACGATAGCTGAGAACGTCACCGTGCTCACCTCTGACAGCGGGACGGTCATTCGGTTCAAAACAGAAGTCATTGACGAAAGCCTGATAGGTGTGGCGTATGCCCTCGCGAAGAAGGAGCATGAAAACGGCTCGGAGAACATCAGGGTGGAGGCTTACTTCGGGGAGGAGCCCATCTTAGCTTTAACAATAGAAAACGGCGACTTCGACAATCCGGTCTTTGAGGACATTAGAAGGCCGGAGTTCAGGATAGAGACTGACTTAGGCCTCTTCGATGTACTCGTGCACAATGTAACCGTCACGAACGATACAGCGAGTGTTTCCCTTGAGTATCTTGCTGGAGAGGACTCCTTCTGGAGGGACTACGCCAGGATGAGCCTTGCTATACTGGAGGACGCTCCCTGGGTGGAAAGGGTTGAGATCCTCTATCTCGGAGAGAGGAACGTCAGCGTTTCCGTTTCCAGCAACGCTCTCCTGAAGGCCCTCTCCGGAGAACTTTCTCCTGGGGAGTTTGGGGATGCTGTGAAGATAGTCGAACTTGAAAAGGAGTGAAGGAGGTGAGAAAATGGGGATTATCAAGAAACTCGTCGGTGGATTCTTTCTGCTGATACTCATTGGCATCATCGGGGTCTTTGGAATGCAGTACTACTACGAAAACGCCTACGACCAGGTTCCTGTAGAGGTCAAAAGCGAAACCGTCAGCGGAGACTTCTTCTACCTCTCCAACGTCCTTGAGCCCGGAAAGTACCTGATAAAGGCGGAAAGTGAAGGCACAGTCGAAAAGATAAGCATCCTCGACGAGAACGGGAACGTTCTAACGGAATCCGAAGGTGGGAAAATGATTTACGGCTCTTCCCAGAGATTCCAGGTGAGGATAGACTACAAGGCTCCAATGAACGTCGATTCCTACGAGGTTTCCGTGGGTATATACAGGCTCGTGAAGAAGTGAGCTGTTTTTTCTGCTTTCCACTTTGCGTTTCTTCAATCGACGAAAAAATTATAGCTTTTACCTTCTGACTGGTTACATCATTCTCACAGGTGGTCACCATGGGGAAGTACTTCGGAACCAGCGGTATTCGAGAGGTCGTCAACGAAAAGCTGACCCCCGAGCTTGCCCTCAGTGTTGGCAGGGCTCTGGGAACTTACCTCGAAACCGGGACGGTTGTAGTTGGCATGGACACAAGGACGAGCGGCGAGATGCTGAAGAGGGCTTTAATAAGCGGGCTTCTATCGGTGGGAATAGACGTTATAGACATCGGTTTGGCCCCAACGCCCCTGACAGGCTTCGCCATCAAGCTCTACGGGGCAGGGGCGGGCGTTACGATAACGGCCAGCCACAACCCCCCTCAATACAACGGAATAAAGGTGTGGCAGGCCAACGGGATGGCATATACTCCAGAAATGGAGGACAAACTTGAGGCCATTCTCGAATCCGGGAACTTCAAAAAAGCTCCATGGAATGAACTTGGAACGCTCAGAAAGGCAGACCCGAGGGAGGAGTACATAGGGAAAGCCCTTGAGATGGTTCACCTCGATAACCCCTACACCGTCGTCATTGACTCCGGCAACGGTGCCGGGAGCGTTGTTTCCCCATACCTCCAGCGTGAGCTCGGAAATAAGGTTATCTCGCTCAACTCCCACCCGAGCGGCTTCTTTGTCAGGGAGCTTGAGCCGAACGCTAAAAGTCTCTCGATGCTGGCGAAGACCGTCAAGGCCATAAAGGCCGACGTTGGGATAGCGCACGACGGCGACGCCGACAGGATTGGAGTAGTCGATGACGAGGGAAACTTCGTGGAGTACGAGGTCATGCTCTCGCTTATAGCCGGCTACATGTTGAGGAAGTTCGGGAAGGGCAAGATTGTGACGACGGTCGATGCGGGCTTTGCCCTCGACGACTACGTCAGACCACTTGGTGGGGAGGTCATCAGAACGCGCGTGGGTGATGTTGCCGTCGCGGAGGAGCTGGCAAAGCACGGCGGCGTCTTCGGCGGCGAGCCGAGCGGGACCTGGATAATGCCCAAGTGGAACCTGACTCCCGATGGCATCTTCGCCGGTGCTTTAGTTCTTGAGATGATTGACAGGCTCGGCCCGCTTAGCGAACTCGCTAAAGAAGTCCCGCGCTACGTGACGTTAAGGAAAAAGATACCCTGCCCCAACGAGAAGAAAGCTAAAGCGATGGAGATAATCGCCAGGGAAGCCCTCAAGACTTTCGATTACAAGAGGCTCATAGACATAGACGGCGTCAGGATTGAGAACGGTGATTGGTGGATTCTCTTCAGGCCGAGTGGAACAGAACCGATAATGCGCATAACCCTGGAGGCCCACACCGAGGAGAAAGCAAAGGAGCTTATGGAGGAGGCTGAGAGGCTGGTGAGGGGAGCAATAGCGAGGGCATGATGGCGTCAAATTTCCCGTGTCCTCCCGTTATCCTCGGTTTAAAGAATTCCTCAACTCCTCGATGCTTCCCTCGATATCCTCCTTATCGAACTCGACGTAAACCGCCTCCGGGAACCTCGCCATTAGAATTTCAAACAGTATTCCGGGCATCTGGACGAGCCTGAAGTTCTGCTCCATCACCAGCTCCTTCGAACGCTTCAGCCTCTCCTCCTTGTTCAGGTAGAAGAACTCCTGCATGGTCCTGTAGGGATAGCCTTCCGGATCGCTCGAACTCGTGTGGAAGACGCCGCAGGTCGGGGAGCCTTTAACGCCGAGAAAGACGACCTTTTCCGGCCTTTCCTCGGTTATAACCCGCCCTATGAAGTCTGCTATTACCTTCGCCCTCTCGCGCATACCGAGCCTCTCGTAAACTTCTCTGCTTGCAGGTGCCCTTGGCCATCCCATTGCCTCGAACTCGGGGCAGGGATAGGCGAGAACCTGCCAGTCCTCGCCGAGCTCTCCAATCAGCTCCCTCAAAAGTCTGGCCGTCTCATACTCCTTCTCCTTAGGCCCGCGGTAGACGTAGAAGGGGCTTAAAAGGCAGGGGGCTATGATGAGGAGGTTCATGGTTCATCCCTCGAAGGTTTTTAGAAAGGGAATCCTCTTGAAGTCGGAGTCAAACGTCAGAATCAGATCAATTTCACGCTCTTTGCACGTCGCGGCGATGAGGGAATCGTTTGGTAGGAGTTCATAGTCCTCTCCAAGCTGGGATGCGAGCTTCATCGTGTTTTCGCTTATGGGGACGATTTTCAAAAACCCTGCCTCGCTGAGTTCCTCAAGCGCTGTCTTGACCCTTCCATACACGAAAGTGTAGTCTCTCAAATGCTTTTTGAGGTCATATGCCCCTTTAAGGCCGTCCTGAATGGCAAGGGTAAACATGACCTTGTAAACTGTCTCTGAAAACACTACCAGGTTCGTGACCAGAGTATGTCCTTTATTTATGGCTTTCTTGACGAGCGCCTTTGCCCGTGGATCCCCAAGGTGCAGACCAACGAAAACCGATGAGTCCACAAAGACTTCAGAACGACTCATAGTACGCCTCCTTCAGGCGCTTATAGTCGATTTTCCCAACCTTTCTGATGACCATTGAATCAAGGAGTTCATCTAAGTCCCTTTCGATGATTTTTATCCTCACTTTCTCATGATCGCGCAGATGGGGTTTTTTTAGGGGCTTCAGAACGCCGTTCTCGTACACGGCCTCTATGATCTCCTCCATGGTTCCACCCAATCTTCTTTGGTGAAACTCCCTTTAAACCTTCCCCGCGACATCTTCAATTATCTTTTCCACCTTCTCCCTCAGCTCTTCTAAGGTTCCCTCGTTGACTATCACGTAGTCGGCTAAGCCTTTCAGCTCGCTCGTGTGATATAAGCGCTCCTCGGCGTCGTCCATGGCCTTGAAGTCCTCAAAGCTCTTTATGCCCTTGTCCTTACTCGCCTTTCGTTTCATCAGGCGCTCGAACCTTACCTTCCGGCTTGCCTCGACGTAGATGACCTTTCCGCCGAGCCGTTTGATGGCCTCTATCTCCTCCCGAGAGCGAACGCCGTCTATGACTACTTTTTCGCAGTGCCTCATCTTGTCCACGGCGAGCCTTATGAGTATGTCCTCGCCATATTCCTCCTTCAGGTACTTCCCGAACTCTATGAGCCTGTCCCTGGTGGGCTCGGCCTTCTCCGGCAGCTCCGGAATCCACGAGTATTCCGAGACGTTGTGGGTGAGCAGGTCTATCAGGGGGTCGCTGCAGGAAACCCTGCAGAAGCCTTTCTCCTCGAAGAACTTCGCGACAGTCGTCTTTCCAGCGGCTATCTTTCCAACGACGCCCACTATCATTTTCTCCACATCCTCCAGATTAGATTTGCCCCGTCAGTTGACTCCATCAGTCCTTCGTAGGTAAGGGAAGTTACGAATCTAATCAACGCCTTTTTATCGTAAACGGTCGGCATATCGGAGCCGAACAGGTACTTCAGCTCGAAGAAGCCGATATGGAGTAGTCGGAAAGGATTGAGAAGATAAATCCCTCCCTCAGACTTAAGGCCGAAGGGAAAATCCGCCAAGACGAGCTTTGCTCCTCTCTCCTCTGCGAGGGCGACCAGTTTTCCTTCGTCCGGAAAGAATAGTTCTTTGGGTTCAGCTTTGATAGGCTCGTACTTTAGTCTCGGGAAGGAATATCTTATTCCAACGGCCTCGTAGGGAAGGTTCAGCCGCTCGGCAAAGCCGAGCAGGGCTTTCGCGCTGAAGCTCAGGAAGACGAGCGTTTTGATGTCTCCTCTGATGTCGGGCCACTTCCTCGGTGGAAACCTCTTCTCCGCCTCGATTATCGGGAGGAGGAACTCAAGCTCTGTCCCCTTAACAAGCCTTTCGGCTTTCTCTAATTTCTCCCTTTTTATCTCCAGATCGAGGTTTGAGTAGACGGTGACCTGCTTAACTCCAAGCCTCTCGCGGAGCTTCCCGATGACGAAGCTGTTGCCTATGACGACGCTCTTGTCGGTTCTGTCGTGGGCGATTATGAAGAGCTTGTCCTCCTCCTCGTCGTAGCGAACCTCGTCTATCCTGAACGGGCTGTCGGGAAAGCCGTTCTCACGCCTTATCCCCCTGACCAGCTCTGATATCCCCTCGACCGTGAACATAGTCCCTCCCAAGGTATCTCCAGGGCTCTGCTTTTAAGGGTTCTTTCTGGGTTCCTGGTCCGATATTCCAAATACGGAACAAAAATTTATAAATTGCGGAACAAAATCCGCACCGGGGTTTGACCATGAGAATGAGTTCGAGGGAGATAGCCCTAATCGGAATGATGCTCGGGCTTTCGCTCATGCTGGAGGTTATTCCAGTGGAGATGCCCACCGTCTGGGGCATGAAAATAGACCTCGTGGCGGTTCCCATAATAATGGCTTACCTCCTCACGGGATTCGCCGGAGGTATAATCGCGGTATTCCTGCTGTTCGTGGGACTGGGGCTTATATCCTCGGCGAGCTGGCTGGGAAGCATGATGAAGGCCACCGCAACATTCAGCGTTCTCATTGGGCTGGAGGTGTCCAGAAGGTTCACCCGCTTTGACTTCGAGAACGCGAGCGGAAGGAGAACCATGGCCTTTGCGGTTCTGGCTTTCCTGATAGGCATCGCGGTCAGGGTCCCCCTGATGGTAGCGCTCAACTACTACGTGGCCCTTGAGATATGGCTGGGCGTTCCCCAGGAGAAGGTTGTCGAGACGGTTGAGGCATGGACTGGGGTTCCCTTCTGGGTTGCCATAGGACTTCCGAACGTGATACAGAGTGCCATTGACGTCTTTGTTGGACTGGCGGCCACAATACCAGTGTTAAGGCGCGTTCCTTACCTGCTGGAGTGAAAATGAAACCTAGAAAGGGCTCAGAGGTTGCCCAGTATTTCCTCCTCTTCCATCGTCCTCTCGCAGTAGTGACAGCGCACCTTTAGGGGCTCCCTTGAGACGACGTGGAACTTTGAAACGGTGTACTCGTGGTTGCTGACGCAGTTTGGATTGGCACAGCGGAGGATTCCGGTTATCTCATCGGGAGTCTCGACCTTGAACTTCTCGGCCACCCTGTAGTCCCGCACTATGTTCACAGTGGCCGTCGGGGCGATGAGGGCTATCTTGTTGACCTCCTCCTCGCTCAGGAACTTACCCTCTATCTTGACGATGTCCTTCCTTCCGAGCTTCCCGCTGTGGACGTTCGAGGCGAGGAGGAGAACTCCTCCGTTTGGCCTGTTGAGGCGGAGTATCTCGATGACCTTCAGCCCCTTCCCGGCCGGGATGTGGTCTATGACGGTTCCCTCTCTAATCGCGGTAACCTTGAGTTCGGCCATTCAAACCCCCTCCAGAACGCCAAGTGTAAGCCCTAAGAGAGCCATCCTGACTGGCACACCTGAGAAGACCTGCCTGAAGTAGAGTGCGTGCTCCGTCCTGTCAACCTCGGGGTGTATCTCGTCGACCCTCGGGAGTGGGTGCATTATCCTGAGTGTCTCCTTGGCCCTCTTCAGAACCGCGCAGTTGACCTGGTAGCTGCCCTTGACCTTGAGGTACTCCTGCTCGTCCGGGAAGCGCTCGCGCTGGATTCTGGTGACGTAGAGGACGTCCAGCTCCGGGATCGTTCCCTCCAAGTCTGTCGTTTCGTGAACGGTTAAGCCCCTCCCGCGGAGTTCCTCGACGATGTACCTCGGCATCCTCAAAAGCTCCGGCGAAATCAGGTAGAGCTCGACGTCGTAGAAGGCCAGAGCCTCGGCTAAACTGTGGACGGTTCTCCCGTACTTGAGGTCACCGAGCAGGCCTATGGTCAGGCCGTCTATCCTCCCGAAGGCCCGCTTTATCGTGTAGAGGTCAAGTAGAGTTTGAGTCGGGTGCTGGTTGCTTCCGTCGCCGGCGTTGATCACCGGTATCTCCGCTACCTCAGCGGCCAGCCTCGCCGCCCCTTCCATTGGATGTCTTAGCACGATGACGTCGCTGTACTGCTCGACCGTCTTTACGGTGTCCGCGAGGCTCTCGCCCTTCTTTACGCTCGTGCTTGTGGCGGAGGAGAACCCAATTACTGAACCGCCGAGGCGGTGCATGGCGCTCTCAAAGCTCAGCCTCGTCCTCGTCGACGGCTCGAAGAACAGCGTCGCGAGGATTTTTCCCTTCGCGTAGTCGAGCGAGCCCTTCTCATTGAGTTCCGTTTCGATTCTTTCTGCAACATCCAAAACGAACTCGATATCCTCCTTGGAGAAGTCCCTAACGCTTATCACGTCGCGTCCTTTCCAGTCCATAGAAGCCCTTCCGATGTAAAAATCGATGGGTTTTTAAACGTTTTTTGACATAAAATTGTCGAGTAAGGCTTTAAGCATGGGTTCGAAAATCCAATAACCTGGTTTTAGGGTGGTAGCATGAGGACGCCGAGCGTTTACATCGCCGAGGAGCTGATGCCGTTTCTGAGGGCAAAGATAGCGGAGAGGCTTTACCGTGAGGGGATGAAGCAGTCCCAGATAGCTGAGTATCTGGGTATAACACAGGCTATGGTGAGCAAGTATCTGGCCGGGAAATACAAAACACCCCCTGAAGAAGTTGCCCGGAAGCTGGAGGACATCGCCAGCGAGGTATCCAAGTTCATTCTCTTCGGGGGGCGCCGTGAGGACGCTGTCCTTCTCGTGGCGAGGAGATTCTTTGAGCTCTTCCAGAACGGCTTCTTGTGCAGGTTCTACGCTGAATATGCGGGAGTGGGCGAGGAGGCGTGCCGCTCGCTGTTCTCCATAGGTTCCAGCCGCGGCGAGATACTTGAGGTTCTAAACATGGCGCTCAACGAGCTTCTCAAGGACGAAGGCTTTCCCTCGCTCATCCCGGAGGTCAGGAGCAACTTTGCCTACGCTCTCCCATCGCCTGGGGGCATTGAGGACGTCGCCGCCATCCCCGGGAGGATAACCGCCGTTAAAGGCAAGGCCTTTGCCCTGCCACCGGAATTTGGAGCGAGCACCTTTACCGCGGGAATACTCGTCAAGCTGGCTGGGATCAGGCCGGAGATACGGAGCGTTCTCAACATCAGGTACGGGCCGGACGTGGAAAAGGCCATCGAAGCGGCCGGCTTCAAGGTCACCAGGGTGAAAACCGGCGGACTGAGTGAGGAGGAGGAGGCTGTGAGCACAATCGCGGAGGCCTTCCGTGAGGATTCCTACGATGCCGTTATCGACATCGGGGGCCTTGGTGTGGAGCCCCTCGTGTATCTCTTTGGAAAGCATCCCATAGAGGTCGTTGAGAAACTCAAGAGGCTGGTGAAAAACCTTTGAAGCGCGGACTCCTTGTGGTTTACACTATCCTGCTTATTTTCCTGAACATCACACCGAGCGTTCCATCCTCCCCAGTCCAAAACGGGGACAAACTCGTGCATTTCTTCGAGTTCGCCCTCCTCGGTCTCCTCGGGCGGTCACTGTGGGTGTATCTGCTCCCGCTGCCGGTTCTACTGGAGTTCTTTCAGCTCTTCGTTCCGGGGAGAACGTTCTCCTTCGCAGACATGGGCGCAAACCTAATAGGGTTTGCCCTTGGAGTTCTCATCGGGTGGTTGCATGAAGGTTCTCACAAGGGAGCTCAGGTTTCAGACCCGGGGAGAGGTTGACCTCATAGACATAACCCGTGAGGTGGAGAGAATCGTCGAGGAGTCTGGAATAGAAAATGGAGTTGCTCTTGTCTTCGTACCCGGCGCCACCGGCGCGATAGTTACGATAGAGCACGAGTCCGGTCTTCTGGAGGACTTCAAGCGGGCTTTGAGGGAGCTTATCCCCAAGGGCAGGGGCTACCTCCACGACAGGATAGACGACAACGCCCACAGCCACCTGAGGGCCACGCTACTCGGCGCGAGCGAGTGCTTTCCCGTTGTGAACGGCCGTCTCATGAGGGGGACGTGGCAGCAGATCTTCTTCGTCGAACTCGACGTGAGGTCGAGGAACAGGAGGGTCATCGTTCAGGTGATGGGGGAGTGAGAGCTTCCGGTTCTCATACCTTTATAAATGTTGAGAAGTGCGGGTTCTCAGGATTTATAAGCACTTCAATGCGAAGGCGTTAAAGATGTAGAATTTGGAAACGCAGGAAAGTTTCAGGTTTCCTTTGCCTTTTTCATGCCGATTTCGACGCCTTTGGCGATAGCTTCTTGGAGAAGGAGTTCTTTATGCACTTCTCTATAACTTTTCCACGTGTAAATACCGTACAGTATAAGTCCAGTGGATACAATAGAAAAAGCCAGGAACATGGAGTCCATAAATCCTGAAGAGACTTTTGTATTTGGAAATAGAAACATAGGTGCTATGAGAGTGAAAGCGACTATCGCAATGCCTATCAAACTAAGCCCGTAGTTCATGCCAGTCTTTGCGCATCCTTTAGAGTTACACTCGTTTGGAGAAGGGTGGACTCTTAGAAAATCTATAACCAATATAGCCACAAAATACAGTACAACTCCCAGGAGCCCCAAGATACCGGCAGGATTCATTTCCCTCCTCCCTCCGGGTATTTATGTATTTCCCTCCTCCCGGAGGGTATAACATAGCGAAGGCGTTAAATACTGCCTGCCGTATCCCTCATCATGATGAAGCTTAGTGAGTATGAGCGCTGGATGAGGCAGGCGGAGAGGACACTAAAATCGGCACTCAGGGATTTGGATGGTGGTGACTACGAATGGGCAAGCTTTAAAGCCCAGCAGGCGGCTGAACTTGCCGTGAAAGCTCTGTTGAGGGGATTAGGGCTGGCGCCAATTGGGCACTCGATAACACGCTTGCTCAGAGAACTGAGGAACGAGGGGTTTGAAGTCCCCAGAGAGCTTTTTTACGCTGCCATGGAGCTTGACAGGAATTACATCGCCCCAAGATACCCCGATGCCTATCCCGAAGGATCTCCCTTCGAATACTATTCCGAAGACGTGGCGAGGGAACTAATCTCCAACGCCGAGAAAATCTTGGACTTCATCAGGGGGCTCGTGAATGAGGGGAGAACTTGAGCCTTTCGTCAAAAGACTCGTGGATTACTTCGATGGTGACGTTACTATAATCCTCTTCGGTTCGAGAGCGAGGGGTGATTTCAACAGGGCAAGCGATTACGATCTCGTGGTAATTTCGAAAAAACTGATAGGGAACCCGCTCCAGAGGACGCGCCCTCTCTACGAGCTGAACAAGGAATTTTTGGACGTGGATATAATCGCCTACACTCCTTGGGAGTTCTTGAAGGCGCTCGAAAACCTCTCACCATCTGCCCTCGATGCTATGAGGGAAGGGATAGTTCTGCACGACAACGGGTTCTATGGCATGGCCAAGAAAAAGTTCGAGGAGATGAAAAAGAAAGGGCTGAGAAAGGAAAGGTACTGGGTTATGCGGGCTTAGTCTTTTGATCATCTTGCTATGAGCCCCCGAGCTTTTCACACATTTTCTCGGCAAGTTTTTTGAGCATTTCTTCCTGCTCGAAGCGGCTTGAGACTGCGGTAACTTATTTCCGTTGCCACCGTGACGATTAAAGAGACAACTGGTACTCAATTTGAGTATTCAAACAGGGTTTCCATAACTTTCATGAGTGTTTCTAGTTCTAAATATGCCATTATGGAACCCACTACATTATTGTTTTCAGTTCCTATGCGAAGAAACCATGACGAGGAAAGCGAGGTAGACGTGTTGATAGTTGGAGACGTCCCCTTTGACGATGTGATTGAGGTCTCAACTGAGATTCTTCTTCACTATGGTGAGCTGATAAGCCCAGTAGTGATTTCTCCCGGCGAGTTCAGAGGGAGAAACGACTCTTTTATCCTGACGGTTAAGCGAGAAGGGCTGACTTCTTCCCTGCCCTGAATGGTGAGGCTTTTGAGAGAACAATTGGTCATTAACGCTCCAGAACAGCCACAAAGGGGGTAATAACCCGCCCAAGCTCATCGGCTCCGCCTTCGGCGGCACTCCCCGGGCAGAGTGTGTTGGTCATCATGCCTAAAAAGGCTTCCGGTCAGTAGATGGACGGCTCGTCGTAGCTACTGGGGATTTCTTCCGGCGTCTCCTCGTACTTGTGCTCTCTTTTGATTATGATGTAGTAGATTATTGCGCCTATGAGCCAGAGGGACAAGGCCACGAGGATCCAGATAAGTTTCTGGGTTGTGTCCATCTTCGTCTGCTTTGCAAGGACATCATAGACAACCCATATTGCTGTTATCAGTCCAATGAGACCCAACAGCCAGAGCACCCGACAAATACGAATATCGTTCCTTCATCTACCATGGGATCACCGGTATGAAGTACAAAAGAAGAGAATAAAAAGTTTTCTTCTGATTGAAGAAATCACTTCTTGAGCTTCTCGCACTTCTCGACGAACTCCTTGAGGATGTCCCTGAGCTTCGGCTCGCCGATCTCCTCAAGCTCGTACCTGACGCGAACGGCCGGCTTGTTGAGCTTCATGACTCTCCTAAGGTCGATTGGGGTACCCATGATGACGACGTCTGCATCGGCCCTGTTGATGGTCTCCTCAAGCTCCTTGATCTGTTTGGCGCCGTAGCCCATAGCGGGAAGGATGACGTCAAGGTGGCTGTACTTCTTGTAGGTCTCGACGATTGAGCCAACGGCGTAGGGCCTCGGGTCGACTATTTCCTTAGCCCCGTACTTTTTGGCGGCGATGTAGCCTGCACCGTACTTCATGCCTCCGTGGGTGAGGGTCGGGCCGTCCTCAACCACCAAAACGCGCTTGCCCTTGATGAGCTCCGGCTTGTCGACGTAGAG
The DNA here is from genome assembly GCF_002214545.1 of Thermococcus thioreducens. Classification (NCBI taxonomy): domain Archaea; kingdom Methanobacteriati; phylum Methanobacteriota; class Thermococci; order Thermococcales; family Thermococcaceae; genus Thermococcus; species Thermococcus thioreducens. Next base: position 1,861,206 of record NZ_CP015105.1, on the reverse strand, counting down.
CGGTGAGGCACCGTCGATGACGATGGCGTTCGGGTTGACCTTCTCGATGCTCTCACGGACCTTCTGGATGTCGTCCCTGTTGGCGGTGTCGATCTTGTTGATGATGATAACGTCAGCGGCGCGGAAGTTGGTCTCACCTGGGTGGTACTTGAGTTCGTGGCCGGGCCTGTGCGGGTCCGTAACTACTATCCAGAGGTCCGGCTCGTAGAACGGGAAGTCGTTGTTTCCGCCGTCCCAGAGGATTATGTCTGCCTCCTTCTCGGCCTCGCGGAGGATCTTCTCGTAGTCAACGCCGGCATAGACCACCATGCCCCTGTCGATGTAGGGCTCGTACTCCTCGCGCTCTTCGATGGTGCACTCGTGCTTGTCGAGGTCCTCGTAGCTTGCGAAGCGCTGGACGACCTGCTTCCTGAGGTCGCCGTAGGGCATCGGGTGCCTTATGGCGACGACCTTGTAGCCCATCTCCTGGAGAAGCTGGGCGACCTTCCTGCTGGTCTGGCTCTTTCCACACCCGGTTCTGACGGCGGTGACCGCTATGACCGGCTTGCTGGACTTGAGCATGGTGCTCTTCGGGCCGAGGAGCCAGAAGTCAGCGCCAGCTGAGTGAGCGCGAGAGGCCAGGTGCATGACGTGCTCGTGGGAGACGTCGGAGTAGGCGAAGACAACTATGTCAATGTTGTGCTCCTTGATTATCTTCTCAAGGTCGTCCTCGCTCCAGATCGGAATTCCGTTCGGGTAGAGCTCGCCGGCAAGTTCAGGTGGATAGAGCCTGCCCTCGATGTCCGGTATCTGGGTGGCGGTAAAAGCTACAACCTCATACTCCGGGTTGTCGCGGAAGAACACGTTGAAGTTGTGGAAGTCCCTACCTGCTGCACCCAAAATGAGAACCCTCTTTCTCTTCTTTTCGGCCATGATGACCACCTCAAAAATTTTTAACCTGGCACTGGTGTATCGTTTTTGGCATTTATAACGGTTTTTGTTTAATGGTGCAAGCTTCTGGCGTGAATTATTCGGTGGAGACTTAAGTGAACTGAAAAACATTCAAGCGCCGCTGGATAATCTCCGTTTGAATTTACCCGGCTGGTTAATAACCCAGCGTATCTTACTACGGTCGCCGCAACAGTTAATAGGTCCTCCCCAAAGGTTTTATGACGCCTATGTTGCCGGTGGAGGTTAGAACCCACACCGCTCTTCACGTCCTCAAAGGTGCAGTTGTGAAGGTTCTGGGTGAAAACGCCAAGTGGACAGCGAGCGTTTATGTTAGTGGGAACCACGGGAGATTAACGGTCAAGTTCGACCGGAAGCCGACGCCCGAAGAAATCGCCGAGATAGAGCGCCTTGCCAACGAGAAGGTAAAAGAAAACGTCCCGGTTCGGGTCTACGAGCTTCCGCGGGAAGAGGCCGAGGAGCGCTTCGGCGAGGACATGTACGACCTCTTCCCGATTCCGGAGGAGATAAGAACCCTCAGGGTCGTCGTTATCGAAGGCTGGAATGTGAACGCGTGCAACAAGGAGCACACTTCAACTACTGGGGAGATAGGGGAGATAAAAATCAGGAAAGTTAGGTTTAGGAGGAGCAAGGAGCTTTTGGAGATCAGCTTTGACGTCCTTTAGTCTCTCAGGGTAGCATTGTGAACCCATGAACAACGAAGTCGCTGTCGAAGGTAAAGGCTTTCCTGATTCCGAGCCTCTCCATTATCGCGAAAGCTAAGCTGTCAAAGAGGTCTATCCCCCGCTGGTCTCGGTACTTGAAGAAGAGCTCCCAGGCCCTCGTCCAGTCTGCCTCGTTCTCCTTTTCTATGAATATAAACCTGCTCGACGTGTAGAGCCGGTACTGCTCCTCGGCTACGTCCTTTCCAACGTGCTTCGCAACACCGTTCAGGAACTCCATCAATGTTGGTCTTCCGATTACAAAGACCGAGCCCCCTCTGACGGCATCTCTGAAGAAGCTCAGCGCCCTTTCGTGCTCCGGGTCGTCCCTAACGAGAAGTGCTATCATCGCGCTTGTGTCCATGTAAAATAGCTCGGGTTTCAATGGCTTCGCCATTCAACCACTCCCCAGTCCTCATCACGGCTGGTCCTTTTGCCCTTCAGCGCGACAACCCCAAAGGCGTCCCATATTGGGTCTTTTGAAATCTCTTCCTCGGTTAAATTCGCATTTTTTCGCAGGTACTCCTCTATTGCATCCCGCAGGATTTCCTTTATGGGTCTTTTTTCCCTTAGGGAGAGGGCTTTTAGCATTGAGTAAAGACTTTCATCTATCTCAGTCTGAACATGCTTTGTTGATGACATGGAATCACCATGGACATGTAAACTCGTTGTCCATTTAAACCTTCCTCACCCACAGCGCCCCCGCCATGCCAAAGTAGGTCGGACAGGCGTAGGCTGAATCTTTAAGCTCGAATTCGGCATTTCTCATTGCCCCGAGCATTATGAGCATCTGCCAGTAGCTGTCAACTAAGGCATTCCTCACGAGCTCCTCGGGGATTTTTAATAGCTCTTCAAGGCGGTTCTCGTTAATCAGCTCCATGATGAGCCTGTCGTAGGTTTCGCTCTCCTTTCTGTAGCCATAGGGTCCTTTCTCGTCGTGTGCATGTCCGTGGTCTGCGCTGATTATCAACGCTACTTTCTTCCCGCTTACCTCGATGATATCTCCAAGCGTTTCGCCGAACTTAACTAGCATCTCCCTGCTAAGATTTCTCGCCGGGGTCATGAGGACCAGCGGTTTTCTTTCAAGGAACTGGAGCGGTATGAGTTCGCCCCAGCTTAACGGCCATCTTGAATATTCCCCGCTAAGGGAAGCGAAGTTCAAATCAACGACAGGCATTCCTGCGTCTTTCTCCTCTCTGTAAATTTTCTCAGCCAGTTCGCGGTCGGTCTTCCACTCGCCAGGTATCACTTTCCCCTCAAAGCCGAGCCACGAGACGAGGTTTTCGGCTAAAATAACGCCAAGATGCTCGCTCATACGAGCGTTGTGGGGGCTTATGAGGACGTAGGAATCCACACCGGCGAAAGTTCTCCCAATTTTCTTCAGGACATCTGCGAGCCTTCTCGTATCTTCATCTGGGGGCTCTAAAACCGGGTTTCCGTGGGGCATCAGGCCAACTCCAGCGAGCATGGTATCACCTGTGTTGCTGTGTCCTTTCCCGTTTATACGTTTTGCTCGGTTTTACTCATTGCTATTTCCTTCTGGACTTTGAGCAGGAGTAAAACTTATAAACATTTACACCGTTGTAAATGTTTGGTGAGTGGTGTGGATTTTGGGCTATTGATGGAGCGCTACGGCTATGCGCTCCTGCTTAGGCTCATGATCGCCCTCTCGTTCGGCGTTATAGTCGGGACGCTACTCTTCTGGGGTTACTTTACCAACGGTATCGCCGCGTTCTTTGTGTGGCTTTATGCTGGAGCCATGCTCCTCCTGAAGCGCTTTTATGAGTTCCTATTTGCGGAGAACCCTGATCTGCTGTCCGAGAAAAATGAGGGGAACAGGCAGCGGGCGAGACGCTTCTTTATGAATCATTTTTGATGCAGTTTTCCAGCCTTTCAAGATGACATTCCCTCACCTTACCCTGCCCTGTCGTCGAGAGAGTCTTCAGCCCGGAACCGGTGAGTATTGAGACTACCTTGGCCCCTTCCGGAAGTTCGAGCTTCTTCAGCGCGGCAATTCCAGTCGCACTGGCCGGCTGGACGAAGAGGCCTTCACCGGCGAGCTTCCTCTGGGCTTCAAGGATTTTGTCGTCGCTCACTGAAACGCATTTCCAGCCAAACTCGCGGAGGAGTTTGAGCACGGCGTTCCCGCTCGGCGGGGATGGGGTGGCTATGGCCTTGGCTATCGTTTTAGGGGTTTCAAAGCGCTCTATTCTTATTTTTCCTTCACGGAAGGCCCTGCATATCGGTGAGCAGCCCTCAGCCTGGACGGCGATGAGGGTGGGAACCCTATCGATGAGTCCGCTCTCGTGGAGCTCGATGAATCCCTTGGCGACTCCCCGGAAGAGTCCGCCCGAGCTCGTTGGAATCAGAACGTAGTCAGGGCTTATCTCCTCAGCTATCTCGAATGCTATGCCCTTGTAGCCCTCCACTCTGAAGGGGTTGTCTGAGTTCATGAAGTAAACGCCGAGCCTTTTTCCCAGCTTCATGCTATCGAAGTAGAGCCTTCCGTAGTCGCCGCGAACTCTAATGACCTCGCCACCGTACACCGAAACGGCCTTCAGCTTTTCGTCGCTCGCGCTCTCTGAAACCAGAATCTTCGCCTTCAATCCAAAGCGGGAAGCGTATGCCGAAACGCTCGCCGCCATGTTGCCAGTCGATACAGTCCCAACGGCTTTGTAGCCGACCTTAACCGCGTAGCTCATCGCCAGAAACGTCCCCCTATCCTTGAAGCTCCACGTTGGATTAGCCGTCTCGTTCTTGAGATAGAGCTTTACGCCGAGCTCCTTGCCGAGCTTCGACCTAATCAGCGGTGTGTCGCCCTCGCCGAGGGAAAGCTCCAGTGCCGGTTCCACCGGCCAGAAATCCCAAAACCTCTCCCAGACGCTCTTTCCTATGTATGGTTCTCCCTTAAACGTCTCAAACTCCACCGGCTCGCCACATTCACACCTCTGAACAGGTTCCTCGTAGGTTTTTCCACAGATGGGGCAGACAAGCTTCATATCAGTCCCTCCTTTCGGCGATCAGGAGAACGGAGCTTCCGTCGATTCTTATCGTGTAGTTCGCGTAGGTGTTTCCCTCCGCGAGCTTGGAGAGGACTTCCCCAAAGGTCTTCGCGGCGTTCTCGCTTGAGAAGACGAGCTTCCACTGGAGGAGGTAGGCACTCACGTTCTGGGTTAGGAGGAGCTTATCCCCGCGCCACGCACTTGAAACGCTCCAGGCGGTCTCGTTGTCAAGCTTCGCAACGTCCCTGAGGAGGAGGTAAACGTAGTACTCCCCGAGCCTGTCTTCCTTGAGAATCTGTGAGTTAGGCGGTGCACCCAAGGTGACGTTGATGGGTGTAACGTTTTCGAGGTACAGCTCCGGGTGCATGACCTGCTGCACCGAGACCGGGTACCTGCTGTACGCCTCGTTAACGAGCTCCCAGCCGCCTTTCTCGTAGAGGTATCTCACAAAGCGGTCGCCGAAGACGTAGGGAAAGATGTGAAGGTCAGCTAGGGGGTTCCCGCTCAGCGAGCGTATCTTGTATATGGGTATCCCGTTTCTCTCACAGTAGAGGTCGGCAACCAGGTCGGCATCGCCCTCGATTAGTGACTGGATCGCTATCGTCCCGTCGTAGGTGTCAGCTCCATAGCGTGCATTGAACCACTGCTTCTGGAGCACGTGGACGCTCTCATGGGCTATCGTCCTCTGGGCGACGTCGAGGTTTGACATGAAGTTTTCCTGGATTATGTATATCGTGTCCCCGACCGTTGCGGCTATCCAGTTGGCGCTCCTCTCGGTTTCCTTTTTGATGTACTGGTAGTCCGGAGGAAGGAGGAGGGTCATCTTGTAGGTCAGCTCTTCTATTTTCATCCTCTCAAGGTCGGCTTTGCCGGGCTTCCATTTAGCCAAGGCCTCATCCTTGGTCAGAACGACTACCTTCGGCCTCTCCCTGAAGGTTAGGTTCCTTATCTCCTGAACCTGATCAAGAATCCCGTTTACCTGGCTGAGCACGCTGTCTGGAGTGAACGTTACCTTCTCAGCGATGTAGAACGTGGGCAGGAGAAGGAGTATGAGAGCGAGGACGGTGAGGATTCTCGAAGGCTTCTGCATGCTATCAACTCGAAAAGGGAATTAAAAAGGGCTTTGGTGCAACCTTTGAACATCACTCTTTGAACTCAACGAACTCCTCTTTCATGCCGCCCTTCGTTATGACGACGACCTGAACCTTCCTGCTGCCGGTGTAGACGTCCCTCTTTCCGGCCGTCCTGACGGCCCTGACCGCGAGCTCCTTTGCCTCCTCGACGCTCATGCCCTTCTTGAAGCCATCCTCAAGGACGGCTATGGCGAAGGGGCTTCCCGAGCCGGTTGCGGTGTAGTCGTCGAAGATGAGGCCGCCCATCGGGTCGAGGTTCGCCAGGGTCGGCTCCTCAACGTGGCCGCCTATGATTATCTGGACGAGGTAGGGGAACCACTTGTTCTCGTTGAGTATGTTGCTGAGCAGGTTTGCCATGGCCTTGGTGCTCATGGGCCTGCCCCAGGTGAACTGGTAGTATCTGGCTTCAGCCTCAAGCATTCTCGCCAGGGCCTGAACGTCGCCAACGCTTCCTGCGGTGGTTATCGCTATCCTGTCGGTGATGGGGACTATCTTCCTGATGTTGAGGGTCTCGACCATGTGGTCGAGTGAGGCTTGAGTATCAGCGGCCAGAACGACACCGTCCCTGGCCTTTATTCCTACTGTGGTGGTACCGGTTTTCTTAGTTTCCATTCTCTCACCCCTGACCCATCTTCTCACACCGGGTTTTAAACCTTTGCTAGAGGTTGGCGAGAAGAACCCTGTGGTATCCCTGGGCTGTCTTTAATTGTTCAGTGTTCCGAATCCTTGGGCTGTCTTTCCCATTGCGTACTCTCATGTGATAGAAACCTCTGTTCGCACGGCGGTTGCTGGATATTTGAAAAATAGAAAGAAGAGTTAGTTCCCTTATCTTTCCCGCGGGCTCGTAGATTCTACACATACACCGGTTCTTGGATTGCAAGGGGGAGATGACGACCCACCGTCCGTTATGATACTGAATACCACTGGAACGTTTACCTTTATCCTCTCCGTTCCAACATTTACACCCAGAACGCTGTACATAGAGTAGCAGTTCTTTCTTGGTTTGATGTCCACATCGTACACTGCAATTGATACAGCGTTCATATACTTGTGAAATCCAAATGTCAGGCTGAGTGCGCTGGCCAGTTTTCCGAGGGTTGGGCTTATACCCGTGAGATAATTTCCAGCGGCGTAGCCTATTGGGATGCTCAGACTTGACTTGGAGGAAAGTGAATTGGCCTGAAGCTGCTTTATGAATACTGCCTCCTCCCAGTTTCCAGTATTACCAATCCACTTTCTCTTCCATTCTGCCTCTCTTGAGATGCTCCAGATGTTGGGAGTCTTCGTAATTTTTGGAGGATTCTGTCCTGCGGATTTTTCGAACCTCCATCCTTCTCCCAGCTCTTTAATGTTGTAATCTCCGGTGCTGTGGATCTTGATTGGGTATGTCTGTACTATCCCTATGTCCACATACCTTTTCGTGAGTTTATCGTATGCAGGGACTTTGGCGTGGGCCACTATATACTCTACCCTAATGCTAAGATACCTCTCCCATGTTCTAGAATAAATAGGGACTGGGCCATTTGTTTTGTAGTATACATCAAGTGCCCATCCCTCGAAGTGGTGTCCCTTGGATACGCTGAGAACCGTAAACGGCCCTACATCAATCCCGACCGTCCAGTAGCTGTAGGTGCTCTTGCTGAGCACAAGGTGCCAGTCAAAATCGACTTTTTCTGTGGCCCAATTCTCAATCTTCAATCCCATCACTGAAACCCATTCGTCGAAGGTTTTTGCCTTTGCCCTGCTGTCAAAGTACAGGTCCCATTGGGGGTTGAGGCAGTACCTTCCTCCAAAGTCTATCCAGCCCCGTGGACACGAACCCTTTGCCTGAACCTGATAGTCCCCCTTCAGGTTCAGCGTCTTTTCGCTTTCGAGCTTGATTCTGCTTGAGGTTATGCTTTTCACTCCCAGCTTTCCGTCCTTCGTGATGTAGAGTATTAGGGGAGTTGGTGGGGCGTAGAGGGCTTTCTCGTCCGTTGAGAGTTCCTTTATCCACTCGTGCCTGGGTACTTTGACGAAAGTCGGGAAGAAGCTGCCGGCTTTTCCCTTCTTCAGCACTTTAACGCTTCCGTTGGGTAGAGGGTAGTAGATGATGTAGTTGCCTGAGCCTTCTATTTTGTACACGTCGTAACCAAGGATTCTGGTTACGGAGTCTTCGTTGCCTGCCGTGTAGTTCAAAGCCCCTACTGTGGTTCCTCCCAGGAGAATCAGCAGTAGAACCACTAACAGAGGTTGCTTTCTCACCATTGTGAACTCCACATGCTATTGCTTAATGGTAACTTATAAAGTTTACTCTTAAAGCTCGGAAAAACTTATGGGCCTTTCGTTCGTTTGGAGCCTGAGTAAGAGGTAAAGAACATAACTGACCTCTTCCCGGCCGTCTCTTATACGGGCTTTCAAATCCCAGCTAGAAGAACCCTGTGACCATCGACCTCTGCTATCCTCGCCTTCACGCCGTAGATTTCTTCGATGATCTCGGGCTTCAGCTCCTCCGGTTTTCCTTCCCAGTGCTTCTGTCCGTTGTGGAGGAGCATCAGCCTGTCAGCATAGCGGAGGGCCAGGTTGAGATCGTGGAGAACGGCTATGACAATTCTCTCCCGGCTCATTCCCTTAAGGAGCTCCATTATCTCAAGGGCGCGGTTTATGTCGAGGTGGCTCGTCGGCTCGTCCAGGAGAACCACCTCGCTGCCCTGGGCTAAAGCCCTCGCTATCAGGGCCAGCTGATATTCACCGCCACTCAGAGCGGTTATCTGCTCATTTCTGCGTTCCCAGAGGCCGACCCTCTTCAGGGCTTCCTCAACATTTCCCTTCGTTGCATATGTGCCGAGCTCGACGAATTCCTCTATTGTGAAGGCGAACTCGGGGAAGGAGCTCTGGGGGACGTAGGTTATCAGTTTGGCCCTCTCCCTGGGCTTAAGCTCAAGCAAGTTCGTCCCGTCGAAGGTCACCCTCCCTTCGGGCCTTAGAATCCCGACCAGGCACTTGAGGAGGGTTGATTTCCCGGCACCGTTGGGGCCGATTATGGCTAAAAGCTCTCCCCTCTCAGCGGTGAACTCCACCTCCCGGAGAACGTCCCTCTCACCGTAGGCGAAGGAAATTTTAACCTCAAGCGCCTTCATGAGTACAGCTCACCCCTCTTGTGCTTCATCAGGAGGTAGAGGAAAAAGGGCGCCCCCATGAGGGCAGTTATAATTCCAACGGGCAGTTCCATTGGCTTTGCAACCGTTCTCGCGAGTAAGTCAGCGAAAACGAGGAGAACGCCTCCGAAGAGGGCGCTCGCGGGGGTAAGGCTTCTGTGGTTTGGGCCGAGGAGGAGGCGCATTATGTGCGGGCTGACGAGGCCAATGAAGCCGATTATCCCTGCGGTGGAGACGGCAAAGGCTGTCAGAAGGGCTATGGTTCCTATGAAGAGCTTGCGGTAGAGGTGAAGGTCGAGGCCGAGGGCGATGCTCTCTTCGCCAAGGAGTATCAGGTTCAGCTCCCTCCACTTCCATACGAGGAACCCGACGCCGAGGAGTGCAACGATAAACATCTCACCAACGTCGCCCCAGCTTGAGCCGTTGAACGTTCCCATTAGCCACATCCATGTTATATGGGCTTTCTCTCCCTGGCTTATGATGAGATACCACGTTATTGCGCTGGCCAGAAAGCCGTAGGCTATGCCCGCTAGGAGTAGTGTATCAACTGGAACGTGGCCGTCGACCCTGGAGACGGTGTAAACTACGAGCACCGAGAGAACCGCCGATATGAGTGCGAGTGTCCCCATGTGTGCAGGTGCGTAGATAGCTCCTAGAGCGGCGCCTATTCCGGCTCCGGCGCTCACGCCTATTATGTACGGATCAGCCAGGGCGTTCCTGAAGAGCGCCTGGCTGGCAACGCCCGCAGAGGCGAGGGAAAGTCCGACCAGATAGGCCAGAAGAACCCGGGGAAGGCGGAGCTCCCACACTATGATGAAGGCTTTCGGCCTCTCACCGGGGTTTATTGAGGGGAATAACTCAGACATGGCTGATTTTACTCCATAGGTCATACTGGCGGTTACGTCCGAGGGGGTCAGGCTGACGGAGCCGATGTAGACGCCGAGAAACCCGGCGATGAGCGAGAGTGCCAGCAGTGTTGGAAGCCACTTTTTCATGGGCGTGGATTATTTGTCCACCCGTTTAAATCTTTCGGGCTAAATATAAATAGTCCGGAGGCGTTACTTTATGCTGGTGAGCGCGTAATGAATAAGCTCAAAGCGGTTTTTGCAATGCTGTTGCTGTTCGGTATGCTCCTTCCACCAGCCTCCTCAGCCGTAATAGTCTCGGAGCTGAGGCCGCCAATAATAATAATGGGTAACGTTCCCAAGGATTTTGTCGTTGGTCCCTACGAGGAGTTCACCGTGTACTTCTACATAGCCGATGACTTTGGGGTCACGGTGGGTGAGGGCAAGGTTGAGGCATACTACAGAGTAAACGACGGTGACTGGAAGCAGGCCTATGTTAAAAAGGCCGCTGCCGGTGAGAACTGGTCGCTCTATCAGTCCATAATACGCCGCTTCTACGGTGAGAGTCAGGACTTCTACGTCTTCTACCGCAAGATAAACCTGCCGGGGGCACCGCCGGGGAGCAGGATAGAGTTCAAGATAGTGGTCACTGACGTCGAGGGGCACGTGTCCTACAGCCCTGTCTATTCGTACTACGTTGCCAATCCCGATGGGCCGAAGGTTCTGATAGTTGACCCCTCCGTTGAGGCAATGGCCTTTCAAAAGTCCTTGGACTCGCTGATGGCACAGTTTAACGTCTCCCGGAGCTTCTACCACTACAACCTCTCGGACTTTGAGGCCGTCGCGAAGCCTTTAACCCGCCTGAAACCCTGGATGCTCTCGGACCATCACTGGGAGGGTCTGGCCAAGTACTACAACATAAAGATAGTCTCCCCCGATGAGCTCGTCAATGCCCTGCAGAGCTTCCAGCCCCAGGCAGTTATACTCTCGAACCTCTGGCTCCCGGATTGGGGCCTCTCCGAGGATCAGATTTCAGTCCTTGGGGACTATCTTGAAACTCACCACGCCGGCCTTGTGGTCACGGCGGGGAACCTATTCGATGCTACCAACCCCCAGCACGTCGGAGGTACAGAGGACCCGCCGAGCCTAGCGAAACTCCTTGGCCTTGACTCGCTGGCCATTGCGGATGCGGCCAGGGGGGAACTAAACCTCACCCAGGCCTCTGTGATGGTTCCGTACGTAAACACCGGCTACTCACTGATGCTCTCAGACAGGGGGCCGTTCAACGGCGGCACAATCGATGTTAGCACCTACTCCACCGTTGGGTGGCAGTGCGTGCTTTCGCCAACCCACTTCGGCATGGCCAAGAGGAGCGTCTCACGCTTCGCCTCGGAGAACAGTCTCAGGATGAGGGAAATGGGCGAGTCCGTTAAGAACATCACTGGTGTGCAGTTCAACTTCTCGCTCTCGGCGTCGATGGTTCTGCCGGGGATTCTCTCCTCCATGGATGTTACGGACAGGGGTGTTGTGATGGGCTACAACGGCATGGTGGCGGAGATTCCCATCGAGAGGAAGCTCCTTGAGCGCGTCAGGCTCCTCCATGCCCTCAGGGGCTACGTCCCGATGCTTCTAGCCCGCACCAGTGACTACAGCGGTGGAATACTTGCCACCGATGGGAACTACCGTGCCGTCTACAGTTCCCTGGAGCTTGAGGCCGGCAGTGAGGGGGAGCTCTCGGTTCTCAGGGAGCTGGTCGACTGGACCCTGAACTACAGGCCAGTCCAGATGCCCGAGGTTGTTATCCTCTCCAACGACATAGACTGGGGCATCAAGGGCAACCTGCTGGCTTCACAGCTGGGTGCATTTGGCCTCTCGGTGAAGCGCGCTACCGCCGACGATTTCGAGGCCTACAGGGACTCGAGGATAATCATAATCCTCGGCGGGCCCGACGCCTACGACGGCGTTGGTGGCTACGTCATGCAGGTTCTAACCCCCGGCGAGCAGAGTGCGGTGAGAAACGGAGAGAGGGGCATGTTCGTCAAGACCAACGTCTGGGCCGAGGGACAGGTTGTCATAGTCCTCGCCGGGCAGGACAGGTGGGCCACCGGAGGAAAAATAAGGGACTACATGAACGGCATCGACGGCTCGTACCTGAGAATCCTGGCGACCTTCAGTGTCTCGGTTTCCTGAGCTTTCTTTTTTTACTCCAGCGGGCTCCTCCCGTACTTCAGGAATACCCTCAGCTCGGGGCTTTCGGCCTTTATTATATTGAGCAGTGCCTTCAGCTCGGCATCGAAGGCCTTCTTCTCGATCTTCACTCCCTCGTGGGCCCTCTGGAGCGGCCTGAAGTAGCCGTTCCTCTCGTGCCAGAGTATCTCAGCCAAGAGGTCGTCGTTTATCTCCCTGTTGCTCTGGAGGAGGTATATGACACCGCCCTTCATGGTGCGGATGTACGCGGAGGGAACACCCCGAGAGCTCATATCCTCGATTTTTGGAAAGAACTCTCTCAGCGACTCTGGGAGGGAGTGCTCAACTTTCACCGGTTCGGGGAATGGTAAGTATCCTGGTATCTCTTCGCCGAATTTTTTCCGTATGTAGGCATCAAGATACGGTACATCTGGAAGATCAACACCGGCTTTCTTTGAAAACCGCTTTGTATAGAAACTTTTGGCGACGTAAATTAGATTCATATCGAGAAGTTGCTCCAACGAGTAGAGGTATTCAATGTAGCTTAAAACCACATGGATGGCTTCCCTGATATCTTCGATCACTATCTCTCTGCAGTATTTTTTCCTCAGGTTCTCGACGGCTTCTTCAACACTCCTTCCTCTATACCTCTCGAGGGCATCGAGTGGTATTAGCACTTTCTCCGGTGCTGTTTCGCAGTTTCTTATCCTGATTCCTTTGGAGTGTGCAATGAGTTTGTTTCTGAAGAACTTTCTGAAAACGTCCCTCATAAGGGACTCCGCAAATATCACTTCCTCATGGCTTTTTCCTTCTTTTTTGAGCCTTGATTCTAGATCCTGGTAGTTTTTCTCAAGTCTTTCCAGCACAAACTCTATCATGGAGGCGAACTCGTCTTCTAACACAACCTGAAGGGCGTTTATCCCCCGCACGCTCTCCGGATAAACTGGCGGCCTCGTGAGGGAACCAGTTAAAGTTCCATCCATCATGACGTAGTCCACGTTGCCAATCTTCGCCGCGAGATAGCCCAGCTTGTTCTCAAGGGTCTCCATCTGGAGGCGGATTATCTGGTCGGATATACCTTGGTTGTAGAGCATGGCGTTGGTGTAAACCAGTCTGTACGCCGGTCCGTTGCCGAAGGCGTAACTTGAGACGGCGTAGAAGATCGTTCCGCTGAGCCTCTGCTTTCCTTGGCTCCCGTCGATTGCATAGACTTTGCTTTCCCTCCTGTCCGGCAGCTCACGCCACTCTATGGTTTTCAGCTTCTCCTGCGCCTCGGCGTAGCCCCTCTGGAGCATCAGCTTTATTCTGTCAACGCTCGCCCTGTCTATGAGCCTGTACCCCATCGTCACACCCCCAGCTCGACCTCTTTGACCACCGAGACGCCGTTCTCAAGGCTCACCCGTATCACCCTGTCGGCGGCGTCTTTCAGCTCCTCGTCGTGCGAAACGACTATCACCTGAGGTATCTTCCGCAGGTAGCGCTGCATTATGTCAACGAGCCTTCTCCTTCTCTCGTCGTCGAGGTATGGTGTTGGCTCGTCGAGAATGAGGAGGCTTATCTCTCCAGCCAGATAGAGCGAGAGCGCCAGCCGGAAGGCCAGGCCGAGGGCTATCCTCTCCCCACCGCTGAGGAAGCCGAGGCCACGCTCCTTCCCGTTGTATATCACGCCGAGCCGTATCTTGTTCTCCTCCGCCTTCACTGTAACCCCGGAGTACTTCTCCTCGGTCAGCTCCTCGAATATCTCGCTGGCTATCTCGCCGACCTTCGCGAGGGCGCCTTCCTTCAGCATGGCCTTGTAGCGCCTCACCTTCTCCCTGAGCTCCTGCACCCTATCGCGGGCTTTCTTAAGCTCCTCAAGTTCCTTTGCCTTCTCCTTTCTGCGCTCCCTCTCCTCCTTGAGCTTCCTGAGGTTCTCCATGGTCTCGTCGCGCTTCCTCTCCAGGGCCTCCAGCTGGGCCTTCTTTCCGGCCAGCTCCTCCCTGAGCGAGGCGAATGCTTCCCGGGTCTTTTCGTGCTCCTCCATGCTGTAAAGCTTCTCTTTCTTTGACAGCTCATCCATCCGCTCCTTCAGTGCTCTGCTCTCAGCATCCAGGCTACTCTTTACCTCCTCAAGCTCCAGTTTGAGCCTATCCAGGTTGCTCTTCTCCCGCTCAAACTCCTCCTCGGAGTTCCTCAGTTCCAGGTAGCGCTTGTAGGACGGTTCGAGCTCTGCAAGCTTTTCGTCGAGCTCCCCTATTTCCGAGAAGCCCATCTCTTTGAGCTCTTCGTCGAGCTTTCTCAGCCTCTCCTCGATGAGCCTGAGCTTCTCCCCGGTGATTGTCCTCTTCTTTTCGAGGGCCTTCGCCTTCTCAAGCTCGGCTTTAGTGCTCTCCAGCTCACCTTCGAGCCTGCTCAGCTCGTCCTTCACTCCCTCGTATTCCTCCGCCTTCTTCCTGAGCTCCTCAAGGTCGTATCCCTTCAGCCTCTCCTCAAGCTCAGCTATCTGGTCGAGGAGCTCTTTCTGCCTTATAAGCTCGCGCTCCCTCTTCAGAATCTTCTCTATCTTGACGAGCTCGCTCCTGAGCTCCCTCTCCCTCTCGTCGAGCTCCTTCAGGGACTGGGAGACATCTTTGAGCTCGGCCTGGTACTTTGCGATTATCTCTTTGCGGTGCTTCTCCGTCAGCTCCCTGCCGCAGACGGGACATTTGCCCTTGGCCTTCTTGAGCTCCATTATGGCCCTGTTTCTCTCCCTGGCCAGGTTTTTCAGTCCGCCACGCTCCCCGTTTATCTCGTTTAGCTCTGCCTGTATCTCTTCCTTCCTCTTCTTTGCATCCTCGATCTCTTCGATGAACTTTTCTATCTCTCCTCTGGAGAGCTTGAGGCGTTTTCTGAGGTCTTCCAGTTGCGATGATAGCGATCTGGCATCTTCGTATGCTCGGGCGTCCTTTTCGAGCCCCTTGAGTTTCCTTTCGAGTTTGTCCCTCTCTTTCTCCAGCCCCCTGAGGCGCTTCTCAAGTTCGCTCAGCTCCTTGAGGCGCTCCTCTATCGCCGAAATCTGCGCCCTGTAGTTCTCGGCGAGCTTCTCGTTTCTGGCCTTCTCGTCCACATAGCGCCTCCTGAAGTCAGAGAGCCTCAGGTAGAGCTCTGCTTTCTCCTTGAGCCTCTGGAACTCTTTAACCCTGTCCTCCAGCTCATGCAGTCGTTGTCTGCCCTCGGCTATGCGTTTCTCAAGCTCCTCCAGCTTCGTCTCAAGCCGCTTTCGGTTCCCTTCCCTCTCCTTGACCTCAAGTCTGAGGGAGTTTATCTCCTTCTCCAGGGCATCGAGTTCCTTGAGCTTTCTCTCTACTCCTTCCAGTTCCTTCTCCAGCTTTGGAATCTGGGGTGAGAGCTCGTTTATCTCTTTAAGGGCGTTTGAGAGCTCCCTCTCCATCTCTACGATAAGCTCGTCGAGGTTTTCCGTGCTCTTGAGGTAGTCCTCCGTTGATTTTATTCTCCGCTCGATCTCTTTCCTAACTTCGAGGAGGTTCCTGTAGGCGTTCTCGTATTTTTCAAGGCCGAGGACCTGTCTGACCACCTTCTCCCTGCTCTCGTCGCTCTCAAGGATGGCGTCGATTTCACCCTGCCTTATGTAAATCGCGTTGAGGAAGACGTCGTACGGGACGAGCCTCTCCATCCAGTCCCTTACAGCTTTCTGGCTCGTCTCCGTGGCGTGCTTCCATGAGCTTCCGTCATAGTACTTGGCGAAGGCCATTCCACGGGTTATGTTCCTGTGGAGCTGGTATTTGACGCCGTCCTTCTCGAAGAAGACGGTTATCTCCGTGGACTTTCCGCCCGCGCGGAGTACCTCCTCCTTTCTGAGGTCTTTTGGCTTGCTCGGCCAGTAGAGGCCGACGAGGAGCGCATCGAGGAGGGAGCTCTTTCCGGAGCCGTTCTGTCCGATTATGAGGTTTATCCCGCTCGTGAAGTTAACCTTCGTCAGTGAATGGGAGCGGAAGTCCTTCACGATGAGCTTTTCAATCCTCATTCCCACCACCGATCCAGGCTAAAATGCTCGTGGGCTTGCCCTTTGGCTTGGGTTTCTCCGATTTCCGCGCCCTTTCGGGTTTTTCCTCTCTCTTCTGCTTTTCCTCCTCGGCCGGGGCGGGCTCTTCGCGCTTCTCCCCTCTTGACTCTTTCGGCTTCTCCTCCCACTCGCTCAGGAACAGCTCGACGACGGCATCGATGGCATCGAACTTCTTCTCGCCGGTAAGGTCTATCGCCCTCAGCTCCGCAGGGGTGAAATACTCGGCCGGCTTGGGTACACCCTCGCCTTTAACGGCCTTGCCCTTCCTCTCGAAGCGTGTTCTCAGGTAAAGGTACTTGACCTCCAGGATCTCCTGGAAGTGGGAAACGTCGTAGGGCTTTTCCCAGCGCAGGTCGAGCCTTACGAAGGCCTCCCCTGGTATCTTGCCCCTGAGGCGCTTCAGTTCCCTCTTGGCGGTCTCCTCGTCGGCCTTCATTTTGATGTCTACGAATGGCCTCACCCTCAGCTCAATGAAGCTGGGCTTAAACTCCTCGACTATGTAGAAGCCCTTACTCGTGCCGGCCTCTGGGGTGAAGCTCCTCCCGTTCCAGCGGTATCTGAGCTCGTAGTCTCCAAAGTCCCAGCGCTGGAGCGAGCCCGGATAGACCAGAGTCCCTATGTCGTAGCTGGTCTCGAAGTTCCTGTGGATGTGGCCGAGCGCATAGTAGACGTAACCCTTCGGCAGGTCTTCCATCCTCAGCTCGAAGTAGTCGCGCTGGCTCTCGGGGATTATCCCCATCATCTTCTCTATGAGCTCCTTTATCCCCTGGTGGAGCATCAGGATTGCATCGCCTTCCGGCCTGAAGATTTCCTCCAGATGGTTGCGCTCAAGCCATGCCGCGCTCATGTACTTCAGCCCATGAATCTCGACGGTCTTTCCGCCCCTCTCAAAGACGCCCTTAACGAGGTATTTGTTCCCAAGCCTCTCGCTCGTCAGATACTCGTTCTCGACCTTCTCGTCCCTCAGACCGACGAGGTGGAGCAGACCGAGCCCCTCAAGGAGATGATAGGCCGAGACCTTCCTCTGCGTCCTGTCGTGGTTTCCCTCTATGGCGAAGACCGGAATTCCAGCTTTTCTGGGCTTTTCCAGCACCTCTATAGCGGTCTTTATGGTCTCCGGGCTGGGCCGGCTTGAGTGGAACAGGTCGCCGGCTATGAGAATGAAGTCAACTCCCTCACCTACTGCCCTCTCCACCGCCTCCCTGAATGCCTGGGCAAACTCCTCGGCGCGGTAGGGAAGGCGGTACTGCTCGAAGCCGAGGTGGACATCTGCCATGTGGGCGAACTTCATGCTAACACCTCAGAAGTCCAGCTCTATGCCCTCCTCCTCGTAGAGCTCCTCCTTCTTCTCCTCTGCCCTCTCGCGCTCCGCCCTTTCCCTCCAGCGCCTCACGACGCCTATGTCTTCCCCGCCGTAGTCGCCGCCGAGGGCCTTGAAGTTGTGTATCTTCACCAGCGCCGGCAGGCTTATGGCCTGGCCTACTATCACCGCCTCGCCCTTGCCGAGGCCGGCTATGTCTCCCATAAGCTCACCGCTCAGTTGCTCGCTGGCCTTTATGACGTAGTTCTGGTCGTTAGGATTTACAATGCGCATTATGATTTTCGTGTTCGTCTGGCTCAGCACGTCCTCGTTGAGCCTGCTCGGCCTCTGGGATACGAGCCCCATGCCGACGCCGAACTTTCTTCCCTCGCGTGCTATCCTCCCGAGTATCCTCACTGTTCCGCCCTTTTCGCCGTGGGGTGCGAAGATGTGTGCCTCCTCTACTATTATGAGTATAGGTTCTGAGAGGGCCGGATAGCTCGCCTCAACCGAGCGGATGAACTTCTCAAGCTCCTCCACCTCTTCCGAAACGGCCGAGATTTTGCTTCCGTACTTTCTCCTGAGGTATTCGAGCCTCTTCCTGGCCTTCTCGTAGTCCATCCTGGTTTCGAACATCTTTTCGAGGAGTTTTGCTGCGACAAGCTTCATCTGGCCCTCGTCGAGCGGTCCGAGGTCTATAACGTTCACCATCCCGGCTCTGATGGATGCCACTATGTCCTCGCTTGAGAGCAGGTGGCCGTAGTTCCTCAGGAAGCGGGATATCTTCATCGTGAGCCTCGTTATCGTTTCCTTTTCGGCGGCCTTTATCTCGCCCAGGTCGCGGTACTTGCCGGCGTGGGGGTCCCAGTAGCTTCCCCCGGCGTTGGCCACCCAGTTCTGGAGCAGGTCGAGGACGGCCTTAACTATCTCCCTTCCACCGAGGTTGGGGTTCTCGTGGAGAACCGTGTCCCAGGCGCGGAGCAGGTAGGAGCGCTGTATGGTTGCGTTGCTCTGTATCTCCATTAGGTCCGCCAGCTCCTCGCCGTCCATCGTCTCCGGCTGGATCCTTGCCTCGATGAGGTTGACGTACTTTGTGCCCGTGTTGGGAAGACTAAGGCGCATGTAATCGCCGTGTGGGTCGAGGACGACGACGGTTCCCCTCAGGTCTTCCACCATCTTCCAGAGCATTACCGAAACGGTGTTGCTCTTGCCGGCCCCGGTGACGGCTAAAACTGCGAAGTGCCTTGAAACCAGCTCGTCGGCGTTGAGGTATATCGGCACGTCCTCCCTCAAAAGCAGGGTCCCCACCTCGATGAAGCCCTCCCCGCCGTAGTAGATAGCCCTGAGGAGGTCTGAGCTGGCTATGTAGACTTTGTTTCCGTTGGGAACTGGGACGCGGTTGGGGACTATCTCGGCAACCTCACCCCTGAACTCTATCCTTCCCAGCACGTGGACGGTGACTATAAGCGCCTCGTTCTCGCCTATGCTCTCCCCGTACTCCCTCAGGTCGAGGTCGAGGCTCGCAAAAGTGCTCTTCCCCTCGCTGAGGAGCCAGTTGATGTTTTTAATCCCCCTGATGGTGCCTATAACCCACTCATCGCCGTTCCAGCGGCAGTTCCTGTCCTTCGCCTCCTTGCACAGCTTTGCAACGACGAAGTCTCCAAACTTGAGGTCGCTATCGGGATGAGCGTAGAACTGGAAGGAGCTGACCGTGGCTTCACCGGTCACGATTCCAACCGGGTTGTTAAGGTCTTCGGCTATGCGCATAACATCACCTATCGGCTGACTTGGTTCTCGGGGGCTTTAAACTTTACTCCAGAAAGTAGGGGAAAGAATCAGCCAGGAATCCGGTCATCATCCCGGGGTCAGGTTCGAGAGTGCTCATCACGCGGGGTGGCCACCCCACATGGAGTCCTCCTCAAGTCTTAAAAGCTTTGGCGCGTAGTTTATAACATGAGCGTGTCCGTTAGGGAAGCCGGTGGGAGGATTCCCCTGGCGATGGTCGTCATAAGGCCGGCGAAGCTGTTCGACATACCCGACGTCGTAAGGATAGAACGGCTCTCATTCCGCGAGGAATATCCGAGGGGGGTTTTTCTCGTTTTTCTTGAGAACAATCCGGACACGTTTCTGGTTGCCGAGTACAGGGGGAGGGTCATCGGCTACGTGATGGCCTATCTGAGGCCCGACCTGGAGGGGCATATAATGAGCATAGCCGTCGACCCCCAGTACCGGGGCAGCGGCATTGGTTCGGCCCTGCTTAGTGAGGCCATCGAAAGGCTCATAAAGAAGGGCGCCCGCTACATAGGCCTGGAGGTTCGCGTGAGCAACGAAAGGGCCATAAAGCTCTACGAGCGCTTTGGTTTCAAGCGCATCAAGCGCATAATCGGCTACTACGCCGACGGGGAGGATGCCTATTACATGCTTCTACCTGCTGAGGAATGGGGTGGGAGGAATTGAAGGAGCCGATAATCTTCCATCTCAGCGGGGACAGGGTCTTCAGCGAGCGTGAAAAGGCGATAAACCAGTTCTACAACAAGCGCTACTTCGGCGAGGTTGTGAACGGGAAGCTCTTTCTCTCGCTCATAGAGGCGGCTTATCTTATGGAGAAGGGCAGAATAAGGGTCTTCGACGGCGAAAAAGAGCTCTCTTTCAGGGAGCTGGTCGAACTCGGAAGGAAAAGGGACGAGCAGTTCGACATAAAGCTCCTGGTTTACACCGACCTGCGCGACAGGGGGTACACGGTGAAGTCCGCCCTCAAGTTCGGCTCCCACTTCCGCGTTTACAGGCGCGGGATGGACGAGCACTCCCAGTGGCTCATCTGGGTGGTTCCGGAGAACCTCCGCTTTAGCCCCAATGATATAACGGCGCGCGTGAGGGTTGCCCACGGCGTCAGGAAGAACATGGTGATGGCCGTCGTTGACGAGGACAACGACGTGGTGTACTATAAAATAGAATGGGTGAAGTTCTAAGACTGGAACCTCATCCTCTCGAACTCGCGGTACATCAGGTTCACGGTCTTCTCGTCAAGTCCGTCCTCCCTCAGCGGTACTATGACGACGGTGTTGTAGAGGGCTGTGTAGTCCTTGAGCGTCGTCAGGAACCTGAAGACCGGTACGAAGCCGTTTTCTAGGATGAGGTATCCGACCCCGTCAAGAAAGATTACCTTCGGGTCGTCGGTCTTTCTCATGAAGTCAACCATCGTCTGGAGGAGGAACTCAAGCCTCGTGGGGGAAACTGCGTTTCTGTCCCGGACCTTTGTAAGCCACAGTATTGGGGTCTTCTCTATCTTTAGGTTTTTCCTGACGATCTCTGGGGATTCCTCGACACTATGAGCCCCGCCCTTCCACGGAGGGGCTTGGCTATCACCGGGTAGCAGTTGGGCAGGTTACAGAGGTAGAGGCCGGGTTTAAGGGCTTCGTGGTTTTCCCCACCGGCGAACTCGATCACGGGGACTATCTCATATTTTTCCGTGAGAACATCAAGCAGGCGAACCCACCCGAGAACGTACATGAGCAGTGCAATGAGCAGCAGCAGGTTGCCCGCCGAATTTATCATGGCTGACTGATCCTGTGAAAGCTCTAAAACACCGTGGTCGTTGAGGTCGAGCAGGAGGAATACCCCCTTTGAAACGGCGAGGGTCATGAAAGCCAGTATCCCATAGTCATAGAACTTCCTGAACTCTGGGTAATGCGAGACAAACCTATTCCTGCGTTTCAACGCCATTGCGAATATTGCGACCAAGATGGCTTCCACGAGTAGTGCGGTCGCTATCATCTCCGACACCTGGTATAACCTAGTTATTCCACCGTATACTGTGGCATCTTCAGGAAATTATATTTTTCGGTAGGGTTCTGAAAGAATGCCAAAATCCTGGGTTCTGATTTCGAACTCAATTTCCTGTAATACGTTCGGACAGATAACCAGGGTTTGGATTAGGTAGAAATGTAAATAGGGAAGGGCCTCACTTCAGGAAGCCGGTCTTCTTTCCGAGATCCTCGAAGGCATCCAGGACGTACTGGAGGTCCTCCTTGCTGTGGGCCGCTGAAGGCTCAAGCCTTATCCTCGCCGTTCCGAGCGGGACGGTCGGGTAGACTATTGCCTGCGCGAAGATGTTGTACTCGTCGTATAAGCGCTTTGAGAACTCCTGGGCGGTCTTCTCGTCGTAGAGCATGACCGGTGTAATCGGGTGCTTGGTGTTGCCGAGGTCGTAGCCTAACTCGCGCAACCCGTTCTGGAGGAAGTGGGTGTTCTCCCAGAGCTTCTTGACCAGCTCGTCGCTGTGCTGGAGTATCTCAACTGCCGCTATCGCCGCCGCAACGTCAGGCGGGTTGGGCGCGCTTGAGAAGAGGAACGGTCTTCCGCGCTGCCTGAGGTACTCTATGGCCTCCTCCGGACCGGCAACGTAGCCGCCTATGACACCGAATGCCTTGCTGAGAGTTCCCATCTCGAAGTCGATCCTGTCGTGGAGCTTGTAGTGGTCGACTATACCCCTTCCGTGCTCACCGAGGACACCCTCACCGTGGGCGTCGTCAACGTAGACCATCGCGTCGTACTCCTCTGCCAGGTCGGCTATCTCCGGGAGCGGGGCGAGGTCGCCGTCCATTGAGAAGACACCGTCGGTAACGATGAGCTTCTTCTTTCTGTCCTTGACCTCTTCGAGCTTCTTCTTGAGGTCGTCCATGTCGAGGTGCTTGTAGATGACCTTCGGCGCGCCGCTTAGGCGCATTCCGTCTATGATGCTCGCGTGATTGAGCTCCTCACTGACGAAGACGCCGTCGTCCTTCTTCGTGATGAGGGCACTTATGGCGCCGAGGTTTGCGTTGTAGCCGCTCTGGAAGAGAATCGCCGCTTCCCTCTTCTTGAACTTGGCGAGCTTCTCCTCAAGCTCGACGTGGAGCTCCATGGTCCCTGCAATGGTTCTAACGGCTCCGGCACCGACGCCGTAGTCGAGGATTGCCCTTATGGCGGCCTCCTTTATCTTGGGATGGGCCGCTAAACCGAGGTAGTTGTTCGAACACATGTTCAGAACGCGCTTTCCGTCAACGACGACCCAGGGGCCCTGGGCGCTCTCAAGCTTCCTGATGGTCACGTAAAGGCCCTTCTCCTTGAGCTCATTGAGCTCTTCCCTAATCCAGTCGAGCTTCGCCATGAGAACCACCGGTGATTTTTGGACATCGAGGTATAAAAGTTTTGCACATGGCAAAAGGCTTAATACCCCCAAAGCTCATAAGCCCTTTAGGTAGGGTGATAGCTATGCCGGAGGAAGTTAAGGAGGTTAAAATCCTCGAAAAGCCGTGGGTTGAGAAGTACAGGCCACAGAGGCTCGATGATATAGTCGGTCAGGATCACATAGTCAAGAGGCTCAAGCACTACGTTAAAACCGGTTCCATGCCGCACCTTTTATTTGCCGGGCCGCCCGGCGTCGGGAAGACGACGGCCGCTCTGGCCCTCGCGAGGGAGCTCTTTGGCGAGGGCTGGAGGCACAACTTCCTTGAACTGAACGCGAGCGACGAGCGCGGTATAAACGTCATCCGCGAGAAGGTGAAGGAGTTTGCAAGGACGAAGCCGATAGGTGGTGCAAGCTTCAAGATAATCTTCCTCGATGAGGCAGATGCTCTAACTCAGGACGCCCAGCAAGCTTTAAGAAGAACTATGGAGATGTTCTCGAACAACGTGAGGTTTATCCTGAGCTGTGTCACGGGCGATACAAAAATTTACACCCCCGACGAGAGGGAGGTAAAGATCAGGGACTTCCTCAGGCACTTTGAAGAGGGCCTTCTCAAGGAGGTCGGCAACAGAGCCGGAAGAGACACTGTTGTTGCCGCAGTGGCTTTCAATTCGAAGATAATTGGCCACCCAGTTTACAGGCTCACCCTTGAGAGCGGAAGGGTTATCGAGGCGACGGGCGACCACATGTTTCTGACACCAGAAGGCTGGGTTCAGACCTACGACCTCAAGGAGGGCTCGGAGGTTCTCGTTAAGCCCACACTCGAAGGAACTCCCTATGAGCCAGACCCGAGGCCGATAATCGATCTTAGGGAGTTCTATCGCTTCCTTGAGAGAATCGAGCGTGAGCATGGTCTTAAACCTCTCGGCGAGGCAAAAACCTTTCGCGAGCTTCTTACAAGGGACAAGGAGAGAATCCTCGCCAAGGTCCTGGAGCTTAAGGCGGAGATGGAAAACGGCTTAACGGCTAGGGAAGCCGAGATCTTAGGGCGGATTCCGAGGGACTGGATTTCAAGGGAGGAACTTCAGGAGAAGGTCAGTCTTTCGAGGGTGAGATTAAACCAGCTCCTCTTAAGCTTAGAAAAGAAGGGCTACGTCGAGAGAATGATTGAGGGCAAAAAACAGCTAATCAGAAAGGTTCGTGAAGGTAAGCCCCTGAGAAATGCAATGGACGTCAAGAGGATCATTGAGGAGGAGTTTGGAATAAAGATAAGCTACTCCGCGGTTAGGAGGCTCCTCAATGGAGAGCTGAACGGAATCGCCTACAGCGTTCTTAAGGAGGTCAAGGAGAAGTGGCTCGTCCGCTACGACGACGAGAAAACAGGAATCCTTGCAAGGGTTCTCGGCTTCCTCCTCGGCGACGGCCACTTGGCCAAGAAAGGGGTTAGGATATGGTTCAATTCAAGCAGGGAGGAACTTGAGGCCCTTGCCGAAGACCTTAGGAGGCTTGGCTTAAAACCCTCCCAAATAATTGAGAGGGAAACGGACTCCGAAATCCGTGGAAGAAAGGTTGAGGGCAGAATACACATGCTCTACGTTGACAGCTCGGCATTCCACGCACTCATGCGCTTCTGGGGGGTTAAAGTTGGGAACAAAACTGTCAAGGGTTACACAGTCCCGGAGTGGATAAAGAGGGGCAACCTCTTCATCAAGAGGGAGTTCCTGAGGGGGCTCTTCGGAGCGGACGGAACGAAGCCGAACGGGAGGCGCTACAACTTTAACGGGATAAAACTTGAGATGCGCGCAACAAAGGAGAGCCTTGAAAAAACCACCGAGTTCTTCAACGATTTGGCAGAGCTCCTCAGGGAGTTTGATGTGGAGTCGAAGATAGTGGTTTCCCCCGCCGATGGGAAGTTCGTCGTCCGTCTCATAATTACAACCAACGATGTCAATTATCTCAACTTCCTCACGAGGGTTGGCTACGCCTACGTCAAAGATTCCCACGCGAGGCTCGTTGGGGAGTACCTCAGGATTAAGTTAGCCTACAAGGAACTCATTCTTCCGGAGATTGCTGAGAGAGCCGTTGAACTTGCCACTGCCACAAATCCCACTCAGGCAGCGAAGGTTTTGGGCGTGAAGAGGGACTTCGTGCTCAACAGGATTAGGGGTGTTCCAACAGGATTAACCAGGGACTTCATGACCTTTGAGGAGTTCCTGAGTGAAAGAACGCTCGGTGATTACGTCGTCGAAAAGGTCATCAAGAAGGAAGAACTCGGCTACCTCGACGTATACGACGTTACCTGCGCTAAAGACCACAGCTTCATC
The DNA here is from genome assembly GCF_002214545.1 of Thermococcus thioreducens. Classification (NCBI taxonomy): domain Archaea; kingdom Methanobacteriati; phylum Methanobacteriota; class Thermococci; order Thermococcales; family Thermococcaceae; genus Thermococcus; species Thermococcus thioreducens. Next base: position 1,836,420 of record NZ_CP015105.1, on the reverse strand, counting down.
TCCAACGGTCTGGTAAGCCACAACTGCAACTACTCCTCAAAGATAATCGAGCCGATACAGTCGAGGTGTGCCATCTTCCGCTTCAGGCCGCTGAGGGACGAGGACATAGCGAGGCGCATAGAGCTCATAGCCGAGAACGAGGGGCTTGAGCTGACGGAGGAGGGCCTTCAGGCGCTCCTCTACGTCGCTGAAGGTGACCTCAGAAGGGCCATAAACGTCCTGCAGGCTGCAGCGGCCCTCGACACCAAGATAACCGATGAGAACGTCTTCCTCGTTGCTAGCAGGGCCCGTCCGGAGGACGTCAGACAGATGATGGCCTTGGCCTTGGAGGGCAACTTCCTCAAGGCCAGGGAGAAGCTCAGGGAGATACTCCTCAAGCAGGGCCTGAGCGGCGAGGATGTTCTCATCCAGATGCACAAGGAGGTCTTCAACCTGACGATACCTGAGGACAAGAAGGTGGCATTGGCGGATAAGATAGGCGAGTACAACTTCCGCCTCGTTGAAGGCGCCAACGAGATGATACAGCTCGAAGCTCTACTCGCCCAGTTCACCCTGATGGGTAAGTGATGGCCATGACGGAGATGCCCTGGGTTGAGAAGTACCGGCCGAGGCGCCTGGCGGAGCTGATAAACCAGACCAAGGCCCTGGGACAGGTGAAGGCATGGATAGAGGCGTGGCTCCAGGGCAGTCCGCCAAAGAAGAAGGCGCTGATCCTGGCCGGCCCTCCTGGAACAGGTAAGACGGCGACGGTTTATGCTATAGCCAGGGAGTACGGCTTCGAAATAATCGAGCTCAACGCCAGCGACGAAAGAACCTTTGAGAAGGTGGAGCGCTACGTTCAGGCCGCATACACCCTCGACATACTGGGGAAGCGGAGGAAGCTCATATTCCTCGACGAGGCCGACAACATGGAGCCGAGCGGCGCTCGCGAAATAGCGAAGCTGATAGACCGGGCAAGGAACCCAATAATAATGAGCGCCAACCACTACTGGGAGGTTCCGAGGGAGGTAAGGAACAAGGCCCAAATCGTTGAATACAAGCGCCTGACCCAGAGGGACATCATAAAGGGGCTCGTGAGGATCCTCCACGCGGAGGGCTTAACCGTTCCGAAGGAGGTGCTCTACGAGATAGCCAAGCGCGCCAACGGCGATCTTCGCGCAGCGATCAACGACCTCCAGACGGTTGTGTCCGGCGGGGTGGAGGATGCGGTTGATGTCCTCGCCTACCGCGACACGGAAAAGAGCGTCTTCCAGGCTTTGGCCCAGCTGTTCGCAACCGACAACGCCAAGAAGGCCAAGCTGGTCGTCCTCGGAGTTGACATGTTCCCCCACGAGCTCCTCCAGTGGATAGACGAGAACCTCCCCTACGTATACTACAAGCCTGAGGACATAGCTCGTGCCTACGATGCTCTTAGCAGGGCTGACATATACCTCGGCAGGGCTCAGAGAACGGGGAACTACGGCCTCTGGAAGTACGCCACGGATATGATGACGGCTGGAGTTGCCGTTGCTGGCGTTAAGAGGAAGGGCTTCGTGAGGATTTACCCGCCCAGGATCATAAAGCTCCTCACCGAGAGCAAGGCCGAAAGGGGACTGAGGGACTCGGTGCTCAAGAAGATAATGAAGGAGATGCACATGGCGAAGCTCGAAGCCCTGGAGACCCTCAACGTTCTGAAGGCGATATTCGAGTACAACCCGGAGGTGGCGGCGCACTTCGTCGTCTACCTCGACCTTGACCTCAAGGAGGTCGAGTTCATAGTTGGCGATAAAGAGAAGGCTAAGACCATATGGGGCAAGAGCATGAACATCGAAAAGAAGCTCAAGGAGCGCGGTGAGCTTGAGGAGCACGTGAGGGTCGCCGCTGAGATGGGAGGAGAAGAAATTGAGGGGGAGAAAGGAGCCGAAGAAGAGGTGGAGGAAGAGATAAGCGAGGAGGAGCTCCAGAAGGCCGAGGAGGAAATGGAAGCCGTCGGGGAAAGCGGGGGGAAGGTAGACAAGCCCAAGAAGAAGGGCAAGCAGGCGACGCTGTTCGACTTCCTCGGGAAGAAGTGAAGGAATTGCTCTTTATCCCTCTTTTAATTCGATATCGGCGCACACCTTAAATACATGTGGCTTAAAGTCGCTCACCTTCTTCACCCTCACCGAGCAGTCCCTTCCAAGCTTAAGGCACTCGTCGAGGATTCTTGCCCGGAACCTCTTAATCTCCCCCTCATGGACGAAGTCGTAGTAGTGGAGCCATTTCTCGGCCTTGGAGAGAGTCAAAGCCAGTGCATCAACGCCCCTCGGCGTCGGGCTTATCACGCGGTCATAGCTCGGGAGCTCCGGGAGAACCTCGAAGACATCGCCGTGAATGAACTCTATCTCGCCCCTCAGCCTTTCTCGGTTCAGTTCGATGTTCTCAAGGCCGAGCTCGTAGGCCTCCCTGTTCAGCTCAACGGCGGTTATCTTGACCTTCCTGTACCCCGCTATCACGAGCGCATACGGCAGAACGCCGGCGAAGGGAATGAGAATTCTCTCACCATCGCGGACGAGATGAGCCAATCTGTACCGCTCTCCCTTCATTCTCGGGTTGAAGAAGACCTTCGAGAGGTCAACCTTTATCCGAACGCCGTTCTCCTTGTGAACCGTTTCCAGCCTCTCCTCGCCCCAGATTATTGAGTAGTCCCTTATCCTGAAGGCCCCCTCGTGGAAGCCCTTTCTCGCTATCACCTTCAGAAACGGGTGAACCTTCCTCAGGCCCCAGACTATGTCTTCAACGCGGTGCTCAAGCTCTTCTGGAATCTGGATGACCGCTATGTCGCCTATCACGTCGTACCGTCTCAGGTGCTTCAGCTCTTCTCTGCTCATCCTCTCGGCCAAAACGCTTTCGAGGTTCTTGTATATCTGCCTCTCCGGCCTGAGCGGGAGCTCCACCCGGAGAACCTCGTAGCCGAGTCCCTCAATACGGGGGTCACTGATAACCGGGAGGAGAACGTACCCGTTTTCCCTCCTCGGCCTCCTCCTGCCGTCGTAGAGGCCGAGCTTCTTCAGCTTTCTCTTGACGGGTTCTGCCTCCCGCCTAGGAACCTTTACCGCAGGCAATCTCTCACCGGGAGGAGTTGGGAAAGAGACTTAAAAACGCTTACATTGTTTCTTTTGAAAGCCTCGCTGTTCACGGCGGGGATGCGGTAATTCTAAAACCATCTTTTGAGTGAGAAAGCAACACTTTTTTAAAGCCTAAAAATCATACCATACTTTGAGATGAAGCGTTCAGTAACGGTTAAACTCCAGCCGAGCAAGGAGCAGGCAAAAATCCTTTCCGAATTAGCCGACTTAGGAGCAAAAGTCTGGAACAGGGTAAACTACTTGAGACGACACCAATACTTCCAAGAGCAAATCGTGGACTTCAACGGCACGGAGAAAACCGTTTATGAAGAATTCAAAAAGGAAATCGGCTCTGCAACCGTCCAACAAATCTGCCGGAAGAACGCAGAAGCGTGGCGTTCATTCTTCTCCCTCCTTCGAAAGAAGCGGAATGGAGAGCTACCCTCTTGGTTAAAACCAAAACCACCAAACTATCTGAAAGAAGACGGGAGAAGAAAACCCTTAATCGTTTTGAGAAACGACCAGTATCGGATTGAGGGGAACAGGTTAACCCTCAAAGGCCTTGGTAAGTTCAAAAAACTCGAAGTTCAGTTCAAGGGCAGAATCCACTTGAAGGGCAAGCAAGGGCGCTTAGAAATCACTTACGACCCGGTAAAGCGGAAGTGGTACGCGCACATTAGCCTTACAGTGGAGGAAAAACTTGAGGGCGGGGAATGGGTTAAAGTTCCAAAAGAACCATTAGGTAACCTTTCCGCCGGAATTGACCTGGGAGTGAACAATCTAATGGCCGTTTACGTGGAGAACGGCGAAAGCTTTCTCGTGAACGGGAGGCCATTGAAGAGCATTGATTTTTACTGGAGGAAGAAGATTGCAGAGCATCAGTCAAAACTCAACAAGTCTGGAGCTAAAACGAGCAGAAAACTCAGGAGAATGCATGAGAAGGCGAAACTTCAGGCAAAGCATTACATCAATACCGCTGTGAGGCAAACGATTAAAAAACTTTATGAACTCGGTGTTTCGAGGATTGTTGTTGGTTATCCGAAGGGAATCGCCAGAAACTCCGATAAGGGGAGAAGGCAGAATTTCCTCCTTTCTCACGTGTGGCGGTTCAATACGGTTATCAGGCGCTTAACCGAGGTTGCTGAAGAGTATGGTATTGTTGTTGAAGTCGTGAATGAGGCTTTCACTTCTAAGACTTGCCCCGTTTGCGGGAAGCCCCATGAGGGGGCTCGCTTTGTTCGTGGTTTGTTTAAGTGTCCCGCGACGGGGCTTGTTTTTAATTCCGATCTCGTTGGAGCGTTTAACATTTTGAAGAAGGCTGTCAGGACGATAACCCCGAACTTGGGTGGGCTTTATGCCCACGGGAGGGGTAATTGGCCGGAGGCCCGGCCAGAGGGATTCGAAGAACCCTTTTCAAGGGTCCCCCTGATGAGAACCCCTCAAACCTCCCCGCCTTTGAGTTAGGAGGTTCCCCAGTGGAACCCTCGCCCTTCAGGGCGGGGAGGAGGTCAGCTCCAGTACGGCTGGCGCATGAGAACGGCTTTTTTGAATATCTCGACGAGTTCGGCATCGCTCGCCCCGTTTCTTAGGGCAGTGGCGAAGTCTATCAGGTCGTTCTTCCTCAGCAGGCATGTTTTGAACTTCCCGTTTGAGGTGACCCTCAGCCTTGTGCAGTTGGCGCAGAAGACCGTGTTGTGCATCGCTCTGACTACCTCGACCTCAGCTATTCCGTAGTCGGTTGGGACGAAGTACTTTCTCCGCCTGTGCATCCTCCTCTCGCGGATTTCAACGGCCATCTCCTCAAGCTTTCTCTCGACCGGTTTGAGGGGGTAGAAGTACTTTTTAAAAAAGCGCGTCTCCGTGAACTCCCTCGGAGCCTCAAGCTCAATGAGCTGGAGGATTGCCCCGGTCCTTGCCGCAAAATCAACCATGTCCCATATCTCGCCGTCGTTCAGGCCCTTCATCACCGTCATGTTGAGCTTTACAGGGGACAGGTGCCTGACGGCTTCGTCAATGCCCTCCAGGACGGTGTCCAGCATATCGGCGCCGGTTATCTTCCTGTAAACCTCTGGTCTGAGGCTGTGGAGCGAGACGTTGACCCTGTCCAGGCCGGCCTCCGCCAGCGGTCTGGCCAGTTCCTTTAAGCGGCTCCCGTTGGTCGTCATGGACAGATCTCTAAGGTAGGGTTTTATCCGTCTCACAATTTCGATGATGTCCCTCCTCACCGTTGGCTCGCCGCCGGTGAGCTTAACCTTCTTTATTCCGAGTCTTGAGGCTATACGGACGAGTCTCTCTATCTCCGCGGGCGTCAGCTCTAGCCTAGCGTTGAAGTGCTGTCCCTCCCTGTGGCAGAAGAAGCACGCATAGTTGCAGTCCTGGGTGAGCGAAATCCTCAGATTCGTTACTGGCCTGCCGAAGCGGTCGTAGAGGGTCATTTGATCACCAGGATGATTAGCCTACCAGCTTAAAAAAAGGTTTTGGGTAAGCTCTATTGTTTAACATGTCCCCATCGAAAACTACAAGTAGGGGGAAGCGCAAGATTAAGGCCAGGGGGTTTTCCGCATGAACGTTGAGGAGGTTAAGGCCCAACTTTCCCGTCTTGAGTCGCTTCACTCGGCTTTTGAGCGCCAGTTTTCAGCCATCTACGAGGAGCGGGACGGGGAGGCCCTTCTGGAGATGGTGAAGTCCCTATACAACATATCGAGGGAGAAGCTTGAGATAGCGTCGTCTCTGTACCGCGAGATGGGGAGCTTCGGCGGCCGCGTGGAGGAGCATGCAAAGGAGCTGTACCGCAACGAGCACCAGATGAAGTTCCGCCTTGAGGAGATGCTCTCGCTTCTCGTCAAGGGCCATGACTATGAGGCAAAGATAAAGCTCTCGACGGCCTTAGACAGGCTCGTCCAGTTCCACAGGGTTTACGACTACGCCGTTAGGAAGGCGCTGGGCGAGATGCTCCGGGAGGTCGAGGGGCTGAGCCTTTTCCTTGAGAGCGAAAAGGAGAAAAAGGTACCCGTTGGTATAATGGAGGAGCTAAGGAAAATTAGGAAACTTGAGGCCGAGCTTGGAATCTTAAAGGTTTTCCTGCTCAGGCTCTACACCCATCCGGGGGATGTTCACAAGGTTGAAGAGGCTCTGCGAGACTGGCACTCCAGGGGACTGCTCTGGGTCGAGGCGAGAAACGTTGAAAAGCTCAGCGGCGTTGAGAACGCCGGGGCTATACTTGAAGGGCTCACGCTCATTGGAGTGGTGGAAAAGAAGATGAGGGGTGGTGAAGGTGTCTACAGACACAGGAGTTTCAGTTCGGGTTAGGGGCATCTACTCAACGGCCCTTACAAAGCTCTTCCTCGACAGGGGCTTCGGCATTTCACAGCCCAGCAACAGGATCGTCGAGAGACTCGGGCTTGAAAAGACCTACGACGAGTTCGACGTCGACGTTTACGACAAGAAGGACCACCACGGGGTAATCCTCGTCGGGACGAAGGTTGAGGAGGTTAAGGCGGTTCTTGAGGAGGAGCTCATAGACGTTTTCTTCAGGAAGCTCCCTTACCAGCTCTACGGAATCTACAAGGGAATGGTCGTCAAGAGGGACGAGCGCTACGTATACGTTGACATAGGAAGTGCAATCGGGACTATCCCGGTGAAAGACATCCCGCGGGCGGTGGAAGGCGACGAGGTTCTCGTTCAGGTTAAGAAGCACAACCTCCTCCCCCAGCTGAGTGTTGTCCTCACGATTCCGGGCGACTACGCGGTTCTCATTCCGAAGCCGGTAGGTGCTCAGAGGCACGTCAAGATATCCCGGAAGATACGGGAGCAGAGCGAGCGCGAGAGGCTCAGGATACTGGGCCTCAGCATAGACCTGGGCGAATGGGGAATCCTCTGGAGGACGGCCGCGGCTTATAAAGACTGGAACACCCTACGTGACGAGATAATAAACCTCTCCAAGCTTGCCGACCGGCTAAAGAAGGCTGATTCATACACAGCTCCAGCCCTCATAATTGAGGGGCGGAACATATATGAGGTTGAGTTCGGTGGCGGTGCCAAAAAGAAGCTCGACGAGATACGGAACAGGGTCGTTCCGACCGTTGAGGGCCACCACCAGCTGAAGGCCTACGATCCGGAGCTGAGCTTCGCGGTGGAGATAGCGGAGGGGATCCTCTCGAAGATTCCTGCCCAGAGGGAGAAGGTAAAGACCGGCTTCTGGGAGGCTCTCATAACCAACAAGGGGCCGAAGAAGGGCTGGCTCTTCAGCCTTGAGCACTACAAGCCCGACGGCCAGAGGATAAAGATAGGGCCCGGCGAGATACTTGAGGTCTCAATGAACCCGCTGAGGGTAACATTTAAACGCCATCTGAAGCCAGGGAAGTTCTACGACGGGCTGGACATACCCATAGAGTTTGGTGACTACGTCATAACGGAGATAGAGGCCGGAAAGTGGTGGTTCGTGCACCGCTACTACGACCGCAACGGCAACCTCAAGGGAGAGTACTACAACATCAACACGCCGGTGGAGATATACCCCGACAGGGCACGCTACATCGACCTTGAGGTGGACATCGTCAAGTGGCCGGACGGCAAGAAGGAGGTAATAGACAAGGAGAAGCTGACAGAGCACTACGAGGAGGGCGTCATCACGGAGAAGCTCTACCGGGCGGTTCTGAGGATAGTCCAGGAGGTTTACGAGAGGGTTTAAGGCAGGGTTTTGATGCCCAGCTTTTCCGCTTCTTTTTTCAGTCTCTTATCGTACGTGGCGAGCTTTTTAAAATCCTCCGCTGTGGCAAGGATTACCATGTCGTTAAAGCGTTTTGGGTTCTTGGTCAGTTCCAGCGCGCGTTTTGTGTATTTACCGCCGTCACCTATTACCTTCGTCCTCGGACTGTTTAGGATTGAGGAGATGACCTCCCTTATTTCCTCACTTTTATAGCCTTCCTCCCTGAAGAACCAGTAGAGTTCGTAAAGGACTATGCTAGGGACAACCCATCTCTCCAGCCCAGCCAGCAGTTTTCTCGCTTCTCCGTTGAACTCGGAATCTTTGAGAACCGCGTATACGAAGACGGTGGTGTCTATCACCGTCATTCCTCTTCACCCTGCCCCCTTCTTGTGGCCTCTTCGATGTCTTCCACCTTCAACCCCTTTCCTCCCGGAAGAAGGGGAAGCTCAAGTTCACTTTTTTTGAGCACTACCTTTCCGTCTTCAACATCGACCACTAGAACGTCCCCCACCCTAATCCCCATCTTCTTCCTAACATCGCTTGGTATGGTAATCTGATAGTTCCTAGTTACCTTTGTAAGCCCCATAGTCTCACCAAATATAGTTGGAACCTGGTGATAAAAAGTTTTCTGGAAACCTTTCAATATCAATTTTTAGCACTTTTCGGCTCTAATTTTGAGAAGTACCGGAAAATCGGCGAGGAGCTGGTAAGGCTTCACCTGATGAAGGTGGACTTCCCAATCGAGCCGAAGCTCGTCGGGGACGACCTGACCGTTGAAAAGGCCAAGTATGACGGTAGAGACTGCGTGACGATAAACAAAACGACGAAGCTCTGCGGAATTCCGCCGGAGGTCTGGGAGTACACGATAGGCGGCTATCGCGTGATAGAGAAGTATCTCAAGGGTAGGAAGGAAGAAAGCTGAGCCTTGAAGAGCTTGAACACATTTACAGGGTTGTTGAAATATTGAAGCGGACGATTGAACTCGTAATGGAGCTTGAGAAAATAGAGCCGAAGTTTTGATTTTTCTATTAACTCTTTAGCTCTCAAAATATTCCTCGTTCGACAATGTCTCGGTTTCGTAATATCCCTCAGTCCCCGACGTCCTCTATTCCCTTCTTGGTAATCCTGAAGTAGACCATGCCGCCCTCCGGCCGGAGACGGTGCCTTTCGAGTATGGCAAGCCTTAAGCCAGGCTTTGGTAGTTTGTCGAGCCTCAGAATATCCTTCGTCCTGTAGTTGAGGGTGTGCCCGGCGACGGGTTTCATCCTCTCCGCCCGGCTGTCGAAGTGAACCTGGTTTATGACTATCACCGGAATGCGATTTCTCCTGGATATCCACAGGAGAACCTGGAGCTGTTTGCCGAGTTCAGCGGTGAGGTTCCTTCTGTGCTCCTCTACGCGGTAGTGGGCAGTTATGGAGTCCACAACAACGAGGGAAAAGGAGCCGTCAACGACTTTCTTCAGGCTCCCGATGGTGCGCCTCTGCTCCTTGAAGTCCGCCGGAGTAAAGAGGATAAACCTCTGGAGAGCCCCCTCAGGGTTCAGTCCCCGGGACTCGGCCATCTGGCTCAGCCTTTCCGGGGAAAAGCCACCTTCCGTGTCAACGTAGGCGACCTTCCCTCCGCTCAGGAGCCCCACCTGGACTGCCAGGGTTGTCTTTCCTGTTGCAAAGTCCCCATAGACCTGGGTTAAGACCCCGGGAGCGATACCTCCCCCTAGAAGCTCGTCGAGTGATTTTACACCGGTGGTGAGCATTAGCCCCACCGCTACAGCGTGAGCTCCTCGTACAGGGCCATGGGCCTTACCATCACCCATATGCGGCGCTTTTTGAGCTCTTCCTGGAGCTTTTCGACGCTCCCTTGCCCGTAAGTCCCGTAGTGCATCGGGATGACTATTCTGGGCCTTATGTCCTCTATTATCTGCGCCGCCTCGCGTTCGTTGGCGGTTGAGCGCCCGCTGATGGGCACCAGGAGAACGTCCACCTTTCCCCGGAGCTTCTGGAGGGCAGGGGTTGAATAGGTATCTCCGGTGTGGAAGAGGGTCTTGTCCCCCTCTATGATGTAGCCGACGGGATACTGGCTTGACGGGTGCTCCATGTAGACGGCGGTAACTCTGACGCCGTTCTCAAGCTCGAGCGTCTGTCCTTCCTCTATTTCCCTGACCCTGGTCACACCGTCGCTTATGGCCATCATGTAGACTGGCTTTGGCCCTATGACCTCGGCGTTCCTCAGCCTTGAGAGCAGTTCCACCTTGCCGTAGTGGTCAACGTGCTCGTGGGTTATCAGTATGTAGTCGACCTCTCCAATCCTGTCGTCGTCGACCTCTGGATACGGGTCGATGAGCAGTCTCACACCATTCGTCTCGACCCAAAAGCACGCGTGTCCGTACCAGATAATCTTCATCGGTGATACCTCCTCTGGTAGGTTCGGTGAGGTGGACTTAAAGTTTTTCATCGGCGGGTCTTTTTGAAACCCCGCGGTTGCTTCGGAGAGTCTGGCGTAGATTTTATATACTTCGTTTTCGTCAACATACTGATGTGCACCGGGAACCCAAACCTCAAAAAGGGCTTAATAGTACGCGAACCCTTCGCAACGCTCATAGCCGAGGGAAAGAAGGTCTGGGAGATAAGAAAATCCCGGACTAACGTTAGGGGGAGGGTTCTCATAATCAGTGGCGGTAAGGCAGTTGGAAGTGCGGAGCTGGTTGACGTTCTCGGCCCGTTTACACCCGAGGAGCTAGGCCAGCATGCCGACAAGCACCTGGCCGATGTGGACTTCCTCAGGCAGTACTCGGGGGGAAAGCCCCTCTACGCATGGGTATTCCGCAACGCGGAGAAGTTCAAGATTCCCCGGAAAGTTCGCATCTCCAGAGGGGCCCAGGTCTGGGCCAACGTGGTGGTGGAGGATGAATAAGAGACGCTTCATAGTCCCTCCCGTCTCGCTCCCGTTTCTCCTCGTGATATTCCTCATCTTCCTGGCGGTCTTCGTTATATTTTCAAGCATAGTCATGGCCGCCTTTGAGAAGCTCGGGATACCCCCCGAGGTCGCGTATGCCCTCTTTATTTTCGCACTTCTCGGGAGCTTCATCAACATCCCCATAGCGGAGGAGGTCTCCTACGAGCCGATCATCAGCCTGAAGGAGGTTCGCTTTTTCGGCATCTCCTATCCCGTCCCCTACTTTGATTGGGCTGAGAGGAGGGTGATAATAGCGATAAACGTGGGTGGGGCACTGGTTCCACTGAGTATCGTCCTCTATGAGGTATTCAGACTTCTCTACCTTGGCCAGTTTGCCCTGCTCTTCAACACGGCACTTGCGACTGTGATAGCGGCCCTCTTCAGCCACGCCTTCGCCAGACCCGTCAGGGGTCTGGGGATAGCGATGCCAATGTTCCTTCCCCCGTTGATAGCCATGACCCTAGGCTGGCTTCTGGGAGATGGCAATCCCAACCTGGTAGCCTACGTCAGCGGAACGATGGGGGTGCTTATAGGGGCGGACGTTATGAACTGGGGAAAGATCAAGAACCTCGGTGCGCCGATGGTCAGCATAGGTGGGGCTGGAACCTTCGACGGAATCTTCCTCGCGGGGGTTATTGCCGTCCTTCTGGTATAACGGTGGGTTTATAAGCTCCAGGTTGAACACTTCAACGGCAAAACGGGGTGATGCCCATGTTCGTGGTTGGGAGCGGTGCCAGGCATCTGGAGGATGAGCTGAGGGCTCTCGGCGGGGGGGGTCTCAACGTTGAAATAAAGCGGTTCCCGGACGGTGAGAAGTACGTTAGGGTCATGGGTTCTTCGGAGGAGGTTACGGTTGTTCAGTCCACTTTTGCCCCCCAGGACGAGCATCTGGTCGAACTCATCCTGCTCGCTGATGCGCTGCGCGAGAGGGGTGTTCAAAAGCTCAGGGCGGTTGTCCCTTATCTGGCATACTCCAGACAGGACAGGGTTACAAAGGACGGGGAGCCCGTGAGCGTTAGGGCGATACTCAGGGCCATCGCCGTTTACTACGACGAGCTTTACGTCTTCGACCTCCACAACCCGGAAACGCTGCGGTTCTTCCCTAGCAAGGCGGTCAACCTTTCACCGGCGGGGGCCATTGCCGAGTACTTCGGGAAAAAGCTCGGTGAGGGTGTCGTTCTCGCCCCAGACAAGGGGGCTCTGATGAGGGCAAAGGCTGTCGCTGAAAAGCTGGGCCTTGAGTACAGCCACTTCCACAAGGTCCGCATCTCCCCGACAGAGGTGCAGATGAAGCCGGTTGATGTGGACGTTAAAGGCAAGAACGTGCTCATAGTCGATGACATCATAAGCACCGGTGGGACTATGATCAGGGCCGCGAACCTGCTCAAAGAGATGGGTGCGAAGAAGGTTTTCGTCGCTGCAACTCACGGAGTTTTTGCGGAAGGGGCAATAGAGAGGGTGAGCAAAGCCGTTGACGAGCTCGCCGTCACGAACACCATACCCACTCCCGTCTCGAAGATAAGCATAGTGCCCGATATACTGAAGCTGTGAGGTGGGGCAATGGCCAGGGCGTCTTCTCTCATCGCCCCCTTAACCTTTCTGACATTTTTTGGAGCCGGATTCTTAATGGTGGTTTCTTTCTTCGTGGTTGGTAGTCTGGGATCGGTGATTCCCTTCGCGGACGGTTTCTCCATGGTTCTCTCGCTCATGATTCTCCTCCCGCTGACGAAGCGCCTCCTCGTTTCTGTCGGGGTGCGGGAAGAGGACGCCAGAAAGCTTGCCCTCTTGGTCGGCCTTCTTTCGGTTCTGGTGTTCTACGTGACCATACCGAGGGCTTGCTGGTGGTGCCGCTGATGAGGAGAGTCGCTATCTATACCGTCACTTTCCTCCTCATGACGCTTATTGCGGCACTTGATTTCGTCCTCTTTGTGGGGAGGCTCGTTCCATTGAGGGGACGGTGGATTCTTTTCTTGGTTTCGCTTACGATGGTGGCACTCGGCGGCTACGTTGGGTGGGCAACGGGAAGGGGTCTCGGGCTGAGTCACGATGATGCAGTCGAGATGGGAATTGTTGTTTCAGTGGTCTCTGGTTTTCTGCTCCTCGTCTTTTTCATCTTCTGACCGTGCAAAAATTATCGACATTTTTTCGTTTAATTTTGTGCATTTTGACGGCGTCTTTTGACGGCTTCTTTTTCAAAAATCTGACCGAAAATCCGTTTTGCAAAAATTTTTCACTGTGGGGGTTCACCCCTATTGGGTGGAGCGCCCGAACAGGGCGCGAAACACCCGGGCGCCAAGACGGCGGCGTCGGGGGGACAGGGTGCAAAGCACCCACTCATGAACCCCGCCCTCCAGCCCGGGTCACAAAAAGGTGCGCTCCCGAGGAAACGCCGAAAGGCGGATCCCTCGGGGGTAAGGCAGGCCCGACATCCCGACTAAACCCCGGACGGATATTTGGTACTTCCCCTTGAGGGAAGTCCCACCGGCCGTACTCCTTGCTCAATTCCGGTTGATCCTGCCGGAGGCCACTGCTATGGGGGTCCGACTAAGCCATGCGAGTCATGGGGCGCGCTCTGCGCGCACCGGCGGACGGCTCAGTAACACGTCGGTAACCTACCCTCGGGAGGGGGATAACCCCGGGAAACTGGGGCTAATCCCCCATAGGCCTGAGGTACTGGAAGGTCCTCAGGCCGAAAGGGTCTTTGACCGCCCGAGGATGGGCCGGCGGCCGATTAGGTAGTTGGTGGGGTAACGGCCCACCAAGCCGAAGATCGGTACGGGCCATGAGAGTGGGAGCCCGGAGATGGACACTGAGACACGGGTCCAGGCCCTACGGGGCGCAGCAGGCGCGAAACCTCCGCAATGCGGGCAACCGCGACGGGGGGACCCCCAGTGCCGTGGCATCGCCACGGCTTTTCCGGAGTGTAAAAAGCTCCGGGAATAAGGGCTGGGCAAGGCCGGTGGCAGCCGCCGCGGTAATACCGGCGGCCCGAGTGGTGGCCGCTATTATTGGGCCTAAAGCGTCCGTAGCCGGGCCCGTAAGTCCCTGGCGAAATCCCACGGCTCAACCGTGGGGCTTGCTGGGGATACTGCGGGCCTTGGGACCGGGAGAGGCCGGGGGTACCCCTGGGGTAGGGGTGAAATCCTATAATCCCAGGGGGACCGCCAGTGGCGAAGGCGCCCGGCTGGAACGGGTCCGACGGTGAGGGACGAAGGCCAGGGGAGCGAACCGGATTAGATACCCGGGTAGTCCTGGCTGTAAAGGATGCGGGCTAGGTGTCGGGTGAGCTTCGAGCTCGCCCGGTGCCGAAGGGAAGCCGTTAAGCCCGCCGCCTGGGGAGTACGGCCGCAAGGCTGAAACTTAAAGGAATTGGCGGGGGAGCACTACAAGGGGTGGAGCGTGCGGTTTAATTGGATTCAACGCCGGGAACCTCACCGGGGGCGACGGCAGGATGAAGGCCAGGCTGAAGGTCTTGCCGGACACGCCGAGAGGAGGTGCATGGCCGCCGTCAGCTCGTACCGTGAGGCGTCCACTTAAGTGTGGTAACGAGCGAGACCCGCGCCCCCAGTTGCCAGTCCTCCCCGCTGGGGAGGAGGCACTCTGGGGGGACCGCCGGCGATAAGCCGGAGGAAGGAGCGGGCGACGGTAGGTCAGTATGCCCCGAAACCCCCGGGCTACACGCGCGCTACAATGGGCGGGACAATGGGATCCGACCCCGAAAGGGGAAGGGAATCCCCTAAACCCGCCCCCAGTTCGGATCGCGGGCTGCAACTCGCCCGCGTGAAGCTGGAATCCCTAGTACCCGCGTGTCATCATCGCGCGGCGAATACGTCCCTGCTCCTTGCACACACCGCCCGTCACTCCACCCGAGCGGGGTCTGGATGAGGCCTGATCTCCCTTCGGGGAGGTCGGGTCGAGTCTGGGCTCCGTGAGGGGGGAGAAGTCGTAACAAGGTAGCCGTAGGGGAACCTACGGCTCGATCACCTCCTATCGCCGGAAAATCCGTCCGGGGGGTCTAAGGGATGTCGGGCCTGCCATCCGTGGGCCGGTAGCTCAGCCTGGGAGAGCGTCGGCTTTGCAAGCCGAAGGCCCCGGGTTCGAATCCCGGCCGGTCCACCACGAAGAGGTGCACATCCCAAGCGAAGCTTGGGGTGGAAGGGTCCTAGGCCCCGAACAGGGGTCACGATGAGGACCGTGCACAGGCCGATTGACCCAAAAAATGCCCAGCCCCCTGAGTAGGGGGCAGAAAACCTAAGCCGCCTGGTGGATGGCTCGGCTCGGGGCGCCGACGAAGGGCGTGGCAAGCTGCGATAAGCCCCGGCGAGGCGCAGGCAGCCGTCGAACCGGGGATTCCCGAATGGGACCTCCTGCGGCTCTTGCCGCACTCCCAGTCGGGAGGGGGAACGCGGGGAATTGAAACATCTTAGTACCCGCAGGAAAAGAAAGCAAAAGCGATGCCGTGAGTAGGGGCGACCGAAAGCGGCACAGGGCAAACTGAACCCTTCGGGGAAACCCGGAGGGGATGTGGTGTTGTAGGGCCCTGCGCTGGAGCCTCGAGGGTGAAGCCGAAGTCCGCTGGAACGCGGCGCCGAAGAGGGTGAAAGCCCCGTAGGCGTAAGCCCTCAGGCTCCTGCAGGGTTCCTGAGTACCGTCGGTCGGATATCCGGCGGGAAGCTGGGAGGCATCGGCTCCCAACCCTAAATACGTCCCGAGACCGATAGCGAACTAGTACCGTGAGGGAAAGCTGAAAAGCACCCCTGGCAGGGGGTGAAAAGAGCCTGAAACCAGGCGGCGATAGGTGGGTGCGGCCCGAAAGGGTTGACCCTCCCCGAAGGAAACACGGGCGACCGTGGAGTACGAGGGGAGGCGACCGGGGTTGCACCGTCCGTCTTGGATCACGGGGCAGGGAGTTCACGGCCGTGGCGAGGTTAAGGGGGTTAAGCCCCGAAGCCACAGGGAAACCGACAGGTCCGCAGCCCGTAAGGGTGAGGGACGGGGTGTGAAAGCGCCCGGAGTCACGGCCGTGAGACCCGAAGCCGGTCGATCTAGCCCGGGGCAGGGTGAAGTCCCTCAACAGAGGGATGGAGGCCCGCTAGGGATGCTGACGTGCAATTCGCTCCCGTGACCCCGGGCTAGGGGTGAAAGGCCAATCGAGGCCGGCGATAGCTGGTTCCCGCCGAATTATCCCTCAGGATAGCCCGGCCGGAGGTAGGCGGTGGGGTAGAGCACTGATTGGGGGTTTAGGGGGAGAAATCCCCCGGCTCCCTGTCAAACTCCGAACCCACTGCCGCCGTAGATGGCCGGAGTAGGGTGGCGGTGTAAGCCGTCAACCGAGAGGGGAACAACCCAGACCGGGGTTAAGGCCCCTAAATGCCGGCTAAGTGTTACTCCAAAGGGTGTCCCTGGCCTTAGACAGCGGGGAGGTAGGCTTAGAAGCAGCCATCCTTTAAAGAGTGCGTAACAGCTCACCCGTCGAGGTCAGGGGCCCCGAAAATGGACGGGGCTTAAGCCGGCTGCCGAGACCCCGGCGCACGGACCGATTGGTCCGTGATCGGGTAGGCGGGCGTGCCGGTGGGGTGGAAGCCGGGCCGTAAGGTCCGGTGGACCCGTCGGTATTGTGGATCCTGCCGGGAGTAGCAGCATAGCCGGGTGAGAATCCCGGCCGCCGAAGGGGCCAGGGTTCCACGGCAATGTTCGTCAGCCGTGGGTTAGTCGGTCCTAAGCCAGCCCGTAACTCGGCGCTGGCGAAAGGGAAACGGGTTTATATTCCCGTACCGCGGTGGTAGGTGCGGCAACGCAAGCCCAGAGGGTGACGCCTCGGGGTAGGCGGACCGGCCCACAAGGCCGGCTAAGCGTATAAGTCCGGGGAGTGCCGTAATGGCGAGAACCGGATGAAAGCGCGAATGGCCTCCCGTAAGGGGGGTTCCGCCGATCCCTGGGGCCCGTGAAAAGCCCTCTGGGAACGATCCACCGCGACCGTACCGAGAACCGACACCGGTGCCCCTGGGTGAGAAGCCTAAGGCGTGTCGGGGGAAACCCAGCCGAGGGAACTCGGCAAATTGGCCCCGTAACTTCGGGAGAAGGGGTGCCTGCGGGTGCGTAACCCGCAGGTCGCAGTGACTAGGGGGGCCCGACTGTTTAGTAAAAACACAGGTCCCAGCTAGCCCGAAAGGGTTTGTACTGGGGCCGACGCCTGCCCAGTGCCGGTATGTGAAGCCCGGGTCCAACCGGGTGAAGCACCGGTAAACGGCGGGGGTAACTATAACCCCCTTAAGGGAGCGAAATTCCTTGTCGGTTAAATGCCGACCTGCATGAATGGCGTAACGAGGTCCCCACTGTCCCCGGCTGGGGCCCGGCGAAACCACTGCCAGGCGCATATGCCTGGGACCTCCGGTGGGAAGCGAAGACCCCATGGAGCTTTACTGCAGCCTGCCGTTGCCGTACGGCGGGGGGTGCGCAGCGTAGGCGGGAGGCGTCGAAGCCCGTCCTCCGGGGCGGGTGGAGCCGTCCATGAGACACCGCCCACCCTCTGCCGTACGGCTAACCCCCGATGGGGGGACAGCGGTAGGTGGGCAGTTTGGCTGGGGCGGCACACCCTCGAAAAGGTATCGAGGGTGCCCTAAGGTCGGCTCAGGCGGGTCAGGAATCCGCCGTAGAGTGCAAGGGCAAAAGCCGGCCTGACTGGACCCGTAACAGAGGCGGGTCCAGCCGCGAAAGCGTGGCCTAGCGAACCCCTGTGCCTCCCCGGTGGGGGCCAGGGATGACAGAAAAGCTACCCTGGGGATAACAGAGTCGTCTCGGGCGAGAGCCCATATCGACCCCGAGGCTTGCTACCTCGCTGTCGGCTCTTCCCATCCTGGCCCTGCAGCAGGGGCCAAGGGTGGGGGTGTTCACCCATTAAAGGGGAACGTGAGCTGGGTTTAGACCGTCGTGAGACAGGTCGGATGCTATCTACCGGAGGTGTTGGCCGCCTGAGGGGAAGGCTCCCCCAGTACGAGAGGAACAGGGAGCCGCGGCCTCTGGTCTACCGGTTGTCCTACAGGGCACAGCCGGGCAGCTACGCCGCGTCCGATAAGGCCTGAAAGCATCTAAGGCCGAAGCGGTCCCCGAAAATAGGCGGCCACTCCCAGGCGCAGGGGGTCGGGCGACCGGTCCTTTGCCTGGGACGAGGGCTCGGGAAGAAGACCCGTTTGATGGGGCGGGGATGTAAGCGGGGAGGGAAACCGACCCGTTTAGTCTGCCGCTCCCAACAGCCCGAGGTTTCTGCCTCTGAAAGGGGGGCTGGGCATTTGATAGGTCAATCGGCCTGTGCACGGTCCTCAAGCCCTTAAATCTCGTTTCCCTTCTGGTTGATTGCATTGCAATGTTGAACCCTGGGTATGATGCTTTTCCGCAACCGTTAAAACCCCTCAGCGGAGCTTTTCTTGGTGGTTGAATGAAGCTCTTAGTTCTTGACCTAGACGGCACACTCTGGGATCACGAAGATGCATCCAGGCTTACGCCGCCATACGAGTTCCACGACGATTATCTGGTTGATTCTACAGGTGAGGAACTCCATCTCTTTCCCGGGATCAGGGAGTTCCTCGAATGGGCGAGTGAAAGGTTCGTCCTATCCATTGCCAGCTGGAACGTTGAGGAGAGAGTCAGGCCGATCATTGAGGGCTTTGGACTCTGGGACTACTTCGTTTTTCCGAAAATTGAAAACCACCCGAACAAGGCGGATATGATAGCGAGGACACTCAAGGAACTGGAACTTTCGGGGTACGATGTTGAGGGAGTAATCTACGTGGACGACAGAGATATTCACATCGAAGACGTTAAAACTACCGTCCCCTCTATTCGGTTCATCCACATGTGGAAAGATGCCAAAAGCTTTGAGGAGTTGAGGGAACTTCTTGAGAGGATGGGGTGATAGCATGGAGCTGCTCATCGTTAGGGATAGACGCATAGACTACGACGGTTCCGCGATAGGGAGCCACTGGGCCTACAGGAACTTCGGAATACTCGGCAACTCTCTCGTCGTCTTCCGGGGAAGGTGCGACGTTAAAGTGGAGGAGATGATCGACATCGAAGATTTGAGGGCGAGCAAGGAAATCAAGAGCGACGACATGGTTCACTACATCATTGAAGTCTTTGATTTAGTCAACGCCCTCTTCGCCTCAGCACTCCAGAAGCTCTTCATAGCCAAGCTCTGCGAGGTTCTGGCTGAATATGGAATAAAAACGACGAGAAAGGGCGACGACATCTACGTGAACGGAAAGAAGCTCAGCATCTCTATAGCCACCGTTTCACCCGTCAGCGTCAAGATCCATATCGGGATAAACGTCGAGGCGAAGGGAATCCCAGAGGGCGTTGATGCCATCGGCCTCAGGGAGCTTGGCATTACTGAGGTCGAGAACTTCATGGAGACGACTGGGAAGGCCCTCGTCGAGGAGTTCAACAAGGTGAAGAAGGACAGCCTGAAGGTCAGGTGGGCTCAGTAGATGAGGGAGAGAACGCTTCCCACTAATGGCACCGCCAGGTTATCATCGACCCAGCCTTGGTATTCCGCCAGGGTCAGGATGACCGCCCATCCTATTTTTCCTATCGTTGCCGTGTCGAGCAGCAGAAACGCTATAACGAGAGCTGTTATGAAGTATCCAGCGCTTCCCGTCCAGTGCTTCCTCAGCTTGACGTTGAAGCCGTGCCGCTTGAAGTAGAAGTGTCTGATTATCCCGGTTACCCCATCACTTATTGCCATCGCCAGGAGTAGAGCGGTGGCGTATTCCTTCGGCAGAACCACCGGCACGACCGAGGCGGAGAACGCAAAGAAGACCTCGCCGTAGTTGTGCTCTATCTGATACCATGAGAACTCCCTCTTTTTGAGGTGCGGCCAGAGCTGAAAGATGCCAAAGACGAGAGCCGCGCCGCTGAAAACCTCTGGGGGTATTCTCTCGTAGTGGAACATCAGAACTGCAGGCGCAATGCTGAAGTGGATTATCTTCCTGTTCACCCAGGCCCACTCTGGGCCGGGACTTTTCGTGAGCCCTATGGCGAGGAGTATAAAGGCAGCGGCGATGCCGGCATAGGGTATCCAGCCGGGAAGCATTTATTCCCATCAAAAAATGAGAGGGGGTTGGGGTTAATATGAGTTGCCCCCGAAGGCCCTTCCAACGGCCTCCAACGCGGTGATGAAATCGCTCGCGTGGATGATGACATACCAGTCATCCGTTCTCACGAGTTCTCCCCGGGACTTTCCGACGAGCTCGCCATAAAGTCCTTGAATTCTGATTCTGGGTTCTGTAGTTGAGAGCTTGAGCGTTATCTCGACCGGTCTTCCGTTTTCCCAGACGATACCGACCTTAAGTCCTGTCTTCGTTTCCTTCCTCTTCTTCAAGCCGAGTTTGAGGTAGCGGAGTCTCTCCTTCGGAACGTCGTTTTCCTCGGCCTTTTCTCCCAGGTACTCTTCGAACAGCGTCAGTCCGTGAAGCCCTAGTGAATACCCGAAAACCGGAATTCCCAGGTCTTTCTTGCTTCTCCCCTTGTAAGCGTAGACCTCTATCCTTCCACCTGAGCCCCGGGAGGCTGTGTAGAATCCGTTTCCGTTATCTTTCCTGAAATCTCCCAGGAAATCAGCCAGTTCATCGTACGCCGAAAACGGGATCGAAAAGCTCGCCCACGTCCCCCAGACCCTCGGAGGAATCGAGGTGAATCCGATTTCTTCAAGGTGGTACTCGATCGGCTTTGGCCTGAGCACCAGGAAGCCCCTTTCCGTGAGCTCCAGTTCCATCAGTGTCCTTTCACCTTGCACCAATGCAAACTTCCCATCGCTTTCGAAGTCTTTGGCCTTCAGTAGCCGGCTCCTCCGTATTCTTCTTCCCTCCCGCGAACTCACCACTACCGGGATCGGTGTTTTCCTTCCGCTTCCCTTATCGTAGGGTACCTTGAAGCCAGCTTTGAGAAGCTCCTCCTGTATCTCAAGCGATGCCGGGAAGAATACCCCCATCCTCTCCAGCTCAACCTCCATTGGTGCCCCTCCTTACTCTTTGTGGTAGTTTTACTTTAGTTGTTTATAAATTTTTCCTTTTTTGAGTTGTCCCAAGCGCCGAGCTTAAGCTTAAAAGGCCCTCGTCAGAGCTAACCGCGGTGGTGAGAATGGTTCACTGGGCGGATTACATGGCCGAAAAGATAATTCAGGAAAGGGGCGACAAGGAGGAGTATGTGGTAGAGAGCGGTATAACCCCGAGCGGTTACGTTCACATAGGGAACTTCAGGGAGTTTTTCACGGCCTATATAGTCGGCCACGCCTTGAGGGACAGGGGTAAGAAGGTTCGTCACATCCACATGTGGGATGACTACGATAGGTTTAGGAAGGTGCCGAAGAACGTTCCGCCCGAGTGGAAGGAACACCTCACGAAGCCGGTTAGGGAGGTTCCAGACCCCTGGGGCTGCCACGACAGCTACGCCGAGCACTTCATGGAGCTCTTTGAGAGCGAGGTTGAGAAGCTCGGCATAGAGGTGGACTTTCTCCACGCCTACGAGCTCTACAAGTCCGGTGAATACGCAGAGGATGTCAGACTGGCGCTCGAAAAGAGGGATGAGATAAAGGCTGTCCTCGACAGGTACCGTGAGAGGGCCAAGCAGCCGCCCCTCGAAGAGGACTGGCAGCCGGTCATGGTTTACTGCCCGAAGTGCAGGAGAGAAGCCCAGTTCGTTTCATGGGATGGCGAGTGGAAGGTCTCCTACAGGTGTCCTCACTGCGGCAGTGAGGGAGAGACCGACATAAGGGAAGGCAACGTCAAGCTCAGATGGAGGGTTGACTGGCCAATGCGCTGGGCACATTTCAGGGTGGACTTTGAGCCGGCAGGAAAAGACCACCTGGCAGCTGGTGGCTCGTACGACACCGGCAGGGAGATAGTGGAGAAAGCCTTTGGCTGGCCCGCGCCTATAACGCTCATGTATGAGTTCGTCGGAATAAAGGGCCAGAAGGGCAAGATGAGCGGTTCAAAGGGCAACGTCATACTCCTCAGCGACCTCTACGAGGTTCTTGAGCCGGGAATAATACGCTTCATATACGCCAAGGCGAGGCCGAACAAGGAGCTCAAGATAGACCTAGGTCTCGGTCTTCTCAACCTCTACGACGAGTTCGATAAGGTTGAGAGGATTTACTTCGACCTTGAGCGGGCGAAGAACCCGGAGGAGGAAGAGGAGCTCAAGAGAACCTACGAGCTCTCGATGCCGAAGGTTCCCGATAGACTGACCGCGCAGGCACCCTTCAGGTTCCTTGTTACACTTGTCCAGATGCCCCACCTCGACGAGAGTGGAATAATCCGTGTCCTTCGGGAGCAGGGTCACGTTCCAAGGGAGCTGAGTGAAGATGACGTCGGGCGCATAAGGCTCCGCATAAGGCTCGCCAAGAACTGGGTTGAGAAGTACGCACCGGACAACGTGAAGTTCAGCATCTTGGAAGAGCCGCCTCAAATCGAACTGGGGCCTGAAATCAGGGAGGCCATGCTTGAGGTCGCGGGGTGGCTCAGCTCTCACGGGAGCTTCACCGTTGACGAACTCAACAACGCGCTCTTTGATATCGCAAAGAAACGTGGAATTTCGAGCAAAGAGTGGTTCAAAGCTTTGTACAACGTCTTCATCGGCAAGGACCGTGGGCCAAGGCTGGCGCCTTTTCTGGCCTCCCTCGACAGGGATTTCGTTATAAAGCGCCTCCGCATGGAGGCATGAGCTTTAAATTTTCCGGCTGTTTTCTTATATTTGGAAAACTTTTTCGAAACAGGGCGGCTTTCCCGAATTTTGTGGACAACAGATTTTTATCCCTCTGCGCGAAGGTTGTGCGGTGGTGCAGATGGAGTTCAACCTCATAATCACCGGTGTCGGCGGGCAGGGCGGTTTGACCCTTTCCAGGATAGTGGGAAACGCCGCCATGCACGAGGGCTACAACGTGAGAATAGGTGAAACCCTTGGAATGAGCCAGCGCTATGGCAGTGTTCTGAGCTACCTCCGCTTTGGCGAGGATGTCTACTCACCCCTCATCGAGGAGGGTAAAGCAAACCTCATGCTCGCCCTTGAACCTGCCGAGGCGCTGAGGAACGCCCGCTTCTTGGGAAAGGAGAGCCACGCAGTGGTCAACGCCTACCCGATCCACACGGCAACGACCCTCGTCGGGAAGGAGAATTATCCAGCGCTGGAGGAGATAAGGGAAGCCCTCGGCAGAATATGTCCCGTGTACATGATGGACTTCCAGCGCGAGGCAGACAGGATAAACCCCAGAACCCTCGGCGTCCTCATGCTCGGCTACGCGTTTGGTAGAGGTCTGGTGCCCCTCAGGAAGGAGTCGTTGCTGGAGGGGATAAGGAGTACCCTCAGGGAGAAGCTCTGGGAGGTCAACTTCAGGGCCCTTGAGCGGGGAATAGAGCTCGCGAAGGGCTGACTTTTCTTTTCCCTCACTTGTTGTGCTTTATGAAGAAGGCGTAGAATATCGCCGTCGCTATAACGTAAAGCAGAGCGGTCGCGTAGAACGGGTAGCTCAGGGACATGCCGAAGAGCAGGCCGCCGACGTAGTTCCCCCCACCGCGCATGAAGGTTGAAAACGCCCTCCTTATTCCAGCGGCCGTTGCCTTCTCCTCTGTCGAGAAGAAGCCCATCATGAAGGAGTCGTTTATGGGCCAGACTATGTTCATGAGGATGGAGCGGACGACGTAGAGGGCCGATGCTATCAGGAAGGTCTCTATCGATGGGAATATCGCGAAGAGAAAGGCCGCTATGCTCTGGAAGGACGTTATCACCTTCACAGGCCCTATCCTGTGAACCAGCCTTGGAAGGCCGAAGGAGCCGAGCCCCATGGCCAGCTGCTGGAAGAAGAATATGCCGCTTATAGCCGCTAAAGTCTGTCCGAACTGGAGCTTGAAGTAGAGGCTCATGTAGGGTATGGTTATCCCCGCGCCAAAGCCTATCAGCGCGCTCGGAAGGGAGAACTTGAGTATCTTGACGACCAGCTCGCGGTTCCAGTTTATCCTTGGATTCTTCACGGGAACATCGCGAATTATGAGTAAGGCAGGAATCACGAGGGCAAACTGGAGGAGCGCCAGCGAGATGACCAGCCGGTAGGCTATACCCTCGCTCAGCCCAAGCCCTACGAAAAGGCCCGGGGCAAAACCGGCTATGAGGACTCCCAGGGCGTTGAATATCGTCCCCAGCCCGAAGCTTATTGAGAACGCATGGTGACGCCTCTCCTCGCCGACTTCCTCACTAAGCAAGGCTGTGAAGTTGGGTTGCCTCAATCCCATGTTCGCACCAACGAGGAAGAATCCAAGGGCTAGGACATAGTCGTTTATCGCGGCCACCTGGAGGAGCCTTCCGACAAGCCCGAGGAGGGCCGAGATGATGAGGGTTCTCCGGTAACCAAGCCTCAGTGAGACCTGACCGGCTATCAGGAAGAACAGTCCCCCTGTGAACGTCTGTATCGAAAAGAACGTCCCCATGGCTGCCATATTGTATCCCAGGACGGTCAGATAGAACGGCATGATGAATATCGAGAACTGGAGGAACAGCTGGCCGGCTGCGTTTGCCGCTATGAGTATCTTTGCGTCTCTGTCGTAGCCCTGGAACATGTGCTAACGTTAATCTTAGCGTTTATAAGTCTGTCGAACTGAAGCCTTTTATACTGCGTCGGTTTTCTATATATTGGCGGTGATATCTATGGAGTTCAGGAAAATCCAATTTACCGGCAGGAGTTCATACATAATTTCCCTCCCAAAAAAATGGGTTCGCGAGCACAACCTCAGCCAGGGTGACGTGGTTCCGCTCTCAATAAACCCCGACGGCAGCATAACCATATTCCCAAAGGAGCCCAGAGATGTGAGCGAGAAGAAAATTCTCCATATATCGCGGGAGTACTCGCCCGACATGGCGGTCAGGCTCGTTATCTCGGCCTACATCCAGGGTTACGACGTCCTTGAGATCCACCTCGCTGAGGAGATGCCGATATACAAGGTCAAGATAAGGAAGATTCTCCAGAGCCTTCCGGGGGTCGAGATAATACTTGACGAGCCCCAGAGGATAGTCGCCAAGAGCCTCCTCGATGAGGAGGAGGTCAACCTGGCCGAGCTCCTCAACAGGATCCGCTCGCTCATCATATCGATGCTCGGCGACCTTGAGCTTCTCATTGCCTCCCCCGGGGACGGGGAGATCCTCCGCGACATAAACGACCTTGAGAACGAGCTGGACAGGTTCTACTTCCTCATAATCCGTGCCGTCAACAGGCTCCTCAACAAGCGCGGCGTTACGGAGGAGAGCGGCATAATAAAAAGGACTTTTGACCTCCTCGGTATACTGTTCATAGTGCGCAACATAGAGCGCATAGGGGATCACATCATGAGGATAGCCGAAAACCCTGGGGCTGTGAACATCCAGTATCTCAAGGAAAAGTTTGGTCATGTGATGGCCCAGATAGAGGAGAGGGACCTTGGCAAGATAGACAGGCTCATGCTTGAGCTGAAGGAGGAGATACGCTCCATCGACTACCGGCAGTCAATAGCCCTTGAGAGCTACAGGAGAATCCTGGAGTACCTTGAGAACATTGGGGAAACAATAATCAACATGGCTCTGAGCTGAAGTTCTTATCTTCCCGTTTCCATAATCCTTTTAACCGTTCGAACGTTCTTTTCTCCGGTGGTTCTATGCCAGCGATAATAGTTCACGGCGGTGCAGGTACCATACGAAAAGAGGAGCGCATTCCAAAGGTCATCGAGGGTGTTAGGGAGGCAGTTCTGGCCGGATGGCGCGAACTCAAGAGGGGCTCTGCTTTGGATGCGGTTGAGGAAGCCGTCAAGGCCCTGGAAGACAACCCACTCTTCAACGCTGGAACCGGGAGCGTTTTGACGCTCGACGGAAAGGTCGAGATGGACGCGGCAATAATGCGCGGCAAAACGCTTGAAGCGGGCGCCGTCGCCGGGATCTGGGGCGTCAAGAACCCGATAAGCGTCGCTCGAAAGGTCATGGAGAAGACCGACCACGTGCTCCTCAACGGTGAGGGAGCGGTAAAGTTCGCCAGGCTCATGGGCTTCGAGGAGTACAACCCCATAACAGACGAGAGGCTGAAGCAGTGGGAGGAGCTCAGGAAGAAGCTCATAGAGAGGGGCGAAACGAAGCACTGGAAGAAGCTCAACGAGCTTATCAAGGAGTATCCCGAAGTCCTCAGGAGCACGGTTGGTGCAGTCGCCTTCGACGGCGAAGAAGTCGTTGCCGGAACCTCCACCGGCGGGGTCTTCCTCAAGATGTTCGGCAGGGTCGGCGACACGCCGATAATCGGAGGCGGAACCTACGCCAATGAGGTGGCAGGGGCCTCCTGCACGGGCCTGGGGGAGGTGGCCATAAAGCTTGCCCTCGCCAAGAGCGCCACCGACTTTGTCCGCCTCGGGATGGACGCCCAGGCTGCGAGCGACGCAGCCATAAGCCTCGCAACGCGCTACTTCGGCAGGGACACGATGGGCATCATCATGGTTGACTCTACGGGCAACGTCGGCTTCGCCAAGAACACGAGGCATATGAGCTATGCCTTCATGCATGACGGTATGAAAGGGCCGGAGGCGGGTGTTTAGTGGGGGGCCGCCTTAGGGACGTCTGGCTGCTCAACCTGTCCACGTTTTTCTTCTTCCTGGGGATAAGCGTAGTGAACCCCATAATCTCACCATTTGCGATCACGCTCCGTGCGACACCGTTTCTCGTTGGCCTGGTGGCGGGCATAGCATCGGTCATATCCCTGATTTCGAAGCCCCTGGGCGGCCTGATCGGGGACAGGGGCTACCGGTTCCAGGCCATGATACTGGGGAACGTCCTTGGGATGGTCGCGGGCCTCCTCTACGTGTCGTCCGCACTCATGGGGAACCTGTGGGTATTTGCTTTTGCAAGGGCAATTCACGGGTTCTCAATGGGTATATTCTTCCCCTCCAGTCTCTCCACAGCCGTTGACCTCGCACCTGAGGGAAGGGTGGGAGAGACCCTCGGCTGGCGCGGCATGATGTTCTCTCTCGGCAACATCGTAGGGCCTGCCCTCGGGGGTTACCTCTCGGACATTCTGGGCTTTGTCGGGGCATTCACCTTTACGCTCATATTTGCCCTCATCGGTGCCGCCTTCGTGATACCTGTTTGGATGGGCGAACGGGGGCTCCAGCACAAAAGTGTTCACACGGGACATGTGAGTTACTCCGAACTTCTCCGCCCCTACTTCATAGCCGCCTCACTGGCCCTGTTTTTCTTTGCCTTCTCATATGCGGGCGTTATCACGTACCTGCCGGCGTTTTACAAGACCATTGACCTTCCCCAGAGGGTGTTCGGCCTCTACATGATGGTCATGGGTGTGGCGAGCTTTATAATGAGGCTGATAGGGGGCAGGACCGCGGACAGGATCGGCCCCATACCCGTTATAAGGACGGGGGTTCTCCTGGTCATTGCGGGGTACGTGGTTCTCATATACTACAGGCTCCCCTATCCCTCATACATAAGCGCCCTTCTGATAGGTGGGGGGTTCGGCCTTTCGGTTCCGGCGATGCAGCTCATGGCCCTCGCCCCCCTGCCCGGGAGGATACGGACGATGGGTTCGAGTGTGTACACGATGTTCTTTGACCTCGGGATGCTCGGGGGACAGGTTGTCCTCGGCTACGTCGCTGGTTTGAGGGGGTACGCTGGTGTCTTTCCACTGCTCCCCTTCATAGCGGCCGCATCACTTATAATAGTCCACGCGCCTCTCATCATGGGAGGTAGGGAGAAATGAAGATCAGGGTCTCCTATGGAACCGCCATAGCGATGGGGCTGATAAAGGCCCGGATGCTGGCCAAGCCAAGGACGGCGTATCTCATGACGTACCACGACGGCCGGTGCAGGAACAACTGTGCCTTCTGCCCCCAGGCCAGGGGAAGCGAGGCGGATCTCAGGAGGCTGTCCCGCATAACCTGGCCCGCCTTTGATGTTGAGGAAGTGGTTGAAAACCTTCCAGCGGGCGGTTTTGCAAGAATATGTCTCCAGACGGTTGACTACCCCGGCCTGGTCTCCGACGTTATTGAACTCCTCGATCTTTTCCAGCCCCTAGGCATTCCGGTCTCGGTCTCGATAACCCCCGTGGACAGGGGCACTCTCATGGAGTTCAAATCAAGGGGGGTTGACTACATAGGCGTCGGCCTCGACGTGGCCAGCGAGAGGCTCTATCCGGAAATTAAGGAGTCCCTTTACTCCTGGGACGACATGTGGCGCTTCACGGAAGATGTCATCGACGTCTTCGGCGATGGGAAAGCCCTCGTGCACGTAATAGTCGGGCTCGGAGAGACGGATAAGGAGCTCATTGGGACCATTGAGCGGGCGTACTCGACGGGTGCATGGGTTTCCCTCTTCGCGTTCACGCCCATTAGGGGGACCCGCCTTGAGAACGCGGAACCCCCGAGCCTCGCCAGGTACAGGAGAATCCAGGTGGCCCATTACCTCATAAAGGAAGGGCTCGCTACATTAGAGGACTTTGAGTTCGATGAGAAAGGTTCCCTCGTCGGGTTTGGGGTCGATGCTGATGAGCTTGCCTTGGTGATTCCACCTGAGATCTTCGCCACCCATGGCTGTCCGGGCTGTAACAGGCCGTACTACAATGAAAGGCCAAAGAAAGAGCCTTACAACTTCCCCGAAAGTCCGGGGAAAGACTACGTGAGGCGCGTCCTTCAGTCTATCCTTTAAGGAGCTCCAGTATCTCGTTGAACTCTTCCAGGGTGAACCTCTCATCGACCTTTTCTCCCCTCGCTATTTTCATGAGCGCCATGACGAAGCGGTGAAGCTCCTCGTTGTCCTTCACCAGACCCAGCGTAACGTCCATGCCCTCGGAAACCTCCCCGAGTCTGCCCTCCCCCTTCATTATGAACAGAATGTCGCCGAGCCTCTTTATCCCCAGCCTGTAGAGGTCTTCATTGGGGGCGCGGTGTATCGCCCGGAGCGCGCACTTCACTGCCCCACGGTAGTTGTCCTCCTGGAGAAAAATCTCCGCGAGCCTGAAGCATGCCTCGAAGTAGAACTCCGGCTCCTCCTCTTTGGCCAGCTCCATTATCTCGTCGAGCTTTTTCTTTGCCCTCTCAAGGTCTCTGGCGTTTTCAGCCTCTATAGCCTCCCGGAAGAGCCTCATTATCTTTTCCCGTACCTTCATAGGTTCGTATTTTATCACCATCATCCCTCACCCCGGCTCTCACGCCAGGCCTTTTCAAAGCCCGGCCACACATCTTCAAACCTCTTCTCCACGCGCCATCTTCTCCTGAAGGCGTTGAGGAGCACCCTTATATCTCGCCTGAGGAGCTCGTAACTCTCCGGGCGGGCGGTTGTAACGTACTGGGCCCAGTCTATTATGAGAACGCCCCCGCCGTGAGTCAGAACGACGTTGAACTCGCTCATATCCGAGTGAACGATGCCGAAGCGGACTATCTTGATGTACTCGTCCAGGACCATGTCGAGTATCTCCCCAGCTTCCTCCCTGGAGAGGTCGGTGTCGCGGAGCTCCGCCAGCTCGGTCCCGTCTATGAACTCCATGACGACCACGTGCCTGTTCCATGCTACCGGCCTCGGAACGCTGGCTATCGGGCTCAGCAGGGTCAGCGCCTCATACTCCTTCTTCGCTATGAGCCTTGAGACGTAGAGCCAGCTCGTGTGCCTTTTGTTGGCGAACACATCCCCGTGATAGGCAGCCTTTCTTGAGGCGGTCCTGCCGCCTATGCGGTTGAACTTGACGGCGACCTTCTCTCCGGCCGGCGTTACTCCCACGTACACATCTGCGTCCTTTCCAACGCCTATCTGTGCCGTGCTTATAGCTTCAACAACGCCCTTCTTCGCCAGCGCCCTTATCGCCAGAACGTCGTAGCCGTGTATCGTGAGCTGGTAGCCGATGTAGCCTATGTCGCTCCGCCTCCTGACGAGGGACATGTCGTCGAGCTTGCCAAGTCTGAAGGATGCAGTTTCAACGTCAACCCTCGCGAATCTGGCTATATCCTCCAGGGGCACCCATCTGTGGTGGCGCATGTTCAGCTCTACTCCTCTGAGTACCCTGAAGTCCAGGTCGCGGAGGTTGGGGTATGCCTCCAGTGCCAGTAGCTTGCTTACCATCGCTCCCTCCCTGAAGTCCGTTCCGGGCTGGGACTTATAAACCTAGTTGGCTTGGCGACATACTTTTAAACGCTTAGCCCTTTATCGAAACCATGCGGAAGAGGCTTTTACTGTTAGTCTCGCTCGGCTGGATCTTTAACTACGCCCACAGGATGGCAATCCCTCCCCTCATTCCGATGATAAAGGCCGAGCTGGGGATAAACAACGCCGAGGCCGGGCTTTTGATGACCGCCCTTCTGCTCCCCTACGCCATCATTCAGGTTCCGGCCGGATACATCGGCGACCGCTTTGGGAGGAAGAGGCTCCTTGTTCTCAGCATAATCGGCTACTCGCTCTCGTCCGCGCTCATAATCTTTGCCCGGGAATACTGGGAGCTTCTCGCTGTTAGGGCTCTTTACGGCCTTTTCTCGGGTCTGTATTATGCCCCGGCAACGGCGCTGATAAGCGAGGTCTATCGGGAGAGAAAGGGCTCCGCTCTGGGCGTTTTCATGGTCGGCCCGCCCGTCGGCAGCGGGATAGCACCCATTATAGCCGTCCCCATCGCCCTGAGACTTGAATGGCGCTACGCCTTTCTGGCGCTCTCGGCAATGAGCTTGGTGACTGGAATAGCCCTTACCTTTGCGGTCAGGGGCGAGGTCTCAAAGCCGTCTCGCGTTAAGTTCTCGATTCCCCGGAACGTTTTCCTGCTCAGTACGGCGAACTTCATAGTCCTTGCCGCGTTCTTTGGGCTTCTCACCTTCCTGGTCTCTTTCCTGGTGAGCGCAGGCGTTTCCTTCGAAACGGCCTCTTGGCTGTTCTCCCTTCTATCCGTCATAGGGATCGCAGGTTCTCTCTTCGGCGGCGGCCTCTACGACAGAATCGGGAGGAGGAGCATAGCGGTGGTCTTCGGTCTCAACGCATTCCTCACGCTGATCCTTGCCTTAACGGCCTCCCCGTGGGTCATAATCCCCTTGGGGCTGGCTTTCTATTCGGTAGGCGCCATAGTCACCGCCTACACGTCGGAAAAGGCCACCGGAGAGAACCTCGGTTCAGTCATGGGCTTCGTCAACATGGTCGGGTTCTTTGGTGCAACCGTCGGCCCGTACTTCGTTGGACTCCTCATCGACGGCTTTGGTTATGAGAGGGCGTTTCTGTCGATACCCCTGATGTACCTGATGGCGTGGGGGATAATCCGGGTGGAAGAAAAGCTGGAAAAGAGAGAGATCAGCCGTACATGACCTCGTGCATGGCTATCTGCTGGGCGAGCCTCTGCTCTGCCCCGAAAACTTTCTCTATTGCCTTGAGGAAGTCGTCCTGGGTGATGTACTCACGCCTCGCCCTTATGGCAAACATCCCTGCCTCGGTGGCTATGGCCTTCAGGTCTGCTCCGCTGGCCCCCTCCGTCAGCTCGGCTATGACGCGCAGGTCGACGTCCCTGAGGTTCATCTTCCTCGTGTGAACCTTGAGTATCTCCAGCCTGCCTTTGAAGTCCGGAAGAGGAACCTCAATAAGTCTGTCGAAGCGTCCGGGCCTGAGAAGTGCCGGGTCAAGGATGTCCGGCCTGTTGGTGGCGGCTATTACCTTAACATTGCCCCTTGGGTCGAAGCCGTCCATCTCAGCCAGAAGCTGCATGAGGGTTCTGTTGACTTCCCTCTCCCCACCGGTCGTCTCGTCCATTCTCTTCGCCCCGATGGCGTCTATCTCGTCAATGAATATTATTGTAGGTGCCTTCTCCTTGGCCAGCTCAAAGAGCTCGTGGACGAGCCTTGCCCCTTCGCCTATGAACTTCCTTACCAGCTCGCTGCCGACGACCTTTATGAATGTAGCGTTGACCTCGTGGGCAAGGGCCTTCGCCATGAGCGTCTTTCCACATCCCGGCGGGCCGTAGAGGAGTACCCCCTTCGGCGGTTCAATCCCCACCGTTTCAAAGAGCTCCGGGTGCCTGAGCGGAAGCTCGACGGCCTCTCTAAGCTCCTGGAGCTGTCTGTCCAGACCGCCGATATCCTTGTAGCTGACCTCTGGCCTCTCAATGACTTCAAAGCCCAATACGCTCGGGTCCTTCTCGCTGGGAAGGAGTTCAACTATGGCCATGGTTCTCTGATCGAGGGCAACCCTCGAACCTGGTTTCAGTCTGTCCCTCTCTATCCAGGGTGCAATCCGGACTACAAAGCGCGGTCCGTTGTAGTTCTGGACTATCGCCCTGTCCTCGTCGAGTACCTCAAGGAGCATACCCGCAAAGGCTGGGGGCTGTCTCAGCCGGGACATCTCCAT
The DNA here is from genome assembly GCF_002214545.1 of Thermococcus thioreducens. NCBI lineage: Archaea > Methanobacteriati > Methanobacteriota > Thermococci > Thermococcales > Thermococcaceae > Thermococcus > Thermococcus thioreducens. The sequence continues at coordinate 1,804,313 of NZ_CP015105.1, read as the reverse complement.
CCTCATGCGTGAGAGTTCCCTCTCCAGCCTCTCCTTGTCGGCTTCCAGGGTTCTCACTTGGAGTTCAAGCTGCCTGATCCTCCTCTTGAGGTACATGATGTAATCATCGTACTCGTTCGATGGTTTAACACCAACGTCTTCAACGCTCATAATTTTCACCTCTCACAATGCAGACTGTGTAGAAGGGCCTTTTTAACTCTATCCTTTCCATGTATTCTTTGGGGCACCCGGCTTTATATACCTTTGGTACGAGACGTGCGGATTTTTCCTGACTTAATTTTGAAGTAATGGATGCGTGGTTTATTTGCGAAATTCTTATTAACTTCGAGTGCCAATTATAAGGGGGTTATAGCACAGGGGTGGGATGTAATGAGAGTCGAGATAAAGTTCAGGCCCGCAAAGGAGGGCACAATTCTTCCCTTCAATTATAACTACGATGTTTACGTTCAGCTTCTTGAGAAAATGGCCATAGTATCTCCCGAGATCGCCCACGAGGCTGAGGTAAGTCACGTTGACTACTTTACCTTCTCCCGTATAATGGTCAGAAAGCGTGAGCTGATTCCGGATAGGGGGATAAGGGTTCTTTCAGATGACGTTTCTCTCTATGTCTCTTCATCTTCCAGCGAGCTCATAAAGGCCGTTGTGGAGGGATTCATAGACAGCCCGGTTCTCCAGCTGGGCGATTCGGCTTTCATAGCGGACGATATAAAGATACTCAAGGAACCCCGCATAAAGGAGGGGGCGCTCTTCTCAACGCTTAGTCCAATAATGGTCAGGACGGTCAAGCTCAGCGGCAACAGGATGAAGATATGGGATCTCTACCCAAGCGAGGAGGCCTTCTTTGATAAGCTACGCAAGGTAATGCTGATGAGGTATTCGGCGATAATGGGCACGATGCCCGAGGAGAAGGACTTTGCCATTGACGTTATCAAGTTTAAGCCCGTCAGGATTCTCGTCAGAGACACCTACTACCGCGGCTCCCTCATGATATTCCGCTACCACGGCTCTCCGGAGATAGCCCGCTTCGGCTACGAGAACGGCTTTGGAGAAAAGACCCGCTACGGCTTTGGAATGGTCAAAGTAATTGATGAAGAGCCCAAACGAGAAGGCCAAGAGTGAGTTCGATCAGCCATACAATGGCCACAAGCCTGGGCTCGGTGACCCTGACTTTTCTCATTATTATCCCCAGGAAGCTGGGATACGGCGGCGCCCGAAGCGTTCCGTCTGGCAGTACAGTCGTTCTTCCGTGCCTCCGTACACCGAAGCGAACACCCACTGCCTTTATGGCGAAGTCCAGGAAGTGCGGCAGAAGGAGAAGCGCCGCGTAGGCCTCCACCTTTCCTGTCAAGGCAACCAGCCCTATCAGCGCGCCCAGGCTTAAGGTTCCTGTATCGCCCGGGAAGACTCTCGCTGGATAGCGGTTCCACCACAGAAAGCCCAACGCGGCCCCCATCCCGGTCAGTGCAATGAGCCTGGCATTTCCGTCGGTTATCAGGGCCAGAATTCCAAGGATTATGGTGGAAGTCCCCACCTCCAGCCCGTTGAACCCAGCGAGCATGTTCACCAGGTTTGCCGAGCCTGTGACGAAGAGCACCGCGAAAACGGGATACAGAACCCCCAGATTGAGGGTGTAGCCGAAGAGATCAACCTCGGGCGCGATGCCGAAAAACGCCACCGGGACTGAGACCAAGAGCGATAGAAAGACCTTGTGGAGCTGTCTCAGGTTCGTCAGGTCGTCTATGATTCCAGCGACTCCGAAGAGCAGAAAGACCGTGAGAACCCCCATGATTTTCTCGTCCATAAAGGGTGAGAGCGCTATGGGAATGGTGAGAAGAACTGCCATACCCCCCATCTCCGCTACTTCCGGTTGGTTCATCTTGTGTATGTCCCTCCCCGTGATTCCAGCCCTCTTCATTCTTCCGGCTATGTAGGGGGTGAGGATGAGCGTTAGGGTTAAACCTATAAGCGGAGCGGCCGCTATCATATCTTAGACACCCAATCCCCTTAGAACAAGCCAAAAATAAATCCTTCGGTGAGAACATGGACGTGAAACTGGTGGTCTTTGACCTTGACGGAACGCTGGTCGGTGCACCTAAGCCCTTTGCTGAAATTAAGGAGGAGCTCAAATCCCGGCTCGTTGAGATGGGAATCCCTAAGGAGATAATCGGTGACATGACGCCGATGTACGAGAACCTGCTGAGAATATCCCGCGAGACGGGAAGGGACTTCGAGGAGCTCTACGCTGTCCTTGTTGAGCTTGAGTCCGAGAGGATGAGGGACAGTTTTCTTTTTGAGGGGGTCCTGGAAGTCCTGGACTTTCTGAGGGAAAGGGACGTCAAAATGGCGATAATGACCCGGAGCTCCCGGAAGGCGGCCCTTAAGGCGCTGGAGATGCATGGAGTGAGTGGCTATTTTGAGGTTGTCTCCACCCGTGACGATGTTCCGCCGGATGACCTCAAGCCTAACCCCGGACAGCTTCGGCGGATAATCGAGGCCTTTGGCCTTGAACCGACCAAGGTATTGGTGGTTGGCGACCACGGCTACGACATACTCCCGGCCAGGGAGCTCGGTGCGTTGAGCGTTATGATAACGGGTCACACCGCCGGGAGGATGAGCTTTTCAGTTGACTCCACCCCGGATTTTGAGGTTGAGGACATGGGGGGACTCCTTGGACTCCTGGAAAACCTTCTAAGCACTTACGTTGTTGTGCCGGCCTACAATGAAGAGATGACCATAGGTGCTGTCCTCGATGACCTGCTCCGCTACTTCAGGCGGGATGAGATAGTCGTCGTCAACGACGGCTCCCGTGACAGAACCCGGGAGATAGCCCGCTCGAAGGGCGTCCATGTCCTCACACACCTGGTCAACCGCGGTCTCGGCGGTGCCCTTGGCACAGGGATAACCTATTCCCTCAGAAGGAACGCCCGGCTTATCATCACCTTCGATGCCGACGGTCAGCACCTCGTGAGCGACGCCCTGAGGGTTATGAAGCCCGTCGCCGAGGGGAGGGCGGACTTTGCCGTTGGTTCGAGGCTCAAGGGCGACACCAGCCAGATGCCCTTTGTGAAGCGCTTTGGAAACTTTGTCCTCGACGCTATAACGGCCGTTTTTGCGAGAAAATACGTCAGCGACAGTCAGAGCGGGCTGAGATGCTTCAGCAGGGATTGCGCCGCCAAAATAAGGATAACCTGCGACCGCTACGCGGTTTCGAGCGAGATAATCATTGAGGTCTCCAGAAACCGTTGTCGCGTTGTTGAAGTGCCAATCCAAGCTGTGTACACCGAGTACTCCATGAAAAAGGGGACGAACATCCTGGAGGGTGTTAAAATAGCCCTCAACCTGCTGTTTGATAAACTGAGGTGATGACCATGTATGCCGTTCAGTACATGGCTATAGTTGTTGTGCTGGCCCTGATGCTCTACGTGCTGGGCAAGTACGGAAAGAAGGAGTTTGAGTGGGGTGATTTTCTCTTTTGGGAGGTTATCCTCCTGGGGCTTCTGATAGTGGCGATATTTCCCCTGGAAATGGCCAACGAGATACGGAGGCTCCTCGGTCTTGGGAGGGGCCTCGATGCGCTGTTTGTCATTGCGATAGGCCTGTCGTACCTCCTGATATTGAAGGTCTACGTTGCGGTGGACAGAACAGAGAGGGAGATAACGGAGCTGACTAGGAGAATAGCAATTGAGATGGAGGAGATAAACAGAAGGCTTGAAGAGATAAACAAAAAGCTCTAATCCACGAACTCGCCGAAAAGCTCCTCCAGGAATGCCTGCACCCTTTCCTTTGAAAGCTTGAACTGTCTTATCTTGACTATTCCTTTCTCCTGCGCCTCTCTGAGCAGAATCTCCGTTGCCTCGTTGGGGTACATCTCCTCGTAGACTATCTCCTTTATTCCGGCGTTTATGACTATCTTGAAGCAGATGTCGCAGGGGAAGTGGGTGACGTAGAGCGTCGCTCCTTCGAGGCTTATGCCCTTTCTGGCCGCCATCGCTATGACGTTCTGCTCTGCATGGACGGCTCTGTGACAGTGGCCGTCGACGATGAGGCACCCCACATCAATGCAGTGCTCCATGCCCCTAGGTGCACCGTTGTAGCCGGTAGCGAGGATGTAGCCGTCTTTGACAGCGACGGCACCTACCCTGAGACGGGGACAGGTGGCCCTAAGCGAGACGAGCTTTGCGATAAGCATGAAATACTCGTCTTTAGTCGGCCTTATGCGCTTTATTCTCTCGGCCTTTTCCCTGTCGAGTACTATCTCAATCCCCATAGGGCATCACTGCACGCGCTGGTTGAACATGTTGTTGCCGTTAATCTCCACGAGTATCCTAAATATCCTCTCGTCATAGCTTGGGTGGGTCTCTATTATCGCAGGCTTCTGCTTTCTCTCTATCGCTGGCTCTATGCTAGGCAGGGCACTCAGTCTGACGCCAACCCTCAGGTCTTCGTAGTACTTGAGCTCTTCGAGGGCGTGTTTGAGGCTCATCGGCACGTCCAGCAGTCTGAGCGCTGTTTCATCCGCCTGGAACTCTCTGCTCTTAAGGAAATTGGCCCTGGCGACCTCATAGAGGGCGTAGAGGAAGAGGGCCGCTACTGTAACGGCCGATGTATGGGCGAGAAGTATGAGCACTCCAGTGAACACCATCATAAGGAATCTGCCGTAGGCGAGCACGGGGAATATCTTTGTGTCTCCGTTCTTTATGTGGCCGAGCTCGTGGGCGGCAACGGCGAGTATCTCGTCGCTGTCGAGAACCTCAAAAAGCCCCAGGGAAAGGACTATCGTGTTCTTGAAGGAGTATGCGTTGGGTATGTAGTCGTCCAGGATGTACACCCTGGGCATTGGGAGCCCTGCCTTTTTGGCCATCTCCGCTATGCCGTCGTAGAGCCATGGAATTTCGCTCCTCTGAAGCGTCAGGTAGCTGCCCTTAACGTCCTTGGTTGAGACCCAGAAGTACAGGAGAAGTATGGAGCCGAAGGCAGCCAAAGCTATCCTGAGACCCAGCTCTTTAAGGGCTATCACGGCCAGTATGACTTCGAGGGCCATGATAATGAACAGCATTTCCCATCACTTCTTAATTCTGGAGAGGTAGGCGTAGGTCGCCTCCTTGAAGTTCGTCATGAGAGCGTCCAAGATGCTCTGGACGACCCTCTCTTCGAACTCTTCTCTCGTGGTGGTTATGGAGTACACGTATCTCATTCCACCCCTTCCCTTCTCAACGCTCCTCTTGAGAAGTCCGCGCTCGCACAGACGGTTCATGAGGATGCTTATGGTGGAGCGCCTTATGTCCGGATGTTTCACCTTCATGTACTCATAGACCTGTCCCGCCGTTGCCACCTTGACCCTCCACATGTGTTCCATTATCTCAGCCTCAAGGGGCGGAAGAACAGCCTTTATACCCTCCTCGGTGAGCTTGAATTCGTGGGGCCGCATGGTATCACTCCTCCTCTTCCTTGTTCTATGTAGGGCGCCTAAGCTAAAAAGTTTTTGTGCTTTTTGATGCTTTAATGTATAGTTCGGTACATCAAAAGCAGTGATTAGGTTTTTAAATTCACCCGGGGAATACCTATGGGCGTGGGCCGGTGGCCTAGTCGGGACAGGGCGTCGGCCTCCGGAGCCGAAGGTCGCGGGTTCAAATCCCGCCCGGCCCGCCACAACGAAAGACAAGGGGGCTCCGCCCCCTTATCTCTCTGTACTCTCAAACCCCCGAGGTGGGGTTTCACCCCACGTTAAGAAACTTTTCTGGAGAAAAGTTTCATCAAAAATGGCATGCCTTTTAGAGGTGCTAACCTAATTTAAGGGTTTGCTTTAAACTCCATCCTCGTGATAAGGGTTTCTTCTCCTTAGCGCCCTTCGGGCGCTGTTTTTGAGCAAACCTCATTCCAATGGGCTCTCATGAAAGTAAACCCCAAACAAACCTCCCGCTTAACAATGCATGCAACATCTTCAAGCCCCTCTTGGGCAGTCGGAACTTTTTGGTCAAGCTTTGCTTGCGCAAAGCTTGCTGGGGGGCTAACGCCCCCACACCCCTAGAACTTTGCCAACCAAGCCAGCTTTGGGAAAATCAAGCATGAATTCTGAAATCCGCAGGTGAATGAGGGTTTAATATCAAGCCTTGTCATTTGACATTGTTGGGAGTGAAACGCTATCAGATCAACAAGCGTTTTTAGAATTGCATGTCATTTTTCCGCCAGCGCTGAAACTTTGCCTGCGCAAAGTTTCATCAAAGTTTGTGATTCTTTCGTGGATTGCTGTTTAGGAGGTTTTCACTTGAATTGGCAGTTCTGTTTGGGATTCTTTTGGCCTACGCGTCTAAAATGGGTTCGGGCTTTTTAGCGCTCCTTCGGAGCGCGAGTTGAAGTCGAACCCGTTAAAGAACGCTCTTTTGACAATGAATCCAAAGTACAATCCGACCACTGAAAAACCCACTAAAAATTTAGCCACTCAAAAGGAATCACGACCTTTTGATCAAACTTTTCGCCAGAAAAGTTTGTAACTGGTGGGCCCGCGGGGGTTCGAACCCCGGACCTCCGCCGTGTGAGGGCGGCGTCATAACCAGGCTAGACCACGGGCCCTTCCCGGAATTAGTGGGCGGAGGGGAAAATATAAAGCTTTCGCTAAGTTTCGTCGAGTATCTCTTTAGGAGCCCCCGCGAAGGCCACCAGGTACTCTGCCTCGACTACGTGGAGCCTGCCCGGAACGACCATAACGTGGGGCTGTCTCCCGAAGTCTTCCTTGATCATGTCCCGAACGTAGCCGGCTTTAAGCGTCGGGTTCAGCGAGCCAGCCCTCGCAAGAACCACTACCAGCGTGTCCGGGGTGAAGACGTTTTCCTTCTTCATATCTTCCACCTGGAGGAGTATTTCCATCGCCTCGTTTGCCGTCATGTAGCGGTTCTGGTCGGCCTTTATGTCGAGGAAGAGCATCGTGTGAAGGCCTCTCTCCTGGTTCTCCCTGATTACGTCGTAGTGACTCGTGGGGAACCAGTTCTTCTCGGGGTAGGCAACGGTTGCGCTCTTGCCAAACTTATATATCTGCAGTCCGGTTATCGCTATCGCCGAGTAGATGCTAGGGGCGTGGATGACGTAGCTCTCGATTCCTAGCTCCTTGGCCCGTATCCTGAGGTCGGAGTGCGTCGTCGCCACCATCGGGTCGCCGGCGGTCAGAAAGGCCACATCCTTCTCTCTGGCTTTGTTCAGGACGATGCGCTCGAAGTAAAGTTCGACCTCCTCCCTGCTGAGCCTTCTGATAGGCTTTCCAATGAGCTCCTCAACTCTGTCCAGCGTTGTTCCGGCCAGCAATGACGTATAGAACTCGGCAAAGACAAGATCGCACTTTCTGGCCACCTCAAGTCCTTTGAGTGTGATGTCCTTTTCGTCGTAAAGACCGAGGCCTATGAAGTATATCGCCATGACCATCACCGGGGAGCGTAGGGCGGGGAGTTTTTAAGCTTGAGGGCAGGGTGTTAGGCAATTGCCGAAAAGCTTATAACGATTGACGAATATTCCTCATCATGCTTGAAAAGGAGAAAGAAGCCTTGGCTAAGAGGATAGCGGGGGAAATAACCCTCTCCTCCGACCCTGGTAAGACCATGCGCAAGTGGCGCGAGATATTCGGAATCAGCCAGACTGAGCTGGCGGAATACCTCGGCGTCTCTTCCTCCGTCATAAGCGACTACGAGGGGGGCAGGAGGAAGAGCCCTGGTGCCTCAACCATAAGGAAGTTCGTCGAGGCTCTCCTGGAGATCGACGAGCGTCGCGGTGGAAACGTCATAAAGGCCTTCAGCAAGACCATCGGGAGCGAGCTTCCGACGAGCGCCATCCTTGACATAAGGGAATTTGCCCTGCCCCTCACGATTAAAGACCTGGTGGGCGCCGTAAAGGGGGATGTCGTGGCCAACATGCACCTCCTCGACAGGCAGATTTATGGATACACCGTCGTTGACAGCATAAAGGCGATCCTTGAGATGAGCAGCGAGGAGTTTCTCAAGCTCTACGGCTGGACGACTGAGAGAGCGCTGATATTCACCAAGGTAACGACAGGAAGAAGCCCGATGATAGCCGTCCGCGTCCAGGGACTCAAGCCGGCAGTTGTCGTCCTTCACGGCGTTAAAAAACTCGACGAGCTCGCGGTCAAGCTGGCCGAGCGCGAGAGGGTGCCCCTGGTGGTCTCCCATGCCTCCAGCGAGGCCGAGCTTATAACGAGCCTCAGAAGGCTCGTCGAAAAAACGGAGAGAGAGCTCTAAGCCTCCAGCTCCTTCTTTCTCCAGACACCACCCTCAGCGAGCTTTGTTAGTCTGTCCCTTATATGGATCAGAACGTCGCTTAGTGTTTTCTCGTTGTCGTATTCTTCGAGTATCTCCAGTAGCTCCTCCCTGCTGTAGTCCTTCATCTCCCTCGCCAGCTCCGTCATTCTGGGATACGCGCGGACTATATTGTCAACGATGGTTATGTCGGCCATTCTGGCACTCCTTGAGAGCGGGTTGAGGTCAACTGTGATCACGAACTTGCCCATCCTGACGAGGGCTTCCGTCCTGTCGCCGTCTTCCAGAGGGACAACGACCACATCTGCTTTCCATATTCCCTCCTCGTCAACCTTTCCCCTCTCATGTTCAAGACCAGGAATGCGCTTCGTGGGGTTTATCCCGAGGAGCTCAACATCTGGGTCGTACTTTCTCAGCTCCTCCGCTATCGCCTTAACGCGCTCCTCGGTGCGGTAGAAGAGGTTTATTTCAAGCTTTGCGCCAAGGGCCTTGGCGAGCTCTATGGTCTCCTTTGGGACTAGTGCTGCAACGTTCCCGTTGACCGAGATGACTGGGTGCTCCGCGAGGAGCAGTTTGGCCACTGCGGCCTTCATTGCATTCTCGGCTGGTTCTATGGTTCTTTCGCCGATAAGGTAGTCGAAGGCCTCACCCCTGCCGTGCGCTATGAGGCCCGCTTTAGCCGTCATGCCCTTTTCCATCCCTTCAATGATCTTTTCCCGGTAGTACAGGCTCCAGTACCTGGGATGACTCTTTGGGATCTCCACCATCTTGGCCACCACCGGTAGTTGGCGCCCCGGGGTAAAAGCCTTTCCTATGGTCTGGGAGTTCTGAACCTTTGGTTTTAAAAACGCATATAAAATCCAAACGTTCTAAACTAAGCGTGGACAACTTTGAGCACGTGATCAAGGTGGTGCATCATGGGGTATGTCATAACGGAAAAGGAAAACCTGAGCGCCATCGACTTTTTCATGGAGGTCGAGGCGCCCCATATCGCCCGCTCGTGGAAGGTGGGGCAGTTCGTGGTTCTGATTCCCGATGAAAAAGGTGAGAGGGTCCCTATGTCCGTTTACTATGCCAAAGACGGGAGAATAGGCATGTTCATAAGACGGCACGGGAAGACGACACTCAAGCTCTGGTACGAGTTTGACGTTGGGGACGAGCTCCTCAGCGTTACGGGCCCCCTTGGAAAGCCCATAGAGGTGAAGCACTACGGAAACGTTGTTTTCGTGTCGGACGCTGTCTGCGCCCAGGCTGAGAGCTACGCCACACTCAAGGCGATGAAGGAGGCCGGCAACTACACCATAGCAATTCAGACCTTTGAGAACGAGGCCAACGTTTACCCCGAGAGGTACCTGGCGAAGCCCGTGGCGGATGAGCACTACCTCACCACCGAGGACGGGAGCGTTGGGATAAAGGGACACTACCTGGACGTTCTGAAGGAGCTTATAGAGAGAGACAAGGTGGATATAGTCTTCGGCGGCGGAAAGCTGGGCTCCCTTAAGAAGCTGGCCGAGCTCACAAGGCCCTACGGAATCCCGACCATCGTAACGGTCAGGCAGATAATGGTGGACGGAACCGGGATGTGCGGCTCGTGCAGGGTTCTCTACGGTGGGGAGATAAAGTTCGCCTGCAGGGACGGGCCGATGATGGACGCGCACAAAATAGACTGGGACGACGCGATAAAGAGGAACGCACGCTTTGCAGAGCAGGAGAAGATTGCAAGGGAGAGATACATAGCTCAGCTTAAGGCCAAAGGGGTGATCTGAATGGCAGTCAAACCAAAGCTCATCAAGGAGCGCGTTCCTACTCCGGAAGTCCCCGTGGGGGAGCGTGTTAAGAGCTTCGTTGAGGTCAACCTGGGCTATGACTTTGCTTCCGCGGTGAAAGAGGCGGAGCGCTGCATACAGTGTCCGCCCGAATACGCCCCGTGCATCAAGGGCTGTCCCGTCCACATAAACATACCAGGATTCATAAGGGCCCTCCGTGAGAACTCCGACAACCCTGACGAGGCCGTCAAGAACGCCCTGCGTGTAATATGGAACGACAACACATTGCCGGCCGTTACCGGCCGCGTCTGTCCGCAGGAGGAGCAGTGTGAGGCGCCGTGCGTCATGGGCAAGGTCGGAGACCCGATAAACATCGGTAAGCTTGAGAGGTTCGTTGCCGATTACGCAAGGAAGCACGGGATAGAGGAGGAGCTCCTCAGGGAGTTCATGGCCAACGGGGATGGGACGAAAGGCCGGGTCGCCGTGGTAGGAAGCGGGCCCGCTGGTCTGACCTGTGCGGGAGAGCTTGCAAAGATGGGCTATGAGGTTACCGTTTTTGAGGCACTCCACAGGCCCGGGGGAGTTCTCATCTACGGGATCCCCGAGTTCAGGCTTCCGAAGGAGATACTGGATAAGGAGATAGCCAAGCTCCGTGAACTCGGTGTCGAAATAAAGCTCGACCACATCGTCGGAAAGACCGTCACCCTTGAGGAGCTCCTTGAGGAGTACGACGCCGTATTCATCGGAACCGGTGCGGGAACGCCCAAGCTGCTCAACATACCGGGCATACTCCTTGACAGGATATACACCGCCAACGAGTTCCTGACAAGGATCAACCTCATGAAGGCCTACCTGTTCCCGGAATACGACGAGCCGATAGCTGTCGGAAAGAAGACCATCGTGATTGGGGCCGGAAACACCGCCATGGACGCGGCCCGCTCCGCATTGAGGCTCGGAACAGAGGTAACAATAGCATACCGCAGGGGAAGGGAGGACATGACGGCCAGGATTGAGGAAATCCATCACGCCGAGGAGGAGGGAGTCAAGTTCGAGTTCTTCCTCAACCCGGTTGAGTTCATCGGCGACGGGAATGGCAGGGTTAAGGCCGTCAAGTTCGAGAAGATGCGCCCGCTTGAGGAGCGCGATAGGAAAGGAAAGCGCAAGATAGTCGGCACCGGCGAGTACGTCACGCTTGAAGCCGACACCGTCATCATAGCGATCGGCCTTGAGCCCAACAGGATAATAAGCGAAGAAGCCACCGGCCTCAAGACGAACCCCGATGGGACGCTTGTGGTGGACGAGAACCTCATGACCAGCATTCCCGGTGTCTTCGCCGGAGGAGACGCCATCAGGGGTGAGGCAACAGTTATCCTCGCGATGGGTGATGGAAAGAGGGCCGCAAAGGCTATAGATGCCTACATCAGGCAGAAAAAGGCGAACGCCTAATGCCTGGCTTTTCCTGTTTTCTGCCCTTCCATTTCTAATGCCTACCACTGCCTCTTTCTGTCGCCGAAGAAAAACTTCATGAAGCCCGAGAAGTCCTCGCCGCGGAAGGCCGCGTAGAGCTCCTGAGTCTCCTCTGGAGTGAGCCACTCGATGTGCTCCGGGACTCCCTCCTCGAATATGTAAAGAATCTCGTCGTCCTTTCTGGCCACGTCGAGGGTGTAGATCTTCTTTCCGTGCTTCCTGGCCAGTTCAATCTCCCTGACGACGAGGGAGGTGAACTTGCCGACTATGGCTATCGCCACGAATATCTCCGCCTCGGGAATCAGGTGGTCGGTGTTTCTGAGGCCGTAGTCAGAGGGGATTACAAAGTTGTTCGAGCCGAGCTTTTCCTCCAGGAGCTGGAGGATGGCCTTCTCCGTGTGGGTGTGGTAGAGTATCGTGGGCTCGCTCAGGTACACGAGCGGGCCGTGAGTTTCCTTCTTCTTTCTCCTGAAGAATCCAAGCATGGAACCACCTCAGGTGGGGATAATGTCATCATCTTGGCATCAGGAGGGATGACACTCCTCATCGGTCAACTTCCACTAACGGGCAGGGCTTATTAAGGTTTGGCCTGAAAATTCTATGTGGTGGGGGATATGAGAATCATTCCGTTAGCCTCCGAGAGCCTCGGCGTGAGAAGCCTGGCAACGTTCGTGGAAGCCGGAGGAATAAAAATCCTCATAGACCCCGGTGTCGCTCTTGGGCCGAAGCGCTACGGCCTCTCGCCGGCGAAGATTGAGATAGAAACGCTTCACAGGATGCGCCGCAAGCTCCAGGGTTACGCTAAGAGAGCGGACGTGGTGACAATCTCCCACTACCACTACGACCACCACACGCCATTCTTCGAGGGCCTCTACGAGAGCTCCAGCGAGGAGTATGCGAGGGAGATATACGAGGGAAAGCTCCTCCTCATAAAGCATCCGCGAGAAAACATCAACTTCAGCCAGAGGAAGCGCGCCTGGGCGTTTATGAAGAACGCCGAGCCGATAGCGGAAAGGGTGGAGTTTGCAGACGGCAGGAGTTTCGACCTCGGAGGTGTTGCATTGGAGTTCTCGCCGGCGGTCCCACACGGAAGCGAAGGCTCAAAGCTCGGCTTCGTTGTGATGGTCATGATCGACGACGGCTTCCGCTTAATACACGCGAGCGACATCCAGCTCCTCAACAGAAAGGCTGTGGAGTGGATAATTGAGAAGGTTCCAGATTTGCTCATAACAGGTGGTCCCCCAACGTATCTCGGCAAAAGAGCGGAGGGAAGCTGGGAGGCAGGTATTAAAAACCTCAACGAGATAATCCGCGAGACTGGAGCAGATATAATACTCGACCACCACATCGTCAGGGATAAACGCTATCCGAAGTTCTTTGACGAGCTGGAGAAAAGCCCCAAAACGTTCGCGGGCTATCTACGGGTGGAGGACAGACCGCTCGAAGCATACAGGCGGGAGCTTCACGGAAGAGAAAGGGGTGAGGAGGTAGAGCTTCCCTTTGAACTCTAAACTACTCCAGCCTCTCAGCCGGCACAATCGCCTGGAACATCCTCTGGGAGAATCCAGGGGCTAAGCTCTTTAAAAGAACCGTGTTCTCCATCAGGCTCGTTCTGTCCATTATGCCCTCCGTCAGGATCACGTAGTCGCTGACGCTGACTATCCAGGAGTGGAGATCCCTTGGCACGGTGTCCCGGTTGACTATCAGGATGCTCCAGTGTTCGTACCCCAGCCCCACGAGCTCCTCAGATTTTACAAGGTATGTCCTCAACACTTTCTTAAGGAACTCCCCTCCAAACAGCTCGTAGAGGCCGTCTATAGTCGCTATCATACCGACGACCCTGCGCTTGCGGAGGTCGTACCTTGACGCTATTTCCTTCATTATCACCTCGATCCGGGGTATCAGCAGTGTTCTGTCCGCAGTACCAAGTCTGTATACAAAGTCCAGCTCACTTTCTTCATCGAACAGGTTAATGACTGCCATGTGCCCGCTGGTACCCGCTCCCACAAGATCAAAACCTACAGAGCGGGCCCGCTCTATCAGCTTTCTGACGGGAACAGTCGTGTTCATGATGATTCCAAATGTCCCCCTTTCAATTTCATCCCTGAGGTATTCCATGCCGAGTCTCCATCCAAGGCTGTACTGGCCGTAGGAGACCAGCACGATCCCCCCAGGTATTACTTCTCCAAGGCTAATATGTGGTTCCATTTCTCCCCACCGGCCATATCTCAACGGACACAGCTAATAACGTATGTGGTACAACGCTCGATTTAATCCCCGTGTGGCCCCGTACGGGAAAGCCTTAAATCGGATGGCGAGAACTCCCTATCAGGTGAGGAGAAATGAGGGACTTCTACATCGCCCACGAGGACGATATCAAAGCCGGAAAGACTACTGACGTTTACTTCATCAGGACGAGGAAGATACTCGTCGAGAAGGGCATCCACAGGAAGGTTTTCGCAGATGTAACGACGACTTCTCTCCCAAAGGGCTGGAAGTGGGGGGTTTTAGCTGGAATCGAAGAGGTCGCCAAGCTCCTCGAAGGCCTGCCGGTAAACGTCTACGCGATGCCTGAAGGCACGATATTCCACCCCTACGAGCCGGTTATGCAGATCGAGGGCTTTTACGAGGAGTTCGGCGTCTATGAAACTGCTTTACTCGGAATGCTCAGCCAGGCGAGCGGTATAGCCACCGCGGCATTGAGGGTAAAGATAGCGGCGAACTTCAAACCGGTCTACTCCTTCGGGATAAGGCACATGCATCCGGCCATAGCGCCGATGATAGACCGCTCTGCATTCATAGGCGGCTGCGACGGGGTTTCCGGTGTCTTGGGGGCGGAGATGATGGGGGAGAAGCCCGTTGGAACCATGCCCCACGCGCTCATCCTCGTTGTCGGCGACCAGGTGAAGGCCTGGAGGTACTTCGACGAGGTCGTTGAGCCTGAGGTTCCAAGGACGGCTCTGGTTGATACGCTCTGCGACGAGAAGTTCGAGGCCTTAATGGCTGCTGAAGCCCTCGGCGAGAGGCTCACAGCGGTAAGGCTCGACACGCCAAGCTCAAGGCGCGGTAACTTCAGGAAAATCATAGAGGAGGTTCGCTGGGAGCTCGACCTGAGGGGCTACGATCATGTTAAAATCTTCGTCAGCGGGGGCCTAAACGAGGAGAGCATAAGGGAGATAGTCGATATAGCGGACGCCTTTGGCGTCGGGGGCTCAATAGCGAGCGCAAAGCCGGTTGACTTCTCCCTCGACATAGTTGAGATTGAGGGGAAGCCGCTCACCAAGCGCGGCAAGCTCAGCGGGAGGAAGCAGATATACCGCTGTGAAAACGGCCACTACCACCGCGTTCCGGCGGATAAAAAGCTTGAGAAATGTCCGGTCTGTGGAACCAAGGTCGAGCCGCTTCTCAAACCGCTCATCGAGAACGGGGAGATAGTGGCAGAGCTGCCGAAGGCGCGGGAGATAAGGGAGTACGTCCTTGAGCAGGCGAGGAAGTTCAACCTGACGCTTGAGTGAGCGGCTCTATTATCATTTCCCTTTTCTGCCAGGAGAAAGCCCTGTTGATGTCACCCACTATAGAACAGGAACCAGCCGGAAGTTCCAACTTAAGGAGTAAGGAAAAAGAAGAGGCTTCAGGCCTCCTCGATGTAGATACAGCTGACCGGACAGGCCTCGGCGGCCTCAACAGCGCAGTTGTAGAGGTTCTCGTCCTCAATAACCTCGACGACAGGAACGCTCTTGCCCTCGTCGTTCATCTCAAAGACGTCCGGGCAGAGGCTGGCACAGATGGCATCTCCGATACAAACGTCCTGGTCAACCCTAACCTTCCACGCCATGGAGCATCACCGGATTTAGATGAACTCCGGGGAATATAAACTTTTCGTCGAAAAATGGGCTGCTGAGGGCGAAGATCCGTAGAAAGAGGGAGAAAACGGCTCTTCGATGAACAAAAATTGGCAGGGTGGGTCAGAAAAGCCCCAACCTCTTTTTGTACTCCTCGCTTATCATCTCCGGGCTCCAGGGCGGGTCGAAGGTGAGCTCAATTTCGGCGTCCTTGACGCCTGGTATCTCCAGTATCTTATCCTCTACAGCCCTGAGGATCCACATGGTGAGCGGACAGCCCGGGGTCGTCATCGTCATCTTGACGTAGACCGTGTTGTCCGGCCTTATATCGAGTTCATAGATCAGCCCGAGGTTGACGATGTCCACGCCTATCTCGGGGTCTATGACCTCCTTGAGCTTTTCCAGTATCACATCCTTGTTCAGCTCGACGTTTTCTTCCGTCTTTTTCTCCCTCTCGCGGTTTATCGTTATGGTGCCAACCCCCTCAATCTTTCCGAGCTCCGTGTTGAGCTTTATAAGCACGTCGTCAATGTTCGGGGTGTCCTTCGCGAGGGTGACAGTCACGTTGCCCTTTTCATCAACCTCTATGGATTTTACGAAATCCTCATCAACTATTCCCCTGATGATATTTTCAACTTCCTCTTTTGTGACCATATTCACCACCTGGGTGAAGTTCAGAGAGACACATTTAAACCTTTTGGGTCAGAAATGTGTATCAAAAGGATAGGATGTCGAATATCAGCCTCTCCGCCATCTCAGGTGTAAGTGCCCTGGCCCGGAGCTCCCTCAGGACCCTCTGGATGCCGAACCTCTTAAGCACGGGGGAGTTCTTCGCGGCCGACCTCCAGAGGGTGCACCCGAAGCCGAGGGCGTATTTCCGGCCGAGGGTCGCTATCGCCTCGCCCTTGTCGAGGGCCAGAAAAGCCGGAAGGTTCAGAACCACTACGTCCCCTTTTCTGTATATGGATATCAGGCCCGAGCTCAGCAGGTCTCCGCTCGCCACTATCTTTATACCGTTCTCCCTGGCGTAGTCTTCGATTGCATTCATGACCATCGCGTGACAGCGGCCGCAGACGGGTGCCCTCTTCCTTATCTGCTCCTTCATCTCGTCCATGTATCCCGGAACCTCAACGAAGACTGCACCCTGTGTCATGGCGTTGAGGAGAACCGGCTCCCTCATCTGCGGGAGCTTTGCCATAACTGGCACAACGTCGAAGCCTGCCCAGCGGAGTATTTTGAGGGACGCCGTGCTGTCCGAGCCGGCGGAAAAGGCAAGGGCTATCTTGACGTCGATAGGTGAGCGGCCAAACTCCTTTCCAGTTAAGCGGTACTCTACAAGGGCTTTCAGACGGGAATAGGCCTCTTCGCCGATTTCTCCCCTAACCCCCTCAAGGGCGTCCAGGTTGTACTCCAGGCGGTAGCGTTTTACGAAGTCGTTCTCGACTGGCCTTATCATCGGAGACCCAATCGGGGAACGGTTTATTAAACTTGCCGCTGGGAAAACCTTAAAAGAGTCCCACCTTAACCCCGTCCGCGAACAAAAAATGCTTCTGGAGGTGCTTGTGATGAGGGAGATAGTGGAGAGGGTCATGGAGAAGACGAGCATCCCCGTTTACGAGAGAACCGTCGAGAACGTTCTGAGCGCCATCCAGGCGAGTGGTGACGTCTGGCGCATCGTCGACCTCAGCGAGGAGCCGCTTCCGCTCGTCGTTGCAGTTATTACCACCCTCCACGAGCTCGGCTATGTGGCCTTCGACGGCCCGAGCGTTGTCCTCACCCAGAGCGGCAGGAAGCTGGTGGAGAAGTATGGAATAGGCGCCAGAAAGGACTACACCTGCTCCCACTGCGAGGGCAAGACAGTGGAGCTTTCAGCTTTCAGCGACCTCCTTGAGCAGTTCAGGGAGATAGTCAAGGACAGGCCCCAGCCCAAGCACGACTTCGACCAGGCCTACGTTACCCCCGAGACAACCGTCGCCAGGATAGCCCTGATGCACACCCGCGGAGACCTTGAGAACAAGGAAGTCTTCGTCCTCGGAGACGACGACCTCACGAGCATAGCCCTCATGCTCAGCGGCCTTCCCAAGAGGATAGCCGTCCTCGACATTGACGAGAGGCTCGTCAAGTTCATCGAGAAGACCGCCGACGAGCTCGGCTACTCGGACATCGAGATGTTCACCTTCGACCTCCGCGAGCCGCTCCCCGACTACGCGCTCCACAAGTTCGACACCTTCATCACCGACCCGCCCGAGACCGTTGATGCGATAAGGGCCTTCGTCGGAAGGGGTATAGCGACCCTGAAGGGCCCTGGCTGTGCCGGCTACTTCGGAATAACGAGGCGCGAGAGCTCGCTCGACAAGTGGAAGGAGATCCAGAAGGTTCTCATCAACGAGTTCAACGTTGTAATCACTGACATCATCAGGAACTTCAACGAGTATGTGAACTGGGGCTACGAAGAAGAAACAAGGGCCTGGAAGCTCCTGCCGGTCAAGGTCAAGCCGACCTACAACTGGTACAAGAGCTACATGTTCAGGATTCAGACGCTCGAAGGCTCGAAGGGCTTCGAGGAAAAGATAGAGCTTGGAGACGAGCTCTACAACGACGAAGAGGCTTCAACGACATGAAAAATTAAAAGGCTATGCCTATCTCCTCTTCCCCTTTTCCTTGCGTTTCTTTCTTCTCGCGATGAGCACCGCCATGACTATCAGGGCGGCACCAGCGCCGATGTACAAGTATGCGGTTCTCCCGTTCCCCTCTGCCTCTTCCATTGCCCTGAATCCCTTCACGGCGTGGGCCTCTATCACCAGTGGGTTTTGCGACGGGTATACCACCACGTAGCCGTCCAATCCGGTGGTTTCAGCGGTGTCTGTTGAGTTGCCGATGTAGGAACCATCCCTCACGAGCAGGAACGTGGCGTTGGTCAGCCTAACGGTTCCGTCTTCCGTCCCAGGCGCGGGTATATCCGCGTAGAGTATCTCCCTGAGGAACGAAACGCCCCGGGTGTAGGTGCCGGTGTTCGTGAGTCCTGCCTCCTGGAGCGCCCAGAGAACCTTTGCCGTCGATGTCAGTCCGGCCACTGAACCCTGGGTGTACGGGAAGGCGCCGTTGGGATACTGCCTCTCAGCGAGCAGGTTCAGGGTTTCGTTGAGCTCCTTCTCCATGCCGAACTCCCTGAAGACTATAAGGGCGTAGGCGAAGTAGTAGGTGGGGACGTTGTAGTAAACGGGGTTTCCGGTTTTTGGGTCCTTCGTTTTGAGCATCCATGTGAAGTTGCTGGAGAGATAGCCGAGGGAGGCATCGTAGTCGTGGCTGACGTTCAGCCCCCTGAGCACCCATACCACGTACTCGGTGTTGTAGAAGTCCCTCCAGACACCGTTTTTGGCAGTGCTTAGAAGATACTCCACCTCGTTCGAGTAGTTTTGGCCGAGGGTGGCTTTTATCCGGGCAATTTCGGCAATTTGCCACGGGAACAGCCCCGAATAGTTTGAGGGGAGTTCGGGGGTCAGGTTGCAGAGCAGATAGTAGTCGGCCAGGATTACCCTCTCCCAGTCGTCACCGGGGGTTATCTTCCCGAGATACGGACACGCGATGCTTCTGAGGTCTTCAAAGCCCCCCACCTTGGAAGCGCTCAGCAGGTCGAGGACTCGGTAGTGGAGAACGCCCCAGAACCCGAAGTGTTCCTTTTCGAGCAGTTCTTGCCTGTATTTCTCATCTCCCGTCGCATAGAGTGCCATGGCTATGGCCACGGTGGACTCAAAATCATCATGGAGATCAACCTTTTCTCCGAGATACGCGAGGGCAAAGGCGCGGTAGGCTTTCAGGTCGCCTCTGAAGTCCATCTTTTCGAGCTCCTCCTTCCTCCCGAGGGCCAGGTAGCCAAATATCCGCTCTGTATCGGTCTTCGGTTCGGCCCCCATCAGCCAGCCTTCGGCCCGGTTTATGGCCTCTTTCACCTGCTTTTCGAAGCCGGTGAGGTTTTCGTTGATGTATCCGTTCAGAAATTCCCTGAGGGCGATTAAAGCGAGCGCTGTCCCGGTGTAGTCCTCCCATGATCCGTCGGGGTTCTGCTTGTATATCAGCCAGTAGGCGGCGCTGTTCAGGACATCGTGGTAACGCCCGCGGGCGATGTTTTCACCGCGCATAAGGGCGAGCATCGCCATTGCCGTGTACTTTGCCATGTGCTCTTCCCCGTAGGCAATCCCCCATGAATCAAAGGGCGTCCTCATGGTGAGGAGCCATTCGCATCCTTCGAGAACCCTACCATAGTCCCCGGTTTGGTAAAGGGCAAGAACCGCAAAGGCGGTTTCGGGAACGGTTGGTTTGTAAACGTAAGGCTCGATTTTAGCGCTCCCCTGCGGAAGGGATAATCCGATGATCATGAGGACAAGGGCTACCCCAAGAATCCGCTTCATTCCGACCACCTCAAAGGGAAAAGAAAAGGGGTGTTAAAAACCTTCAGCCGTAGTAGACGACTACCTTAAGCTGGTAGCTGGCCCAGCCAAATGTGTTGTATGCGTAGACAGTGAACTTCCATGCGCCTGCAACTGGATTAAGAGCCTCAACGTGCTCAACGCTGGTGCTTGTTGTGGACCGGTCCACGAGGTTTCCGTTGGGATCGTAGAGGTAGAGGTCGAGATCGTGGAGGCTGGTGTCAAAGGTCAGGTCACCGGTTATCTTGGTGGCGCCGCTGTTGACGGTCATGGTGAAGCTGTCGCGTGTGTCCCAGAAGTCGTGGACGGAACCGGTGAAGGTCTGGCTGTCGGTGGTCGGCGTTGGGGTCGGGCTCGGAGCTGGCGTGGTTCCGGTGGACTGGCTGAGGGTTCCATCGCTGACGACGTCAACCTGGTAGTTGGCAGCGCCGCTGTAGCTGACGACCTTGACCGTCCAGGTTCCCGCAGCCGGGTTGTAGTAGCCGACCTTTTCGAAGCCGTAGTACTGGGTGTAGGAGTAGTCGACCTGGTTTCCGTTCGGGTCGTAGAGGTAGAGGTCTATGTCGCTGGCGCTGTTGTCCCAGTAGAGGGTAGCCGTGACAAAGGTGGCACCGCTGATGTCGAAGGAGTGGGTGGCGCTACCCTTGTCCGCAACTGAGCCTGTGAAGACGAGCTTGGCGTAGTTGTCGTAGTTTATGGCCTTGTAGACGTTGACCCTACCGGCACCGTAGGCGATGTCCGCTATCTCGGTCGGGGCGACTATGTCGGCCGTCTCGATGAGGGCGGTCTTTATCTTGTCCGGAGTCCAGGTCGGGTGGGCCTGGAGGATGAGTGCGGCAACACCGGCAACGTGCGGGGTGGCCATGCTGGTTCCTGAGGCCTTGGTGTAGTAGTTGTCTATCGGGGTGCCCATGCTGGTTCCGCTGGCCCTCGGGGCGATGATGTCAACACCCGGGGCAACGACTTCCGGCTTGAGCCTTCCGTCGGCGGTCGGCCCCCTGCTGGAGAAGCTGGCTATGGTGTCGGTGCTGTCGACGGCTCCAACGGTTATGACCTTGCTTGCGGCAGCGGGGGAGCCGACGGTGTAGGTGTTCGGCCCGCTGTTTCCTGCTGCAACACAGACGACCAATCCAGCCGCCCAGGCGTTGTTCACCGCCTGGCTGAGGGAGTCGGTTCCGTCGGAGCTCTGGCTTGAGCCGAGGGAGAGGTTGATGACCTTTATTCCGTACTTGTCCTTGTTCTGGACGACCCAGTCAACGCCTGCGATAATTGTGGAGATGCTTCCGGAACCAGTGGAGTCGAGAACTTTAACACCGACGAGCTTAGCCCCGGGAGCGACACCGATGTACTGCGAGTTGACAGCACCGGTCCCGGCAACTATGCCTGCAACGTGGGTTCCGTGTCCCTGGTCATCGTAGGGTGTTGTCTTGCCGTTAACGGCGTCGTACCATCCAATGACCTTACCCTGGAGGTCGGGGTGGTTCGCGTCTATACCGGTATCAACCACCGCAACAACTATTCCCGTTCCGTCATAGCCGAGGGAGTTCCAGACGGTGTCAGCCCCTATCTGGGAGACAGAAGTAGCATCGGAAACCTGAACCTTGTAGTCCTCCTGGATGAACTTGATTCCGGAGACCCTGGTGTTGCCGAAGAAGCCGGTGTCGATCATACCTGCAATCAGCAGAAGGTCCCTAACTTTTATTTTAACGGCAACTGCGGGGATTATCTTGTAAGAGTATTTGACCTGAGCGCCCATGGTCTTCAGTATCCTCAGGGCCTTGTCCCTGTCCTGGTAGCTTCCGAACATTATAACCGTGCTGATTTCCTGGTTCCAGTTCATGCCCTGGACTTTCTTAAACAGCCCCGGCGTCAGCAATCCGTAGTTCTTCTGCTGGATGCTTGTGTTCCTGGGGGCGGATTTTACAGGTGCCGCAGTGGCTGTCCCAGCTAAAAGGCCCACGAGCACCAGTACCAACACTACTACACCCAATCTCTTCATTGTAGTACCCTCCTGTGCAGCACGTCCCATATCGGGACATCGGGGTATTGATGTTCGATACGTTAAAAACTTTACGCAACGGTATTTCTTTCATTGATGTACACTGTAACAATGTACATCTTTATGAGACAATAATAATAGTTTTTTGCACCAAAAATCATGACAAGTGGTGTAGTTCCTGGTGATGCGGTTATCTGAGAAATGCCAGGGGGAACAATAAGTGTACGCTCCGGTCGTCAAGTATAATGGAAAAAATGTAACGAAGGGTAAAGGAGTTAGAACTCCCTTAAGTCAAGCTCCCCCAGCTTCTCCTCTGGGATCCTCCCGTCCTCAGTCCAGCCTCTGAGAGAGTAGTAGCGCGGGAGCATCTCCTTCAGCCGGACAACGTGTCCCTTGTTGGGGCCCTGCCTGACAGGCTCTTCCAGGAGTCTCTTAGGAAGTGTGTCTTCTTTGAGTGGGTCGAGTCCGGCGCGGAGGCTGAAGAGCCTCTCAGCGTTCCATATCCTTTCTCCTATCTTGAGGTACTCTTCGGTGGTTAAATCCCATCCAATGGCCGCGTTGAGCATGTCGCGGTAGTCATCGGCTCCAAGACCGAAGGTCGTGAAGACACAGAGTCCAGCGGCGTCAATTAGAGCCGTAAGATCCTGGAAGAGTATGACCATCTTGACCTTCTCGTCGCTGATATCGTGCGGATCCATCTTGTACGGATAACCGAGTATCTCCGGACTTATCATGTACTGCTTGATGTGACAGCCGCCACGGTTGTTGGTGGCGTAACCGAGGCCGTGGCCCTCAGCTCCCCTCGGGTCATATGCCGGGAGCTCCTGTTTCTTGACGCCCATAAAGTATTCGACGCCGTTGTACCTCTCGGCCAGGCGGTAGCCACCTTCGGCGAGAACGTCTCCAAAGCCCTTCCTGTAGGCCATCTTCTCGATGTAGTAGTGGAGAACCTCAGTGTTGCCCCATCTGAACGGAGGAGCATCTTCGCCGAGGTCTTCCTGCTTCAGCAGGCCCTTCTCGTAGAGCTCCATGGCAGTAGCCAAAGTTCCACCGAGGCTTATGGTGTCGAATCCGTACTCGTCCGCGAGGTGATTGGCCTCTATGATGCTGGCCAGGTCGTTTATACCGAGGTGGGCACCTAAAGCCCACGTGCTCTCGTACTCCGGTCCTTCAGTGACTCCAAGGGTCGGGAGCTTGTTTACCCTTCCACAGCCAATCGGACAGGCATAGCACGGCTTGTTCCTTATCAGGTACTTCGCGGCCATTGCCTCACCGCTCTGCTCCTCCGCGTACTCAAACTGGCTGTCCTGGAAGTTCCTGGTTGGATACAGGCCGTTCTGGTTGATTATGTTGACGAGAACGGCCGTACCGAACTTGGGAAGTCCGCCTCCCGCGACGGGATCGTTCTTGAGCTTTTCAATCTTCTCCTTAACAACGGAGGTGAACTTTGCCCTGTCAGCGACTTCAACGCGCTTGTGGCCCCTAACAACTATGGCTTTGAGCTTCTTGCTCCCCATGACCGCTCCAACGCCGCCCCTTCCAGCGGCGCGGTGCTCGTCGTTCATGACCGCGGCTATTCTCGAAAGGTTCTCTCCCGCCGGACCGATGGAGGCTATGTGAACCTTGCTGTCTCCGACTTCTTCCTTGAGGGTCTCCTCCGTCTCACTGACGACCTTACCCCATATGTGGCCCGCGTCCCTTATCTCGACCTGGTCGTCGTTGATGTAGAGGTAAACTGGATGATCCGCTTTGCCCTCAACCACTATGGCGTCCCAGCCTGCGAACTTCAGCTCTGCACCGAAGAAACCGCCCGAGTTGGCCATCGCGATATAGCCCGTCAGCGGGCTCTTGGTGATCACCATGTATCTGCCGCCGGTAGGGGCGGTTGTTCCGGTCAGTGGGCCGGGGGCGAATATCAGCTTGTTCTCCGGGCTGAAGGGGTCAACGGTTGCGTCCATCTCCTTCAGGAGATAATAGATACCAAATCCCCTGGTTCCCAGCCACTTCTTGGCGAAGTCCTCATCGAACTTCTCTTCGCTTATCTTGCCTGTGCTAAGGTTAACCCTTAAAATCCTCCCCCAATACGCGAACATGTTTCGATGCCTCCAGTAGTTTTCGGAATCATTTTTGTACATTGATGCTAATAAATTTGACGAAAGCAAAAAAACGAAACATTGATGTTATGATAAGCACATTAGTTTAACAAACGTAGATGCGGTCATTTTCGAACTTAAAAATTCGCGGTCGATATAAACACATTAACCTTAACAAAAGATATGAATTTAAATTCACCAAAATCCTTTCATGCCCTTCTCCGGTATCGGGCAGAGCACTATGCGCCTCGCCCAGAGGCAGTCCGCACAGCTTGGAGTGTTCCCCCAGCAGTCCGATTCAGTGTCCTGTACGAAGGAACACGATTCGTTCAGCGGACAGTCGGTGCAGCTTGGGTACAGGGCGTTCTGAACAGTAAAGCGGAACCATGAATAATCTCTGCTCGTCCATATCTGCGCCAGGCTTTTCTCTCTAACGTTGCCGAAGGAGTAAGCGTGAACCTTCTTTTCCCTGCCGAAGACTATCTCGGGGTACGTGTGGAGGAAGCGGTAGCAGGGTGCAACTTCCCCGTCCCACCTGATCACCGCAACTTTCTTCTCTATGAACTTGCAGTGCCTCTCTGTTCTCAGGGAGAACTCCGCTATCCTGTGGAGGTAGCCGTGGTATATCGACTGGAGTTTGTTCACGATCGGCGTCATATCCACGGAACCGTCGTAGACTATCATTTTGGCGTGCTCTTTGGTTATTGGCAGGAGGTTTGAGATAAGAAGCGTGTCGGCACCGAGAGAGCCTACGTAGTGTGCGACATCAACCAGCTCGCTGTAGTTTTCCTTCGTGACAACGACTTCCACACCTATGTGAGGCACGTCCCTGCCGAGTTCCTTTTTTACCTCCTGTATCTTCCGTATCCTTGACCCCGTATAGTCCGGCTTTATGTGGCCGATATCGACCGGCTGGGTTGGAACCGAATCGACCGAGAAGTACATGAGGTCGACGCCGAGCTCCACAAGCTCCCTTATTCTCTCATCCGTCAGAAGGAACCCGTTGGTGCTTATTCCGAGAGCAAAACCACGCCTCTTGACTTCCCTTACCATTTCCATGAACCTCGGGTGAACCGTCGGCTCTCCGATTCCCCCGAAGTATATCATCTCCAGGTTCAGAAGCTCCTCCGCATCGTCGAGGATTTTCAGGAAGAGCTCCCAGTCCATATCACCCTCTGGGTCTTCCCAGTACTGCTTGAAGCACATCTCACAGCGGAGATTGCATCGGTTGGTTATTTCGATGTAGAGATACCTCAGATCAGGCTTTTTGGGAATCAGAACGAAAGCGCCGTTAAGCTCGAACTTGTGAGCGTCTTTCTCCAACATAAACCACCTAAAGACGAAGTAAAACGTGGGTCTTTATAACGTTTAGTGGACAGATATGGGCAGCTGGAGTAGGGCATCTGGCAGGAGTTCGAGAAGCAGAAAGTGGTGCGGTGGCCGGGATTTGAACCCGGGTCACCGGCTTGGAAGGCCGGTGTCCTAGACCAGGCTAGACTACCACCGCACGCGAGAAGTGGTGGGGCGAGGGGGATTTGAACCCCCGACACCCGGATCTTCAGTCCGGCGCTCTCCCAGGCTGAGCTACCGCCCCACGCCCAATGGATAGGGTAGAGGGCGAATTTATAAATCTTGCGGTGGGCCGAAAGCAGACCCACCCGGGGAAGGGAATCTGTGAGGAGGTGCTATATCTTCGGTTCGACCGCGTAGACCGTCCTGTCCTCGCCGAGGGCCTCCATAAGCCCGCGGTGTCTCCTGACGCAGCTCTCACACTCGCCGCAGTGTATTGGCTTGCCATCCTCCGTAAAGCCCTTTGGCATGTAGCAGGAGTTTGAGTACTCGTATTTGGCGCCAAGCTCCTTCAAAAGCCTCGCTATCCCCTTCTTGTCGAGGTCTATGAGTGGAGCGACCACGTTGACCTCTGCCATCGTTCCGTATCTCAGCATCTCGTTCATCCTCTCCACGAACTCGGGCGTGTTGTCCGGGAACGTTGCTCCCTCTTCAGCGTTGAAGCCGACTATTATGTCCCCGCCTCCGAGCGCATCGAGGAGCGAAGCGGCGACGCTTATCAGCACGACGTTCCTTGCTGGAACCCAGACGCTTTTTGCCGTTTCCTGTGCAACGTTCATGTCCTCAAGCTCCTGTGCTGTGACCCTTGGCGTCTCGCCTCCAACGAGGGTCGTCCCGCGGAGCTTGGAGAACTCCTCAAGGAAGTCGAGACGGATTATCTTCAGCGGAACGTCCAGCTCCTTCGAGAAGAACTCGGCAACTTTGTTCGTAACGCGCTCCTCGTTGCTTCCGTAGTTTATCACCAGCATGATGACCTCGTCGTAGTTCCTCTTCGCCCAGTAGAGGCAGGCCGTGCTGTCCAATCCACCCGAGAACAATACAACAGCGCGCTTCATTTTTCTCCCCCAACTCAAATCCAATTTTGAAGGCTTAAAGTTTTCCGGAAGTTCGATATCACTCGTGGCCTCATTAAGAGCCTCTTCTACGGCTTTTTCTATTTCTTCAGGACTCAAATCTCTGCCCAACGAGAATGTTTTCCACTCCTTCATGTTTACTCCTCCAGCGCCAGCCCCACTATCTCCCTCACGCTCGAAAAGCCTTCGCTTTCGAGGTATCTAGCTATTCCCTCATTTATCTCCCTGAAAACCTTCCACCCGCGGAGCGAGACTGCCGTTCCAATTTGCAGGGCGGAGGCTCCGGCGAGGAGAAACTCGACCGCATCCTGCCACGTGGTTATGCCCCCTATTCCGATAACGGGGATCTCAAGTGTCCTTGCGAGGTCGTAGACCGCCCTCAAGGCAACGGGCTTGACCCCCGGACCAGAGTAGCCGCCGACCCTGTTGCTGAGGATTGGCCTTTTCGCGTAGACGTCTATGGCGATGGCTTTCAGCGTATTTATTGCCGAGACGGCGTCAGCGCCAGCCTTTTCAGCGGCCAAGCCGAGTTTCGTTATGTCGCCTATGTTCGGCGTCAGCTTCGCGATTACCGGCCTGTCGGTAGCCTCCTTAACGGCCTTAACGACTTCATAGACGTTCTCCGGCCTCTGGCCTATCTCCATGCCGTAGCCCTTCGCATGGGGACAGCTGAGGTTGAGCTCGAAGGCATCCGCCACATCGCTCAGTTTTTCGGCGAGAAAGGCGAACTCATCCGGCGTTCCTCCGAAAATCGAGACGATCAGCGGGAAGTCGAAGGTGTAGCCCTCGACCATCTCAAGGAAGCCCTTCCAGCCGGGGTTCGGCAGGCCCATCGCGTTTATCAGCCCGTAGGGGAGTTCGACAATGGTTGGGTTATCGTAACCTGTCCTCGGCCCGATTCCTATTGATTTGGTAACAACTCCCCCGGCGCCCTCCTCGTGCGCCCTTATCCACTGCTCGGGAACCTTGTCGTTTATTCCGGACGCAAGAATGAGTGGGTTCTCGAACCTTATCCCGAAAAGCTCCACTTCGAGGCTCGCCATCTTGACACCTCAAAGGCAAAAGATGTCGCTGGACTATTAAGGTTTTGCATTTTCCACGCATACAGAACACCACTAATATAGAAGCGCTGTTAGTGGCGGCGGGCGCGCCCGAGGGTGGGAACCCTCCACCGTCCCCTTCCACCGGGGCTCGCTCACCCCCGCTACCCCACGAGCGCCGAACGTCCCGCCTACCGCTGCTCCCTTCCGGGCCTGACGGGGTTCGGCGGGCAAAGGGAGTTAGCGGAGCCCTCCAGCTCCGCCCCTCCCACCGCCGGCCCCGTGGGACGAGGGATCACCGTTGTGCCCCGGCTTCCGGGGACGGCTTTGGGAACCGCCCCCCGGGCTTCGGCCCCGGCATATCGACGGTTTCCGGTTGCAGGGGACGCCGAACCCCCCGGCCTAGCCCGCCGCCAGCTAACTTATCCTTGGGCAGATATATAAAGCTTTGGTAAGTTGCAGGGCCTCCAATAACCAAAGGTTTCCCACCATTGGATTGAAAAATTTTCATAAATTCATGAACGAATAGGTGCATGGGTGATACATCGTGCGCTTAACTGAGCATCCTGTTCTGCGTTTTGAGCGCGGCAGGGAGGTTACCATATATTTCAAAGGCCAGCCAATCAGGGCGTACGAGGGGGAAACAATTGCAACGGCCTTGCACGCCGCTGGAATCAGGGTTCTCAACTATTCAGCCAACGAAAAGCGCCCCCGGGGCCTCTTCTGTGCGATAGGCAAGTGCTCCTCCTGTCTGATGGTCGTGAACGGAATCCCCAACGTCAGAACGTGCATAACCCTCGTCGAGGACGGAATGAGGATCGAGCCCCAGCACGGAAAGGCCAGACTGCCGGGGGAAGCAAAGCCCCCGGAGTTCAAGGAGGCAAAAGTCGTAAGGGCGGACATCGTGATAATCGGCGGTGGGCCGGCGGGGTTAATGGCGGCAATCCACGCGGCCGATGCCGGGGCGAGCGTCGTCCTTTTGGACGAGAACCCGATGCTCGGCGGCCAGCTCGTCAAGCAGACCCACAAGTTCTTCGGCAAGCGCGAGCAGTTCGCGGGAGTCAGGGGAGTGGAGATAGCGAAAATCCTTGAGGAGGAGGTCAGGAAGAGGGAGAACGTTGAGGTCTTCCTTGAAACCTCCGCCGTAGGCATCTTCCAAGAAGGTGGGGAAAAGCTCGTTTTAGCTGTCAGGAACAACCGCGAGCTGATTGAATTCCGCGGAAAGGCGGTTATCGTAGCAACCGGCGCGATGGAGAAGATGATTCCCTTTGAGAACAACGATTTACCGGGAATCTACGGCGCCGGAGCCATTCAGACCCTCATGAACACCTACGGTGTGAAGCCTGGCGACAAGGTTCTAATCGTTGGGGCCGGAAACGTGGGGCTTATACTGGCGTACCAGCTCATCCAGGCCGGCGTTGAGGTGAAGGCGATAGTCGAGGCCATGCCGAAGGTAGGCGGCTACTTCGTCCATGCCGCCAAGGTCAGAAGGCTTGGAGTCCCGATACTCACGAGACACACCATTCTGCGCGCCGAGGGTAGGGATAAGGTCGAGAGGGCAGTCGTTGCCCGGCTGGACGAGAACTGGAGGCCAATTCCGGGGACTGAAAAGACCTTCGAGGTCGATGTGATAGCCCTTGCCGTAGGCCTGAGGCCCAGCATCGAGCTCCTCCACCAGGCCGGCTGTCAGATAAAGTATGTTAGAGAGCTCAGCGGCCACGTGGCAGTTCGCGACGAGTGGATGGAGACCACCGTCAGGGGAATATTCGTCGCCGGGGACTCTGCGGGGATAGAGGAAGCAACCACAGCGATGCTCGAAGGGAAGATAGCCGGAATCGCCGCCGCCCTGAGGCTGGGCATAGCAGACGAAAGCTGGCTGAAAGAGATGGAAAAGGCCCAGAAAGACCTCCTGGAGTTCCGCTCCGGGCCCTTCGGCAGGCACGTGCTTGAGGGCATAAAGAAGGCCCTTATTGGAGGTGTCGCCAGTGAGTGAAATTCCCTCCTACCTCAGAAACGGCTACATAACGCCGGAGGAGCTTGAAAAGTTCATCCCCCTGCCGAGCGAGGAGAGGCTGAGGAAACGGCCGGTTGCGATTCCGGATTGCCCGCAGGAGATACCCTGCGCCCCGTGCAGGGAGATATGCCCCACCGGGGCGATAAGCATGCCCACCCCGAACGACCTGCCGATAGTCGATTACGATAAGTGCATTGGCTGCTCCCTCTGCGTTCAGATCTGCCCAGGTCTCGCTTTCTTCATGGTGCACTACGTCGGCGACAGGGCGAGGATAACTATGCCCCACGAGCTCCTTCCGGTTCCCGAGAAGGGCGAGGAGGTCATTCTCCTCAACCGCGTTGGAGAGCCGGTTGGAAGGGGAAAGGTTCTCACAGTCGTGCCGAGGGAGAAAAGCAAAGGAGACACGCCGATACTCATCGTGGAAGTTCCGATAGAGCTGGCCTGGGACGTCAGGGCGGTTAAGGTGGAAAGGAGGGAGTAGCATGGGGGGAAAGAAAATCGTCTGCCGGTGTAACGACGTCACCGTCGAGGAAGTCGAGGCGCTCATAGATTCCGGCGTCACCGATATCGAGGAGCTGAAACGGCTCCTCCGCATAGGGATGGGCCCCTGCCAGGGGAGGACGTGCGTCCCCATAGTCCTCGGCATACTGGCCAGAAAGACCGGAAGGAGTCAGGAGGAGATACCGCTTCCGAAGGCGAGGGTTCCGATTCGGCCCGTTCGCGTAGAGGTTATAGTGGGTGGTGCCGATGAGTAAAATCGCCGTAATCGGCGGGGGGGTAATAGGAGGCGCCCCCCCCCACGAGCTGGCGAAGCTCGGGGAAGAGGTAATCCTCTTCGAGAAGAACTATTTCGGCTCCGGCTCGACCTTCCGCTGTGCCACAGGAATCCGCGCCCAGTTCACCGATGAGGCCAACATCAGGCTCATGAAGTACTCCGTTGAGCGCTGGGAAAAGCTTGAGGAAGAGCTCGGCTTCGATATAAACTTCAAGCAGACCGGCTATCTGTTCCTTGCCACGAGCGAGGAGGAGGTTGAAGCGTTTAAGGCCAACATAAGGCTCCAGAACAGATTCGGCGTTCCGACCAGGCTCATCGGCATGGATGAGGCCAGGGAGATAGTGCCCATCCTCAACACCGAGCCTTTCCTTGCAGGCGCATGGAACCCAAAGGACGGCAAGGCGAACCCCTTCAAGACGCTCTTTGCGTACCTCTTCCGGGCCAAGGAGCTCGGCGTTGATGCGCGCGAGCACACGGAAGTTATAGGCTTCGAGCAGGAGGGAGATGCCATAACCGCCGTGAGGTTCAGGAGCAACGGGAAGGTCGAGAGCGTTAGGGTAGATGCCGTCCTCAACGCGGCCAACGCATGGGCGCCCCTCATCAACGAGATGGCCGGCCTCAGCAGAGACATCATACCCATCACCGCCTACAAGCACCAGCTCGTCAAGACCGAGCCGCTCGAACCCGGCCAGGCCGAACCGTTGGTGTGCCCGCCGAGCTGGAACGACGCCTACATAATTCAGGACGGTGAGGACGGCGGAATAATCTGCGGTGCCGGGATAGAGCACAAGGCTAAAGGCTTAGACGACTACGAGCCGACCTACGACTTCCTGCGCGGCGTTCTGGAGTATGCCGTCAGAATCGCCCCGCCGCTCCGCTACGCTCACGTTGTCCGCCAGTGGGCGGGCTTCTACGCAAAGACGCCGGACAGCAATCCCGCCATCGGAAGGCTCCTCGACAACTTTTACATTGCCGCAGGCTTCAGCGGGCACGGCTTCATGATGGCGCCGGCGGTTGGGGAGGCGATGGCCGGGCTGATATCGAAAGGCCGTTCCAAGGTTCCGCTCGACTGGGAGTGGTACGACCCGTACCGCTTTGAGCGCGGCGAGCTGAGGAGTTCGGCGTTCCAGATAGGTTGAGCTTTTTATTTTTCCGTTTTGAGGAGCTCAATTATTGGGATTCCCTGGAAGTCTTTATCAAGAGTTGCGAGCTTTGTTATTCCGTTTTCAATCATGGAGCCGATTATCTTTGCGTCATGGACTGACCTCCTCCCCGCCGTGAAGGGGTTCAACCCCTCGCCGTTGGCGGTTCGGTTTGCGGGCCCATCACTTACTCGGGTCACCCCTTTCAGCTCAGCCCGCAGGCCGGGTCTTCGGCCCATTACCCCTACCGCAAAGCGGATTGGGGTTATCGTCTCAGACAACCAAACTCCAACTGCCCAAAAGGGCAGGTTTTCAAAGGACGCCTGTCGGCGTTTTCCCCTGCTTTTGCAGGGGACACAGTGAAAGCCCTCTAAGGGAGCCATCCCTGAAAGGACTCTTTCAGAGTCCATTACTACTCCACAACTTAAAAGACTTTCGGTGATTTGAATGGCAGGCTCAAGAACACTGCATCCCCGCCCTAAAGGGCAAGGCTTTTGGAAGGGTAAGGAATATATCCGGGTCTTTAACAACCTCCATCTGATAGCTGGCGATGAAGGACAGCACTTTCTCCGTTGATTTCTGAAGGAGGGCTCTTCCTTGCTCCGTCTTTAGGAACCGTTTGAGCTCGTGGATATTTTTAACCCCGAGCTTCGAAGCGTTTCTCCTCAGGGTTACATAAACGCATTCATCAATGACGGTCTCAGAAACAGCGGGATACTCCAAGAGTGAGATAAGCTTTAAGGCCCTCTCCGTTAGCTCAGTTTCAAAAATCAGGTTCAGCAATAGGCTACTGTCCACCAAGGTCGCGGTACTCCTCAAGGTACTCACGGAGCTCCCTCCATGAGGCCGTTTCCCGCCTCATCTCCCTCCTTCCTCCCGCCAGAGATTTTAGAGCCTGTGCCCTTGTGAAGATTTCAGCAAGTTCACTGATTATCTTCCTGTTGGTTCCTTCAGGAATGCGCACCCGCACGGTAATCTCCATCTTTCACACCGGTATAGGTTCGCTCCCAATGTTGATAATGTTTTCGGAGTTTAACACCCCACCGGCAAGAAAAAGGTTATAAATCCTGCTGATTAGCACCGTGAGGGTCATCATGAGGATAGTCTTCGATATAGGCGGATCGGTTCTTGTGCCAGATGATCCGGACGTTGATTTTATCGGGAAAATAGCTTACGAGCTCATCAAGATAAGCGAGGATCACGAGGTGGCAGTGGTAGTCGGCGGCGGAAAAGTTGCCAGAAAGTACATCAAGGCGGCAAAGAGCTTCACGCCCAACGAGACCTTCAAGGACTACATCGGCATACACATAACGCGGGCCAACGCCATGCTCCTCATCGCTGCCCTCGGCGAAAAAGCTTATCCCTTCGTCATCCAGGACTTCCGTAAGGCCTGGGAAGTTATACAGCTCAAGAAGATACCTATAATGGGCGGAACTCACCCCGGCCACACCACCGATGCAGTCTCGGCTTTACTTGCCGAATACCTCCAGGCCGATTTGCTCGTGGTCATCACCAACGTGGACGGCGTCTATGATTCTGACCCCAAAAAGAACCCGAACGCGAAGAAGCTCGACAGGATAACCGTCGACCAGCTCGTCGAGATAGCAATGGAGGGCGAGAGCAAGGCCGGTGGGAGCGGCGTCGTCGACGCTTTAGCCGCTAAATTCATCCAGCGCGGCAGGATAAAGACCTATATCGTCGGCAAGGGCGATGCGTATCACCTCTTCGACGTCGTGAAGGGGAAGCACAGCGGGACGGTAGTGGAGCCTTGAGGTTATTTTCAATTTTGCTTCATAACGTTTATATATTCTGTCCGACTATTGTCCTACGGTGGTTGAATGTCCACAACCGAGAAAGTTTCGATCCGATTTCCTCAGGGCCTAATGAAGGAAATTGATGAGCTCGTGGAGAGCGGCGAGTTCTCAAGCCGGAGCGAGCTCATCAAGGAAGCCGTGAGGTTTTTCCTGCTCCACTACGAGTCTCCAGAAGAGCTCTGGGAGACCTACAAGCTCCTCGCGAGGGAGAGGAAGGTTCCATCAGAGAAGGAAATCGAAAAGCTCCTTGAGGAAGTGGACGAGGAATGGAAGCGCTCAAGGTCGTCCTAGACACCAACGTCGTCATAACGGCCGCGATAAACCCCTTCGGGAGCTCAGGGAAGGTCATGGATTTAGTTGTCGGGAAGAAGGTTCTCTCCTACACCTCCGAACCGATACTTGAAGAGCTCCGCTTCAAGCTGACGAGCGAGAAGGTTCTCAGATACCTTGAGAGCAGGGTATATGCCCTCTGGATTTACAGGATTTTCAGGGCTTCATCAATTCTTGTTGAGCCGAGCGAGCATTTTGATATTTCGCCTGATCCTGACGACAACAAGTTCTTTGACGTTGCATATTCAGCCAAGGTTGACTTTCTCATAAGTCTCGACAAGAAGCACGTGCTGAAGCTGAGGGACGAGGGCAGAAAATTCGTTCTGAACGGGCACGAGTTTCTGATTTCAACACCAGCGGAGTTCCTTGAGTTCGTCGAAAGGGATAAAAACTTCAAAGCGTAGCTCAATTAGTGAGCACCCATGTGCAGGATGGCGCACTTCGGGAACTGCGACCCCGAAACAGCTGATCAGGAGTACTGCGTCTTCCACAAGCCGAACAAGAGTGAAGAAGAGGCTGTAGAGTTCTACAGGAAGTTTCTGGAGAGGTTCAAACCGAGGGTTGAGGAGGTCGAGGTTGATGGAGAGAAGATAAAGAGGCTTGTTTTTGAAGATCCAGTAGACGCGAAAGGTTTTGTGTTCCCACCGTTGATATCTTTTGAAGACGTCATCTTCAAAAAATCAGTTAGTTTTGAAAAGGCTAAATTTGAGGGGAGTGTCTCTTTTTCTGGCACTATATTTGAGAAAGATGCAGAGTTTATTGACTGTATATTTAATGGGCTTGGATCATCGTCATTTTCTGAGTGTGTATTCTGTAAGAGAGTTGACTTTAGCGGTTCACAATTTAGAGGTGAGGTTGATTTTAGATACACTGAATTTAAGGAAGAAAGTGTATTTTGGGGGACTACCTTTGAGGAAAATGTTGATTTCCGGGAAGCAATTTTTCATAGTTCAGTTAGTTTTGTAAACGTGAGTTTTATGAAAGAGGCCAATTTTAGAGATACTTCTTTCGGAAAGTCTAGGGATAGTCACACGAATTTTTGGAAAAGTATTTTCGAGAGCCCTGCAATTTTTTGGAATGCAAAGTTTCATTCAAAATTAGACTTTTGGTCCGTGAAATTCAAAGGAGTTGTGTCGTTTGCTGAGGCTACTTTCTACTCTGAAGCAACATTTAGGGAGGTTGAATTCCATAATTCTGTTACGTTTCATTCAGCTATTTTTGAGAACTCTCTTATTTTTGATTCTTCAACTTTTAACAGTAGCGAGACATTCTTTTGGGGGACTAAGTTTATGGGAGACGTCCGTTTTGATTTTGTTGCATTTAATAGAGGGTGTTCATTTAAAGTTCGACCTGATTTTGTTATATCAAAAGGTGACCAAAAAGAATTAAAAACTGAATTCTATGGAGGACTGAAGTTCTCCAATGTAGATATTCGGATGGGGATAGAAATAGACCTTCCAAGTGAATGGTTCAAACTTCCCGAAGCAGAAATAG
Organism: Thermococcus thioreducens; assembly: GCF_002214545.1. Lineage (NCBI taxonomy): Archaea > Methanobacteriati > Methanobacteriota > Thermococci > Thermococcales > Thermococcaceae > Thermococcus > Thermococcus thioreducens. The sequence goes on along the minus strand of NZ_CP015105.1, from coordinate 1,769,429 downwards.
AAGCCCGTCGCGTTCAACGTCTCAGCTACGAAAAAGAAGGCAAGCGCGACGAAGCCGATAGAATGTTCGTTCTTGAACGTCGTGCTTATCGTAAAGTCCTGAAAAATCGCGCAAAAGAAAAATATTCTAATTCAAAAACGCCTTATCAAAAATTTGAAGCTATTCTGTTTTTGATTTATGTATACATTTCAACAGCAATAGAGGCAATATTAGCAGACTGGATATCACTCTATGGGACTAGCTGGGGGCGGATTATCCTGAGCTCTTTCTGGGTAATTACTGTAAATGCAATCCTTTATCAGGCATTATCCCATTTTTCTCATGTAGTGATACTTGGAATTCCTATTGGAACTATTTACACCAATGGCGCCTCAGAAGGAATCCCGGGTCTCCTCAACGCCCTCTACTACTCCCTCGTCACATTCACCACCCTCGGCTACGGTGACATGCACCCCACTGGCTGGCTCAAAGCCTTGAGCGCAATCGAGGCCCTCACCGGAGCCGTCTTCATGGCGCTCATCGTCGCAGTCATAGCTCGTAAGTGGATGCGCTGACTCAATCCTTTTATATTTCCGGCACATAGTTGGAAACGGTGGGAGCATGGAATCCGACCCGATAAACGTTCTCCTCTACGATATCCGCGAGATGAAGAAGAGGCTCGACGAGATGGAAAAGGCCCTCCTCATGCTCAAGGCGAGGCTCGTTGAGGAGGAAGAGGGTGAGAGCCCTGAGGAAATCGAGGCACTCGAAAGGGAAGCACTTGAGAGCGGAAAAGACTGGGAAGAGCTAAAGAAGGAGCTCGGCCTATGAGCTTTAGAGTAATCATCGGCAAAAATGCCGAGAAAGGAATAAGAAACCTTCCTCCAGCCCACCTAAATCGTTTTGCCGAGCTCGTGGAGGCACTAAAAATCAACCCGGTTCCGGTGGAAAGCTTCGACGTTAAGAAGATGCGCGGTTCGGACAGAGCGTATCGCGTTAGGCTTGGCAGCTATCGGGTTCTCTACACCGTTCACTGGGACGAGGATACCGTTGTTATCTTGAAGGTTGAACCCCGCGAAAGGGCGTACCGCTGACAACCTTCGGTTAAAGCCAACTTTTTATACCTCCTCGCCCTTCTCCCTCCGGTGGTGCTCATGAAAATCGTCGTTGTGGGTTCTGGAACAGCCGGAAGCAACTTCGCGCTGTTCATGCGCAAGCTCGACAGGAAGGCCGAAATCATCGTCATCGGAAAGGAACCAACGATGCAGTATTCACCATGCGCTTTGCCGCACGTGATAAGCGGAACCATCGAGAAGCCCGAAGATGTCATCGTCTTCCCGAACGAGTTCTACGAGAGGCAGAAAATCCAGCTCATGCTCGGAACGGAGGTCAAATCCATAGACCGCGGGAGGAAGGTCGTCATAACCGACAAGGGCGAAGTCCCTTACGACAAGCTTGTTTTGGCAGTTGGTTCGAAGGCATTCGTCCCCCCGATAAAGGGCGTCGAGAACGAGGGGGTTTTCACGCTCAAGAGCCTCGACGACGTGAGGGAGATAAAGGCATACATCGCCGAGAGGAAGCCGAAGAAAGCCGTTGTAATCGGGGCCGGCCTAATCGGCCTCGAAGGGGCCGAGGCCTTCGCGAAGCTCGGCATGGGGGTTCTGGTCGTTGAGCTTATGGATCGCCTAATGCCGGCGATGCTTGACAAAGATACCGCCAAGCTCGTCCAGAGGGAGATGGAAGCCAACGGAGTTTCCTTCCGCTTCGGCGTTGGGGTCAGCGAGATAATTGGCAGTCCGGTCAGGGCTGTTAGAATAGGCGACGAGGAGGTTCCGGCTGACCTCGTCCTCGTCGCCACTGGCGTCAGGGCAAACGTCGACCTCGCAAAGGCGGCCGGCCTCGACGTGCACTGGGGCATAGTCGTCAACGAGCACCTCCAGACCAGCGACCCTGACATCTACGCGATAGGCGACTGCGCCGAGGTGATAGATGCTGTAACCGGAGAAAGGACGCTCAGCCAGCTCGGAACTTCAGCTGTGAGGATGGCAAAGGTTGCAGCGGAGCACATAGCCGGAAAAGACGTCTCATTTAAGCCGGTCTTCAACACAGCCATTACAGAGCTCTTCGGCCTCGAAATAGGCACCTTCGGAATAACAGAGGAGAGGGCCAAGAAAGCGGGCATCGAGATAGCCGTCGGCAGGTTCAAGGGCTCAACGAAGCCCGAGTACTACCCCGGCGGAAAGCCCATAACGGTCAAGGTCATCTTCAGGAAGTCAGATAGAAAGCTCATCGGCGCCCAGATAGTCGGTGGGGAAAGGGTGTGGGGCAGGATAATGACCCTCTCTGCTTTAGCCCAGGAGGATGCAACGGTGGAGGACGTCGTTTACCTCGAAACAGCCTACGCCCCACCGGTGAGCCCGACCATCGACCCGATAAGCATCGCCGCCGAGATGGCCCTTAGAAGGCTCCGCTGATGGCTTTTCTCTCCAATTTTCAGCAAACTTTAAGTTCACCCCCGTGAACTTGGGGGTTAGGTGATGGTATGAAGATCGATGAGCGGAATAGGATACTGCTTGGCCTCGGAACCGGCGTCCTGCTGGCTTCATCCCTCCGAATCTTTGTGGCGGGGGCATACTCAAGCCTTGAAAAGACTTTCTTCTACGGGATGAGCTTTCCATCCGGGCTTGGAATCCTCATGCTCCTTATCGCTGCGTTCCTCGTCGGAAGGATGAGCAGAAAAGCCGGCGCAGCCCTAACAGCGGCCTACGCAACAGCCGTCCTGATAACCGATGCGACCGAATACACGCACCTCGTAGCGGCTTTTGCCTTGCCGGTGGCCCTTGCGCTCGTCAAGGAGCTGGACGTGAAGTATCTGACCATGGGGCTCGTCGCTGACCTGAGCCTCCGCGTCCTGGCTGTCGGTGCCGAGCCGGCTGACTTTCCGTACACGAGGGTTATCCTGGCGCTCTTCCTGTTCCTGGGGGCCTACGCCCTCTGGAACGAGCCTGGAACGCTCAAGAAGCCGGGCTTCGGCCTCTACGCTTTCGCCGCTCTCATCGAGCTCGGGCTCATCTACCCCAACGCGGTGATGCGCTACTCGGGAATGACCGTCTATTACCTCCCGGAGTTCATCGGCTTCTCCCTCCTCGTGGCCTTGGCGATTCTGCTCGGCCCGCACCTGGCGAGGAAGCCGACGGTCGCGATGGCGCTCCTGATAATCGGCTCGGCGACGCTATTCCTCAAGCCCTTCTCTCTGGTCGGCCTGCCCATAGCCTTGGCCTCAGCCATCGCCCTCGTTGAGAGCGCGAAGGGGAGCAGAGGGGGAGTCATCGGGGCATTCTATCTGTTCCTCGTTGCTACGCTCGCGATAGGCGCCTACGTGGGCAGGGACATCGGTCTACCTTTTATGGAGGACAGGCTTGAGGCCCTTATCCTGGCTACCTCGGTAATTTACGCCCTCAGTGCCTATGGGAAGAACGTCGGGGTGAGCCTTCCAAGCGCAAGGGAGATAGCCGGCCCCCTCGCCGGCCTCACCATTGCCTCTGTCATCGTTCTGGCGCTCTTCAATGCGGGGCCTGTTTATGCGAACGCTAAGAAAGACGTCCTGATCTGGACCTACAACGTCCACCAGGGTTTCGGCCCCTACGACGGAACCTTCAACGGCTACGAACTGGTTAATCTCCTGTCAGAGCAGAGGCCTGACATCTGGCTTGGCCAGGAAGTTGTCGGCGGGATGATCGCAAACGCCTACCAGGACGTGCCCCTCTTCGTCTCGGCCCACCTCGGCTACGCCTACGAGTACAAGCCGGCCGTTGAGGGAACCTACGGTATAGCGGTCTTCTCACACTGGCACATGAATACCGTTGGCGAGCTCAACCTTGAGAGTGTCGGCCAGGCGAGGCCGGCCCAGAAGGTCTCCATAGATGAGCTTGGGCTTACCATAGTGAACGTCCACATGGGGCTCAGCGAGGAGGAAAGGGCGATGCAGGCGGAGGAGTTACTTAAGTTCGCCGAGGGCTCACCGGTGGCTCAGATAATAGCCGGCGACACCAACGCCGAGCCGGACGAGAGGGCCATAGAGATACTCACCCGCGACTACCGCGACGCTTTCTCCGAGAGGCCGCCCTACACCTTCCTCTGGGAGCGCAACGGGGTGGTTGACAGGGAGGACATCGACTACATCCTGCTCAAAAAGGACTGGCCGGCTGAGGTGAAGGACTACGGCTGCCTCTGCGACGTCCTAGTGTCAGACCACAGGCCGGTGTGGGCGGTAATAGAACTGCCGTGAGGTTTTTTTATTTTTCATTCCCAACTTTTCTCCATGCCGTCGAGGGTTAAGGTCAGCAGGCTGATGGCATACATTCTGCGGCATTCTCCAGAGGAGTTCGGGCTCAAGCCGGACGTAGAGGGCTTCGTCCCTATTGACGAGTTAATCAGGGTGCTCCGGACGGTCTATCCAGGCGTTACGGAGGAGTTCGTAAGGGAGATTGTTGAGAATGATCCGAAGGGGCTCTACGAGATTAGAGGAAACAAAATCCGTGCCCGCTACGGCCACAGCTTTGAAGTCAAGCTCAACCACGAGGATGACAGGGAGTCAAGAGTCCTCTACCACGGCACGCCGAGGAGGAACCTTGAGCGGATTCTGAGGGAGGGCTTGAAGCCGATGGAGAGGCAGTTCGTTCACCTGAGCACGAGCAGGGAAGATGCCCTCGAAACCGGCAGGAGGCACGGGATGGACGTTGTTATTTTAATTATAGATGCCGAGTGTCTGAGAAAAAGGGGCCTGATGGTCTACAAAGCCGGGAGGAATGTGCGCATTGTGAAAAAAGTTCCACTGGAGTGCATAGTTTTGTGAATGCTTTTGAACAGAATTCGATAGAGAGACGTTGAAATTTTTATATGGGCTGGAAAATCTTTATATATGACAATATAGAAAACCCCTCCGGTGGTTAGTGGTGGATGTTGAGAGGGTATCCACGGGGATACCCGGGCTTGACAAGATGTTGAACGGCGGGGTAATCTCTGGAAGGGCGTACCTCGTTAGGGGAGAACCCGGGCTCGGAAAGACGACCCTTTCCATTCAGTTCCTTATGGAAGGGGTGAGAAACGGAGAAAACGTGCTCTACATAACCTTTGAGGAGCCCCTTGCCCTTATTGAGAGGGACATGCGGGCGTTTGGTTTTCGCCTGGACGATCCCCTTTTCCACGGGATTGACGCGACCCCTGTGGGCAAAAAGACGCATATATTCGAGGATGTATACTATGAAAAATTTGCCCAGGGCTTTGAAAGACTGTCCGCCGCAGTGGAGGAAAAAATACGCGAGAACAACATCCGCAGGGTCGCTGTGGATCCCATAACAATGCTGAGACTTACCGCAAAGAATGAGCTTGAGTACCGGAAGGCGTTCCTGGAGTTCCTGAAGGTATTTATGCACCACGATGTGACGGTCATAATAACCTCAAGCATTTTGGGCGGGACTCCCGACGTGGAGGACTACCTTACCAGCGGTGTGATCGAACTTAGAAGGTACGGCGTCAAGGGGCGGGCCGTAAGGGGAATACAGATCCTCAAGTTCAGGGGCAGTGCATTTGATGAAGACATAAGGCCATACGGCTTTACCAGCAGGGGGATAGAGGTGTATTCTTCTGAGAGCCTTTACGCAAGGTGATTTCATGCTCCTGGGTGTCCCTAAACTCGACAGGGTTATGGGTGAGGTCAGGGAAGGTGATGTTTTCCTTATAGAGACCGTGGGAAGCCTCGGGGTCGAGTTGCTTTCAGAGGTCATTTTGAATAACAGGGAAAAAAGGAACGTCTCCATAATTCTCCCAAAGGGGGCATCAGAAAAAAGAGTCCTTCCCGCCGAGGGTACCGAAGTGATGGTTCTGGGAGAGGATGTCCACGCAGAGCGCCTTTATGAAATACTTCACCACATCAGAGAGCTTCCGGAAGGCTCGGTTTTGGTCGCCATCCGCCTCGATGTCCTCTTCCTTCTCCGTCCCAGAGAGGCGGTTTTCATGTTCATGGAGGACCCCGTCAGCACCGTCCAGAAGAAAAAGATTATCCTGATCATGACTGTGGACAAGCGCAATGTGGACGAAAGGGACATGGCCGTGTTTGAGAACCTCGCCACACACATCCTCGATATCACTGAAATAGTAAAGGGCTTTAAAGTGACCCTTGTAATGCGTGTAAAGAAATCTCCAAAAGGAAGCACAGGCTTCTGTGAATTTGAGATAGAAGGGGGGAGGGTATCCATAAACGGCCCGCCGAATGCACTCTGAATCCCGTAATCTGTTTTGTAGGAGCGTTGGGAATATATTGTTGGTATTTCCCACGGGGAAAGCCTATTATATGTTCTCTCCAAAAAGTTCACGGGTGGAAGTATGTGCGATATTCTCGTGGCCACTCCCGAGGCCACCGAGGAGGGAATAACTCTCTTCGCCAAGAACAGCGACCGCGAGCCGAACGAGGCTCAGATACTTGAGCTTATACCGAGGATCAGGCACAGGGAGGAGATGGTCAGGTTAACCTACGTGGACTTTCCGCAGGTGAAGGAGACCTACGCGGTGATACTCTCCCGCCCCTGGTGGATGTGGGGGGCAGAGATGGGCGTGAACGAGTTCGAGCTGGCGATAGGCAACACAGCGGTCTTCACGAAGGTCAGGGTGCCTGAGAAGGGGATAACCGGAATGGACATGATACGCCTCGCCCTTGAACGGACGAAGAGCGCGAAAGAGGCTTTGGAGTTCATAACCGGTATCGTTGAGGATGGCTTACAGGGTGGAAACGGGAGCAAAAGCCACGGGCTCTACTACTTCAGCTCCTTCGTAATAGCCGACCCAAAGGAGGCGTGGGTTCTTGAGACGGTCGGAAAGGAATGGGCGGCAAAGAAAATCGAGGGAGTCTATTCTATATCCAACGCCCTCACGATTGGGAATGACTGGGACATGGCGTCGGAAGGAATAGAGGCCCTCGCGAGAAATGGATCCTTCAGCTTCGCGAAACACTTCTCGGACAGGTTTTACACCCACTTCGCCCGGGGCAGGGAGAGGAGGGCCTTCACGCTGGCGAAACTAAAGGAGAGGGCGGGCAAGATAACGCTCGAATACATGATGTCCCTTCTGCGCTCCCACTCCTCTGAGCCCTACCGCCCGGAGAAGGGCTCGATGAGGGACATCTGCATGCACTACGGGGGCTTAACGAGGCCGTCTCAGACTGCTTCTTCCCAGGTTTCCGAGCTTGGGAAGGGCATCCACTGGTTCACTGGCACCTCAAACCCCTGCCTGAGCATCTTCAAGCCGGTGAGCTTAGAGGGCGGTCTTCCGGACCTCGGAAAAACCCCAATGGACAAATACGACCCCGAGACCTACTGGTGGCGCTTCGAGGCCTTCCACAGGAGGTTCCTGACGAACTACCGGAGCCACATCGAGGACTTCGCCCGCGAGAGGGACAGACTGCAGGCCGAGATAATAGAAAGGGCGCGGGAGATTGAGAAAACTCCCGAGGATATGAGAGCTCTGACGGAGTGGGCCTTCAGGGAGGAGGCTAAGCTCCTCGAAAGGTGGGAGAAGATCGTAAAGCCCGGAAAGCTTCCCTTCTTCTTTGGGCGGAGCTGGAGGAAGGTCAACGAGGGGGCGGGGCTGGAGCTGTAGCCTCACCCCACGATATCCCCCATAACTTCGGCGATGCGGTAAATCCTTATGATGACCTTTACCCCTGCAACCCTGAGCTTCTTTATTGTCCCAACACCAGAGTACCTGATGTATCCGCGCTTGAGGGCATAGAACGCACTTCCCGCCGGGTCATCTGAGTCAAGAATGGCGTTGACTGTGCTCTCGTCGGTCCACACCCTCAGGGTCGGGTCTTCGAGTTTGCCCTCCGAAAACTCGGTTATTCTGCCCTCGGACGTTACGACGCCGATGTTCAGAACGCTGCTGTTATCCAGGGCAATCTCCAGCGCAATCCTCTCGTTGCCGGCCAGCATTCCGATGAATCCAGGCATTTCTCCCAGGTTTTCGTTGTAAACGTCCACGTAATCCCTTAGGCGGTCAAAGAGTGTCGGCTCGTAGCGTGGAGCGTCCTCGTCTCCGGGGTACTCAAACTCGTTCACGCCCCCCGTGCTTATCATGAGCCCGGTTATGGAGTACTTGATGAACTCCTCTGGTTCTCCCAGCCACGCGACCTCGATGAGGTTCTCCTGAGTGAGAAGCCCCTCGTCCACGTAGTAGACGAGCTCAAAGGCATCCAGGTCCGGCTCATCGTCATAGGCAATAATGGGCTCCACCATTGTTAGCTCCAGCATTTGCCCGTTCATATAGAGCACTATGTTCCTGAACATCTTTTCCCCGTACTCCGCAACCTCCGGCGTCGCCTCCACGAGTATGCTCACGTAGGGCTGGTTGTTCGGGTCAAGCTTTACGACCTTCAAAAACTCCTCATCCAGGTCCCACGAAATCTGTCCCGGCCTTTTAGCCGTTCGCTTTGGGGGGACGGGCTGTCTCACGGGGTCGAGTATGGACTTTATCAGCGAATTCTCTATTCTCTCCCTGTTCCCGTGGTCGGAAACCCAGAACACCAGCTGCTCGTTTTTGTTCATCTTTTTGCTGACGTTCACAATCGCCTCGTAGAGGGCCTTTTTGGTTCCGGGTCCGTCCACATAACTCGGCACATTCGTACCGTTGGGCATCGTTTTTCCATTTCCAGCCAGGGCTATTATGTCCCCGTCGGTGAAGCCCTGCTTCTTGAGGGCATCGTACATCCTCTGGAGATTGTTCCAGTGCCTTCTTCTGTTTGCATTTCCGGCGAAGAGGATCGCATGCCTGCTCGCCACATCTGAACCGTCGGCCTTTTTGCCTATCTTTATGCTGTCGCCCTTTCCAATTGAGGTGTACTGGGGGGTTTCCTTAGAGTCCAACCCGTAAGGGCCGCGTGGATCCTGCTGCTCTGCTCTTCTGGCAATCTCTCTCATCGTTGGGGCATCCTTACCCGTCCTCGCCAGCTCTTCTCCAACTTCCTTCGGGTAGTAACCTTCAGGTTTTTTTAAACCCTCTTTTTGCCATCTCCGGCCAGCTTGAAGGGGTGTATCCATCGGCGAGACCCCAAGATGCTTCGTTATGTCTGGAAGCGCTCAAGAATGCCGCATCTCCAGTCCCCTTCAGCTTTTCTTTAAGGTCGTCAATCATTCCTCCGCCGAAACACTGGCTGAATATGAAGACCATGTTCGCATAGCCCGTCCTGTTGGCTATCCACATATTTATCATGTTTGCAAGCTGCCAGTCGTAGATGTAGCCGCCGGAGCTCGTCACAATGCTGCTCGCATAGTCCGGGGGCTGGTCGTAGAAGTAGGAGCATTTTTCGGAATACAGAACCGCCGGGGTCACCCTGACCTCTATGAGAGCCTTCCCCTTGTCCAGCTTTATCTCGTATATCCCGGGCTTCGTGACCGTTATGGAGCCCGAGCCGAGCTGTGTGTTTGAAAAAATGGTGTTGTGCTCCTCCATGCCCACCTCAACAGTTATCGGCTTTATCGGGGAGCACTCCTTGTGGCTGTAGAGCAGGCGCTTTTTTATGTAGCCGTTTTTGCCCTTCAGCGTGTCCCAGTCGTAGTAGAACATATCGATCTTTCCGTCTTTGGTGCCGTGCCCGCTGTGCGTGACCTTATACGTGCCGATTATGTCCGCGTATCCGTTCGCACCGTCGTCCATATCCTCGCTCAGGGACATGCCTATAAAGTACACGTTTACCTGAACCGCAGGCTGACCGGGCGGGTCAAAATCGGCCTCCACGAAAGGGGCTACAATCACCAGGGTGGCAAGAACAGCCACCGGTAACAAATCTTTTCTCACATTTGCCACTTCCAGCATTTCTCCACAGAAAAACGAAACCTTTCAATCGCCTTTGCCACGCCTCATATCAACTTTGTTCAATATATGCGTCAGAAACTTATTAATATGCCTGGACAGATCTGGGTAGGGGAGTGAAATGCTCAGGTTTCCGGATGGATTTCTCTTCGGGACGGCAACGTCTTCCTACCAGATTGAGGGTGACAACGTCTGGAGCGACTGGTGGTACTGGGCTGAAAGGGGAAAGCTCCCGCCAGCAGGGAAGGCCTGCAACTCCTGGGAGCTGTACGAGAAGGACATCGAGCTGATGGCGGAGCTGGGCTATAAAGCCTATCGCTTTTCTATCGAATGGGGTCGCATTTTTCCAGAGGAGGGAAGGCCAAACGAGGAGGCGTTAATGCGCTACCAGGGGATAATCGACCTGCTCAGAGAGAACGGGATTACCCCGATGCTCACGCTCCACCACTTCACACTTCCAACTTGGTTCGCCCTCAGGGGAGGCTTTGAGAGGGAAGACAACCTTGAGCACTGGAGGAGCTACGTTGAGCTGATAGCCGACAACATAGAGGGCGTTGAGCTGGTGGCGACCTTCAACGAGCCGATGGTCTACGTCGTGGCCTCATACGTCGAGGGGATGTGGCCTCCCTTCAGGAGGAACCCGCTGAAGGCCGAGAAGGTCGCTGCAAACCTGATCAGGGCCCACGCCATCGCCTACGAGATTCTTCACGGCAAGTTCAGGGTCGGGATAGTGAAGAACCGCCCGCACTTCGTGCCGGCGAGAGATTCTGAGAGGGATAAAAAGGCGAGGGACGAGATAGACTACACCTTCAACCGCTCGCTCCTTGACGGAATCCTAACCGGGGGATTCAGGGGTTTCATGAGAACCTTCGACGTTCCGGCAAGCAGCCTCGACTGGCTCGGGATGAACTACTACAACATCATGAAGGTCAGGGCTTCGAGAAACCCGCTCAAACGCTTCGTCGTTGAAGACGCCAACGTGAGCAGAAAGACTGACATGGGCTGGAGCGTCTATCCGAAGGGCATCTACGAAGGATTAAAGGCCTTTTCAGAGTACGGCCTTCCGCTCTACGTCACCGAGAACGGAATAGCGACGCTCGATGACGAATGGCGCGTCGAGTTCATAGTCCAGCACCTCCAGTACGTCCACAAAGCTTTGAGAGAGGGTATCGACGTGAGGGGCTACTTCTACTGGTCGCTGATAGACAACTACGAGTGGGCTGAAGGCTTCAGGCCGAGGTTCGGGCTGATCGAGGTGGACTACGATACCTTTGGGAGGAGGCCGAGAAAAAGCGCCCGCATCTACGGCGAAATCGCAAAGAACGGAGGAGTAAGCGACGGGCTGCTTGAGAAGTACGGCCTTTGGGAAAAACTTTAAATGCCTAATCGCAAATATATAACCATGATTATGCAAGAGTTCGTAAACCGCTCTGAGGAGCTGCGGAAGCTGGGGGAGTACCTGAAAAAACGCTCGCTCATCATAGTTTACGGTCGGAGAAGGGTAGGCAAGACGAGACTGATAATCGAGGCCCTGAAAGGCATTCCCCACGTGTACCACTTATGCAAAGAGGAAGAGCCCAGAGAAACGCTCGTCAGCCTCTCTAAAAAGCTCTACCGCGTTACGGGGGATATTAAATTCTTAGAGTACCCACCTTCTTCCTTCGATGAACTCTTTAATCTCCTGAGCGCTAGCGGAACAGTACTGGTTCTCGACGAGTTCCCGGTACTCGTAAAGAACTATCCCCGGATACTGGGTCTTCTTCAGGAGTACTGGGACTTCGGTGAGGGAGGGAGCATCATTCTGTGCGGTTCTAGTGTGTCAATGATGAAGAGACTCACGGACTACGGAAGTCCACTCCATGGCAGAAGAACCATGACAATTAAGGTTAAACCCCTGGAGTTCAGGCACATTGGAGAGTTCTTTCCGGGCTATTCTCCTGAGGAACTGGTTAGGGCATATGGCGTTCTTGACGGTATTCCTGAGTACCTGCTTCGCTTTGACCCCTCCTTATCGGTGGAGGAGAACGTGATTCGGGAATTCTTCGGGAAGGGATACCTCTACGAAGAAGCTGAACTTCTCCTGCGCTATGAGCTCAGGGACCTGAGCACTTACAACACAATCCTTGAGGCGATAGCCTCTGGGTACACGTCCTTCAACGAGATCAGAACCAAAACTGGAATAGACGGCTCGAAACTTTCCCGTTATCTCTCTGTCCTTGGGGAGCTGGAGATAGTCAGGAAAGAATACCCGGTGCTTCCTGGGGTTTCCAGGAGGAGGAAGGGGGCGAGGTACAGTCTATCGGACAACTACTTTGCCTTCTACTACTCCTTCGTCTATCCCTTCAAGGAGGAGATAGAGCTCGGCCTCTCAGATGTCCCTCTTGAGAACTTCAGGAGAAAGTTTAACCTATACCTGGGGAGGGTTTACGAGAAGGTGGCCCTTCAGCACCTCATGCTCCTCAACAGAAATGGAAAGCTTCCCTTCAGGTTCACCCGTATAGGGAGATGGTGGTGGAAGGGGGAAGAAGTTGACCTGGTGGCCCTGGACGAGAAAGAGAAAAAGGCCCTCCTTGTTGAGGTCAAGTGGAGGAAACTGGGCCCCAGAGAGGTCTGGGGAATAAGAAAAGACCTGGAGAGGAAAGCCGCCCTGATGGGACTTGACGGATGGGAGGTTCATACTGGCATAGTTGCCAGGGAGTTCGTGGAACGGCCGGCTCCCCTGCTCTGGGACATTCATGATATCACCGGTGAATAAATCCCTTTATCTCTTCCACATCACCCTCAGTGAACTGTGGCATCATGTCGAGGTGAGCCCTCATCAGCTCGGCCATGGCCCTCAGCCCAGCCTTGGCGTTGTGGACGACCGGGTCGAGGAGCACGGCTTTTATCACCTTCTCAACGTTTCCTTCTACCGCTGCCTCCGCAGATAACCGCTGTATCTCCGCCTGAACTCTGAGAGGGGCTAAAGCCTCCCGCGGGAGCTCGACGCGGAGCGGCTTCACTCCCTTCGGCGAGACCTCGGCCGGAACCTCTACTATCGTGCCTCCAGGCAGGTCGATGTAGTCCCTGTTGGGGACGTTTATGGCCTCCTGGAGCTTTTCCCTGCCCTCAAGCCCCTCAACGACGTTCATGGCAACGTCGGGGAACTTAACGAAGCGGTTGAAGGCGAACTTGGGGACGAGACCGCGGAGGAACAGCCTCAAAAGCCTTCTTACCTCATCCCCCTCCTTCCTGGTTCTCTCTATCCATTTAAGCCCCTTTTTCTCCTCCGGAATCAGCGGCCAGGCGAAGCTCAGGTACTCCCCTATGTGGTTGTCGTCCGGCGAGGGGAATAGGCCGTACGTCCGGTAGAGAAGCTGGCTCAAAGGCTCGAAGTCCGGCCTTTTCTTTAAGGCCTCGTCAAGCTGTGGATATGCATCCTCGCCGTTAATGCGGAGCTCCCTTATCCAGGTGAAGTGGTTCAGGCCGCCGGCGATGAGGCTTATCTCCCTCTCGTCGGCCTTCAGCAAGGGGGCCAGCATTTCCTTCCTCTCAAGGTAGCCCGTGCAGAGGCCGTAGACGTTTTTTAAGCTTGTATAGTTCAGAACCGCGTAGGTCACCCTCGGCTCGGGGTTGGAGTAGATAAACGTGTGCGCATCCCGGTTTATGTCCTCAATGACCCCGGCGATGCTTAAAACCAAGGGGACGACGCGGAGCGTGTGGGAGAGTCCACCTAAACCACCGTTCTCCCCGAGAACCTGCCTGATGCCGTACCTATGGGGAATCTCGAAGTCCAGCCTCCAGCGTTCGTACCGCTCCTTCTCGACGGAGATGACCGCGTAGTCGACGCCGTAGTTTTCAAGCTCCGAAACGTCACGCAGAGGAGTTACTCTGAAGCCTGCCTTGAAGGTCCTCTTTATCTTCTCCGCTAAGGCCGTTATGAACTTTCTCCGCTCGCCCTCTATCTCCACGAGGTAAACCTCAGCGTTCCTCAAAACCTCGCTCGTGGCTATCGTGTAGAGGCCCAGAGGGGTGAATATGCTTCCGGCTCCGATGAAGGCTACCCTCATTCACAGCACCCCCGCAAGCGGGTTTGCGTGGAAGAGAACCGTGGGGAGAATCTTCAGCCCCTCGCCGTATTTGAAGCCCGCTATCTCCCCGTAGAACCTGGCTATGCTCTTCACGAAGACCTCCCACGAACTCCACTCGCTCCCGAACTGGCTCTTGTGGGCTTTCAAGGCCTTCAGCTTGAGCTTGAGGAAATCTCCTATGTCCTCAATGTAGTTTGGATTGTCCGTGTAGTAGAAGCCGAGGAGCCTCACCTCCCAAGGCTCCCCCTCCCCGACGCTTGGAAGGGCGGAGAAGAAGGCCGCCTCCCCGGTTAAGAGCCCCGCGTTCCTGTGGTCTGGATGGACATCGTATGGGAGCCATGGATCTGGAGCGAGTACGAGGTGGGGCTTTTCCGAACGGATTATCCGCAGTATTTCATTCCTGACCTCCCCGCTGTGGGGGAGCCTCGTATCATGGTAGTTGAGCCAGAGGAGTTTCTTGACGCCTATTATCTCCGCCGCCCTCTCCTGCTCCTCCCTCCGGACTTCCTTCAGCTTCTCTGGCGGAACCTCCCTGCTCCCGGCCGATCCGTCCGTGAGGGTGAGGTAGGTTATCTCCCTTCCCTCCCGCGAGAGCTTCGCCAGCGTTCCCCCAACGGCGAGCTCGCAGTCGTCTGGATGCGGCTGGACGCAGAGGATCCTTCTGACGCCATCGAAGGGCCTTTCCACGTCGAAGCCCAGGGCTTCCTTCAAAAGCGCCCTGAACTCGCCGGGCGAAACCCCCCTGAGCTTAGCCCTGGCGAGGAGAAAAGGCTTCAAGCTACATCACCCCCCAAAAGTTCCCAGGTACGCTTCCTGAGTATCCCCCTGACCTCCTCCCTGTCCTTTGGATACTGATGCCTTATCCAGAACCACACGAGGGCGCAGAGCGTCCAGAAGAGCGAGCCTATTATGAGTGTGTACTCGTAGGCCTGGGCGTTGGTGTAGCCCGCTTTTCTGAGCGCCTCGATTAGGAACCCGCCGAAGAGCGGGCCGAGGGCCTTTCCGACGTTGTCTATGATGTTGAACACTCCAAAGACCGTCCCCCTGTCCTCGGGGAGGTTCACCTGGGAGATTATCGCCGTAACGTTCGGTCCCGCGAAGCTGACGAGCTGGAGGAAGAGTACCGAGTAGACCGTTAGTGCGAGCCAGCCCTTGAGGGAGAGTTCCGGTGGGAGCGGATAGACTATGACCCCAATCGCCGCTATCATCCCGAGGAAGACTGCCGCCCCCGTCACCAGCGCCCTGCCCCCGGGGCTTCTCCTCTCGAAGTAGTCCCCGACGTAGCCTCCGACGAGGGTTCCTATCACGGTTGCTATTCCGAGGATCAGCAGAACGAAGGTCGCGGTTTCCTTTGCCATCCCCCTCGTCACTATGAGGAACGAGACGAGCCAGTACATCAGGACGCCCCAGGGGACAGTCCCGGCCAGGCCCTGGAGGAATATGAGGAGGTTTGTCTTCGTCCTGAAGGACTTTCTAACGGCCTCCCAGCTCAGCCGGTAGGTGTACTCCACTCCCATCTCGATGAGCTTCCTGACCTCCTCCTCCCCGGCGCCCCTCTTGGGCTCCTCTGCTATAACGTAGAAGAGGGGCGCGAGAATGAAGTTTGGAACCGAGGCGAGGATGAAGGGGAGCCTCCAGCTCCCGATAAGGCCGGCCATTATCATGCCAAATAGGGTTCCGAAGCCGAAGGCGGTCTGTATGAAGGCGTAGCCCTTTCCGCGCTCCTCGCTCGGGAACATGTCTGCTATGAGGGAGTATCCTATCGGGATTATGGAGCCGACCCCAATCCCAGTGAAGAGCCTCATGAGGAGGAGCTCGTAGTAGCTGCTGACGAAGGCCGTCAGGAAGCAGGGTATCTCACCGAGGAGAACGCCCACAACGAGGAGCTTCTTCCTCCCCTTGATGTCGGAGAGAAAACCCCAGACTATCGTTATCAGGGCGCTCGTTGCAACGAATATCGTCGAGACGAGCCCCATCTGGGTCTCGCTTATCCCGAACTCGGCCATTATCTGCTGGTAGTTGGGGGGAAGCAGGTTCTGGTCGG
Source organism: Thermococcus thioreducens (assembly GCF_002214545.1). NCBI lineage: Archaea > Methanobacteriati > Methanobacteriota > Thermococci > Thermococcales > Thermococcaceae > Thermococcus > Thermococcus thioreducens. Next base: position 1,753,475 of record NZ_CP015105.1, on the reverse strand, counting down.
CCATCAGGAAGGCCGCCATCAGGACGAGAAGGAGTATGGAGAGCCTGTTTCTCAGGTTTCCCATTCACCACCCCTCCAGGCTTCGTAGATGGCCCTAAACGCGTCGAGCCTCCTCTCAGGCAGGGGCTCCCATCCCCTCGCATCGCTGTTCTCTGCGAGGAAGGCCTTCTCTCCCCTCAGATTCCGCGAAAGGAAGTTTAACCTGGCGTTACCGTCGTCGAGGCTCCATATTGCGAGGCTTTTGTCGGGAGTCCAGCTCGAAGTCCTCAGGTAGAGCCTCCTTCCGGAGTGGGGGAGCTCGCTCGGAAGCTTTACCTCCCTTCCCAGGGTATCAAAGACTTCGAGGAAAGAATCGACGGTTATCAGGTAGTCCGCCAATGGACGGTAGCCGAGGAACTCTATGTCGGTGCCGTAGAGGATGATGTCATCGAGGTTTTCCAGCCACTTCGCGGCCTTTCTCGGGTTCATCAGGGGAAACTTTCCGGCACCGAGCATGACAACGGTGTTCACGTTCACCCATACCGGTATCGCCTCGATCTCCTTAACCGCTTTGAGGGTCACCTTGCCCGGAAAGACTAGTTCCAGCGACTTTTTCAGCTCCCTCAGGCCGAGGAGGTAGTTGACGTACCTGTTGCCCTCGCCCCGCTGGGCTTTAATGAGGTGGGGATAGAGGGGCTTCACGGGCTTTATCGCCCTGTTGAGGTGGCTGGAGAGGATGAGGGCTTCTCCGTCAACGAAGACTTCGCTATAGCCGTTGTCCCTAAGTATGGCAGGCAGGACCGGGTCGTAGGCCAGCTCCGGCGGGAAGAAGAGCTTTGGAGAGACTTCGAGCAGGTTCTCCTTTACCTCCCTGTCCCTCCTCACCTGGGCTTCAACCCTGTCGAGGCTCAGGAAGGGCAGTATCGCGTGGCTGTAGGCGGTCCCGGTTACCTCTATCAGCCCCGATTCGATGCCATCGCGTAGAAGCCCCAGCACATCCCCCGGAAGGAGTTCGAGTGTGAAGCCTGTGACGTTGAGGGCGAAGGAGGTCTCCCTTTTGAGGAGCGCCGAGAGAACCGGCAAGTAGGCCTTCTCGATGACCCTCCCTATTTCCCCCTTTGGTATCTCAGCGTACTGCAGGTTGCCGTGGAGGAGGAGAGCGATCAACTCAGACCCTCCTCACGCTCACCCCGTCGCTCGGGCTGACGAGGTGGTAGTCCGGCTCCCAGTTGAAGTGCCTTATGTACTCATCGGTGATCCTCATCGCTATATCCAGGGCCAGATCCCTGGGCACTATGGCCACTGCCGACCCGCCAAAGCCGGCACCAGTCAGCTTGGCACCGTAGGCGCCGAGTTCAATCGCCTTCCTCACGAAGAAGTCCAGCTCCTCGCTTGAGACCTCGTAGTTTCTGGCGAGATCCCAGTGCGAGACCGTCATCAGCTCGCCGAAGGTTCCAATATCGCCGTTCCGCAGTGCGTCCCTCGCCTCAAGGACGCGCCTGTTTTCCCTCACTATATACCCAAAGAAGCGCCGGTAGAGTGATGGAAGGCTCCTGAGGTCGCTCTCCTCAACCTCCTTGGAGGTTCTCCTTCCCAAGAGCCTCAGCGTTTCCTCCGCGACATTCCTCCTCTCCCCGTAGGCTGATCCCGCAAGTTCCCGTTTGACGCCTGTGTAGAACACCAGAGCCTGCACATCCTTCGGAAACCTGATGTACTCATGCTCCAGGGTGTCAGTGTCGAGGAATATCACGTGCCCCTCCTTTCCGTGGACGACCGCGAACTGGTCGAGTATGCCGCAGGGGACGCCGACGAACTCGTTCTCCGCCTTCTGGGCGAGAAGGGCCATCTCTATCGGGGGGAGGTTCAGCTCATAGGCCTCGTTGAGAAAGGCTAAAACGGCCAGCTCAAGGCTCGCCGAGGAGCTCAGCCCGGAGCCTATCGGCAGGTCTCCGCCGAGGATTCCCTTCATCCCCCCTATGGGGTGGCCGTTCTCCCTCAAAACCCAGAATATCCCCCTGACGTAGTCCGCCCAGTCGCTGGCTTTTCTGATTTCATCGAGACCGAACTCCTTCACTTCACGGAAAATCTGGGAGTAAACCCTAACCCTCTCGTTCTTCTGGGCGTGCAGAACCGTGTAGAGGTCTATCGCCATCGGCATGACGTAGCCGAGCGCGTAGTCCGTGTGCTCCCCGATCAAATTGACCCTTCCAGGAGAATCAACGCGGTACATGATTCCACCCAGAGGGTTTAGGCTCGAAAATATTTAAGGCTGACCCCCTCCCCGCCAATGGCGAGGGGTTAAACCCCATGCGGAGAGGTTCGAGGGGTTCTCATCAGGGAACCCATTAAAACGGGTTCTTCGAGCCCCTCTGGCCCGGTCTTAGGCCGGTTACCCCTCCCTTGGGCGTATAGGCCACCCAAGTTCGGGGTTATGGTTTCCACAACCTTCCTCAAAATGTTAAAAGCACCAACTAAATCCGCGTTAAAGATAAGCCCCGTTGCGGGACACTTAAACAATCCTCTAACAAAGCGAGCCCCTTTGTGAGGCTTCCCACAAACGGGGCATGTCTTCGAAGTGAAAGCCTCATTAACAACCAAAACCCGAATACCATACTCCTCAGCAACTTCAGTAAGGCGTTTAATCATGTAATTGAACCGCCAGACGTGAGAGAGGATAAAATTCTGCTTCTTACCCTTATCAGAGTTCCGAGCTATTCCCTTAGGATAGCCGATCACAATCTTAGAAACTCCCAATTCGTAAAGCCTCCTGACAGTTTGCCTCACAGCAGTGTTAATGTAGTGCTTTGCCTGAAGTTTGGCCCTCTCGTGCATTCTTTTGAGTTTCCTACTTGTTTTAGCTCCATTCTTATTGAGTTTGGACTGGTAGTCCGCTATTCTCCTCCGCCAGTAGAAGTCAATGCTTTTGAGAGGTCTCCCATTCACAAGAAAGCTTTCTCCACTCTCCACGTAAACGGCCATTAAGTTGTTCACTCCCAAGTCTATCCCAGCGGAGAGGTTTCCCTTTGGAATTCTCGGGAATTCAATCCACTCCCCGCCTTCGAGTTTTTCCTTCACCGTAACGCTGATGTGAGCGTACCATTTGCGTTTAACCTCGTCATAAGTTATTTCTAAACGCCCTCGCTTGCCTTTCAAATGAATTCTGCCCTTGAACTGGATTTCAAGGCGTTTGAATTTGCCAAGGCCTTTGAGAACCAGCTTGTTCCCCTCAATCCTGTACTGGTCGTTTCTGAGAACGATTAAGGCTTTTCTCCTCCCATCTTCTTTGAGATAGTTTGGTGGTTTTGGTTTGAACCAGTTGGGGAGTTCTCCATTCCGCTTCTTCCGCAGGAGGGAGAAAAACGAACGCCATGCCTCGGCGTTTTTGCGACAGATTTGTTGGACTGTGACTGAACCGATTTCCCGTTTAAACTCCTCATAAACGGTTTTCTGAGTTTTCAGGAAGTCAATGGGGGTTCCCTGAAAGTATTCCTGTCTCCTCAGGTGGTTTGCTCTGTTCCAAGCCTTAGCGCTAATATCTGATAACTCGAAAAGGGCTTTCTCTTGGGTTTTTGAGGGCTGGAGTTTGACTGTTACCGTCCGTTTCATTCTAGTATATAGTATGGATTTTAAGCCTTAAAAAAGTATCACTTTCCTGCTCAAAGGCTGGTTGAGTGGTTTACTGCATCCTAGCAGCGGACGGCAAGATTTTCAAAAGAGAGATACAACGAGGGAGAAAAGAAAAACTTCAGCCCATCTGGAGCGCCTGTCCGCGGAGTTCTCCCCTTTCGAAGCGGTACGGGTCGTACCATTCAACTGGTAGGCTGGTTCCTCCCCTGGTTATGAGGTCGGCGACCATCTCCGCCACCGCCGGCGCCATCATGAAGCCGTGACCGCTGAAGCCTGCTGCAATATAGTAGTCGTCCAGTTCCTCGATCTTTCCTATCGCCGGGTTGCTGTCGGGAGTCTTGGCGTAGTAGCCCGCCCACGTCCTCAGTATGAGGAGTTCCCTCAGGGCGGGAACTATCTTGGTGAAGTAGTAGCTCACCTCGCGCATAAACTCATAGGTTGGGTTGAGGTCGTAGGTTGGCCCGAGCTCGTAACCAACGCCTCCAACGATGCCGCCGTGGGCCGTCTGGGTGAGGTATGCGTGGCCATATTTGAAGGAGATGACCATAGGCTTGATGGCCCCTTTCTTGATGGGCTGGGTTATCACCGCCTGGTGCTTGTAGGGCTCTATCGGTATGTGGGTCTTTATCCCGGCCATCGCGTTGATGAGCTTGGCCCACGCGTTGGTGGCGTTCACAACGATGCCCGTCTTTATGACTCCCCTGCTCGTCTTCAGACCTTTAATCTCGCCGTTCTCGGTTATGAAGTCCTTGACCTCGGTGTACTCAACGAGCTTGGCGCCAAAGCGCTCGGCGTTGAGGGCAAAGGCAGCCGTGGCATAGAAGGGGTCTGCCTTTCCGTCGGTGGGGTTCCAGGAAGCGGCGATAACCTCGCTTATGTCGAGGAGCGGGACTATCTCCTTGGCCTCCTCGGGAGTTATGAGCCTCGTGGGGACGCCGAAGCGGTTCTGTATCGCTATGTTCTCCTTGAACTCGGCAACCTCATCGTCGTCGTAGAGCAGGAAGAGGTAGCCGGTCTGCTCGAAGGAGAAGCCGTACTCCTCGCTATAGCGCTTCCACAGCTCGACGGAGCGCTTCATGACCTGGACGTTGGCTTCGTCGTTGAACTGCTGCCTTATCCCCGTCCCACAGCGGAAGGTCGAGCCGGAACCGATGAAGCGCTTCTCTATTACCGTGACCTCCTCACCGCGCCTGGCAAGCTCGTGGGCGAGGGTTACGCCGACGATTCCCCCGCCGATGATAACTATCTCACTCCTCCCGGGGAGCTCTTTACTCGGCATATTCTTTCACCCCCTCGGCAGTGACCTTCATCCTGACGTTCTTCAGCGGCGGCCTGGCCACAGGAAGGTCGATGTGGCTCATATCTGAGCCCGTTCTCTGCGAGACCACCACTGCCCCGTTGAAGAGGCAGAAGCGTCCCTGGCAGAAGCCCATCGCGAGGTGGGTAAGGCGCTTGATTATCTGCAGGTCTGTTATCCCGCTCCTAACAACATCGTCGACCTTCTTCAGGGAAACGTCGCAGCCGCATATCTGGACGTCCTCAAGGTTTAAGCTCTCGAAGGGTATCCGGTGAACCGCCATAGGAATCGGTTCGTACTCCTTCAGCTTTTCTTCGTAAAGGCACGGGTTTGAATCAAAGCCGAACTCCCTGAGAATGTACGCCCCGACAAGCCTTCCCTCAAGGTAGTTTGCGTAGTGCGGCTTTATGGAGACCGCACTCCCGGCGACGTATATGCCGTCGCGTATCCTGTGCCGGGAGTCGAGGACGGGCATGTAGTAGCCGCGCTTGAACTTCAGCTTTCCGCCGGCCTGGGTTATCGGGTTGATGTCCGGCCTCCTCCCGTCGGAGACGATGACAGCATCCACCTCGTAAACGTGCCCGTTCATGTCGATGAGCCTCTCGACTCTCTCGCTCCCCTCAACGCGCTTTGGATTGGGCACTATCACGTACTCAATTCCCCAGCGTTCAAGTTCTGGGACTATATCCTCGGGCCTGCTGCCCACCACTGCTACTTTCTTTCCCGGGGCGACACCCCAGACGTTCATGACCTCAAGGGCGAAATCGCGCCTGAAAACACCAGGGAACTCGTTGTTCTCGAAGAGGAGGATGTTGTCAACCGCACCAACGGCAAGAACGACGCGCTTGGCCATCAGCTCGATGAGCTGGTTTTTCCCGGTAACTATCGGCACCAGGAAATACTCGCCCTTGTCGAAGACGCCGAGGGCTATCGTGCCTTTAAACACCCGGACGTTTTCATTGAATTTTCCGGTGAGCTCTTTAACGGCCTTCTTTGGGTCACCGAACCCTTCCTGGGGCAGGCCCTTGAGCCACAGGTCTCCTCCGAGCCAGCCCTTCTCCTCGATTATTGCCGCGGTTAGGTGCTCCTGAACCTCAAGTACTGCACCTATCCCTGCAGGCCCCCCGCCAATGACCGCCACGTCAACGACCAGCCTCTCAACGGGCTTGCCCTCGTCGATCTCCACAGTTTCTTGGAACTCTCCGTAGTTCTGGCGCTCTATCCTCATGCCGTCCTTGACCTTGGTCTTCCTCCCGTTGATGTTTTTGATCCCGTTGAGAACAACCGGAACCGGGCCGAAGGTGAACGCTCCCCTTTTCCTGCCCTCCGTGCTGGTCGTTAGCCAGTATATCCCGTTGGCCAGGAGGGCAACGGTGAGCTTTTCCCCTTCGTAGGCTTCCAGGGGCTGACCTTCAAAGTAGATTGTAACCCTTCTAGAAGGGTCTTTCCCTGTCAGGTCGAGCGGTCTCATGCTCCCACCTCAAAAAACTTTGACGTACGTTCATATGTGAACGGAGATGCTTATAAACGTTAGGTTGGCCAAAAATGGTTTAAAACCATAGGTTAGTCTTTTAAGACTCGGAATAGCGTAAGAAATGGCGGAGAAAAATAGAGAGGGTGTCAGGCGAGCCCCTTGGCGAGAACGAACTCGGCAACGTTCTCTACCTGGCTCTTGGCCCTGGTCTCGGTGATGGTCTTCTTGCCGGTTCCCTCGATGGGAACCTTTCTGAATATCTCCTCGTGGAGCTTGACGGCGTCCTCCGGCGGCTTGGTGAGGAGGCTGACGATTATTATTACCACCAGCGTCACGAAGAAGTTGATGAAGAACACCGGTATGCCGTTGAACCAGCCACCAATTGTTCCAAAGAAGCCTGGAGCGTCCGGGTTGAATGCCCAGCCGTACACCTTGGCCTCCAGGAGAACCTCGCTGACCAGACCGTAGGCCATTCCGACTATTGCTCCCTCCTTGGTGGCCCTCTTCCACCAGAGGCTCAGGGTGAGTATCGGACCGAAGCCGACGGCTAAACCTCCCCAGGCCGTTGCGACCATCTGGTAGATGACCTTCGGGCCGGTGATGGCGAACCAGAGGCCGACGAGGGCAACGCCGGCAACGACGAGCCTTGATATGTTGACCATCTGCTTCTTCCCGAGCTCCTTGCCGAGAACCTTGTGGTAGAAGTCCCTCGCTATGGCCGAGGAAGCGACGAGGAGCTGTGAATCTGCCGTACTCATGACCGCAGAGATTATACCGGCTATGACGAAGCCCGCAAGCCAGCTCGGCATGAGCTCAACCGCCATAGCGGGAATGACCTTCTCCGGATCGCTGACCTGCAGTATTCCAGCCTGATACATGGCAAATCCAAGGAATCCTGCAAAGAACGCTCCCCAGAGGACGAGTATCGTCCATGTGCCGCTGATGAATATGCCCGGCCTCCTGAGCTTCCTCGGGTCTTCAACGCTCATGTAACGGGTGACTATGTGGGGCTGGCCGAGGTAGCCGACTATCCACGAGGCATAGCCTATGGCGAAGACTATGGCGGCGAGTCCGGTGGCGCCCCCGAAGGGGTGGAGCTTCGTTGGGTCAGCTGAGGCTATTATCTCCGTGGCCCTCTCAAAGCCTCCTATTTTTGACAGCGCAAGGAAGGGGACTATAATAAGCGTCAGCAGCATAAACGTGGCCTGAACGACGTCGGTCCACACGACCGCGAAGAATCCACCGGTGATGACGTAGGCCGTCAGTATGATGACGGTAATGAGTATCCCCATGTTGTCGCTTATGCCGAAGCCCTCCGCGAAGGTCTTGCCTCCTGCAGTGAACTGGGCGGCCACATAAGCCGTCATGAAGATGATGATTATCAGGGCACTCAGTATTCTTATCAGCTTGGTGTCGTCCTTGAGCCTGGCTTCAAGGTAGTCAGGGACAGTTATGGCCCTGAATTTACCCGCGTAGATTCTCAGCCTCGGGCCAATGAGGACGTAATCGGCGAGGGTGCCGAAGAGACAGCCGATGGCCGCCCAGAAGGCACCGAGGCCGCTCTTAAAAGCCGCTCCTGGATAGCCCAGCATCAGCCAGCCGCTGAAATCACTGGCCTTGTCCGAGAGCGTCGCGGCTAAGACGTGAACCCTTCTACCGCCGACGAAGTACTGGTCCTCTGTCTTGGTGTATCTGTTGGCCCACCAGCCGATGTAGGCCAGCAGAGCCAGGTAAACGAGGAAACCGAGGAGTATTCCGGCGTTCATAGCTTACCCTCCTCCCTAAGCGTTGTCATGAGGTCTTCGTCGTAGGCCAGGATCTCGTCGTCTACGTAGTACTCCTTGCCGGTTATCCTGTCCCAGTAGCCGTAGAGCAACATTGTCAAAATTCCCAAAAGAGTGGGCACCAGCAGAGTTGCCCAGGCCGAACCACTCAAGCCCATCTTACTTCACCTCGATACATCGGTGTGAATTAAGGGACATCAGTCCACAATATAGGTGCATAAAAATATAAACATATTGGTTTAACAGTTCCCGGTCAGGAACGGAATGTTGGAATATTGTGACAAACAAAGGATAACAGTTAATAACATATCTGATGAACAATGACAGGGGTGGATTATGAAGGTCATGGTCATGCGGCCGATATTCAAACCCGGAGAAACCTCGAATCCAGACTTCGTGCTGTACCCTTACCACATATTCCACCTCAGGCTGTTCTACAAGCGGCTGGGAAGAAGCGACCGGGTTTTTGACTACTTCGCTTACGTGGACCTGTACCGCCTCGGGGCGGAGAGGGGGGACGGTTTCATAGATCTCTATGAGTGGGATGTCGAGGAGAAGAAGGTTATGGAACCGCTCGTGGACTACGAGGAGGCAAAGATGAAGGCCTTCGAGAGCGCGATAACCTGGGGCAACTCCCGCGTCGTTTCGTGGTGGCTCCCGAGGATAGAGATAATCAGGGAGGCTCAAGCCTACAAGGTGTTCTGGATCTTTGAGAAGAACAGGGAGAAGTTCCTCATGGACAGCCTTGAGGGCAAGGAGTTCAGCCTAGAGAAGCTCGTCGGGAAGGACGGGAGGAAGTGTAAAGGAGCATGGTGCAGGTAAATGAGCTTGCTGGAGAAAATAAGGGGGCTTCACCTCCATCCTCTCAAGAAGAGCGTCGAGGTTGACGTTGCTACAAAACGGACCCCACCCGGTTTAGTACGGCGTGGAAGTATTTAGGGGTTTCGCTCGCTCCTTTGGATTTTGTATGAATCTTAATGTTCATTATTACCCAATTTTTTGAGCACGTTAAAAGTCCTCTGTAATGGGCTTTCCAATCATCTCTTAGGCCATTTCAAAGCTTCAAAACACTTAAATACCAGATTTTTTAATCTTAAAAAATGTGGTGGATGGTATGAAACCCTTTCCAGAAACCCCGATAATTAAAGTTGAGGAGTTGTATGGCAGGGAGAAGGAAGTTTCCCAGTTGCATCAGCTTGTCCTCGGAAAGAAACGGTGGGCGGCGATCATAGGACCAAGGGCCGTTGGGAAGACCAGCCTCGCGAGGGCGTTCGCAACCCACTATTCTTCCACAACGGGTAAACCCGCGGTTTATTCAAACTTTGCTGGCATTCACAACTTTACCGAATTCGTGGAGAGGTTCGGGCTGGAAGGAAGAGGGAAGAACTCCTCGAAAAATACGGCGAGAGGGAGAAGAACACGCTTAACGACTTGTATCATAAACTTGCGAATAAAATCGTCGAGCTGGCGGAAAAATACGGTGGCCTCGCCTTGGAGGATTTAACGGAAATCAGGGACTCAATTAGGTATTCTGCCGAAATAAATGGTCGTCTTCACCGCTGGAGTTTTAGGAAGCTTCAGAGCATTATCGAATACAAGGCGAAATTAAAGGGCGTTAGGGTTGTTTTCGTTAATCCCGCTTACACTTCCTCCCTGTGCCCGGTATGTGGGGAGAAACTAAGCCCGAATGGGCACAGGGTTTTGAAATGCAAGTGTGGGTTTGAGGCTGACAGGGATGTGGTCGGCTCTTGGAATATTCGTTTGAGGGCCTTGAAGATGTGGGGAGTCACCGTTCCCCCCGAAAGCCGGCCGATGAAGATGGGAGGGTGGAAGGTCAGCCGTAACGAGGCTTACGCACTTTACACAAGTTACGGCTGACCAGAACGGTTTCGCTTTCCTGTTGTCCCGGATTCTGGGTATGTTGCCTCCCCGGAAATGTTCACTTTCAGAATTTGGGCTTTATTTGAGGCAAGGACTATCGGTGAACAACCCTGTTCGGACCCCCTGTGTTACATGGGGGCCCTGTTGTTCGGTCTTCTCCTTTGGGCTTTTTTGTTGGTATTCTTAGCGTTATTTGTAGGCTTTTCTCTGGGAACTGGGGAGAAAAGAAACCCTTACCTCGCGTGAATCTCTACAATATCCCCGTCCTCAAGCACGTGGTCGGCACCAACGCGCTGGCCCGGGAACTTGACGCTCCTGCCCCAGACTCTAGCATAGCGGAAGTTCTTGGCGAAGTCCTTGTGTATCCTCTCTGCCAGATCCATAACCGTTGAGCCCTTCTTCAGCGGCACCGGCGGGTAAGCTGGCTCCTCTCCGGGGCTTTTGGTGAAGACGCGAATAATCCCTGCCAGCTCGTAGAGCTCGTCCTTGAGCTTGTCTAGCTGTATCTTCCTCTTGGCGGAAACGGGGATTATCCTGAACCTGTCCCCGTAGGCCTCAACGAGCTTCTCGTAGTTCTCCCTGCTTCCAGGGGCGTCGCCCTTGTTGGCTATGATTATCGCCCTTCTCCATACGAGGCTCTCATCTAAAGCGTCTGCGAACTCCTCCAGAGTTACGGGCTCCTTGACGGTTATCTCGGCCGAGTGAATCCTCTCCTCCCGGAGCATCTTCATGACCTCGCTTATGTCGCCCTTGATGTTCTCCTGGCCGTTGATGACGATTCCGCCCATTGCCGTCCTCTTTATCTCGACCCTCGGGCGGCGCTTGTTGAGCTTTATCCCGGCCCTTTCAAACTCCTTGAGGAGGGTTTCCATCTGCTTGACCGGGTCCTGGGAGAGGTCAACCACGATAGCTATCGCATCTGCATTCCTTATGACGCTCAGGAGCTGCGGCCCCATACCCTTTCCAAGTGCAGCACCTTCCACGAGGCCAGGAACCTCGACGAGCTGTATCTGGACGTCCTTGTGGTGCATCATCCCGGGAATCGGCTCGACGGTCGTGAACGCGTAGTCCGCAACGTCTATGTCCACGTTTGTTAAAGCCTTCATGAGCGAGCTTTTGCCGACATTGGGCAGGCCGGTAAGGACTATCTGTGCCGCACCTTCCTTCCTCACCGACATCGACGGCCCGCCACCGCCTTTACGCATCTGCCTCTGCTTCTCAAGCTCCTTCCTCAGCTCGGCGAGCTTCCTCTTTATCTGGAGCCTGAGCTTCTCCGTCCCCTTGTGCTTTGGCACAGTGGCGTACATCTTTTCCAGGGCCCGTATTTTCTCCGGGATAGTCTTGGCGTTCCTGTACTCTTCCTCCGCCGCGAGGTACTCCGCTGTCACGTTCGTTGGCATCGCTGACCCTCCCAGAAGTTCTGAATTAAGAAGCGGAGGCCTTTTTATAAAAGTATGGTTTTCCAAAATCGGCAGGTTTATAAAACCTTTCGAAAATTTTTTACCTGCGGTGATGCTCATGCGAACCGGCTTGGACGATACAGACAGGAAGATCCTCTCAATACTCCAGAGAAACAGCAGGACTCCCCTCAGGGAGATATCCAAGGAAGTTAATCTCGCAGAATCGACCGTCTACGAGAGGATTAAGAAGCTGAAAGAGAAGGGCATAATAAAAAAGTTCACCGTGATACTTGACCCCAACGCCCTCGGCTTCGGCATTCTGGCGTTCATACTGATAAAAGCGAAAGCGGGGAAGTACTCCCACGTGGCGAGTGAGCTCAAAAAGTATCCGGAGATAGTCGAGATTTTCGAGACCACCGGGGACTACGACATGCTCGTCAAAATAAGAACCAGGGGTAGCGAGGAGCTCAACGAGTTTCTGGACACGATAGGTGAAATAGAGGGTGTTGAAGCCACCCACACCATGGTCGTCCTCAAGGTTCATAAGGAGACCACCGAACTTCCCCTCTGACCATTTATGTCCAAAAAGTCTTATAAACGTCCATTTCTATTTCTCTCTGAACGTTAGCATGGAGGTGTGCTTATGAAGGTGCTGTTTCTGAGCGCGGACGGTTTTGAAGACCTGGAGCTCATATGCCCCCTCCACAGGATAAAGGAGGAGGGCCACGAGGTCTACGTGGCGAGTTTTGAGAGGGGCAAGATAACGGGCAAGCACGGCTATTCCGTCAACGTTGACCTTGCCTTTGAGGAGGTTGGCCCGGACGAGTTCGATGCCCTCGTTCTGCCCGGCGGAAGGGCGCCCGAGATAGTCAGGCTCAACGAGAAGGCCATCGAGATAACCAGAAAAATGTTTGAGGCAGGAAAGCCCGTCGCCAGCATCTGCCATGGCCCGCAGATACTCATCTCGGCGGGAGTGCTGAAGGGCAGGAAGGGGACTAGCACGATAACCATCAGGGACGACGTGGTAAATGCGGGCGCTGAATGGGTGAACGAGGAGGTAGTCGTTGACGGCAACTGGGTGAGCTCAAGGCACCCCGGCGACCTCTACGCCTGGATGAGGGAGTTCGTGAAGCTCCTGAAATGATTTCCCATTTTATGCGCCTTCCCATCTTGCCACCTTTCTTTTTAACCTCCACTGAGCGTAACCTTTATACGGTGTATGATGAAATCTTCATCGGTGGTATTTATGAGGAGACGGGCTGGCCTCTTGGGAATCTTGGCTGGTATCTTTCTGGCCCTTCTTATCGTTGGCATAGTCGTGACTGCTCTGGCATTTCGGGGCTACATTCACATGGAGGGGACGCCATTCAAGGAGGACGCCGGCCCGGTTAAGGAAATCGGTCGCTTCCACGCCGACTCCATAGTGGTTAGAAACCTGATAGGAAGCGTTGAGGTGGTCTCGTCGGAAACTGAAGGTGTTGTCGTTAAGAGCAACCTGCCGATAAACGTCAGCCTTGAAAACGGCATTCTGACCGTTTACTGTCCCGCTGAAGAGAAGAGAAGCGGATTTGGGATCAGTACCCACAACCTCTGCTCTGAATATCGGAACGGAAAGGTCGTCATAGAGGTGGGGACGGGACTGAGGGATGTGTGGGTTCGGGACACCGTCGGGGATCTTAAGGGGGCCGCCCCGGCGAAATACCGGATTGATGACGTGGTTGGCGACGTTGTGATTCATGCCGGGGGGAACGTTATCATAAACGACGTCGTGGGCGACGTTAGAATACACGTGCCCCCCGACTATACCGTCAGCCTTTCCCTCCACGACGTCCTTGGGAAGGTCAAGAATGCCTACGCCGGCGAGGGAAGGCCAATCACCATCAGGATTTCCGACGTCGTTGGCGATGTGTCCATAGGGCAATGATTTTTAAGCCGGCTTCCTTTTTCTTGTGTGGTGAAGAAGATGGCAAAGAAACTGGTAAGGTCAAAGAAAGACCGAATGTTCCTCGGCGTCCTCGGTGGAATAGCCGAGCCCCTCAACGTTGACCCCACCCTCGTAAGGCTTATCTTTGTCGTTCTCCTGGTGTTCAACCCTGCGGCCATGACGCTGCTCTACTTCCTCGCGGCCCTCGTGATACCTGAGGAGGAAAGAGAGGAGGAAAAATCCCTCTCTGAGAGAATCGAGGAACTGATAGGGGAGACGGGAGAGCGGCTGGAGGATGTGATCTCGGGCAATGAGAACTATAAGGCGGTAGCCCTCCTGCTGATACTTCTGGGCGCAATACTGCTGGCGGGACCGTTCATGCCGTTCCTCCTTCCTGCCATTGATTTCAGGACGTTGCTCGCGGTTGTGTTCCTGGTAATCGGCATAATCCTCCTTTTGAGGGGTGAGTGAGATGAAAACCCTCGGCTGGATACTCGTTTTCCTCGGCGTTCTTCTACTCCTCCGGGAGTTTCAACCGGCCTTCCTCGACTGGCTCAGGCCTTACGCGCCCTACATAAAGGACGCCTTCTGGGGCGTGACGCTCATAGCCTTTGGGCTCTACCTGACGCTCAGAAAAGCGGCAAAGAAGGTTGTTTTAATTCTCTACCTCCTGTACCTGCTGCTTTATTTGGTGGTGTGAATGGAGCGCTTTAAGATAGTCCGTGCCTTCATCCTCGGCCCCCTCCTTGAGGCGACGGTTCCGAAGCCCGGCAACGTGAACCGCTACCGGGACTTCGGGGATCTGACCATCTACAACTTCCTGTTCGCTGATACAGCGGTCATCGGGGTCTACTACGAGGCCGTGAAGACGGCCGAACTCCTGCGAAAGGGCATCATATCCTTCAGTGAGGCTGGCATAGGGGAGCTGATAAAACGCGCGGTTCAGGCCTCGCGTGAGGCCCAGGACGCTAACCCGAATTTTGGCGTCATAGCCCTTTCGGTGCCCCTCATAATGGGGCTGACAGTGGGCCGCAACATTCTCGATGCTCGGGAGAAGGCGAGGCTCCTGATAGAAGAATCGACGGTTCGGGATACGATGGAGCTTTACCGGGCGATAAGGATAGCAAACCCCAAAGGAATCCCCAGCGGAGTTAAGTACGACGTTTACAGTGACGAGTCATTCAGGGAGCTCTTCCGGGACGGTATAAACCTTGCCCGGCTGGCGGAGATGAGCTGTGAAAGGGAGCTCATCTTCTGTGAGTGGATCAACGGCTACGACCTGAGCTATTCAACCTTTGGGCGGCTCTACGGGCTGATAAAGGAGCTCCCGCTTGAGGATGCGGTTGTGGAGGCATTCCTTGAGCTCCTGGCTGAGAAGGAGGACACGCTCATAATGAGGAAGGCTGGAAGGAGGGAGGCCGATCTCGTGAGGAGAAAAGCCAGGGAAGTTCTCAACGGAAATCTTTCCCTGCAGGAGTTTGACGCCTTCATGCGAGAGGAGGGCGATTTAAGGAATCCCGGCAGTCTCGCCGATATAATGGCAGTCTCGCTGAGCCTGCTCGTCCTGCGGGGACTCAGGATGGAAATCAGAAACGGAAAGGTGTGGGGGGTTATAGGACGACCTTAAACCTCTTTGCACCACCGGGGCCGAGCCCGAGGTTTTTGCTGTCTGCGACAACTGCATCGCCTTCCAGCTCCTCGACCACACGTATCTTGAGCCCGGAGAGCTCGAAAACCTCCTCCTCGTCGCCAAACTCCTCGTTGAGCTGCTCCCTTATGAACTCGTAGGCCTTCTTTCCGAGCAGAACCACGTCCGGCTCGTAGCCGTCGAGCTTCAGCTCGTTAGCCTTCTCCTCTATCGTGCTTAGAACACGGATCAGGTCCCCGCGCATTTTGGACACCGTGGGAATATCGGAGGGGGAGTTTAAAAGGGTGTTTGTGGTTCCAAACAGGCTCTGACCCACCCCTGCTCTAAATGGGGACTTAAAGAAGGGAAGGTCAGAGCCCAAACGCCCCCTTAATGCCGTTGATTATCATCTGCACAGCCATGGAGGTCAGTATCAGACCCATCATCCTCGTCAGCACTTTGATGCCCACCCTTCCCAGCCGTTTTTGTATCCTGTTCGAGGAGCAGAGGGTGAGCCAGACGGTTATTCCTATTGCAAGAATGCTGGCTATAACTACCGCCTTCTCGGGAACCTCGCGGCTCTTGGCCATGTAGAGCATGACCGTCGTTATCGCTCCCGGGCCAGAGATAAGGGGTATAGCGAGGGGTATTATGGCGACCTCCTCCAGGGTGACGACGTCCTCGCTGAACTCCTCAGTTTCTTCCCTGCTTATCTTGACCGTCGAGAGCCTTCCGGAGAGCATATCCATTGCCATCTTGAAGAGCAAAATACCTCCGGCTATCGCGAAGGCGTCAACACTCGAACCAAAGAACCTGAATATCCACTCCCCAATGAGGGCGAAGACCACGAGGGTCACCACCACCGTCAGTGCGGTCTTTGTCGCTATTTCGCGCCTCTCTTCCCAGCTCAGGTCATGGGTAACGCTCAGAAAGACGGGGACGGCTCCGACCGGGTTCGTTATTGCAAACAGCCCACCGTAGAGCAGCACGAAGTATTTCAGGTACTCAAGCAAGCTACCACCCGCACCGGCAGGAAAAGATGAGGTTAAAAAGTTAATCCCTAAGCTTTGCCGGGAATTATCTCGAAGGAGTATGTAACTTCTGCCCCACTGAGCTTTATATGGGCCGAGGCGGAGCAGTACTTGTCCTGGCTCAGCTCTATGGCGCGCTTCGCCTTCTCCTTGCTCACGTCGCCGTAAATCCTGTAGTGGATGTGAACCTTTCGGTATATGCGGGGGTGCTCCTCGCGCCTCTCGCCGATTATCTCGACCTCCAGGCCTCTAATCGGCTCTCGCATCTTCTGGAGTATCATGACGACATCATAGGCCGTGCACCCGGCGACGCTGAGAAGGAGGAGCTTCATTGGGCTTATTCCCCCTTCCCCGAGAACCACCGCGCAACTTTCACCCTCTATCCTTCCAATGAACTGGGTTCCTTCCGTCCACCTAAGCTTTCCCTTTATTTCGTCACCCACTTGCTCCACCCGTTCGATAAGACGCAATTCCTTTTAAGGGGTTTTCGTAGGATAAAACATGTACATCCGGCCCTTTGACCCCTGGAAGGCGAGGCTCTGCACCTGCCCCTTTAAGTACACGCTGAACGTCTACACAGGTTGCGACCACGCGTGCGTTTACTGCTACATAACGGGCTACATCCCCAATGCCTTTCGGGTGAGGATCAAGGAAGGGCTCTTGCCGAAGCTGGAGCGGGAGCTCAGAAGGCTCGACAGGCGCTACATAATAGCGCTCTCCTATTCATCGGACCCATATCCAGCGGTGGAGCGTGAGCTGGGCATAACGAGGAAGGTTCTGGAGCTCTTCAGGCGCTATGGTGTCAGGTGCATGATCCTCACGAAGTCGGACGTATTTGAGCGCGATCTCGACATCCTGGCCGAGCTGAAGTGCGCCGTTGGTGTAACTGTGACTACAGTCAACGAGAGGAAGGCAAAGCTCCTTGAGCCGAACGCTCCATCGCCGATGGCCAGAATCCGGGCGCTCCGGGAAGCGAAAGAGGCTGGCATCCCAGTTTACGCGAGGATAGACCCAATAATTCCTTTCTACACCTGGGAGGACTTCGATGAGACGCTCGACGCGCTGGATTTTGTCGACCACATAACCGTTTCAACCCTCAAGCTCCGGCCGGATTCGAAGAGGCGCATGTCCGCCAAGTTCCCGGAGCTGATGGAAAAGCTGTGGCCGCTATACGAGAGGGGTGAGAGGATAGGAGGCTATTACTACCTGCCGCGAGAGCTGAGGTTTGAGATATTGAGAGAAGCAGAGAGGAAGATTCTGGAAAGGGGGATCACGTTTGGTTCGTGTCGGGAGGGCTACCGTTCGTTTCCGAGCTGTGATGGCTCCCACCTTGTCCCTTTGTGAGCTCCTCCCTGAGCTCGGCCTCTATCTCGATCTTTTCCAGCTCAAGCTTTTTGAGGCGATATTCGGCGGCAGCGCGCACGAACGCTTCAAAGACCCTCACCATCTCCGGTAGATATTCCGGCTGCCACTGGAGGCCGATTATGAACCCTTCAGCTCCTTCAATGGCTTCGATAAGCCCGTCCACTGCGTAAGCAACTGGTTTTATCCCTTCCCCAACCCTCTTCACCGCCTGGTGGTGGAAGCTGTTGACCCTCAGATACACCTCGTTCGTACCTTCAATGTCAAGCCCGTCCTTGAGTATTTCGTAGAGCCTTGAGTTGGTCTTTATCCTAACGCCGTGAACCCTCTGGCTAGGTCCTATCAGGTTTACGTCCCAGTCGTGCTTTATGGCCTTGGGAATATCGGTTAGGTCCTGATAGAGCGTTCCCCCGAGGGCAACGTTTATCACGTGCATTCCACGGGAGATTCCCAGTATGGGGACTCCCCTCTCGACGGCCTTTTTGACAAGGCATATCTCGAACTCGTCCCTCTCAACATCGACGTATTTTATGGCACTTGAGGGGTCTTCACCGTAGAAGTATGGATGAACGTCCGGTCCCTCTATGAGGAGTATTCCGTCCACGTGCTCAAGAATCTCATCGGGCGAGCAGTTGATGTTGAAAACCGCCGGAACGCCCCCGGCTTCGGCTATCCTTTCAATATGTCTCCGGTCCAGAAAAAGCCTGTTCTTGGAGGGGTCGGTCTGCCCGATTATACCTATCAATGGCTTCATGAGTACCACCATCCAGGTGTGTGTTATACCAGAATAAAAAGCTTTGCAAGAAGAAAAGAAGGGGTATCAGCCCTTAAGGGCATTCATCTCTTCCTTTATGACCTCTGCCAGCCTCTTAACTCCCTCGCGTATGGTCTCTTCAGGCACGTAGGTAAAGTTGAGACGCATCGTGTTCTTGACGTCGCGGTAGGCGAAGAAAGCCTCACCAGGAACGTAGGCGACGCCCTTCCTTATGGCCTTCTCGGCCATGAGCTTGGTGTCTATGCCCTCCGGCAGAGTAACCCAGATGAACATTCCTCCGTCGGGCTTCGTCCACTTAACGCCCTCCGGCATGTACTCCTCCAGGGCCTCAAGCATTGCGTCTCTCCTCGGCCTGTAGAACTCTATGACCTTCGGAATGTGCTCATCCAGATGGCCGTCGGCGACGTACTTCCAGGCGATAACCTGCCCGAAGGGGTTCGCACAGAGGTCAACGGCCTGCTTGGCTATCTCTATCTTCCTGATGAAGTGTGGGTGTGCCGCTATCCATCCCAGCCTGAACCCCGGGGCGAATATCTTTGAGAAAGTCCCGAGGTACAGGACCCTTCCCTCGTCGTCGAAGTGCTTGATCGGCGGTATGGGCTCGCCGGAGTAGCGGAGCTCGCTGTAAGGGCTGTCCTCGACGATGAGGAAGTCGTACTCCCTGGCGAGTTCTATAAGCTTCTTTCTCCTTTCGAGGCTCATCGTGACCCCTGCTGGATTCTGGAAGGTGGAGACGGTGTAGACGAACTTGACCCTCTTCCCCTGCCTCCTCAGCTCCTCCAGCTTCTCCTCAAGGAGGTCTACCCTCATTCCCTCGTCGTCCATGGGTATGCTTATGAACTTGGGGTCGTAGTACTTGAAGGCGTTTAAAGCGGCCAGGTACGTCGGTCCTTCGACGACAACGATGTCCCCAGGGTTTATGAAGACCCTGCCGATGAGGTCGAGGGCCTGCTGGCTTCCCGCGACCATCATTATCTCGACTTTGCTGGTCGGGATGCCGTAGCGCTTCTCCATCCAGTCCGCCAGCGCGAGGCGAAGCGGGGTGAATCCTTTGGTGGTCCCGTACTGGAGGGCCTTATCCGCGTGGTGGGTTATAACCTCCGCGGTTATCTCCTTGATGATCTCGACGGGAAACGTCTCGGGAGCGGGAAGACCTCCGGCGAGACTTATAACGTCGCCTGCCTCGACGAGCTTGAGGAGCTCCCTAATCTCAGAGGCTTTCATGCCCTGGGCCTTGTCCGAGAAGTACGCCTCAAAATCCAGTGAGCCAGAACTCAGCTTGCGCATAAGCTTTTCCTCCACTTCCGTTCCCCCCATTTAATGCACACTTTTGAACACGTCCCCATGTATATACACGTAAAGGTAGCGGCGATTGGTTATAAATCTTTCTGCAATGGTCGTTAGTGCCGTTTACGTTTGTAAAGTATAGGTGGAGCGCATTTTTAGGAACATCAACGAACAGCAGGGGGCACTGGTGAACACGAAAAGTTCTATAAACCCTCCCGCCATAAATGGGGGTTACCAGAGGGGGTGAACGGAGATGCCGGTAGTGAAGGAAGTGCTTGAAATTGCGGAGGAGATTAGGGACATGAGGATAAGGGGCGCTGGCAAAATCGCCAGGTCGGCGGCCTATGCGCTCCAGATACAGGCCGAGAAGAGCAGAGCCACGGACGTTGACGAGTTCTGGAAGGAGATGAAGCAGGCCGCAAAGATACTCTACGAGACAAGGCCGACTGCGGTTTCCCTCCCGAATGCGCTCCGCTACGTCATGCACCGCGGGAAGGTGGCGTACGCCGGCGGTGCCGACCTTGACCAGCTGAAATTCATAGTCATAAACGCGGCCAAGGAGTTCATCCACAACTCCGAGAAGGCCATCGAGAGGATAGGCGAGATGGGGGCGAAGCGCATAGAGGACGGCGACGTCATAATGACCCACTGCCACAGCAAGGCTGCCATAAGCGTCATGAGAACCGCCTTCGAACAGGGCAAGGACATAAAGGTCATAGTCACCGAGACGAGGCCCAAGTGGCAGGGCAAGCTCACCGCGAAGGAGCTGGCCAGCTACGGCATACCCGTTATATACGTCGTTGACAGCGCCGCGAGGCACTACATGAAGATGACGGACAAGGTCGTCATGGGCGCGGACAGCATAACGGTCAACGGCGCGGTCATAAACAAGATTGGGACTGCCTTAATAGCCCTCACCGCCAAGGAGCACAGGATATGGACCATGATAGCCGCTGAGACCTACAAGTTCCACCCCGAGACGATGCTCGGCCAGCTGGTCGAGATAGAGATGCGCGACCCATACGAGGTCATCCCGAAGGAGGAGCTTGAGACCTGGCCGAAGAACATAGAGGTCTGGAATCCAGCGTTCGACGTCACTCCACCCGAGTACATCGACGTCATCATAACCGAGCGCGGAATAATCCCGCCGAGCGCGGCCATAGACATACTCAAGGAGGAGTTCGGCTGGGCCCTCAAGTACACCGAGCCCTGGGAGGACTGAGGCTTTTTCCTTGTCTCTTTATTCTCCGTCCTTTCGATTGTGAAAAGTGAAAAAGCTTTAACCCTCGATGCTTCCTGCGGTGAAGGCTTTCGCGTAGGCCTTTACGACTTTCTCATCGCCCATTATCATGAGGACTCTGACTAGGTTCATGTCCTTGACCTTAGAGAATTCGACGTAGAGGTATTCGTCGCCTCTACGGTAGAGTTTTGCACTCAACGGTCTGAAGTACTCGTTTTCTACGGGCTCATTCTCCAGAGCGACTTCTTCAAATCCCTTGGCCTTTATGGTCTCGTCGAGTTGAGCAATCATTGCTTCGACGGGGCATGTGCACGTTCCTTTTATCTCCGTTCTTCTTCTCTCCGAGATGCCACCGCTCATCAGGAAGTCAGTCCCATTCGAGTTCGCGATGTTCTCCGTTACTTCCCAGGTAGTGTTTTTGGTTGGCACTACGTAGTGGGCGAAGTAGACGTTTCCAGCGGGCAGTTCAATGTTTTGCCTTTTTATCTCTCCCCTGTTTCCGGCAACTACTGGGTAGTACATTCCCCTCGCGGTGTCGTTGTTCTCGAAGAAGACGGCACTGCCGGCGAGGGTGCACTTGGGCGCTATGCCCATTTCTGCCGGCCAGTCATCTGCGTGAAGGTAACCGCTGCTCGTTCCTTCACTCAGCGATACCTTTGGAACGAACTCTAAGAAGTCGGTGAACTCTACCATGCGGTTGTCTAAGAGCTCCCTGACGCTCCAGCCGGTCCAGGCGTTTGCGTGGGTGAACTGGGGCTCCGTCTCAAGCGTACAGGTTGCGGTGGAGTAGTCCACCCCGTCGCTGGAGTCCTTGCTTGGTAGCTGGTTCCCAGATATGTAATAACCCAGCGCGAGAACCAAAATAAAAGAGAAAACGAGAAATATAACCCTTACATTTCTGTCCACTTCTGATCACCTCATGACTTGACCATTCTGAATTCGTAAGCTGCCAACCTGCCGTCGGGGAAGTAGAGGGGTGTTGGGTTGGTTGGGATTGCCCCGTTGAATTCCGGGAACTTGTGAAGTTCCCTGAGTGCAAGTGCTTTAACCGTGGCTAAGGGCACTGCTTCTGGTTTTTCAACCGGTGCCGCCGTCACGATTCCCCCAATAGGAGGATTCCCAAGAGTAACACTAGTGGGGGTTTCCATTTCACAACTTGCACCTCCGATGGGAGATTGCATTACAAAATATGCCGTTGGATTATTTAACTCTTTCTATCACTAAAAGTGAAACCATGGTCAAAACCAAGTTATATTATGGCGAACCACATACAATTTTATACAGCACCTTACGTGGGGTTCTTAAAACTCTCAGGCTAACAATGCTCATTGACTTTTCTCTTTTCACAAGCCTCGCCCTTTAGGGCGGGGAGGAGGTCAGTGCCAGGGGTCTCCATGGAAGTTGATGCAAAACGAATACACGCAAGGATTTAAAACGCCTAACCCTTTTATACTTCGGAGACAAAAACTGAGAGGGTGATGATGATGAAAGCTTACATAGCGGAGAACGTCAGGGGCATCTACGCCTTTGACGAGGGCGGTAATCTCATTGATCAGAGGGTCTTCTCCGGAAGGCCGGAAGCGAGCCTTGACAGGCTTTTAAAGGGCGAGCCAAGTGACGAGCTGATTTCTTTCCTCGACGAGCTTAAGGGGAGGGGCTACGACGAGTTCGTGGTGGAGGACTCCGAGCTGGGGAGAAAGCTCAAGGAGCTCGGTTACAACGCAACAGCCGAGTTTCCCAACATGGCTGGAGAAAAGCTCCGCTCAAGCCCGGAGGAGTTTTTGGGGGAGAAGTGGTTCGACGAGTACTTCAGCGTCGGCGTTGCCCTGACCAGGCTCCGCATACAGGAGCAGAGCGGCGCTCGCGACAAGATGATAATCCAGGCCATTGAGTCCCTCGACGACATTGACAAGGTGATTAATCTCCTCGTTTCTCGTTTGAGGGAGTGGTACAGCCTGCACTTCCCTGAGCTGGATGAAATCCTTCCCAAGCACCAGCAGTACGTAACCTTCGTCAAGGAGATTGGTCCAAGAGAAAACGTGAGCGAGGAGAAGCTCAAGAGCCTTGGCCTCCCCGAGGGCAAGATTGAGAAGATTATGAGGGCAGCGGAAGCCTCGATGGGTGCCCCGCTCGGAAAGTTCGACGCAGACATCATAATGGAGCTCGCGAGCGAGATAAACGACCTCTACAAGCTCAGGGAGCAGATAGAGGACTACCTTGAGATGGCAATGGACGAAGTCGCCCCGAACCTGAAAGCTTTGGTCGGTGCCAAGCTCGGCGCCAGACTGCTCAGCCTCGCCGGTGGGCTCAAAGAGCTTGCCATGATGCCCGCCTCGACCATACAGGTACTCGGCGCCGAGAAGGCCCTCTTCAGGCACCTGAGGAGCGGTGCGAAGCCTCCAAAGCACGGCGTCATCTTCCAGTACCCGGCCATAAACCGCTCACCGTGGTGGCAGAGGGGTAAGATAGCGAGGGCTTTGGCAGGAAAGCTCGCCATAGCGGCGCGTGTTGACTACTTCTCCGGCGAGTACATAGCCGAGGAGCTGAAGCAGGAGATAGAGCAGCGCATCCAGGAGATAAAGCAGAAGTATCCGAACCCGCCCAAGAGGAAGGCCAAGCCGGAAAAGAAGAAAAAGAAGAAGTTCAAGGGGAAAGAAAAGCGGGGCAAGGGCTTCGGTGGAAAGAAGAAGGAAAAGGCAGGAAGGGGCAAGAAGGGCGAGAAGGGTAAAAAGAGGAAGAAGGGCGGCAAGAGGTGAGGTAGATGAGGATTAGGAAGGGCAAGTTCCCGGGCGTTTACGTCTTTGTTGATGAGGACGGTAGCGAGAAAATCGCAACGAAAAACCTCGTTCCGGGCCAGAAGGTCTACGGTGAGAGGCTGATCAAGTTCGAGGACGAGGAGTACAGGGTCTGGAACCCGAGGCGCTCAAAGCTCGCTGCTGCGATACTCAACGGCCTCAAGAACTTCCCGATAAAGCCCGGCTCAAAGGTTCTCTACCTCGGAGTCGCGAGCGGTACCACCGCGAGCCACGTCAGCGACATTGTCGGCTGGGAGGGGAAGGTATTCGGCGTCGAGTTCTCGCCGAGGGTTCTGAGGGAGCTCGTCCCGCTTGTTGACGAGCGCAGGAACATCGTGCCGATACTCGGCGACGCCACCAAGCCCGAAGGCTACCGCGCGCTGGTTCCCAAGGTTGACGTCATCTTCGAGGACGTCGCTCAGCCTACGCAGGCGAAGATACTCATCGACAACGCAAAGGTCTTCCTCAAGAGCGGCGGCTACGGCATGATAAGCGTCAAGAGTAGGAGCATCGACGTCACCAAGGAGCCCGAGCAGGTCTTCAAGGAGGTCGAGAAAGAGTTAGCCAGCTACTTTGAGGTCGTCGAGAGGCTTTCGCTTGAGCCCTACGAGAAGGACCACGCGCTGTTCGTGGTTAGAAAGAAATGAAAAAGAACCTTTGTTTTTCATTCCCTTTTTGTCGGCAGGTGTGGGGCTATCCAGCCTATAAAGCTGTCCACACTGCGTGTCTGGATGTAGAGCGTCCCCGTTCCGTAGAACTCGGCAACTAGTCCCTCACCGCTGAAGAGCGTGCTCTTGAGCCCTCCGACCCGTTTTATGCTAAAGTCCAGCCCCTCGCTGAAGGCCACCATGTGGCCGGTGTCTATCACGAAGCGCTCGTTGTGGAGCTCCTTCTTATATATTGCCCCAAAGCTGGAGAGGAACACGAGCCCCCTTCCCGTCATCTTGAGGAGGAACAGACCCTCCCGTCCAAAGAAGGTCTTCGCACCGCCCCACTTGGTGTCGATGCTTATCCCTTCCGAGCCCGCCAGGAAAGCACCGCTCTGGGCGTAGAGTGTCCCGTCCAGTTCAAAGACCTCGATGTCGCCGGGATACGCGGGCGCCAGCCCGACACTTCCAGGGCCATCCTCGGCCCTAAAGGTGTTTATGAAGAAGCTCTCTCCACCGAGTACCGAACGCTTTAAGGCCCCAAAAACGCCTCCCTTTGCCTTGGTTTCGAGCTTTATCGTGGGGCTCATGTGAACCATGGCCCCGGACTCCGCCTGTATGGCCTCGCCCCTCTCAAGCTCCACCTCAAGCAGGGAGAAGCTCGGCCTGTGCCTTATCTCGTACTTCATTCCGATTCACCCGGGTAAAGGGTTGCCGTCAACCTTTATATACGTCGGTATAGCCAATCGTCGAAAAAACCTTTTACTTTCACCGAAAGACTTTTATAACGCGCCCCTCAACCTTAGCCGAAGTCACGTTCAGCTTTTGTGGGTGATGCACCATGAAAAAGCTCCTGAAGCCAAGGCGCGAAGTCGGCATCGTCGGCTACGGTGCCTACGTCCCGATGTATAGAATCAAGGCGGAAGAGATAGGACGCGTTTGGGGGGTTTCGAGCTTCCCGATACAGGAGAAGGCAGTCCCCGGCCTTGACGAGGACGCACTCACCATAGGGATTGAAGCGGCGAGAAACGCCCTCAGGAGAGCAGGGATAGACCCGAAGCTTATCCGCGCCGTCTGGTTCGGAAGCGAGAGCAAGCCATACGCGGTCAAGCCCACCGGCACGGTCATTGCCGAGGCCATAGGTGCAACTCCCGATGTAAGCACCGCCGACTTCGAGTTCGCCTGTAAGGCCGGAACCGAGGCACTTCAGACGGCCATAGGCTTCGTCGGCTCGGAGATGGCCGACTACGCGATGGCAATTGGCGCTGATACAGCCCAGGGAAGGCCCGGCGACCACCTCGAGTTCACAGCCGGAGCGGGAGGAGCGGCATTCATAGTGGGTCCCAAGAGCTCCGATACCGTGGCGTACTTTGAGGGCAGCTACTCCTACGTTACAGATACCCCCGACTTCTGGAGGCGCCAGCACGAGCACTACCCGAGGCACGGGAACAGGTTCACCGGCGAGCCGGCCTACTTCCACCACATAGTCAACGCGGCCAAGACCCTCATGGAGGAGCTCGGTTTAACGGTGAATGACTTTGACTATGCCGTCTTCCACCAGCCGAACGTCAAGTTCCCGCTCACCGTTGCCAAAATCCTCGGCATTCCGAGGGAGAAGGTTCTGCCCGGCCTGCTCACCGGAATCATCGGGAACACCTACAGCGGTGCGACGATGGTCGGCGTATCGGCAGTTCTGGACATAGCCAAGCCCGGCGACAGGATCCTGTGGGTCTCCTTCGGTTCCGGCGCGGGGAGCGACGCCTTCAGCGTTGTCGTCCAGGACGCCATTGAGGAGAAGCGTGAGCTGGCTCCGAAGACCATGGACTACGTGAACAGGAAGAAGTACATAGACTACGCCCTCTACGCGAAGGCGAGGAGAAAGTTCATCATGTGAGGTGGTTGGTATGAGGAAGGCAGTCATAATCGGTGCCGGTATGACTCCGGTTGGCGAGCACTGGAAGCTCGGATTGAGGGATCTCGCTGTGGAGGCGCTCCTCAACGCGATGGAAGACGCTGGAATAGATAAGGTCGACTCCCTCTACGTCGGAAACATGATTTCCGGCCCCTTCGTTGAACAGGAGAACCTCGGAGCCCTCATAGCGGACTGGGCCGGACTCGGAAACATCCCGGCTGTCAAGATAGAGGCAGCCTGTGCGAGCGGAGGTGCCGCCGTCCAGGAGGGAGTCAAGGCCGTTCTCAGCGGGCTGGAAGATGTGGTTGCGGTGGTTGGCGTCGAGAAGATGACCGACGCCTGGCCGAGCGACGCCACTAGGTACCTCGCCTACGCGGCCGACGCCGAGTGGGAGCTCTTCCACGGGGCGAGCTTTGTTGCCTTAAACGCGCTCGTGATGCGCTACTACATGAAGACCTACGGCTACACTGAGGAGGATTTAGCTTTGTTCGCAGTCAACGCGCACGCCAACGGTGCCAAGAACCCCTACGCCATGTTCAAGCGCCCGATTAAGGTTGAGACCGTCCTCAAGAGCCCCTACGTTGCCGACCCGCTCAAGCTCTTCGACGCCTCACCGGTCAGCGATGGTGCGGCATCGGTGATAATCACCACTCCGGAGAAGGCTAAGGAGCTCGGCGTTCCGAAGGAGAAGTGGGTTGAAGTGGCTGGAATGGGGCGCGCCATAGACACCATAAGCCTCGCCAGCAGGGAGGATTTACTCACCCTCAAGGCCGCCAAAGTGGCCGCCGAGAGGGCCTACAGAATGGCCGGCGTTGAGGCGAAGGACATCGACTTCTTCGAGGTCCACGATGCATTCACCGTCATGGCCGCTTTAAGCCTCGAAGCCCTCGGGGTTGCCAAGAAGGGGGAGGGATCGAAGTTAGCTAGAGAAGGCCAGATAGCCATTGACGCCGACTATCCAATACAGACTATGGGAGGTCTCAAGGCTCGCGGTCATCCGGTCGGAGCCACCGGCGTTTACCAGACTGTTGAGGCAGTACTCCAGCTCCGCGGCGAGGCGCCGAGCCAGGTGCCCGATGCGGAAATCGGTCTGACCCAGAACATAGGTGGAACCGGTTCGAACATAACGGTCAACGTCTTTAGGAGGGTCTGAAATGGCGCGCCCGATGCAGGTTTCCCGCTACTGGAGGCACTTCCGTGAGAAGTACAGGCTCATAGGTGGAAAGTGCGAGAACGGTCACGTCCACTTCCCCAAGAGGTCGATCTGTCCTGTCTGCGGCTCAAGGAACGTCGAGGAAATCGAGCTGAGCGGAAAGGGCAGGGTCATAAGCTGGACGATAGTGAGGAACCCGCCGAGCGGCTTCGAGTACTACAAGCCCTTCCCCCTGGCGCTGATAGAGCTTGAAGAGGGCCCGGTGGTTCTGGCTCAGCTCACCGACGTTGACCCAGAAGAGATAGACTTCGGCATGGAGGTCGAGGTCGTCACCAAGAAGATAAGGGAGTTCGAGGAGGACGGAATAATCCTCTATGGCTACAAGTTCAGGCCGCCTGTGAAGTGAAGGCCTTTTTCTGCCTCCTTTTTATACTCAACGTGGCTCAGGCCTTCTCAATCCTCAGCCTGTCCCCGTTCTCGAACTCCATCTCCAGCTTTCCGTGCTCGGCGCTGACCTTCACACCGTCGACGACGGCCTCTATTCTCCCGTTCTGCACCTCGACGCCCAGCATCTCCGCTATCTCGCTGACGCTCTTCAGAGAGCCGTTCATAGTGGCCTCAATCCGCTCCCCTTCGCTCTCTATAACGACCCTCAACTTTCCTTTTCCTTCACGTATGAAACTTTCTTCCCTCAAGTCCCTCACCTTCCCGGGCTCGGGCGGTTTTATGCAGGACATCAAACCACCTACTTCCCTTTTTCTGGGGGTATGTCATCCCTTCGCAGGTCTTTCACCATTCGAACCCATATCCCGCTCTGGCCGACGCGTTTGAACCCGTAATCCTCGTAGAACCTGATGGCCTTTTTGTTCTTCTCCCCCACCCACAGCTCTACTCTGTCGTTGTGCTCCCCCAGGTACTCCAGGCACTTTTCCATGAGCCTGTGGCCTATTCCATGCCCCTGGAACCGCTTGTCCACCACGAACTCGTGGATAGCTCCGACCGTTCTTCCTTCGTACTTGCTGTACCAGTCGTTGTCGCAGACTATAAAGCCCGCTATCTCGTCACCTACCTTCGCGATGAAAAAGCCGTCCTTTGCCTTGTCCCAGCACCACCTGAGGTAGCGCTTCGCGTAGCTCTCCCCTTCACCGCCGTACTCGCGCATGCCCTCGTATCCCCTCATGTATATCTCAATGAGCCTCTCCAGCGTTTCCTGGTCGAGCCTTTGGAGCTTCTCTGTCCTTACCCCGCTCATCAATATAAGCTCATCGAGGGGTTTAAAAAGCCTGACTTCGAGCCTTAAGTGGAGCAAGAAGGTGGTTGAGATGGGGAAAGCCAAGCCCAGATACTGCGAGATATGTGGTGCTCCAATAAGGGGGCAGGGGCACAGGATAAGGCTTGAGGGTGCTGAGATTCTCGTTTGCAACCGCTGTTATGAGAAATACGGTGGAAAAAAGCCCGGAACCTTCAGCATAATGCCCACCGGCAGACAGCCCGTCAGGAGAGCATACTCCAGACCGGCCTCAAGGCCTAGGCCGCCCAAACCCAGAACCGAGAGGCCGCTCTACACCGAGGAGATAGTCGAGGACTACGCCGAGAGGGTTTACAGGGCGATACAGCGCTCGGGTAAGAGCTACGAGGAGCTGTCCCACGAGATCGGCCTCTCGATGAACGATTTGAGGGCAATAGCCCACGGCTACCGCGAGCCGACGATAAAGGAGGCCAGGAAGCTGGAGAAGTACTTCAAGATAACCCTCATTGAGGCCGAAGGTGGGGAGCTCCTTGAGAAGAAGACCATCCCGAAGGACTACGAGCCGACGCTCGGGGACATAGCGAACATCAGGATACGGAAGCGGAAGAAGAAGTGAAAGTTTAAATTGCCTTTCGTTTTAATTCTTCCTAGGGGGTCTCATGGGCGAGATAGTTGTGAAGGTTCCCCCTTGGATGGAACGAATCCTTAGGAGGAAAATTGAGATTCTAGTTGAGAGGGAGCTTGGAAAAGGGCTGAAAAGGGATGTTCTCTCCAAGTACCTCGGCAGATTCAAGGGGGATGTAAATGAAGAAGAGTGGTACCCCCAATAAGTTAATCTTCGTGGATTCATCTGTTTTAATTGAGGGTTTGAAAGGTAATCCCCTGGCGGTTTCCCTCTTTGAGGAGATTTCAAAATAAGGGTATGGTTCCCCTCATTAACGACATAGTCTTCAGCGAGTTCCTTTTTCATTACATTGCCCTTAAGACCGGACGTTCGCCGTTTACAATCAAAAAGCGCGGGGAAATGAGCACTGTGATACTTTCTAACGAGCCAAAAGATTTCATTGAACAGTTTCACATACTACCTGCAGATGACGAGGTTCTCGGACTCTCTTATGAGCTTATGAGGGAACACAACCTACTTCCAAACGATGCCATAATCCTAGCTACATGCCTTGTTTATGAGGTTAGTACCTTAGGAACGTTGGATGATGACCTTAAAAACGCGGGAGAAAAAGAGGGTCTAAGGGTCATTCCCTAGAACTCCTCCAGCCCTTCCTCTTCCTCCCTCTTCTTCCTGAGCTCCTCTGCCTTGGTTCTCTTTGGCGGATGGAACCCGCGTAGCTTCTCGAAGCTCCCCCAGAGGCGCATCAGCTCCTCCCAGACTTCGGTGTCCGGTGGGATCACGAGAACGTGCGCCGGTGGATGGATGTCCATAAGCCTGCCGATGGCCTTTGCAGGCGGTAGGTCTATCTGGGCAATCACGTGGGCCCTGAAGCGCCTCCTCGGCTTCTCACCGCTTATCTTTTCAAAAGCCCAGTCCGAAAGTGCAGGCGGTAGTATCCTAGGGTCGCCGCGTATCTGCATGCCACCGTAGCGGACGAGGTCAGCCAATGCTATGCTGGCCTTCTGGAAGTTGTCGGTCCTTACTAAAACCATCGTGTTTCTCACAGGCATCACCGTGCTCTCCTTGTGCCGGCACCTTTTAAGCCTTCTCACCTGAGGTTTCATCGACTCAGAGACCTAAAGCTTTAAAAACTCAACCCGTCTCATTTATAAAGGGTTTTTAAACCCACCATCTGGAGGTGTAAGCCTTGGTCGACATGAGCAATGTAAAGCTCAGAATCGAGAACATCGTCGCTTCTGTGGATCTCTTTACGCAGCTGAACCTTGAGAAGGTCATAGAGATATGTCCCAACTCCAAGTACAACCCCGAGGAGTTCCCGGGGATAATATGCCGCTTTGAGGAGCCAAAGGTGGCGCTCCTTATATTCAGCTCCGGCAAGCTCGTCGTCACCGGCGCCAAGAGCGTCGAGGACATAGAGCGCGCTGTCAACAAGCTCATCCAGATGCTCAAGAAGATAGGCGCCAAGTTCCAGCGCGCACCGCAGATAGACATCCAGAACATGGTCTTCAGCGGCGACATAGGCATGGAGTTCAACCTCGATGCCGTCGCTCTGAGCCTGCCGAACTGTGAGTATGAACCCGAGCAGTTCCCCGGCGTCATATACCGTGTAAAGGAGCCGAGGGCGGTAATACTTCTCTTCTCGTCCGGGAAGATCGTCTGCTCTGGAGCCAAGAGCGAGCACGACGCCTGGGAGGCCGTCAGAAAGCTCCTCCGCGAGCTGGAGAAGTACGGCCTTATAGAGGAAGAGGAGGAGTGGTGAAACCCTCTTGTCCCTTCAGGTTCTTTACTCCCCTATTTTCCGCGGGCATAAACCTGAGGGCTATCACCCGGAGAACCCAAGCAGGCTGGACTACGCTATAAGGGGTCTTTCTGAAGAAGGGCTGTGGAATGACGAGCTGATTCTGGAACCTGAACCCGTATCGCCGGCCGATATCCTTCTGATACATGATGGGGAGTACGTTGAGCGCATCAGAAAACTGGCGAACACCTTTGAATACCTCGACCCGGACACCTACGTAGCCCCCGGCACATGGGAGGCGGCCCTCACAGCCCTTGGTGCGGCAAGGGATGCCGTGAAGTTTGCAGTGAAGAAAAAAGGACTGTACCTGGCCCTAGTCAGACCACCGGGACACCATGCGGGCAGGTCGGGGAGGGCTTTCAACGCCCCAACCCTCGGTTTCTGCATCTTCAACAACAGCGCCTTCGCCGCCTTCGCCCTCAGAGAGCTCAGGGGAAAGGCCATAGTGATTGACTTCGACGCCCACCACGGCAACGGCACCCAGGAGATATTCTGGAACGATGGGGATGTTATCCACATCGACCTCCACGAGCGCGAGGTCTACCCATGGAGTGGCTACGAGCACGACGTTGGCGGGAAAGGCGCGGAAGGGAGTAAGGTGAACGTCCCCCTGCCCCACTACTCCGCAGACGATGACCACATCCTCGCATGGATGGAGGTCGTTCTTCCAATCCTGGAGGAGACGAAACCCGATGTTGTGATCGTCTCAGCAGGATTTGACGGCTTTCTCGGAGAGGGCCTCACGACGCTTAGACTGACGGAACGGTTCTTCCGCTACGCGGGCGCGACGCTCTCAGGTTATTCCCTGGCGGTTCTCCTTGAAGGTGGCTACAACGTCGGATTGATGAAGGGCCTCCCAGCTTTCATTGACGGCTACCTTAAGGGCAAACCGGAGGGAAGACCGATAGAACCGAGCTATGAGGCTCTGTCCACAGTCCACCGTGTCGTAGAGGTTCACAGGGAATGGTGGGGGCTGTAGCTTACAGGGGGTAAGGAGCTTACCCCGGGGAAGTTAATTTACGTTGGTAAGAAGTTAAAAAAGGTCCTTGGAACTCGCCCCAAAATCAGCTGAAGCTCGCGAAGCCTATCTCGTAGAGCTGGCGGAGCATGCGAAGGGTTTTTCTGGCCGTGTGCTTGAAGCGGAAGTTCTCCCTTTGGGTTTCCCAGTCTCTGAGGAGTTCCACAACATCATGCCTTTTCAGTTCTGAAATTGGAGATGATAATAAGAATAATAAACGGGGCGTCAAAGCCCCAGGATCTCTTTAGCGGCTTCAATTCCGAGGTCGAAGGCCTTCATGTTCATGTCGACAGCCTTCGGCGGGACGCTGAGCCTTATGACTTCCCTGACGTGCTCCGCGTCGAGCGGGAACTCGGGGATCTGGGTCAGCGCACCGATGAGGACTGTGTTGGTCGTGACGACGTGACCGGCCTTTATGGCGAGCTCCTCGGCGTTGAAGCCTATCCACTTGGCCTGGAAGTCCTCTTCCACGATCTTCTTTATCTCGTCGATCTCCGGGTAGCGGGCCTTGCCCATCGAGACCTGGACGGGGACGATGGGCTTGGTGTTGACGACGACCATCCCGCCCTGCCTGAGGTGGTTGATGTACCTAAGAGCTTCCACCGGCTCGAAGCCGAGTATAACGTCGCCCTTTCCCTCGGGAACCATCGAGCCGTAAACTTCTTCGCCGAAGCGGACGTACGAGACAACGCTGCCAAAGCGCTGGCTCATCCCGTGAACCTCACCCATCCTCACCTTGTAGCCGGCCCTCAAAGCGGCCCAGCCAAGGATGTTTGCGGCCGTGAGGACACCCTGGCCGCCGACACCGGCGATGACTATGTTGTACTCCCTAACCTTCATTCCTCTCCCTCCTCCACGGGCTTGAAGGCACCGAACGGACAGATCTGCGCGCACCCACCGCAGCCCCAGCACATGCTGGGCTCTATCCTTGCCTGCCTCTTCTCCTCGTCCCAGTAGATGGCAGGACATCCGTAGGCGTTGATACAGACCTTACAGCCGGTGCAGGCCTCTTCGTCAACGTAGTATATTGGCCACTTCTCTCCTCTCCTCCTCATCTGGCCTATCTTGTAGAGGGCACAGACCTGTCTCGACACGACGACGCTGACCCCTTCGACTTCGAGGGCCTTCTTCATGACCTCGTAGGTCTTCTTTATGTCATAGGGGTCAACGACCTCGACGAAGTCCGCTCCCATAGCCCTAGCGACGTCCTCTATCGGGATCCTCTTGCCCATGCCATGAGGCGTCTGGCCGGTGCTCGGGTTGGGCTGGTCGCCGGTCATGGCCGTGACCAGGTTGTCGAGAACCACTATGAGCACGTTAGAGCGGTTGTAGATGGCGTTGGCCAGGGCAGGAAGTCCGGTGTGGTAGAAGGTCGAGTCGCCTATGGTAGCCACTATGACTTTCTTCTCCTTCTTCCTCTGCTCCTCGCTCAGGGAGCCGTGCTGGGCTATCTCAAGACCGTGGGCGATGCCTATTGAGCCGCCCATCGCGACGGTGGTGTCAACCGCATTGAGCGGCGGGAGGAGACCGAGGGTATAGCAGCCTATGTCGCTCGGGTAGATGCCCCTCGCCCTGGTGGCCTTCTTTATGGCGTAGAAGCTGTTCCTGTGTGGACAGGCGGGACAGAGGCTCGGCGGCCTCGGAGGGACTATCTCAAGGGCCTTGTTGTACTTGGCGTCGAGCTCCCCGTAGTCCAGCGGAACATCAATGCCGAGGAACTTGGCTATGGCAGTAACCGCCCTCCTGGTGGTCATCTCGTAGACTCTGGGCACGAGGTCTTTCCCGTGGATCGGGATCCTCAAACCTCTGTCGTATGCCCAGGTCTTGACCTGCTCCTCCACAACGGGCTCAAGCTCCTCAACGATGAGAACCTTTTCAAGGCTGTCCATGAACTTCTCAAGCAGGCCGTAGGGAACCGGGAACGGTGTTCCGAGCTTGAGAACCTTTACGTCCTCAACTCCAAGCCAGTGGAGGGCTTCCTTGACGTAGGCGTATGCCAATCCCGGAGCTATTATGCCGACCTTCGCGCTCTCGTCGCCCTCTATCCAGTTGAAAGGCATGTCGTTGAACTCCTCGCGGATCTTCTCTATCTTCTCCAGGATTATCGGGTGGAACTTTCTTGCGTTGGCAGGAACGTCAACGAACCTGTTCGGGTCTTTTTTGAACTTTCCAAACTTCCTCTTTCCTGCCTTTATTTCCTCTGGAAGCTCGCCAAGAACGACGTCACCGCGAGCGTGGGAGGTTCTGGTGGTCGTCCTCAGAATGACGAAGTGCTTGAACTTCTCGCTGAGCTCGAAGGCGTACTTCGTCATCTCCTTGGCCTCGTGGGGCGAGCTTGGCTCAAGAACCGGGACGTTGGCGAACTTCGCGTAAACCCTCGTGTCCTGCTCGTTCTGTGAAGACCACATGCTCGGGTCATCCGCTACCATTATGACGAAGCCGCCCTCGACCCCCATGCCTACCGAGCTGAGGAAAGTGTCCGCAGCAACGTTGAGGCCGACGTGCTTCATCGCCGTCATGGCACGGAGACCGCTCCATGCTGCCGCTAAAGCCGTCTCAAAGGCGACCTTCTCGTTGGTCGAGTACTCCATGTATACGCCGGCCTTCTTGGCGACGATGGCCATTGTGTCGGTAAGCTCCGAACTCGGGGTTCCAGGGTAGGCGGCGTAAACCGCTATGTTCGCCTCAAGGGCACCGCGCGCTATCGCCTGGTTGCCGAGGAGGAGAACCTTCTCTCCCGGCTTGTCCCATAAAACCATATCGGTAACCTTCGCCATTCACACACCTCCAAACAGTTCCTTGTAGAATTCCTCAACGTCTTTTTGGTCCAAAATATAAAACGCTTTTATGCCGAGCTTTTTGGCCCTAATCACCATGTCCCTGTCCGATGAAACAAGGATCGCGCTGAACTTCTTGGCCGTTGCAATGAAATAGGAATCTGCCGCCCGCGGATGTATACTCCGCGCTATCCCCTTGGCGTCTTCAAATATCCAGTCCTCTGAAACTTGAAGCATCTTTGCATCGATGTATGAAAGGATAACATCAACTACTTCGTCTCTTCCGGTCAGCCTTTTAACCAGGCTAACTGCCTCAACGACCCCGAGGCGGGGGATTATCATAGGGACTCCTCTGCTCTCTGCTGCTGAAATAACTCCCCTTGCCAGCTCGTTCCTTTTCTCTTTCCCCCTTACCGGGATCGTCGCATCTATAAGCGCAGATGTATCAACCACGAGCATCTCTCATCTCCCGGAGGATTTTGTGGGGGTCTTCTTTAAGCTCCCCGATTAGCTCCTTTACTCTCAGGAAAACGTCATCAATGGTCGGGGGCGATGTTTTCCCGGGAGGGGATCCCTTTTTTCCCACCTCGCTCTGCACTGGCATCCTCACTCCTCCTTCAAAACTCCCCTTGCCTTCGCAAACTCCACGAGTGCATAAGCGCCGGCGGCAACATCCTCGGGCCTCTCGTAGCTTGGAATTCCGTTGGCTTCGAGGATCTCTTTGGCCTTTTCACTCACGTAGCCCGCCATGAAGAGGCCGAGGACGGGCTTGCCGTTGTTGACCTCCTTAACGGCCCTGATAACCCCCTCAGCGTGCTCGGTCGGGGTCATCCCCGCGAAGGTGGGGACGACGCAGATGCTTATGAGCATGTCAACGTTCGGATCCTCAAGGAGAAGCTTTGCCGTTTTGTAGTAGTCCTCGCCCCTCGCACTAGCGATCATGTCAACCGGGTTCTTCACCGCGGCCATCGGAGGCAGGAACGAGCGGAGCCCCTCGATGGTCTCCTCCTTAAGATCAGCGAGCTTCAATCCGCGCTTGTCTATCTCGTCGGCGGTGAGAACGCCTGGGCCACCTGCGTTGGTCATTATGGCGACGCGCTTGCCCTTCGGGAGGGGCTGGGTGAAAGCGCGTGCCATGCTTAACATGTCGTCTATGGTCTCAGCAACTATAACACCGCTCTGCTTGAATGCCGCCTCGTATATCTTGTACGAGCCTGCGAGTGAGCCGGTGTGGGAAGATGCCGCCCTTGCTCCGCTTTCGCTCTTGCCCGCTTTGAGGACTATGACGGGCTTCTTTTTGGTCACCCTCTTAGCGACCTCCATAAAGCGCCTCCCGTCCTTGAGGCCCTCGATGTAGAGCGCTATCGCCTTGTCCTCCTTGGTGTCGGCGAGGTATTCCATGAACTCGGCGAAGTCCACATCCGCCATGTTGCCGATGCTCACGAACTTCGAGAAGCCTATCCCTTCCTTAACGGTCTTGTAGATGATTCCCGCTCCGAGGGCACCGCTCTGGCTTATGAAGGCTATGTCGCCCTTCTTCGCGTTCATCACGAAGGTGGCGTTCATGTCGTTGTGGGTGTTCATTATGCCGACACAGTTGGGGCCGACTATACGCATGCCGTACCTGTGGGCTGCCTCGACGAGCTCCCTCTCTTCCTTCTTCCCTTCCTCTCCGACTTCTCCGAAGCCCGCCGTGATGAGGATTATTCCTTTGACGCCCTTTTCGCCGCAGTCTATTATCGTCCCCTTGACGAAGCGCTTCGGAACGACGACAACGGCCAGGTCGACCTCGTCCGGGATGTCCTTTACGTTCTTGTAAGCCTTGACTCCCTGGACTTCATCGTCCTTGACGTTGACGGGATAAACCCTGCCGTCTTTGTAATTCTTGAGGTTCTTGAAGACTTCATAGCCGAGCTTGAGCGGGTCGTTGGATGCCCCAATAACCGCTATGCCCTTTGGCCTGAAGAAGTAATCAAACGTCATCACATCACCGGCCTAAAGTCTGTGGGATTCTATATAAGCTTTCCTAAAAAGGACAGTGAGGCAGATATGAGCATGGACGGGGAAAAGTAAAGCTTCAATGGGCTAAAAAGGGCACCACTGTCCATATTTTGTATCGTCGAAAGACTTAAGTAAGTTCTGGTTATTATATCCGTCGGGGGTGGTATCATGGTGAAGGTGAAGTTTCTGGGCCACGCGGCCTTTCTGATAGAGGGAAGCAAGAAAATCCTGATAGACCCCTTCCTGACCGGCAATCCAGCGGCTGCCGCCAAGCCGGAGGAGCTTGAGGCAGACCTGATCCTCATAACCCACGCCCACGGAGACCACGTCGGCGATGCCGCCGAGATAGCCAGGAGAACGGGGGCAAAAATCGTTGCGATGTACGACATAGCCAACTACCTCGTTGAGAGCGAGAAGGGAATAACCACCATCGGCATGAACTACGGTCCAACTGAAATAGACGGGGTCAAAATCGTCCAGGTTCCGGCCTGGCACTCCAGCAGCGACGGCAAGTACAGCATAGGCAGTGCCTGTGGCTACATCGTCGAGCTCGATGGCGTTAAGATATACCACGCGGGCGACACCTTCGTGTTCAGGGACATGGAGCTCTTTAACGAGCTCTACGGGCCCATTGACGTCGCACTCCTCCCGATAGGTGGCCACTTCACTATGGGCGTTAGAGAGGCCGCTAAAGCGGTGGAGCTTCTCAGGCCGAAGAAGGTCGTGCCGATGCACTACAACACCTGGCCACCGATTTCAGCTGACCCCGAAGAGTTCAGAAAGCTGGTGGGGGACAAGGCGGAAGTCGTAATCCTCAAGCCCGGAGAAACCCTGGAGCTTTGAAAAACCTTTTAAGGAGCTTTTCCTACCCCTTTTTCAGGTGGTGGAATGGTTAGAAGGGCCTTGGCGTTGGCGCTCATCCTGCTGGCATTTTCGTCGTTCCTGCTCCCATTGTCCTCCGCCCAGGATGGGGGCGAGAAGCCCAAATACGATTTAATCATAGTCCGAAACGATGATATGATTGATTACATCGTCGCTCTTCCCTACGCGAAGATGCTTGACGTCCCTATTCTTCCCGTTAATCCGAAGGAACTCGACCCCGGTACTATAGCCCAGCTCCAGAGCTACGCCCAGTTCGGATGGAACCACGTGCTCATAATAGGCGACTCCCAAGCGGTAAGCGACACCGTTCAGGACGAACTGCTCAGGATGGGGTTCATTGTGGAGAGGATAGGCGGCGCGGTTAGAACCGAAACCGCCGCAAAGCTGGCGTTGCGCTTTTATCCCAACGGCTACGAGACCGTTGTGGTGGCGAGCTCAAGCGACTACGGCTCCGCACTGGCCGCCGCCAGGTGGGCGATGATATACGGCTATCCCCTGCTCCTCACCCAGGAAGATGCCCTATCGGACTCAACAGCAAATGCTCTGAAAAAGCTCAACCCGAACCTGGTTCTCCTGATGGGTGCGGGCATGTCCAAGGACGTCCAGAAGAAGATAGAGGAGATGGGGTACGAGACCTACTGGGTCAAGGAGAACCTGGAGATAAGGCTTCCGGAACAGCCAAAGGAGACAAACTGGGTGCTGATAATAGCGGCAGTACTGCTTTCCCTTGCCATCGCGGTTCCGGTTTCCCTTTACTACGCCAAGAAGCGCTGGGCCGCCAACAGGGTTCCCATAGAGGTGCTGACCGAGAAGGAGCGTATAGTCGTCAAGGCGATTCTTGAGAAGGGAGGAGTCATCAAACAGGAGGAGCTGCCAGAACTCACGGGCTACTCCCGTCCGACCATAAGCAGAATCATCCAGGAGCTTGAGAAGAAGCAGCTCGTCGAGAGGGAGAAGGTCGGCAAGACGTTCACGGTAAAGCTCACGAAGGAGATAATAATCCGGGATTAACGGTCGGCAAGCCCGAGACCGCTCATCACTTTTTTCAGACCTGGCCGTTTTCCTCATCCCGAAGAAAAATGGAGAGTCACTTCCTGAAGAGATGGCCGTGGGACCTGTTCACGTGCCTTGTGTAGTCCTTGGAGTTCCTAAAGAGCATTCCGCAGCGCGGGCAGCGGTAGTAGCGGGTGCCGTCGCGGTCGTAGAATATAACCGCCCTCAGCTCCGCCACTGCCACCACCTCCGGCGTTAGGTGAGAAAAGCCCTTTTAAAATTTTACGGATGAGGAAAGCGGGAAAGGGAAATCAAACCCATATCCTGTTGCCCTTGACCTTGAGGTATCCCAGCGTCTGGAGCTCCTTGAGGAAGTCCTCTATGGCATCCTCGTCGAAGTATATGTTGAGCCTCTCGTGCTCGCCCTCAACCACTATCGGTTCCCGCTCAAGAAGGACCTCTATGAGCTCGTTCTTCTTCCGGTGTTTCTTTGCCAGCTCCAGGACTACGTCCGCCAGAACCGAGCGGGCTATGCCGTCGAACATCGCCTCGACTATGCTTTCCTCGGTGGCGTACTCCCCGGCTATCTCAAGCGCCGCCTCGATGAGCTCCCTCTCAACCTCCATTACCTCGACGAAATACCTCTTCTCCATCGTGTACTCGGTGATCATTCCTGTTTCAAAGCGCTTCTCAAATTCCTCAAGGTACTCCTCGACCTCGTCTATCGGGAAGCGGAGCTCCACCCTAAGGCCGTCGAGAACGGGTTTCTCCATGAGCACCAGCTTTCCGTCCTCCTCAGCTACGGCGCCGCTCTCTATCAGCGCTGTGAGCACGAGTAGCCTGCCCAGGTCCGACTCATCGAAGAGCTCTTCTATGGCCTTTTCCTGACCCGGTTCCCAGTTCTCAATTATCTCCTCAAATGCGAACTTCAGCTCATCGAGGCTCTCCTGCAGGGGCTCTATCCCCCCTGCATTTTCGACGAGTTCGGCGTAGGTGCCTTCCACAACAACGTAGTGGGAAATCTCTGGCGTTACCTCCTCACGGGTTCTGTTCATTACCCCCGCCCTGCTGAGTTCCCTTGAGAGGGCGTTCATATCATCTCTATTCAGAACTTCCAACCTCAAGCGTCTCACCGGAGAGAGAACGGCGGGAGGGGTTATAACCTTAGCCCTCTATAATGGTGGACAGGAGGGCCCGTAGGGGCTTGTTGCTGAGGATAGATAGTGTTTCTCTCACCTCTCCCTCCATTTCAGGGCGGTATGTGGAGTACAGGTACAGGGCGTAGGCCATGACCTTTGGATCCCCCTCCTTTGTTTTTTCAACGGCCTCTGCGAGCACTGGGTTGTTGAGGAGCTCCTCGGCGAGACCCTCCATGGCTTTTCTGTCGTCTTTTTCAATGGCCTCGCGCAGGGGGACATAGAAGAGGGAGAGCACAAGCCTTGCGAGCCTTTCCCGTTCCTCAAGCTCGTCCATGGGCGTTTTCGGTTCCTCCCTTCTGCTGAGGTAGTAGTAGGTCAGCGGTAACACAATCACAACGAGCACCACGAAGAGATAGGGGAGCAGCGAGAAGTTGAACCCGTAGGGAAGACGGTGGCTGATGGCTATGAGCGCGAGGAATCCGAGGAGAACCCAGACCGCCATCAGGAGCAGGTAGTAAATGGAATAGTCCTCTCTCCGGAGTGCCCGGTACTTGGACGGGGCGCCTATCCGGTCGAGATAGCGGAGCCTTTCCTCGGCCAGCTCCACCTCTGCTTGGAGGCGCTTTATGCGCCTATCGACCTCCTCAAGAACTTCCTCCCGCCCCATCACGTATCCCCCGCTATAAGACGGGCTATCTTTTCACTAACGACACTCAGAATTGCTTCTCCCTTTTCGACCGTCGCCAGAGAGGGGTCATCGTTCACCCCTTCGGGGAACAGCTCCTTTCCTATGTCTTTTTTGATTATCCTCACCTTTGAACTCCTCTTCTCCCCACGAGCGTTCTCCATCTTCACGAGTTCAGGCCTTATTGCCAGCATTACAGACGTCTCGTCCTGGCCTGCATGTCCCTGGCTGGAGCATATGCTCAGTATGTCCTCACGGAAGTCCAGCCACCAGTTTATGAGCCAAATCTCGGTCTCCGGAAAGTCCACGGTCACTTCTTCAGCCGCAAGAACCAGCGGTGAGTAGTTTCCACCGTGCCCGTTGAGGAGGATGATTCTCCTGAACCCTTCGGCCGCAAACTCTTTTATTATCTCGCGAACGTAGGCCTTGAACGCGTCTCCACCCACGTTTATGGTTCCGGGATACACATTGAGAACGAAGGTATGCCCGTACCATACGGGTGGGGCTGTGAGAACTTCAACACCCAGCCCGCGGAGCCTCTCCTCGACCCGTCTTGCTATCTCCAAGGGGGCAAAGACATCCGTTCCAAGGGGCAAATGCTTGCCGTGGGCTTCAACGCTCCCTATGGGGATTATAACGGTGTTAACACGCTCCTTAAGGCTCTCAAATTCGGGCCACGTTAGCTCCTCCATTCTCATGAGTATCCCCACTGCACTTGGGCATGAACCCTCATAAGCCTTTTCTATGCCTGGGGGGAGAGGGAGAAAAGAAATGGCGTTACTGAGTCCCTTCAAGAAGGTCTCTGACGTATTTCGGCATCTGGAAAAGGGTTTCATGCCTCTCGGGGTCGTAGTAGTACAACTCCAGTTTTTTTGCCCTCTCCATGTCTATCTTTGTGAAGTCAACGTCCCCCTTAACCCCGACGAGGAAGCTCCAGGGGGAAGCGTAGCCGATTACTGGGAAGCTGAAGTAATAAACCCTGTCAAAGACGTTCTTCATGGCCCTGTATGCGTCGAGGAGCTCGTTCGTGAATAGGTAAACGCTCCCCGCCTGGGTGATGTACAGGCCTTTTTCGCTCAGCTTTTCATATGCTGAGCGGTAAAATTCCTCGCTGAAAAGGAGCTTTGCGGGACCAACGGGATCTGTGGAGTCGACTATGATGACGTCGAATTGCTCTTCCGTCTCCCGAAGGTATTTCACCCCGTCGTCGACCATGACCTCCGCACGGGGATCCTCGAAGGCACCCCTGGCAACGTTGAGGTAGAGCTTTGAGATTTCCATGACCATCTCATCTATCTCGACCATTATTGCCCTTTCAACGGTCTCGTGCCTCAGGACTTCTCTGAGAGTCCCGCCGTCCCCCCCGCCGATAATGAGAACCCTCCTCGGATTGGGGTGGGCCAGCATAACTGGATGGACCAGCGGTTCGTGGTAGCTCTCCTCGCCGACTTCTACAAGCTGAACCGTGCCGTCTAAAACGAGGAGCTTGCCAAACCCCTCGGTCTCGTACAGCTCAAGCCTCTGATACTTTGTTTGCGTCTCAAACAGTTTCTCCTTAACCTTAAAGCCCACACCGTAACCCCGGGGATACCATTCTATGAACGCTCTCTCCTTTTCGTTGAATCCCATGAATCTCACCGCCTTTAGGTAGGGTGAGGAGTTTTAAACCTTGAGGTTCGTTTGGCCCCAAGAATATTTTTATAAGGCGGTTATACTACTGTTTAACGATGTGGTGGAAGAAAGTCCATAAGGAGCTCCTAAAGTTCCTTAAGGACTCTGTGCCGGAGATACACGAAGGAATAAGGTACGGCGTCCCACATGTTGTGGGCGAGATACACTTCTCTGAGGATAGCCCGCACGTTGAGCTTTCTCTAATAACCTTCAACGGGAGCAGACATCCGCTGGCATTTAACGACGGGGATTCTGTCAAGTTCATGTATCCCGTTGAGGATACCAACCCGTACATGGCTTTTCTGGAGATTATGAGCTTCTTCGAGAAGACGTTCGACGATTCACGCTTCAGGGTCGTCCTTAGAACCTCCCCCACGGAGTTCCTTAAGAGCATAGGACTTGAGATTCTGTGGACGAATGAGTATCTGCTCGATGGGACTGAGTTCGTTCAGGTCTGGGCGGTTTCTGGGACGACCAGATACAACATCCTCTTTGAGAAACGTGAGAAGGGATTCGTCCTGAGAGATATAAAAATGGTGGGTGGGCTTCAGTAGGGGAACATCACGACCGCGGCTATTGCCGCCGCCGGCCTGTCCTTCACTGTTATGCTTGCGCTCGCGACCTTGAACTCGGCCAGCTTCCAGCCCCTCTGCTCAAAGCCCTCCTCGACCATCTTCCTGACCATCTCCTCCGCCTCTTCTCTAGTGCAGTAGCCGGAGTACTCGTAAATGAGGCCTCCCTCGTTGCCCTCGCTGATGCCTATTCCCAGGGCAGCGCTGATGGTCATACCCGGCTCGTCGCTCTCGATGTGTGCATAAACGGTCGGAAGGAGCATTCCTATCGGGACATCGTGAACCTCCTCGATCCACTCGATGTGCGCTGGGATAACACTGCTGAGCTTAACGAGGTTAACGTTTCCTATGCCGAGCTTGAGGAGTGCGTTGTCAAAGGCGTTGAGTTTGGTTCCTCCCTCAGCGGCAGCGGCACCGATAAAAGCTCTCTTTGGTGTTGTCCAGCTCATCTCGGCTTCCTCCTATCTTTTCTCACACGTTAGACGATTATATGCTAAAGTGACGCTTTGTCTACTCGCTAATTAGAGCCGGGCTTAAAAACGTTTCGCTATATTGGAAAGAGGGGATTATAGGCGTTATTGGGGTTGGATGACCGGCCTCACCCCCGAATTCGCATCAAGCTACGCTTTCGGAGGATTTTGATTGGTAATGGTTGACCGCCCTTCCCAGAGTGGCCGAGGTGAAGATTCCAAGGACGCTGGCGAGGGATGCCATTGCGTACATGTGCTGGCTTAAAACTCCTGAAACGAAGCCTATTTCACCAACGAGCAGGCCGAGGACGCCGAAGCTGGCTATCCCGGCACCCCTCACGACTGACGTTGAAAGGTCACCATGCCTCACCATTACTGTAGAAAGGAGCAGTCTCACGGTATAAACTAGGACGAAGAACTCCACGACCACGAAGGACAGCTCCGTCTCGAAGTTGAGACCGCGCCATGCGAAGAATATCGGGGCAAAGATGCCGTAGGTGACGCCGCTGACTATGGTTGTGAGCCGGTCGTACTGCTTAGTTCCAACCAAGTCGCTGTGCATCATGAGGCCCGCCATGAACCCGCCTATGCTGAAGTGAA
Source organism: Thermococcus thioreducens (assembly GCF_002214545.1). NCBI lineage: Archaea > Methanobacteriati > Methanobacteriota > Thermococci > Thermococcales > Thermococcaceae > Thermococcus > Thermococcus thioreducens. The sequence goes on along the minus strand of NZ_CP015105.1, from coordinate 1,709,797 downwards.
GGCCTATCTCGTCGCTGATAAATGCGAGAGATGTGGAGAGCACCATGAAGAGGCCAAAAACAGCCTCGTCGCTCTTGAGCCTGCGGAGGAAGCGTATTATCATGACCTTGTGCTTTATTCCTATTATGTAGTTAACGTACATGAGGACGCCTATGAAGACGGCATCCTTCAGTATGCTCTCAACGACGGGCATGTAGTCCCCGGGGGTCTCGTGTATCCTGACCATCACGTAGACTATGAAGAGGCTCATTATCTCGCTTATGACCGCGTAGGATAGTGCCACATGGATAAAGTCCTCCCCGAAGAACCTCTTGAGCCTCAGGACTATAGGGGCTGAAGCCGTTGAAATTATCGCCGCAACGATAAGGGAGTCAGAGTTAAGCTCCCACCCTGTGAAGGGGAGCGTGACCATCAGCATGACCAGGTAAGTGACCGCGTATAGGGGGAGGGTCTTCTTCCCGGCGTAGTGGAGTTCTTCTGGAGTTACCTCCAGACCTGCCGAGATCATCAGGAAGAACAGGCCGAGCTCCGCCATGAGGAGCATCTGATCCCTCGGCATCTCAAGCAGGACGGCGCTGAGTATCATCCCTGCCGTTATCTCACCAAGGAACCCGGGATAGCCCAGCCTCTCAAAGCCTTCAGCGAGCAGTCTTGCGAAGGCTATGATGACAAACACGTACCCTATGATTTCCATGCTGGTTCATTACGGCGGTGGGTTAATAATCCTTCCGCCAGGCAAGGCTTTTATTCTGTGGGAGGATAGCTCCAACTATGAGGCACTATGAGATAGTGAGGATAAGGGAGAACGGCAAGGTGGAGCTGCCCAAGGATTACGCGTACGAACTGGGAATCGTTGAGGGTGCGTACTTCCTTCTGGAGATAGACACCGACCTCAACGAGGTTCACATGGAGCGAATAGCCCTCCCCGGAAAGAAGCTCGTGGAAGTGGAGCTCATAGTGGAGGACAGACCCGGCGTTCTTGCCAAGATAAGCGGACTTTTCGGGAAACATGGGGCGAACATACTCTTCAGCGAGGCCGAGGAGCTTGAGGGCATAGAGCTGGCCGGAATAGTCGCGGTCATAGATGTAAGCGGGATGAGCGGCACGCTGGAAGAGCTTGGGTCGGAGCTTGAAGGGCTGGACGTCGTGAGGGAGGTCACTCTAAGACCACTGGAGTAGGAGCACCACCAGCATAAAGGCCACAAAGACCGCTGTCAGCATGTTTATCTCCTCCCCCACGCGGTTTCTTTTTACCTCCAGTTCTACCGCCGGAATTCCCAGCTTTTTCAGCGCAAAGAACCCTGGCACCGCGGAGGCAATGTAGACCAGATCGGCGGGCTTAATACCTGCCCCGAGGTATATGCCTCCACCCAGAGTAAGGAGCGCGAGCGCTAGAGCAGAGAGCCTCCAGGAGGGCCTAGTCTCGGGGCTTTCTGCCTTTGAGAGGCGGTAGTTCAGTCCGGTAAATGCAATCATCGTTCCAAGGGTTCCGAGGGGGGTAAGCCAGTCCCAGCCTCCGGGGAGACTGGACGAAAGCAGTCCCTTCGCGTAGGAACCTATTAGGGGTGAAATTCCGCCTATGGCGAGGCTGAGCATGAGCACGGAGAAAGCCATGAGCGGAGCGTTCCTGTAGCCGAACTCCCCGAGTTTCCTCGACTTCCTTCCGAGACTACCGACGCCCAGGAAGAGGCCCCCCTTGGCCAGGGAATGCGCCAGGGCGTAGTAAGCCGCCCCCGTAAAGTTGAAGGTGGCTATCCCAAGGAGCACGTACCCCATCTGGGAGACCGTGGAGTACGCGAGGAAGCGCTTCGCATCCCTCTGGGGGAGCATCATAACTATGCCGAAAAATATCGACGCAACTGCCACGGCCAAGGCGACGGTTTTCAGGCTCTCCCCAACGGGCATGGCCGAGAACAGCAGTATCATGCCGTACGCGGGGGCCTTTACTACTATCCCGCTCAACAGGGCACTGGCGGGTGTTGACGCGACGGAATGAGCATTTGGCAGCCAGCCGTGGAGGGGGAATATGCCCGCCTTCAGGAGGAGCGATGCAAAGGCTATCCCGAGGGCAACGTTAAGCTCCCTGCTCGGGAGGGCGTTTTCTGCAATAAGCTCGATGTTGAGATAGCCAGTCTCCATATATATCAGGCCTATCGCGAAGATGAAGAGGTATGAGGCGAGGAGGGATAGGATAAGGTACTTAAAGGCAGCCTTTTTCGAACCGGGGTCATCAGAGAAGGCCACCAGGGCAAAGGCAGAAACCGAGGCGATCTCCATGTAGATGTAGAAGTTAAAGAAGTCCCTGGCTATAAAGGCCCCCAGCAGGCCGGAGTGCATCAGGAGGAACAGGACGAGGGCCTTGGGAGTTTTCTTATCCCTGAAATCAAAGTAGGAGATGGAATAGAGGGCAACGACCGTGAAGAGCATAAGCTCCCCCGCGATGAAAGGTTCATTGATTCCACCGATTCCGACCTCTATCCCAGCTACCCTGCTCCAGCCCCCGACTATCTCGGCCTTTCCGTTGTCGAGAACGAATATCCCCGCCGGTAGGACCGCCCCGGTAATGAACGCGGCCTTTATTAAAACCTTCCTCGCCCGCAGGGTGTCCAAGATGACGATTATGAACCCAAACAGGAGCGGAAAAGCTACCATCAGCGGAATCACAGGCTATCCCTCCTCATGCGGATTACTATTGCCAGCGCGAGCGACGTTATGGCGACGTCGACGACAAGCGTCGTCAGCATCAGCGTCGCCGGGAGCGGGTCGACAGGATCCGTCGGCATTATCGGGACGTCCCTTCCCGGGGAGTATGCTAGGCCGATGAAGAAGAGCACCAGGCCAAGGGAGACCACGTTTATGGAGAGCACCAGCTTTATAGGCTCCCTCTTCGCCATCAGGCCGTATATCCCTACCAGCATTATGATAACTCCCGCCTGCTCCGGGCTAATCACTTTCGACCCACCTCAGCAGTATGTAGAAGACGAAGGTGAAGGCGGCACCGACCTCAAGGCCCACTATGACGTTGAAGGGGGGTATTATGCCGCCCTCCGTCGGCAGGAAATTAGCGTAAAAGCCCCCGAAGGCCACCCCGGCGATTCCAAGGAGCACGAGCATCGCTCCCGCGGAGCTCTCTATCAGGCTCGCCCAGTTGAACTTGAACCTCTTCCTGACCTTCTTGTAGCCGTGGGCGGTTATGAGGAGTATCACAGCCACCGCGAGAATCACCCCGCCCTGAAAGCCGCCCCCCGGGCTCAGATGGCCGTAGAGCATGAGATAAGCGGCGTATGTTACAAGGAACGGGCTTATCATCTTGGTGGTGCTCCTCACGACAACGCTCATCTTCATTTCTTCTTCCCCCCGAGGAGCAGGTAAAAGCCTATGACCGCGGTAAAGAGAAGGCTCGCCTCGCCAAGGCTGTCGTAGGCCCTCCAGCCAGCTAAGATGGCCGAGACAAGGTTGGGTATCCCGATCTCCCCCCAGTTGGCGACGTAGTATGCGTAGCTTCCGCCGTAGGAGGGAGAGTAGCTCAGGCCAAGCAGGAACGCCCCCAGGGCCAGGGTCAGGGGCAGAGCTATAGTCCTCACCGCGTCACCTCCTCTATCGTGAAGAGGAAGACGCCTATAACCACCGCACCGACGACTATCGCCGAGAGTGCTACATCCGGTGCCTTAAGCTCGAAGAGTGCCAAGACGAACAGCAGGCTGAGGAGAGAGTATTTAACGACCGCACTAACCAGGTTCTTCTCTTCAACGACTGCTATGGCCAGCAGTATCATCGCTATGAAGACCACGTCAAGGATTGTCCCAAGCATACATATCCACCACTACCTTAGGCTTCACACCGTATCTATAGGCCCCCCTCGCTATGGCGTGGCTCACCATGGGGTTTATCATCGCTATCAGGAAGGCCAAAACCAAGAACTTGGCCCTGACCACTGCGGGGGCGTCCATTATCAGGATTAGGGCCAGGATTATGCTCATCGCTCCCCCTGTGTCACACTTAGTGGCCGCGTGGAGGCGAGTGTAAACGTCGGGGAAGCGGAGTATCCCCAGAGCCCCGAAGACCATGACGGCCTCTCCAAACAGCAGGAGGATTATCTCAATCATGTAAAGCCCTCCTTTCCATGTATTTGGCGAGTATAAGCCCGCCGACGGCGTTCACCATCAGCAGGACTATCGCGAGGTCTATCAGGTAGTACTCTTCTCTCATGACTGAAACGACAGCTATTATGACGACCACCTTCGTCGTTATCGTGTTCAGGCCCACTATCCTGTCTGGCAGGGTCTGTCCCCTAACCACGCGGTAGGCTATCAGCATCGCCGTGAAGACGAGGACGTAGAAAGCGCTCACCAGAAGACCTTCTTGAGCCATTCCTCGATGTCCCCCTTTATCTTTTCTCCGGCCTTCTCGCGGTTGAGTGTCTCCAGGTCTATCCAGTGGACGTAGAGGTAGGTCTCGCCGAGCTTTTTGCTGACGTCAAGGGTGAGCGTCCCAGGGGTCAGGGTTATTGAGTTGGCCAGTATGGCTATTCCCGTATCTGAGTGGAGGTCGCTCTTTATCTTGACTATCCCCGGGTTGATGTCCATGAAAATTACGTTCTTTGCCACCTTCAGGTTGCTCTCCAGCAGGCGAAAGGCCATTATCACGAGGTACTGCGGGAGGTATATGAACGCAAAGTACAGGAGCTTCTCGACGATGTGCCCCGTCCTGCGTATGTCCTCCGTGAGCAGGTCGCGCATGAAAGCCGCTATCATCAAGGTAACGGCCGCGCCTAGGGCCAAATCCCCCGCTCTGGGGCTCCCGGTTATCACCACCCAGAAGGCCATAAGGACGACCCACGTTATGACGACCCTTTCCCAGGGCGGGAGCTTTGAGGCCTCAAACCCTTCGTGGATAACCCTTTCCCTCAGGCCTTCGAGCCTCTCCTTGAGGTAAAAGGGGACGCGGCTCATGTGGTATTTTAGTGATTGAGAGGTTATAACGGTTTTGCAGATGCAAAACTGTTGCCCAAAAATATGAAACAAGTTCGAAAAAACGGCCTCCAAACCCAGGCATCCTCGGTGGTCTTCCCCCACCCTGCGGCTAAGCTTTTTCCGGGGAAAGGTTTAAATCTCTGCCCGCGTAGGGAAAAACGGTGATGCTCATGATTGAGGTTGGGGAATACAAGGTCAAGGAAGGCCTTTACTACACCAAAGACCACGAGTGGGTTCAGGTTCTCGATGATGGGACTGTTCTCGTCGGAATAAGCGACTACGCCCAGAAGGAGCTCGGCGACCTTGCCTACGTCGAGCTCCCGGAGGTTGGGAAGGAGGTCAGCAAGGGCGAGGTTCTCTGTGAGCTTGAGAGCGTCAAAGCTGTGAGTGAAGTCTACGCTCCCGTTAGCGGCGAGGTCATAGAGGTCAACGAAGAGCTTGAGGACAGTCCCGAGCTCATCAACGAGGACCCCTACGAGAACTGGATCGCCAAGCTCAATCCGAGCAACCTCGACGAGGAGCTCGGCGAGCTTATGGACGCGAAGGCCTACGCCGAGTACCTTGAGAGCCTTTGAGGCCTTCCAACTTTTCTCTTCTCAGCTCGGAACCCTTAAGTATCTGGACGCCGATTAGTTTTTGGTGGTTTTCGTGAGGGTTCTCAAAGAATGGGATGTCAAGGTAAAGCTCGTGAAAACGAAGAGGGGAGCGGTTCTACACATGATCGAGCTCGAGCCCGGCCACTTCTACCTCGAGCAGAACCCGCTGAAGGACTCCAAGTACGGCGTTGCCTATCGGAAGATCAAGGAGAACTTCCCCGAGTTCTACATGTTCTGGGAGATAAAGAACAACCGCTATACGGGGAAGCTCCTGGCGGGGGCCTTCCTTGAGAAGTCCGAGATAGACGAGTTCGTTACACTCCTAGCGAAGACAGAGGACTTCAAGAAGTTCGAGGAGATGCTTGGAGAAATCGAGGAAATTGAAGAGGGTTGAGCTCAGTTCTTGACCGTCATCATTTTTCCGCGCGGAGCGCGGTCTCAGATACCCTAGAGGTCTTCATCGCCCGCTTTTTCCTCTCATCAAAGATGTTAAAAGCCTAGCGGCTCGGCCAGTATGCCCATCATCATATTATCCCTCAGCCACTCCAGGGCTCGTCATCGCCTTAGAACTACTCCTCTTGGAACTTTGATAAATGTGCCTCAACTACTGGGGCAGAAGTTAACTACTGGGGGGTAGTTGAAAAAAGAAGAGAGGCTCACGCGTTCTTGCTTTCCCTCTTCTTCGTGAGGTACTCGTGGATGGCCTTAGCCGCCAGCCTTCCGTCGCCCATAGCTAGGATAACTGTTGCCTCGCCCCTTATCGCGTCGCCACCGGCGAAGACACCGGGAATGCTGGTCATGAGGTTCTCGTCCACCACTATCTTTCCGCGCTCGACCTTGAGGCCGGGGGTGTTGACTATGAGCCTGTTGGGGTGCTTTCCGATGGCGATGATGACGGTGTCGGCTTCAAGCGTGACGTACTCGCCGGTGCCGACTATCTTCCTCTTGCCCCTGCCGTCCCTCTCGTCTAGGGGCTTCATCTTCTCGAACTTAACGGCCTTAATCCTGCCATTCCCGTCGCCGATGAACTCAACCGGGTTGACGAAGTAGACGAACTTTATGCCCTCCTCCTTTGCGTGCTCTACCTCTTCAACGCGCGCGCTAACATCCTCCGGGCCACGGCGGTAAGCTATGGTGACCTCAACGCCGAAGCGCCTCGCTGAGCGCGCCGCGTCCATTGCCGTGTTTCCTGCACCGATGACTATGACCTTCTTGCCGACCTTGACCGGTGTGTCGTACTCCGGGAACAGGTAGGCCTTCATGAGGTTGACCCTCGTGAGGAACTCGTTAGCTGTATAGATGCCGTTAAGGTTGATTCCCGGGGCATCCACGAGCCTTGGCGTTCCCGCTCCCGATGCTATGAAGACCGCATCGTACTCCTTCATGAGCTCCTCCATCGTGACGGTCTTCCCAACGACGTGGTCGGTGAGGATTTTAACGCCGAGCTTCCTCAGCTTGTCTATCTCGCTCTCGACGATGCTCTTCGGCAGCCTGAACTCCGGAATTCCGTACATCAGGACTCCTCCGGGCTCGTGGAGGGCCTCGTAGATTGTGACGTCGTAGCCGAGCTTCGCCAGCTCTCCAGCGGCGGTGAGTCCAGCCGGGCCGGCACCAATGATGGCAACTTTCTGGCCCTTCTTCTCTATCCTTGGCACCATCTCAAAGAGGAGCTCCTCGTCAATGCCCTTTTCGCGGGCGTAGTCGGCCACGAACCTCTCCAGCTTACCGATGTTGACCTTGTCGCCGACCCTGCCCATGACACAGTTCATCTCACACTGGTCCTCCTGCGGGCAGACCCTTCCGGTGGTTGCCGGCAGAGAGTTGCAGGCCCAGATGACGTTTAAAGCTTCTTTGACAGCCCTATCAGGGTCGTCGCGGTACTCCACGAGCTTGCTTATGAAGCCCGGAATGTCAATGTGAACGGGACAGCCCTTTATACAGGGCGCGTAGTCGTAGGGGCACTGCAGACAGCGCTCGGCCTCCTTAACCGCTAATTCAAAGGTGTAGCCGAGGTTGACCTCAACGAAGCTCTTAACCCTCTCCTCCGGCGGCCGCTCCGGCGTTGGAACGCGCTCCTTGATGATCCTCCTTTTGACGGCCATCACTGCCCACCCCCCTGGAGAGCTTTCATGTACTCCTGCATCGCCATCATCTCCATGTCGGTGTAGTAGCCGCTCCTTGATATGAGGACGTCCCAGTCGACCTTGTAGGCGTCGAACTCAGGCCCGTCTATGCAGGCGAACTTGACCTCGCCGCCTACTGTAACGCGGCAGGCACCGCACATACCGGTTCCGTCCACCATTATCGGGTGAAGGTCGGCCTTCATAGGGACGCCAAACTCCTTAACGACCTCAAAAACGGCTCTCTGGTCGCCGGACGGCCCGACCATGAAGACGAGATCCCACTCCTCCTTTTCGAGAAGCTCGCGCGCCTTCTCCGTGAGCCTCTTTGTCACGTTCTTCATGTTCTCGGGGAAGCTCTTGGTCATGTCTATCGGGACGGTCTCAAGGATGTGCCTGCCGACGGCCCTCTCCATCTCGTCCTTCAGGACGACCATCGGCTCAAAGGTGACGTGGAGCGTTGTGACGTCGTTTCCAAGCTCCTGCCAGGCCTTGGCTATTGGGTACACCTCGACTATTCCGGTGTAGGCACCGATGGCAAGTATCTTCCCGAACTTCTTCATCTCGACGGGGTTTCCGAGCGGGCCGGCTATGTTGAGTATCCCGTCGCCCTCCCTGAGCTCGGCCGCCATCCTTGCGGTGGTCTTCCCACGGGTGAACACTATGAGAACTATCCATCCCTCTTCCCTGTCCCACATAACCGGCGTGAGGGGAATCCTCTCGCCGTTTTTAAATGCCCTGACTATGACGAACTGGCCGGGCTGGACCTTCCTGGCCACGTGGGGGGCGTGAACCTTATACCACGTGTTCCTCATGGCGATTTCCCTTTTTTCGAGGATCTTATACACAATGAACACCTCCGTGCATGGGTTCAAAGTTGGACATCTAATGGTTCACAACTTTGGGTGCTTATAAATCTGTTGTTAACCTTTGGTTCAATACTCGGAAGGATTCTCGGCCCCGATGGGAAAAGACTAAAAAACGTTCGCAGAAAGGGGGCAGTGGGGTAAAGGCCATGAAGAAACTGGTGTACCAAATCTCGGTAGTCCTCACCGCCGTGTCGCTGTTCTGGCCCATCACCTACAGCAACGTTTCAGTGCTCCAGAGAATACCTGGCAACCCGGTGCTCCAAGCAATAGTCGGACTGCTGCTTTTCGGTAGCGTTGCATACATCAGCTACGATGGGAATGGTGGAGAAGGGGGCGCAGAAAAAAGCGACTTCACAGCTTCCTGATGAAGGTTATGTATCCGGTATGGGCCAGCATCGTTGTCTTTGGCCTCATGCACTCCTTCTTTACCTCGTGCTCCCTGACGAGGACTTCAACGACCTTTGGTTTGTAAAACTCCTCCCGGTACTCCTGGAAGGCCTGGAAGAAGCGGTGAACCTGGTTCATGCAGGGGGTGTATGCCACGAAGTAGCCGCCCGGCCTCAGAACCTCCACCGCATGGGGAAGGACGTTCTCCGGCTGGGGCAGGTCGAGGACGATGTGGTCGGCGCTTTCCTCATCAATGCCGTCGTAGATGTTTTTGAGCTTTATCGTTACCCTGTCGGAGAAGCCGGCAAGCTCGACGTTCTTCCTGGCTATCTCGGCGTGGTCTTCCCTGACCTCGTAGCTGATGACCCTTCCGCTCGGCCCGACGATGTTTGCCAGGAAAATTGTGAGCGCACCGCTCCCAACGCCGGCCTCTATGACGGTGTCTCCCGGAGAGATGCCGGCGTAGGCGATTATTATGCCCGCGTCCTTCGGGTGGACGATCTGGGGCCCGCGCCTCATCTTCGCTATGATGTCGTTGATGTCCGGTTTCAGAACGCGGAACTCCTCCCCCTTATGACTGGTTATCGAGGTTCCATAGTCCTTTCCGATGAGCTCACCGAGCTTGAGTATGCCCAGGTCGGTATGAAACTCCCTCTCCGAGACCATTACGAGGTATTTTTTTCCCCGTCTGTCGATAAGGAGAACCCTATCCCCCTCCCGAATCAAACGCCTCACCACCCTTTTTTACAATGACTTCTTCGTCCGACAGCTGGAACACTATCGACGCCATCTCTTCCAGCATAGCCAGATGAACCCTGCTGAGAACGTCCACATTGAGGAAGTGGATTCCGACCCAGTCCTCCATGGGGATGGTGCTTATTCCCGTCATTATGGCCTTCATTGCCTCGTCCCCGCCGAAGTGGACGTAGTGTGAGAGCCCAAAGGTTACGAAGTATTCCGGCTTCGTGGGAGAGTGCGTCATTCTGTTGACGACGGTGTGGTAGTTCTTGAGGAAGCTGTGGGAGTCGTAGACGGGGACAACCTCCTCTATGACCTCTCCGTAGCTGGCGGAGCCGGGGCCTATTTTAACGACCTTTATTTTCTTTATGAGCTCGATTATATCGGAGTACTCTTTGCCTGAAACCCTGCGTATGTAGTTTCTGAACAGCAGGTCACCTATGCCGAAGAAATCACCTATAACGACCCCTCCCCTCTCGATAAGGCTGGGTATGAGGAATCCCCACGAGAACTTTCCAAGAGGATACGTGGGTGGGTACTCAATAAGAACTGTGTCTCCCCTCTCAGCCCTTCCGAAGAGGTACTTTTCAAAGACAGAGGTCTCCATGGGACTCACCAAAAGGGTTTTTAACGCTCATCTTTTAAACCTTGTCAGGTGAAAGGGATGAAGAGGTTCATAGTGTGGCCCAGCGAGCTCGACTCCAGACTCAGCAGGCGGTATGGACGGGTGATAGGGAAGGAATTCGCGGTTGAAGGTCCCAGGATTCACGAAATAGCCGATGCCGCCAGGGCACTTGGCATGAAGATAGTTGAAATCGACGAGTCAAAGCTCAACCCCCGCTTGGCCGGCCTCGACGAGGAGTACCGCCTCAGGGGAATGCTCCGCATTGAGAGCAAGCACCCGAAGGGGAAGAGCCTCAGGATGCTGGGGCAGAAGATCAGGGAAATCAGGAAAACCCGGGCTAAAGCCAAAGGCAAGAAGAAGCACAAATCCAGGAAGAAAAAGAGGTGATCACTCCTCCTCTTCCATCTCCACGACTATGGCGGTAGTAGTGTCTATAACACCGTCGATGTTGTGTATGTCGTGGAGTATTTTTCTGGTGAGTTCTCCGAGGTCCTTGGCCTCGATGTGGACTATCGCGTCGTAGGGGCCGGTGACGGCGTCGGCTCTTATAACGCCCGGGATTCTCTTTAGGGCGTCTATAACGCTTTCGACCTTTCCAATCTCCACAGTCAATAAAACATACGACCTAACCATTTTCCACCACCGCTGAAAGGCTTTACGTCTTTATCTAGCCGACCATCTCATTTAAGCTTTTCGTAGGGCTTTCTGGGGTTTTCAAGCTGAAACCAAAAACCTATAAAGTGCCCTTCGGAGTTTTCGTGATTGGTATGAAGGTCGAGGAACTCCCGGTTGACGAACGCGTGAAAAGGCTCATAATCGAGAGGGGTATAGAGGAACTCTATCCGCCCCAGGCGGAAGCCCTTAAGAGCGGAGTTCTCGATGGGAAGAACTTAGTCCTCGCCATCCCCACCGCGAGCGGAAAGACACTTGTGAGTGAGGTAGTAATGGTCAACAAGCTCCTCCAAGAGGGCGGCAAGGCCGTCTATCTCGTTCCGCTGAAGGCTTTGGCTGAAGAAAAGTACCGTGAGTTCAAGGATTGGGAGGTTCTGGGTCTTCGCGTCGCGGCGACCACCGGCGATTACGACTCGACCGACGACTGGCTTGGGAGATACGACATAATCATCGCCACCTCCGAAAAGTTCGACTCGCTCCTGAGGCACGGCTCGAACTGGATAAAGGACGTCAAGCTGGTCGTTGCCGACGAGGTTCACCTTATAGGCTCCTATGACAGGGGAGCAACGCTGGAGATGATCCTCAGCCACATGCTCGACAGGGCCCAGATTCTGGCTCTGAGTGCCACCGTCGGAAACGCCGAGGAGCTGGCGGAGTGGCTCAACGCAGAGCTCGTCGTGAGCGACTGGCGGCCGGTTGAACTGAGGAAGGGAGTCTTCCACCTCGGGGAGCTCATCTGGGAGGACGGGAAGAGGGAGAGGTACCCGGAGAACTGGGAGAGTCTGGCGGTCGATGCTGTTAAAAGGGGAAAGCAGGCGCTGGTGTTCGTCAATACAAGGCGTTCAGCGGAAAAGGAGGCCGTCTCGCTGTCAACCAAGATAGCCCGCATTCTCACGAAGCCTGAAACGAGGCAGCTTAAGGAGCTCGCAGATTCCCTTGAGGAGAACCCGACCAACGAGAAGCTCAAAAAGGCCATCAGAGGTGGTGTGGCCTTCCACCACGCAGGGCTGAGCAGGGCGGAGAGGACGATGATAGAGGACGCCTTTAGGGGGGGTTTGATTAAGGTGATAACGGCCACTCCAACGCTGTGCATGCATCCAGAGACCCCGGTAATAACAAAAAACGGCGTTAAAAAAGTAAGCGAGCTTGGAGAAGGGGATGAAGTTCTAACTCACAGCGGCCATTTTAAGAAAGTTATAACACCCCTAAAAAGGCCTCACCGCGGTAAAATGCTAGTAATCAAAGCGAGGGGAACCGTTCCGGTGAGGGTAACTCCCGAACACATGGTGTGGGTCGTTAAGAGAATTCGCCATAAGTCCCATTACTCGGATGGTAGACAGGTAATCTGGTGGGAGTTCAAAGGGCCGGAGTGGATAACCGTTCAGGAACTCAAGGAACTCGTTGAAAACAATAAAGACAAAAAAGTGTCGTATATGCTCCTTCAGCCGGTTCCAGAGCCAAAAGTTGCAGTAGACAGAATCCCGCTGCGGGAACCAATCTATGTTTCAAATCAGTTCGGAAAAACGGATAAATTACACCCATCTATAGGGAGAACACCCGAATTCCTGCCTTTAAACTTTGAAACCGCAAGGCTGTTAGGCCTGTGGATTGCCGAGGGGTCTACCTCAAAAACAGGGGTCATAAACTTCGCCATTGGCTCCCATGAAAACCAGATTACAGAGTTCCTTGTACAGACCATCAAAAAGTATTTCCCACACGCTAACGTCGTTGTGAAGGACCACGAGCGGAACAGGAGGGTTGTCCGCTTCTGCAACAAGAGATTTGCTGAATGGCTCAGGGAAAACATCGGTCACCGGGCCTATGAGAAAAGGATTCCTGCGGTGCTTCTCTTTAATAGGAGCAGGGAGGTTCGGCTTGGCCTGGTTAGGGGCCTTATAGAGGGGGACGGCTATATACGGAGAGACGGTGAGAATAGAGCCAACTATATAAGTTACACCACAGTTTCGCCTACATTAGCCTATGGGCTTCAGCTCCTCCTTGGCTCACTCGGCTATGTGTCGTCGATTTCGAGAAGCGTGAGAAAGCCTGGAATTGGAAAAAGCAGGAAGCCAATCTACGAGGTTAAAATCAGCGGACGCTCCTACTATGAATTGCTCAAAGAGCTTGACCTTGAGGTTCCTCCGAAAGGAAATAGAACCTACAACGTGAACACAATATGGAACGGCTATCTTCTCTTTAAGGTACGCTCCGTTGAGGAAGAATTCTACGAAGGTGACGTCTATAATCTTGAGGTCGAGGATGACGAGAGTTACAGCGTTGGATTCATAGTCCACAACTCGGCCGGCGTGAATCTCCCTTCATTCAGAGTAATTATCCGCGACACCAAGCGCTACGCCGGCTTCGGCTGGACTGACATCCCCGTCCTCGAAATCCAGCAGATGATGGGTCGCGCCGGAAGGCCGAAGTACGACAGGGTTGGCGAAGCGATAATCGTAGCGAGAACCGAAGACCCAAGGAAGCTGATGGAGAAGTACATCCACGGTAAGCCGGAAAAGCTGTTCTCGATGCTCGCCAACGAGCAGGCCTTCAGGAGTCAGGTTCTGGCTTTGATAACGAACTTCGGCGTGTCAAACTTCAGGGAGATGATAGGCTTCCTTGAGAAGACCTTCTACTTCCACCAGAGGAAGGACACGAGCTCGATAGAGTACAAGGCGAAGGACATAGTCTACTTTCTTATCGAAAACGAGTTCGTGGACATGGACATGAACGACCGCTTCATAGCCCTTCCCTTTGGAAGGCGCACCTCTCAGCTCTACATCGACCCGCTGACGGCGAAGAAGTTCAAGGACGCCTTTCCGAGACTGGAGAACAACCCCAACCCCTTCGGAATCTTCCAGCTGATAGCCTCGACGCCGGACATGGCAACGCTGAACGCCCGGAGACGGGAGATGGAGGACTACCTCGACCTGGCGTATGAGTTCGAGGATAGGCTTTACACCAACATCCCCTACTACGAGGACTACAGGTTCCAGACCTTCCTCGGCGAGATAAAGACCGCAAAAATCCTCCTCGACTGGATAAACGAGGTTCCGGAGGCGAGGATATACGAGACGTACAGCATAGACCCCGGAGACCTCTACAGGATTCTGGAGCTGGCGGACTGGCTGATGTATTCGCTCATCGAACTCTACAAGCTCTTTGAGCCTGAGAAAGACGTGCTGGACTATCTGAGAGACCTGCACCTGAGGCTGAGGCACGGAGTTAGGGAGGAACTCCTCGAACTGGTCAGGCTGCCGAACATAGGAAGAAAGAGGGCGAGGGCGCTCTACAACGCCGGCTTCAGGACGCGGGAGGATATAATGCGCGCCAAGGTGAAGGACCTTCTGGAGGTCGAGGGAATCGGAATGAAGGTTGTTGAGGGGCTCTTTCGGCACTTCGGCGTGGAGCTCCCCAAGGGGGCTAAAAAGGATTCCAAAAAGGCTGAAAAGGCCCGGAAAGGGACCCTCGATGACTTCCTCAAGTAAGGGTCAAGCTTTTAAATCCAGCCCTTTTACTCTGGCGTGGGCACTATGATAATCATCGTGACTGGAATGCCTGGTTCGGGAAAGAGCAAAATCGTTAAGGAGTTTGAGCGGAGAGGTTTTCCAAGCGTTTCTATGGGGGACGTCGTGAGGGAAGAGACGGCAAAGCGCGGCCTAGAGCTGACCAAGGAAAACGTTGCCAAGGTCAGCATACGGTTGAGGCAGGAACTCGGACAGAACGCGGTGGCAAAGCTCACCGTCGAGAAGGTCAAGAGCCTCCTGAAAAAGAGCACGCTGGTTGTCATTGACGGTGTCCGCTCGCTCGACGAGGTTGGCACTTTCAGGAGCGCCTTCCCCGATGAGGAGATAGTCATCATTGCAGTCCACACACCTCCAAGGCTCCGCTTCGAGAGGCTCAAAGCCAGGGGGAGGCACGACGACCCCCAGACCTGGGAGGACTTCGAGGAAAGGGACTGGAAGGAGCTCAAGTTTGGCATAGGCAACGTTATAGCAATGGCAGACCACATGATAGTGAACGACGGGACGAAGGACGAGTACGATAAAAGGGTAAAGGAGCTGGTCGACAGGGTTCTAACCCAGCATTGAATCCAGGAACAGCATCACATAGAAGCCCAGGAAGAACCCGAGGGTTATGAGGGTCTCGTTCTTCTCCCCCCTGTATATTTCGGGTATCATCTCCTTCACTGTCACGTAAAGCATCGCCCCACCCGCCAGGCCGAGGCCGTAGGGGAGCATCCAGCTGAAGATGCTGAAGAAGTACGCCCCGAGGAGAACCATGGCCATCTCGGCGAAGCCGCTCAGCACGCCCATCGCTATCGGCTGGAGGCGCTTTTTCTGTATCGTGGCCAGGGGCAGGGAAACGACAGTTCCCTCGGGAAAGTCCTGAATCCCGATGGCCAGGGTGGTCACCAGACCGACCTCAAGGTTGTAGACGAGGGACGTTCCAACAGCGAGTCCCTCGGGCAGGTTGTGGATTATCACCGCTATGACCAGAAGCCAGACCTTTCTCAGCTTGTCCTTCATGGACTTGGGGCCCTCGTAGCCTTTGACGAGGTGCTCGTGGGGGAGGAAGCGGTCTATGGCGTAGATGAGCAGCACTCCAAGGGCTATCCCTATTCCTGCAGGTGCAAAGGAGCCGGTGCTCTCTATCGCTGGCAGGATGAGGGAAGTAAAGCTCGCCACTATCATAACTCCGGCGGCGAAGCTGAGGGCGAAGTCAACGCCTCCCTCTGGGAGGCTTTTCGAGAATATGGCCACCATGGCACCGAGGGACGTCATGAGTGCGACGAAAAGTCCGGCATAGAAGGCAACCCACATGATTTCGCCGTTCGAGATGCCCAGTATCCACTCCGCGAGGTTCGCTACAAAGCTCTCTAACACTATTAGGTCACCCTAACCATTTGGGCGGTTGGGTTTATAAGCATTCCCGCGAGCTTCTTCTGGGTGAGAAGATGGAGCTCTTTGAGGAAGTTGAGGTTGAGGCTTACGTTTATCCGACGGAGGATATCGAGAAGGTCAAGCGGGCGATGCTGAACCTGATTCCGGGGCTTGAGTTTGAGGTCCTTGACAGGGTCGATTACATCATTCTGACCGGAAAAACGAGGAGCAAAAAGGCCCTTAGCAGGCTCTACGAGCTCTTCCGGGGACAGGCCATATTAGACACCGCGCGCTCGTTCCTTGAGGAGGGCTACTTCGGCGAGGAGATAATCTTCAAAGTGAACAAGCAGGCGGCCTATGCAGGCGTCGTGAACTTCAACGAGGAGAGTCCTCTCGGCCCAATAACGATAATAATCCGCACGAAAGACCCGCAAAGGCTCATGAAGTGGCTCGCGCCGAGAACGAAGGACGGCGTGCCAATAGAGTAAAAAGGAAAGCTTTACCCGGTCTTCTTTTTCTTCTTGCCCCAGCTGACCCCTGCCGTGAGTATTCTCTCCGTGGAGAACAGCCATGCCGTGGTGTAGAGTACGAGGAGCGCCAGGACCGCCAGGTAAGCGGTGCTAATGATCAGCGGCGTGTAGTTGCTCAGGAGCACATGGCGGTAATCTATCACAGGATGCGTGAATGGTATTGCCAGCAGGACGTACCTGACGAGGGCCGGAAGGTCGTTGATGTCAGTGTACATCAGCAGGAAAGCCGGGAACGCCAGCGGGAGAATCACCGCACTTACAAGGGTCGTTGCACTCTGCACGTCTTCGGCGAAGGTCGCCACTATCATGGCCAGGCTGAGGGCGATTATTATCGTCAGGAACACCACCAGGGCGAACATCAGTGCCCCCGTTGGGGTAACGACTAAGCCCAGGTCTTCAAGGCTCACCCCGCCGGAGCCAAGCCCGAAGGAACTCATGTAGTAGCGCATGCCCACCATGTATGCCACCGCCGCCACCAGTCCCATCATGGCCGTCCCGAATATCTTCGCCGTGACTATCTTCGTCCTCGCCACCGGAAGGGTGAGGAGGGTTTCGAGGGTCTTGTTCTCCTTCTCGCTCGCTATTGCTCCAGCCGCCATCTGAGAGGTTATCATGACCATCATGAAGACTATGAGCGGTATCGTGAAAGCTTGGGCTGCTATAACGCTTGAAACCGCAGTTGGGGAGATGTCCACGACACGGTTGTTTATGACGGACCTGCTCTCGGTCCTTATCGGCTGGAGTATGGCGTCCGGATTGCTGGCTCCGAGGTTCTTCACCTTTATCCGGGCTATTTCGTCGCTGAGTATTCCCAAAACTGCGTTTATCCTTCCCTCGCTGACGCTCTCCTTTATACCGGTGCCTATGGTCGTGAAAATTCCATATATCCCAACTGTGGCTGTTTCGTTGGCCTGAAGCTTCGCCGTGAAGTCGGGAGGAATCACCACGAGAACGTTCTGTTTCTCTTGGGTGGCCTGCTGAATGGCCTCATCAAGTGTCGTCGCATTGACCACAGTTACCGTGACGTTGGGGGCAACATTTAAGGCCTTTATCAGCAGATTCCCATAGGCCCCCTCATCGAAGTTGACTATCGTGACCTGGGTCTCACCCTGTGCCTGCTCCATGCCGATGTTCACGGCCTTTCCCATCACCGGGAGCAGTATAAGCGGGACGACTACGAGGCCGAAGACGAGCTTCTTGTCCCTGAAGAGGTTCCACAGCTCCTTCTTGGCCATCACCCAGAAGTCGCTCAAGCTCCTTCACCCCCTATCGGCTCGCTGACGTTCGCTCCCACTGCCCTCATGAAGACTTCCTCAAGGTTCTCCGCGCTGTATCTGTCCTTCAGCTCTTTCGGCGTGCCTACCTCGACTATCCGCCCCTTATTTATCAGGGCCACTCTGTTGCAGAGGAACTCGACCTCAAGCATGTTGTGGCTCGATATGAGGAACGTGACCCCTTCGCTCCTCGCGAAGCGCCTTATCGTCTGCCTTATCGCGTAGGCGTTGACTATGTCCAGTCCGCTCGCCGGTTCGTCCAGTATCGCGAGCTTGGGTTTTACCATGAGCGCCCTCGCTATGAGCAGCTTCCTCGTCATTCCTTTGGAGTACGTAGACACCTTGTCGTACAGCCTCTCTCCCAGTCCGCTGAGCTCAACGCCCAGTTCGAGCATCTCCCTTGCTTTCCCCTCGTCCTTGGCGTAGAGCCGGGCCATGAACTGGAGGTACTCGTAGCCCGTCAGGTTCTTATAGGCGCCAGCCTCCTCCGGCAGGTAGCTGATGATCTCCCTGACCTTCTCGGCCTCCTTAACCACGTCGTGGCCGTCGATCCTCGCGGTTCCCGCGGTTGGTTTGAGAAGGGTTGCGAGGATCTTCAGCGTTGTGCTCTTTCCCGCACCGTTCGGACCGATGAGCCCGAAGATCTCACCCTCATTGATGGAGAAGCTTATCCCCTTGAGGGCCTTTATCTTCCCGTAGTCTTTTTCCAGGTTCAGAACTTCAACCATGGGCATTTTTGGCCCTCCCGGCGTCTTTTTGACCCTCCTCGTAGATAAAGATTTCCTCAATCCGCCTGTTGAAAAAGCGCGCTATCTTGAAGGCCAGCCTCAGAGATGGGTCGTAACGGCCCTTCTCGATGGCTATTATCGTCTGCCTTGTAACGCCGAGGGCTTTGGCAAGCTCCTCCTGGGTTATGCCCAGATCCTCCCTCAGCTCGCGCAGGCGGTTCTTCATGGGCTCACATCCTTTTAGCATAGTATGCCCTGAACGCCAAGTTGCCGAAGAATATGGTGGCGAATATAAGGGTAGCCAGGTTGGTGCACCGCTCGTCCCTGAGGATTAGCCATGAGTAGTAAAGCGCCGCCACTGTGACAAAAAGGACAAGCTTCAGCGTTTTCACCGCCGAGAGCTTGGCTATCTCAAAGGCCCTCTCGTCGGTGGGAACGCCGATATCTTTCATTATCGTCCGGATCATGAAATAGCCAAGAACTCCACCTCCAACCACTGCAACCAGCGAAATCAGGGCAAGCTCGTTCACTCACATCACCCTCGCGTACCAGTACTGGGAAACGAGGAGTACAAGGACACCTAGCGCGAGTGGAATGAGGAGCTTCGTTGCGGTTTCCGTGTTTCCGTTGGAGTACTCCCATAGGTACTCGGCAAAAAGAACTACGCTAATTACAGCAAATGCGTTCCTTGTGCTCTTGGTGCTTATCAGCTCTGTTCTTTCGTCCTCTATCTTCTCCACCCAGGAGTTGTAGTACCAGTTCAGGGCGTAGACCAGTAGGACTCCCAGGAGGAATATGCCTACCGCCAGATACGCCCTACCCGACTTCGTTGAGTAGGCTAGGCCGATAACCATCCCCCCGAGTAGAACCGCGAGCAGGCCTTCGTACTTCAGGTTCATTCACATCACCATGTAAAGTTTCCTTTACGTAAAGCTTCCTTTACATCATTATATGCCTTTCCCCTCAAAGTTTTTAAATTGAAGGCGAGAACTCTAACCCGCGCGGGGGTAGCCGAGCCTGGCCAAAGGCGCGGGATTTAGGGTCCCGTCCCGTAGGGGTTCCGGGGTTCAAATCCCCGCCCCCGCACCACACAAACTTCGCCTGCGTGAAGTTTGATTAAGGTTTGTGATTCCTTTTGAAAAAGTGTATTTTGGGTGGATTTCTTCTAGAGTTGTTTGGATGAGGTGAATCCGTCATGGGTAAGGCTCTTCTGGGGGTTCGAGTTTTTTAGCGCTCCTTTGGAGCGTGGTTCAAGTAGAACTCGCGTGGAAAAGCTTTATTTTAGAGGATTCGACCTTCTAAAGGCCAAGTTTAGAATTGAAATCCCTTTTGCAAAGGAGCCTTAATGGGAATCACGGACTTTTGGTCAAGCTTTGTTAAAGCTTGCTCTGTACTCTCAAACCCCTGGAGTGGGGCTACGCCCCACAGCCCCGCTCTTTCTCTAAAAACCTGGGAAACTACGTTTCCCCACCTTCCTTATTTCCTAATCCTTTGGGGGTTAATCCCCCACATCCCCTTACAGCCCTTGCTTCGCATGTTGAGGAAAGCCCCAATACCTCTGGAAACTTCGCTTCCCAATGAACGCTGGCGGAAGATTTTGTTAAAGCTTGCTTACGGCATCTTCAGCTCAGTCCTCACTTCCTCGTCCATCAGGACGAAGAGGATCAGGGCCGAGAGGAGGGTTAGAGTTACCGCCGGAAGGGACAGCCCCACCATTACCCAGAGGAGTCCGAAGAGCAGGTCGAGCAGGGCTATGTACGCCGCAAGGTCTACGATTGTCTCGTGGCCGACCCGGACCCCGTAGGCAAATAGGAGATGTATGCTCCCGACTACGACGTATCCCGGGAAGTTATACCTCTCTCCGAAGCTCATCGCCGCTATCCCGTAGAAAAAGAACGCAAGAAGAACGAAAAAGGAAACGATGAGGGGTTTAGGCCTCATCGCCCAGCTCCTCCACCGGGAGCCCCATCCTGGATACGACGACCAGCGTCAGGATTCCGAGGAGCGGCATCACCGCCAGCTCCCCAAGGGCAAGCCCTGTGCTCTGCCTGGCGAGGGCGTCAGTCAGGCCGGGGGCTATGACGTTGGCCGAGTTCGAGATGAGTCCAAGGGCAAAGCTGGCCTTCGGGAAGATGCTCTTTGGATACGTCGCCGGTGCGCTGGTCCAGAAGGCTGGCCCGGTTCCCTGGAGGGCACCGATGAGGACGACCGAGGCGAGGGCCAGGCTGTAGTTGCCCACCAGCATGGCCTTACCGTAGATGAGGAGACCGACGAACGCCACCGCGTAGGAGAATATCATGACCTGAACGATGGCCCTGAAAAGCCCTCTGGCGCTCGGGTTCTTCCTTGAGAGCAGATATCCGACATAGCCCATGCCTATGCTCCAGAGGGCTTTGGATACGTTGAGGCTCGTGCTCAGTGTTGCGACGTGCTCCTTTGTCCAGCCCATATCGTAGCCGAGGGAAGAGGAGAAGCCGACTATCGTGAATATCACCCACAGGGCCGGGAAGAACGTGAGGCCCAGCACCCAAGTGAAGGGCATCTTCCAGACGTTTGTCCTCTCTCCCCCTTCGGTCTTGTGGATTATCTCAAAGTCCTCCGTAAAGAGCCACCATAGGGCAAGGACCGCGTACATTATGAGAACCGTGACCCAGAAGCCGCCCTTCCAGCCGAAGGCTCCGACCGCGTACTTGGCGCTTATGCTTCCGAAGACACCTCCCCAGAAGATTCCGGAGAGGATTATGCCCTTGGCGAAGGGTCTTTCAGCCACAAAGAAGTGTGCTATCTGGGTGCTGAAGAGCGGCACGAGCGTGACCACGAAACCCTGGATGAACCTGAGGAAGACGACGGTGTACCAGTTGGGTGCGAGCGGTATGAGCGCCTGCGCTATGGCCGCCCAGCTGAGCGCTATGGCCACGCTCTTCTTAAAGCTCCCCTCGTATATCCGGGTGTGTCCGAGGAGGAACGCTATGAAGAGGCCGAAAACGTAAGCTATGTGCTGCCACTCGTACTCGGCACTTCCAATTCCGAAGTGGGCTATCACATCTGGCTTTGCGACCGCCATCATGGTCAGGGTTCCGAAGCCGGCGGTCATAACCAACGTGTCAAGCAGGACTGAACTCCACCGTTTGTCCATGTTTATCCCTCCTAGAGCTTTCCGAGTATCATGAGAACACCGAAAACAATGAAAAGTGCTCCCGCGAACTTGTGAACGACCTCCAGGGGCACCATGTTGCCGAGCTTGTCGCCGAGAAGTGCCCCGATGAGGTTTACCGCTGCGAGACCCAGAATGGCCCCCATAAACGCTACTCTCCAGCCGTACTTGGCCGCAAAAGCCATCGTCGCCAGCTGGGTTTTGTCACCTAGCTCTGCCAGAAAAATGGCAAAGAAGATGGCCAGAACCCCGTCCATTCCTTTCCCCCTTTATAGCTTTGACAGGGCCTCGTTCATCCTCTGCATTGCCTCGATGAGCTGGCTCTTCTTGGTGGCGTAGCTTATTCTTATCCAGCCCTCACCGGCCTTTCCAAAGGCAGTCCCTGGAATGACGACGACGCGAGTGTTTTCGAGGAGCCACTCCGCGAAGTCCTCGCTGCTCATGTCCAGGCCCGGGTCGATCTTTGCCCAGATGTAGAACGCTCCCTTTGGCTTGAACGGCGTTATGTGGGGCATCCTGTTGAGATGTTTGAGGACGAGCCTCCTCCTCTCGGCGTAGGTCTGGCGCATCTTTTCAACAGCTTCCCAGCTGCGCTTGTCCCTGAGAGCTGTTATTCCCGCTATCTGGATGAATGATGTGACGTTTCCAATGACGTAGGCGTGGAGCTTTATCATGTCCCTGATGACCTGGGTTGGGGCTATGGTGAAGCCAAGGCGCCAGCCTGTCATGGCAAATGTCTTGGAGAAGCTGTTCGCCAGAATCGTGTTGTCGGGGGCGTACTTTATCATCGGATAGTGCTTGGCACCCTCGTAGAGGAAGTGCTCGTAGGGCTCGTCGCTGAGTATGTAGAGGTTGTAGTCCTCTGCTATATCCGCTATTGCTTTCACGGTCTTCTTCTTGAGGATCGCACCGGTGGGGTTGTTGGGATAGTTGAGAACCAGCATCCTCGTGCGCTTGGTTATGGCCTCAACGAGCTCATCGGGGTCTATCTGGAAATCGTTCTCTTCCCTGAGGGGTATCCTGATGATCCCCGCCTCGGCTATCTTGGCGTCCTCTACGTAGCAGACGAACGCGGGGTCTGGGATGATAACGTCATCATCCTGCTCAAGGAGGGTCTGGAAGGCCAGGTAAGTGGCCTCATAGGCACCGGCCGTGACTATTATATCCCCGGGAGAAACGTCAACCTTGTAATGGGTCTTGTAGTATTCGGCAATAGCCTCGCGGAACTCGGGGATGCCCGCGTTGGGAGTGTAGTGGGTGTAGCCTTCATCTATCGCCCTTTTCGCGGCCTCCTTGATGACCTGGGGAGTGTCAAAGTCCGGTTCACCGATGCCGAGGGATATAACATCGTCCATCTTCTTTGCCTTCTCAAAAAGCTCCCTGATTTTTGAGCGCTGAATGAGGTTTATCCTGCCAGCAAGGAAATATTTGCGCTTTTTATACTTCATGAGCATCACCTCAGGCACTTCGAAAATGAGGAAGGGATTTTATAAACCTATCCTCAATTTGGTACAGAAACGGGCACAAAGTATCTACAAAACTTCAACAAGTGCCGCTTTTTCAAAAAAAGTTTTCACTTTTTCCCTCTCACAGTCGGCCATTGGAAGCTCGCTAAGGTTGAGTTCGCTCAGCACTTTCAAGGCCCTTTCGCGGGTCCCGAAGACAACCAAATAGTTCTCACCGTTTTTTATGCCGTTTCGGGCTATGGCATCTTTTATCTGGAGCGTCCCAGCCAGGCGAATGAGCAGTTCTCCCCCGAGGGTTCTCGCATGGTTTGTATTTCTCTCAAAAGAACGGAGCGCCATCAATGCTGCAAATGCCACGGCTTCCCAGCACTCGGCACTGACTATCTGAACGTCCCCTCCAAGTTTTGGAATAAGGCTCTCGGCGTTTTTCACGTGGACTTTTGTGATGTGGAGGTTTTCCTTTATCTCTCTCATTGAGCTCCCCGAAGTTGAGTGAAATATTCGATGTTAAAACCCTTTCTCCCCTCCAATTTTTATAAATCTGAAGCATTTTTTGTATTTTGGAGTATTTCCAAAAAATTTTTGAAATTAATAATATCATAATATTATCATGCATCCGCAAAGTATTTAACTAATTAAATCACTAGTTATTTCAGCGGCTTACTGAACTGGGTGGTGCAGGAATGAGCAGAATGCGTATCATCAGTGTACAGCTCCCCCAGGGCTTGATTAACGCCATGGATCAGCTGGTTAAGAAGGGTGTTTACCCCAACAGAAGCGAAATCATCAGGGAGGCTATTCGCGAGCTTTTGAAGAAGGAGCTTTATCAGCTTGAGACTGAGGAACGCTCAACGCCTGACTACATCCTGAAATAAGCCGCTAAAATCATGTAATAGAATCATTGTTATCCAAAGCCAGACATGTTGAGGGGGTTGGGGCGATGGTATTTAAACTCCTGGAACAGGCCGGAATAAAGCTTGATCTGGACGACGAGCCCAGAACCGCAAAGTTTGAGGGGTTCTCCGACGAAAACCTTGAGGATCTGATACGAATCGTCATAGTCGGCGTCGGCGGTTCTGGAAACAACACCATAACCAGGCTCTATGAGCTTGGCGTTCAGGGTGCGGAGCTCATAGCCATGAACACCGACGCCCAGCACCTTGCCAGGACGAAGGCCCATAAGAAGCTTCTCCTCGGCAAGGAGATAACTCAGGGGAAGGGCTCCGGCGGGAACCCTGAGATAGGCTACCGGGCGGCGGAGGCGAGCGCCCACGAGATTGCCGAGACCATTGGTGACGCCGATCTCGTGTTCATAACCGCTGGTATGGGCAACGGCACCGGTACAGGGGCCGCTCCAGTTGTTGCCAAGGTTATCAAGGAGCGTGCCAGGCACAACGGCCGCTTTAGGGAGCCCCTTGTAGTAAGCGTTGTAACCTACCCGTTCAAGAACGAGGGTAAGATAAGGATTGAGAAGGCCAAAGCGGGAATAAAGGCCCTCATGTACTACTCCGACACCGTCATCATAATCGAGAACGACAAGCTCCTCAAGCTCGTTCCGAAGCTCCCCATCAATGCCGCCTTCCGCTTCGCCGACGAGATAATAGCCAGGATGGTTAAGGGCATCACCGAGACCATAAAGCTCCCGTCGATGGTTAACATCGATTTCGCCGACGTTTATAGCGTCATGCACAACGGTGGTGCCGCTCTGATAGGAATCGGTGAGAGTGACTCAAGCAACAGAGCGGTCGACGCGGTCAAGAACGCGCTCGAAAACAAGATGCTTGAGGTCGAGTACGGTAGCGGGGACAGGGCACTGGTTCACTTCACCGTTGGTCCCGACGTGAGCCTCGGTGAGATAAACGACGCTATGAACATCGTTTACGAGAAGCTCGGCGAAAAGAGCGAAATCAAGTGGGGTGCAAGGATAGACGAGGACATGGGCAAGGTCGTCAGGGCGATGGTCATCATGACCGGCGTTAAGAGCCCGCACATCCTGGGCGGTGAGCACGCCCTCCGCGTTGGCTCCTCCTTCAAGGAGAACATCATAGCCCCGGAACCAGTTAAGCCATTCAAGTCGGCAGACAACGGCTTCGACAAGATATTCACGACAATCGCCAAGAAGGAGAAGAAGGAACTCCCGCCCTACGCGAAAAGGGTTCTCGATGACTTTATAGATATAGCCTGACCCCTTCTTTACCTTTGGCAGGTGGTTCCAGTGGCCGTCGTAATCAGCGTAGCCAATCAGAAGGGCGGGGTCGGGAAGACCACTCTGACCATGAACCTCGGCCATGCATTAGCGGCCATGGGCAAGAGGGTTCTTCTCGTTGACATAGACCCCCAGTTCAACCTTACCTTTGGACTGATAGGCATGGACGTCCTCCAGTACGGGGACAGCAACGTGGGGACGCTGATGACCAGGGAGAGCGATATCGAGGACACAATCGTCGAGGTGAGGGAGAACCTCCACCTAATTCCAAGCCACCTAAATCTCTCCGCCAGGGAGATAGAGATCATCAACGCCTACAACCGTGAAAGGCGCCTTGAGAAGGCCCTAACTCCGATACTGCCTGACTATGACTACGTCCTCATAGACAACCCACCGAGTATGGGAATTTTCCTGGTCAACTCGCTCACTGCCTCGGACTACGTTCTGATACCCCTTGAGCTGAGCTACTTTGGAGTCATAGGCATGCAGCTCATGTTCAACCTCATGCGCATGATCCGCGAGGAGACCAACGAGAACCTGAAGTTACTCGGCCTCGTCCCCAACAAGTTCACCCGCCAGACGAAGGTTCCGAAGATGCGTCTCAAGGAGCTTAAGGCCACCTACCCCGATGCCCCAATACTGACCACGATCCCGAAGGCGATAGCCCTGGAGAAGGCCCAGAGCCAGGGGATGAGCATATTTGAGTTCGACGGGGATGGTAGGGCCTCCAAGGCTCTTCTAAAACTCGCGAGAGAGGTGGTTGAGATTGTCGAAGGATAAAATCCCCAAGCTTTTTGATGGTTCCGTTAACGAGCTCACTAAGCCAAGGCCCAAGAAAGATCGAAAGGCCAGGTCAAAGGACATGAAAAGGGAGAAGAAGCAGAAGACCCTTTACATAAGCCTCGATATGAACAGAAAGCTCATCGAGCTCTACGGCGAGGAAGGCAGGAGGCAGAGCGTCATAGTCGAGGACGCGGTTAACCTCTACTACTACCTGAAGCTTGCCCTCGGGGAAAAGAAGTTCGATGAGCTGATGAGTGCGGTGAAAAGAGAAGACCCTGAGTTCCTGAGGGAGTACATGGGGAGATTCAAACTCTGACGTTAATCCAGACCACTCGATTCAGGGCTAGAATCAGCCCCCTAAAATCACGCCCCGGCTCCCTCTCACTCCAGTGGAATAAGGGGATAAAATCAGTCGCAGAACGTTTCTATTATCCTCTGGATTATTTTGCTGGTCTTCGCCCTGTCCCTCTTGTAGAGGTAGGGTATCCTTATGACCTCGGCGTCTATGCCGTGCTCCCTCAGTTCATCCTTAAGGCGCTCGCAGCTGAATCTCTGGTCGGGCCCTATTGCGACTATATCTGGGTTTATCCGCTTCACCAGCTCGTAGTCTATGCTCCCTGGGGAGCCTATGTAGACCTCGTCCACCATCTTGAGGGCCCTCAACAGTTCTGCCCTGTCTTCGGCACTGTTCACCGGTTCCCTACGCTT
Source organism: Thermococcus thioreducens (assembly GCF_002214545.1). NCBI lineage: Archaea > Methanobacteriati > Methanobacteriota > Thermococci > Thermococcales > Thermococcaceae > Thermococcus > Thermococcus thioreducens. Next base: position 1,683,088 of record NZ_CP015105.1, on the reverse strand, counting down.
CTGTCTCCTAACGGTCTCGTCATGGGCGACTATTACTATCAACTCGTCTCCCAGTGCCTTGGCCTGGCTGAGAAAGTGGATGTGGCCGACGTGCAGGATGTCGAAAACTCCCCCAACCAAGACGCGGATTTTCCTTCCGCTTTCTTTTTCCCCCATCTCAGCCCACCGTCAGCTCCCAGATCCTGTCCTTGGCGTGGTGGATGTTCTTCACTGCTTTCCCCTTGGGCTTCTCCTTCATGGCCTTACCGCTCATCAGGGCGATGCCAATGGCCAAAGGCCTTCCGTAGTCCTCCTCCACCACGAAGACGAAGTCGCCCTCCCTGATGTTCTCATCGGCATCGGTTATTCCCGCGGCCATAACGTCCGCGCCCTTGATGATGAACGGCACCGCACCGGCGTCGACCACTACCCTTCTCGGCCACTTCCTCAAATCTTCTTCGTTGGAGAGCTCGTAGAGGGCTATGACCAGCGGGAATATGAGGTCTTTTCTCCTGATGAAGAATGGCCTGCCGTTAACGAGGAGTATCTCAGTTGTCTTGTCAAATTCAGCAACCTCGACCCTGTCCTTCTTGTTCAGCATCTTCTTCGCTATCTCCTCACCGAAAGTCTCGCTCATCTCACGGATTATCTCTTTGACTTCCTTCTTGCTGAGCGGGTGCTTGACTTTGAGCTCCATTAGACCACCTCCTTTATCTCCTCAAAAATCCTCCTCGCGCTCTCTCTGGGGTTCTCACTGGCGTAAATAGACCGCCCCACTATGATGTAGTCGGCACCGGCCTTTAAAACCTCTCTCACTTTACCGCCCTGGGCTCCGACGCCCGGGGTGAGAATTTTGAGCCCCGGCTTCAGCTTAGAGCGTATGTACGAAACGCGCTCTGGCCGCGTTGCGGGCGCTATAACTCCAAAGGGCTCAAGTTTGTTGGCCAGTTCGATTAGTTTGTCTGTCGCCGGCTGGATGAACTCCCTCGCTCCGGGGTGGCTCATCTCCACGACGATTATGGTATTCCCGAGCTCCATAACAGCCTTAACACTGTCCTTTCCAACGAAGCCGTGGGCTATTACGTAGTCCGCCCCGGCCTCGAAAACTTTACTCGCTATCAGCCTGTTGGTGTTTGGTATATCGGCGAGCTTCAAGTCGGCTATTATGGGCAGTCCCGTAACCTGTTTGAGCTCGGTGATGATGCCCAAGCCAGAGCCTATTATCAGCGGCCAGTTAACCTTAATTGCCCAGAGGTATTCCGCCGTGCACTCCGCTATCTCAAGTGCCCTCTTTCGGTCGTACACGTCAAGGGCGAGAATAAGCTTTTTCATACCTTCACCTCACGAGGGACTTTATCTCCTCAGGCAGTCCGTCGCCCTTGAGGGCCAGTGCAACGTGGTAGGCGCTCTTCATGGCGTCGGCCTCTTTCTCCGCCCAAGTTACCACGACCAGATCACCTTCGCTGGGCCTGAAGGATTGTTTGAGGTTCTTCGCAAGCTCTGGCATGGTTTCACCCAGGGGCCTCTCATCCTCCGGAAAAACTGGCTCACCATCTTTGACTACGAGTATCAGCGCGCCCCTCGCGAAGAACCTTATGGCCTCGTCGCGGAGCTCGATGCTCTTGAACTCCGGCGGATTTCTGACCACCAGGCCGTATGCAGGGTAGCCTTCGACCTCTCCAACCTTCTGAACCTCGGAGAAGTGCTCTGAGAGCCTCTCGAGGAGCTTCATTCCTTCATCGTTAAGTGAGTGTCCGCGCTGGGTTGAGCGTATAAGGCCTCGCCATGAAAGCTTCCTCAAAAGAGTCCTGACACTGCCCTCTCCAAGGTCTAAGGCCTCGGATATGGCCTTCCTCCCCGCCGGGTTCTGGAGCATAAAAAGAACCGCAACGGCATCCTCAAGCGTGAACTCGGGATAGGCTCCCCTCTTCCAGCTCATCGACTTCCCTCCGAGAAAAATAGGGCGAGGAGATTAAAAAGTTTTAGAGAATCAAAGCCATCTCGGTTTCAGACCGGCCCAAGCCCTCATCTTCTCGTGGGCGATGATGCGCGGTATGTTGCCCCTCTCCTTAGATCCCGGGTTCTTCATGTAGAAGGCGTTGACCTCGTAGACCGTTCCGAAGGCCCCCTTCTCAAGGGCTATCTTTCCAAGTCTCACAAGGTCGACGAGCAGTCCTGCCAGAGCCGGGCTGTCGTTTATCCTGCCGGTGATAACCAGCTCATCCCTGGCACCGTTGAAGCTGACGTACTCGATGTGCATGGCGATAAACTTCTTGTCTCCGAGCGGCTCAAGGAAGCCCGTCGGCTTGATGTAGTGCGGTGCATCGTAGCCGAGGAGCTCCTTGACGACCGAGCTCTTGGTGAACTCCTTGCTCTTGTTCCTCTCCTTGTCGGTCAAAGCCAGGAAGTCGTTGTTTCCGCCGATGTTGAACTGGGCTATGTCTAGGACATAGCGGTTCCTCTGGGCGAGGTGGCTCAGCACATCTGCGGTGAGCGGAGTGGCGCCGGTGGCGCCGTCGTCGCCGAAGATAACCATGTTGCTCTCCTTGGCGAGCTCGACGAAGGCCGGGTCGTTGGCTATCAGCGTTGGAATCGCGTTGACGAAGGCAGCGCCTCCGACCTCCTTGGCGTACTGGGCTATGGCATAGGCGTAGACCTGGGTCGCCGTGAGCCTCTCCCTGTTGTCCTCTGCGATGGCCTTCTCAAGCTCCTCCCTGCTTCCAAAGGGGACAAAAGCTTCGGTGGTGCAGACGTTGATGAAGACCTCCGCCTTGAGCTCCTTCCACTCGTTAACGAGGTGTTCGACCGCTTCTCTGAGCGTCATCTCGTCCTCAAGCCCAGTGGCCTCGATCGGAAGGTTCCTGAGGCTCCTCAAGTGGATTCCCTTCCTGATTGTGATGCCCTTGAGGCTCTCCGGTGCCTCCGGATCGTAGGCTTTGACGACCTCGTAGAGGTCCTTTCCGACCTTGCCTTTATCAACGTCGTAGGAACCGACTATCTGGATGTCCTTGATTTTAATCGGGAGCTCGTCGGCAAGGGGGACTCCGTACGGCTCCATCTTTCCGGCCTTTATCTTCTCAAGGCCGCTCGCAAAAATGCTAGCAACGTATCCCTGTCCGAGTATGACAACCCTGACCATTTCATCCACCTCCCTTTGTTGGTCTAAGATATTTTACAGTGGTTAAATAGTTTTCGGATACGAAACTTTTTTATGGACGAAATATGTGGTGAGGCCCACCCGCAGGTTCGTGAGCACAGCGAGCAGGAGGAAGAGTGCCTTAACCGAAGCCCCGACCGGATGCAGAAGAAAGAGCATGGTGGTGAAGATTCTCTCGTCCCTCTTGCCGGGGAGCTTTCTTAGGGCGGGAATCGAGCCGTAGGTGTCCTCACCGTAGGCGGCCTTGAACCTCTCGGTCGAGTAGCTCACCATCACTGAGCCGAGGAGTGCAAAGAGGGCTATTAGATACCAAAGGGGCTCTCTGAGGGCCGAATAGGCCAGGAGGGCCAGAAACGTGCCGTCAACGTAGCGGTCGAGGATAGAGTCGATGTAGCCCCCGAACCTGCTTTCCCTGAGCTGGGCCCTCGCCAGCTCCCCGTCAACGCCGTCGAGGATTGAGCTAATCTGATACAGTATTCCAGCCAGCGGAAGGCTGACTAGTGTCAGAAAGGCCGAGACCATTCCTAGGACAAATGTAATGACGGTCATCTGGTTCGGGGTGACCTTCTCGGCGAGGAGGCAGCTTATCTCGGTTGAAACTTTCCTGTTGAGGTGCCTGCTGATGAACCCGTCGCCCGTTCCCTTCACCGCGGTCTTGACGAGCATCCTCTTGGCCATCCTGAGGTCAGAGGGCGTGTCAACATCAATCCAGGGGAGGCCGTCGAGGAAGGTAACTGGCAGTTCGGCCCTCTTAACAATCTCGCTTAAGGGGTAGTCTCCTCCTCTCTCCCTCTCCAGCGCATCTGTTATCTCGAATATTGTGTCATCGAAGACAAAGAAGCCCGTATCGACCGCGTCCCATCCCTCAAGCTTCTTCCCTATCTCCGTCACCCTGCCGTCTTCAACCTTGAGCTTCGTCGCCTCGCCCACGTCCGTCCATCTCGGTTTTCTATCGGCTATCAGGCCGCTTCCCCTAAGGGCTTCCCTGATGAATTCCTCACCGTAAACGTGGTCGCCCATCACCAGAACGAATCTTCCAGAGACGTGGTTTTTGACCAGGTGGAGGGAGTGCCCGTTGCCCTTTTCAGGTTCGGGGTTGATTACCAGCTCGGCATTGAAACTGCTCTGCTTAAGGAATTCCCGGTAAAAAGGTGCATAGCGTTCGTTGGTGACTATCACGAACCTCTCAACGCCGTTTTGTCCGAGGAGGGTAAGCGTCCGGTACAGGATCTCCCTCCGGGCGACTTTCAGGAGCCCCTTGGGCCTCTCCCCCATCCTCGTCCCCAGGCCTGCCGCCAGAATTACCGCCGTTTTTGGCACCATTGGCATCACCTTTTTAAAGCCCCCGCCGAGCCTCTCTCAAGTGATGGTTATCCGACCAATGATTTGAAGCTTTCGGGTGAGAGAGATGCGCGTTGCCGTGCTGTATTCGGGCGGGAAGGACTCTAACTACGCCCTCTACTGGGCTCTGAAGCAGGGGTTCGAGGTCAAATACCTTGTCTCGATGGTAAGCGAGAGCGACGAGAGCTACATGTACCACGTGCCGAACATCCACCTCACAGAGCTCCAGGCGAAGGCGATAGGAATTCCCCTCGTCAAGGGCTTTACCAGCGGCGAGAAGGAGAAGGAAGTTGAGGACATGAAGGCCGTCCTTGAGGGGCTTAAGATAGAAGGCGTCGTTGCCGGTGCTCTGGCCAGTGAGTACCAGAAGAAGCGCGTTGACAGGGTAGCAAAGGAGCTCGGCATAGAGAGCTTTGCCCCGGCCTGGCACCGCGACCCAATCGAGTATATGCGCGAGATAATCGGCATCTTTGATGTTGTCATGGTCGGCACGGCCGCCTACGGCCTCGACGAGAGCTGGCTCGGAAGGAGGATTGACGAGAAAGCTTTGGAGGAACTTGTGAAGCTCCATGAGAAGTATAAAATCCACGTGGTCGGAGAGGGCGGTGAGTTCGAGACCTTTGTGAGAGATGCCCCCTTCTTCAGGGCGAGGATAGTCTTCGATGAGGTCGAGAAGAAGTGGAGCGAATGCAGCTATTCGGGCGTGCTTGAGGTGAAGAGGGCTCATCTTGAGTGGAAGTAGGCCATATTAATAACTCTTGTTTATCCTAAAACCCTTGTGAGGTTCCAAAAAGCTCTTATATTCTGACTTCGCCATATGGATAGGTGACTCTAGTGAGTGATAGAGAGGTTTACATAAGAGAAAGTTCCAAGCTCCAGAGGGCATTAGTAAGTGCCTTTAATGATTACATTGGTTCGGGAATGTATTTTGGACCCCCCAATGGAAAATTTCGAAGGATTCTCCTAGACAACGAGGTTCCCATGAGAAACCTCTACGACTGGGGTCACGCTCTTATTCACGACGATTATCGTCTTGGAGACGTACTGCTGGGGATAGTTAAATCTCAGGGTGTCATTGGTTATCAAAAGGACGTTAAGCAAATCTCAAGGGCACGGAGGGTATCGGACATACCCTCACCCCGTTCGGAATTCCTAATCCTGTGGGGAAAGCTATCAAATAATGGGGAAGGCATCCCAGTAGGATTGCTCGTGAACGGCGAGAGTTCGGAAGAGGTTATTGGGACCTACTATCGGGAGGTTCTGAGGGATGCCTTTGATTCAGAGGTGTTCAACAAGCTGTGGGAATCTCTAATGGACTATCTCACCTACAACTTCAACCCTTCCACAGGTCACCAGAAGTACAGGGACGTCCTGAAGACTCTCCCCAGCAAGAGTTCGGAGAAATTAATGAGACTGAACTACGAGGGCAAGAGCTTTCCGTCCTTTCCAGGGATAATAAGAACCGTCCGTCTGGCGGTCTTCCCAAACTCCGAGAAGTTCTATTCTGTCCCCCTCTTTGGAGAGGGCTGGGACGAGAACAGGAGTGTTCTAAGAATCCTCCTGAAGCATAAGGACAACCCACAGGTTGTTGAGTTTCTAAGGCATTATGGGATTGAGTGGTTGGAACCGGAGGAACTGAAGGCCCTCTTTGCCCTCAGGGAGAAGGTTTTTCCCAGAGTCCGAAAAAGGCTTGTCCAAATCTCACAAAAGCGTAAGCTCGGAGGGCTTGGCGCAATTCCCCTCTACGTACGTCGCACGGGAACAGTTAGAACAGGCTCAATCAGACCTACAAAGGTAGATAAAGTCACCAAAACAACATACCTCGTGAGTCTCTTCAAGAACAAAACAGGAACACCGAAGATCAAGAACATCCAGGAACTTCTCACGGTGATGATGGCCAACTCATATTACCTGCCAGAAACCATTGAAGTCCTCCAACAGAATCTTGGGTCGGTCTCAGGAAAAAGGTCAAAAGAAGTCGAAGAATGGACGAGCGTCATCAAGGCAACCTTTGATTCAGTCATCCTCTACGCGCTCTTGAGAAACGCCGTTAGAATTGAAGGACTGGAGCTTTCAAAGGGCCACATTGTTTTTCTGAATTTCCTCAACACGGCTGACAGGAACACGGTCGTTCACGACTACTATTACCACCTGCTGGATGGAGTGGAAGGCATGGACCTGCTCTATGGCACTGGAGAGAGGGCAAGGGTAAACGTTCAGAACTTTGGCCACGATGTCTATCCTTATGTACCAATTGGAGATGAGGAGGCGCTCAACCTCTGGGAAAAGGTACCGTCGAAAAAACGAAACGAAGTCGTTCCTTATCGCCTGTACGAATTCGAAGACGGTATTGGAGGGGTGGTCTACCTGCTTAATCCTTCGAAGAGAGGAAAACAGCCGTCCACGGCCTGGTACGTCGGAGCCTCGAAGCTACAGGCGTATGAGAACAATCTTGACAAGCACTGGGTCTGGGGAAGGATTTCCCAGCACAGGGAAGAATACTACGCCGCCATGTCCCTCAGGAACACCTCAACCGCGGGATATCTTCTTTCAATTGATGGGAGGGACGTTGCGACCCACGTCAGGGTTTATGCCCACGGAATATTTGCAAGGTCCCTTTACAGGGCAGGAGATTCAACGAGTAGCTCAAACTACTACATCAGGCTCCTGAAAACTTCCACATACGGCCTTTTGGACGGAAAGCGCGTTAGACTCCTCCCTGAAAGGATAATATACAGGAGGGACAATCCGAAGAAGGCCCTCGACAGTCACCCCCGGATATTTGAAGACCTTGAAAATGCTGTTAAAGAGGATGGGGTTCACTTGGTGCATGTGCAGAGCCTCAGGAACGTCGAAATTGGGGAGACCCTCAGTGGATTGCCTCCTTCCGCCATAATCGTGGACTGGGACGGGCTGGTTCTATCGAAGGAGGAGTTCGACAGAGCTATGGGCATCAAAAAGCATTACCGGTCGTGGCTGGCGGTGCTTGAGGTTGGGGGACATAACGCCCGGGTTTTTGTAACAAAGGACCTCCAGGAGAATTCCGAGTCCCGCATCTACAGGCATCCCCTGATGATGCTATTTTCGGAGGGCGTTCTCTCAGACGAGGAGATGCTGTTTACATTGGGATTGGCCGATGAGAAGGGAGGGGTTAGCTTGGCCGGAACGAAGCGTCTGTTCTATACTCCTTATCCTGATGTTTCGAGAAAGGTCATTCGGCCGTCCCTGCTCCTGGGAGGGGTTGTGGAATGAAGGAGAATCCTTTAACGGTACTTTATGGGGAGGCATTTGAGCTTGGAGTAAAAGCGGGCCTTGCTTCAAAGGCCTACCAACTACCCGACGGTTACGACGTGGAGGATTTTGAAGACGCCCTCCTTGAAGGAGACGATACCCTCTTAGAAATGGCGAGGGAGATTGCGGGGGAATCACTGCCCCTGTACAACTACGTTCTTGAAAATGGTCTGGATAGGGATGCAAGAATTTCCAGAATCGTTGAAGTATTTAGGAAGAAACAGGTCAAGAGGGCCCTCAAGTTCTCCATAGACGGGTCCCTCCTAGCAAACACGGATGTTGCCAACATTTTGTCTCTCCTTCAGATGGGGTACAGAACGGGAAAGATTTTAGGTGAGCGGTACGAAACGTTCCTTTTAGAGGCCCCTGTTGGATATTCCCTTGGTTATCTGTATCCAGATTTTATAGCTTTCAATGGAAGAACCCCAGTTGCCATTGGGGACTTCAAGGTGCTGTTCGGCTACTTTGACGCAGACTTGACCAACGTTGCCTGGAGCGTTAGTTTTGAGACGTATTCAATGGAAGAACTTCTGACGAGGGTGAAGAGGATTAGTGGATACAGTTTCAAAACCCTCTATAACGCCGCGGGCAAGTATGCAAAGGTTCTCAACTATGCGCGGAAATTCGACAGATTTCCAATTGAGGCCGTCGTTGTATTCCCGCTTGGGATTTCAATACTAGAACTCGGCTCCTTCTCTGCCATAGGCGAATACTACTCCAAGCTACTTGAACTGCTGGAAAAGATGATGCCTGAGTCTTTCATGGAGCATGCCAGGGAAATTCTCGACGGTTTCTACACCGGAAATGCATTCATAAAGTACGACGAGACAAGCGGGACCTTTTACTTCCACAAGAAAAGCAAGGATAAGGGGATCCAGCTCAGGTGGGACAAAAGACCAATACAGCAAAACATGGGGCACATTAAAACGCCGAGGCCATTCTATACCGGAGTTATGAAGAGAAGACTCAGGCATGAAAAGGACCTAATGAAGTATCTAGAGGAATTCGACCTCATCATTTTTATATCCCCCCGCCTGCACATTCTAAGCGAAACCAAGAGAAAACTAGAAAGAAACGGAATAAAAACTCTCCTTGTATCATCAAGTGCCCGAAGGAAGCTGAAAAAGAGAAAAACCTATGTTGAGACCCTTGAAGCACCTAAAACAGGGACTTATCAGGCATCTAGGAAACTTCTAAGGTCTCTTCGCACTGAAGAACCGGGGGTTGTCCTCGCAACTTCCCAGGCGTTCCAGTATCTAAATCCAGAGAGCTGGAAAAGTGTGCTCAAGTATACCGACCTAGTGGTATTCGACGAGTTCACCAACTCAGGAGCCGGGGCCGTTGAGAGCACGCTCAGTTTTCTTAGAACATTCTCCCGAAACCCTCGCGGGACTAAGGTAGCCATTCTCGACGCTTCCATGACGCACCCAGGCCTATACGTGGATGCCTTTAAGAAACATCTCTCGAGCAGAGGAATGGTTTACACGCCCCTTGAGGTCCTCGTGTCCAGGGTTGAGGAAGACCCCGCAGTTAGAGAGTTCAAAGTGAACTCGATAAGGGCTGTTTACTACCGCATCCATCTCGATTTCCCCCTCGAATACTACGCGATGGGTCTGGGTGTCCATTCCCAAATTCCGGACTGGAACGCAGTCATAGCTGGTGCCAGCGAACTTCTGGGGGAGAGGGAAGTAAATCTTGAAAACTTGTTAAAAGACGGGAAAGTCGTGTTCTACGTGGACAACCGTCTTTACGTCGATGACTTAACAGAGTTCCTCGTGGAAAGAGGGTACCCCACAACACCAGTCCACTCAGAGATTGGTCTTTCCAACGAGGAACTCGGGGGCAACGTTGTTGGAACATCAAGCTTGGCCTTTGGTGTGAACCTCGAAAACCACGACGTTCTTGTGTTTATCTCCCCCTACCCCGGCTACAGGCACGACAACAACGCATATGGGATAGAACTGTATCGTCAGGTGATAAAACGACTCAGAGGGTATGAGGGAGGAAAGAAGCACGTAATCTTTGTTGGACTGACGGGAAACGACGAAAACTACTCAGAGGGGGTGGCTTACCTTTCACTCGTAGGGTTCATCAGAAACCTGCTTCTGAACAGGGACTTTCACATCAGACTGCCGATGTTCTCGGGGGGTGGGCGTTTCTTCAAGCCTTCTGGAGGGAACATGAAGCCGGGAGAGAGCAGGGAGGTTTCATTCGAGGCTTTCATGAGGGACTACTATCCGTCCCTTAAACGTCTATTTATGGCCTCTGGATTTTCCCTTAGGCCGGTTTTCAAGTTTGAATTTGCCCTGAGTGAGGATTGGGAGCTTCCGGTTCCCTTCAGGGTCCACAGGATAACCGGAGAATACGTGGCCAACAATTTCACCCTCGAAGTGCTACCCCTGAGGGTCCAGTTTGACCACGTTGAACGCTTCCAGGAGGTTCTTGCGGACCGAAAGTACAGGAGAAGTGCAGAACTCCTCCGAAACTTAGTTCCCAAGATTGACGAGTATCTGTCTTCGGTGAAAAACGAGCACGAGCTTGCTAGAAAGCTCGAAAAAGCTCTTCGTCCTAGCTACATTCTCGCGGGCTACTCATCACTCCTGCTTGTGCCATTCCTGTATCCCCTCCACGTCGATGAAATGCCCCACAGAATAGAGTCCCCCCTGAAGAGACTCTTCTTTGGAGAATCAAGATACACAGAGATTCCCGTTAAGGTTGTGGAAAAGGATAAGGGAGTCGAAAACTTCGGCATACTGGCTATACATCCGGTTTTCGGAATGACAACGGGCAGAAGAGACGTTCCAGTTCAAGAAAAGTTAAGAATGGCGATGGTTGAGGAACGGCTGAGGAAAAACCGCTTCTACCTCCCCAACGTGTGGAAGGGACATGACTGGAGGAAATAAAAGAGACTAACCCTCCTCGACGTCCGCCCACAGACTGACCCGCGAACAGCCTCCGGAAACGCCGCAGACGTTGAAGCTCAGACCAAAGGCCTTGGTCGGAATCGCCGATGTTTGGTCCCAGTCGAAGTATTCGCCATCGAAGAGCAGGGTTATCCCCACGTTCCCCATGGGGTCGTCGTTGCCCCACTTTCCTGAATCCTGCTCCCAGCCGGAGTACTCCATGTACAGGAAGGGGACGTCGGCCCTGTCTCTCTTCAGGAGTTCCTTGTAGAGGAAGAGTGATTCCTTTGAAGTTGCCCCGTGCTCCAGCTTTCCTGAGGGCATGCATGACTCAACGTCATAGGTCAGTTCACCGCCCTGCGTTCTAAGTTTGGGGTAGGAGTAGGCACTTCCCACAGGTGCCATCGACGTTATCTCAAGCTTATGGAAGTCCTGGGGAACGTTCACACCGCTCGCCTCGGCAAAACCAGCACAGGCGCGGGCGTAGATGTAGTATTCGTCCGGCCCTATCTCGGTGTCCTTCGTGAAGTCCACTGAATGGAGCTGGGAGCTTAGAGATGCGTACCTGAGCGTCCTCGGCACCTCGACCGTGTAGAGGAGGTACGTGACGAGCATGTTTCCATCCTCTGACGGGGCCTCTACGAGGGCCCCCTTACTGAACTCGGCGGAGTTCGGCGGTAAAGCGTAGGAAGAAACCCCGACCATGTCCGGCTCGGCCCCAACGAGCCAGTTGAAAACCTCTCCCCAGACGTCCGTGGCGCTCTTTCCGCTTATGAGTTGGTTAGTCCACATGCCCCCTGTGTAGGCGTATTTGAGGGCGGTGCTTAGCTCTCCAGTCGCGAAGCCTATGGCGGTATCCATGAGGAATCCCGCACCCATGCTCACGTATTCGCCCGGCTCGTCCCTGTCCCACGCGGCCGTTTTAAACGCTATCAGCCTGTACTTCTCTGCCTCTTCAAGGGGCATCGCCAAGACCGGGTAGCCGTTTATGAAGGCGTAGTCAAGGCTGATGGCCTTATCGTCGTGGTAGAGCAGCCTGCTTCTGTCCTCCGCTTCAACCCAGTGGGCAACCGGGTAGCCGAAGGTGTATATCGGACTGTAGTTGATGGGCATGACCTTGCCCTCCGGCCAGTCAACGCCATAGGCCCACGAGACGAGCTGTATCTCGCCCTCAGCCCGGTCTTTGTTGCCCTTTATGTAGACATCCTCCACCACAATGACCAAGTATTTCTCAACGTCCTTCTCCACCGAAAACCCTTCGGTCGCGTTGAACCAGAGGTTTGCCTTCGCAGGGAATCTGAGCCGTGAATTACCGAACCATCCCCTGAAGTATCTCCAGGGGATCAGGCTGAAAATGTTCTCCAGGGTGACGTTGAGGACGTTGCCGTCCGCAAAGGCTTTTCCCTTGCGGTAGACGTTTCCGTTTGAGTCCTCCAGGATGTAGTGGTCAGCATAGATGTATGCAATCCAGTCGGCCTTTCCGTTGTCGGTGCTGTCGATGTAGAAGAACACCGGCAGTTTCCTCAGTTCCTCTTCACTCTCGAAGTAGAGGCTCAGGCTCAGGTCGTAGGAGTGGGCCTTTGCGCTTAGTCTGAGCTTCCCGCCGGGCTCCCCGTAGTAGGAAAAACTGGTGTAGTCAATCCACCCCCTCTCGTACTCGATGACGAAGACCCCGTTGCCGGGGTAGCGCACGACATCTCCGTCGCCCATGGGGACGGCCCTGATGCGCATATAGACCCTTCTCGGGAAAACGTCCCTGAAGTTCTCGATTGTGAAGCTCACGGAGGAGTCCTTGACGCTAACCTCTCCGCTTGAAAGCTCAACTGGACCGTTTTTTCCTATCTCGTAAAGGGTGAATCCACCGCTGTAAAGATGGAGCTCCCACATCCTTCCGAACTCGCTCCCCTCATCTAAGTACAGAACGGTTGGCTCAAGGGGTATCTTTTTCCCCGTCACTATATTGTAGAAGGCCGCAGGATGGACGTATGTCTCCGCCAGTTCTTTGTCGGCGAACTTTATCGTGAAGACGAGGTTCTTCCCTGGATCGGTGCTTGAGGTGAGAACGCTCACCCAGTCGATAACGTCCCTTTCTCCCGGCGAGAAGGCCATCGAGCTTATCGGCCCGGCGTAGCTGAAGTTGGCCTTAACCATCGTCACCGGCACTATTACTGGAGTTAGGCTCACGTTGAAGTCGAAGTTGAGCGAGAACCCAGGCCCTGTTCCGTTCCCGTTGGTCTCTCCGGCTTCACAGCCGAGGTCAGGGTCTTCACCTTCGCAGAGGATGTTTCCGTCCTCGTCGTAGCTTAGGCTTTCATTGGGTGGTGTTTCGGTTGGAGCTTCAGTGCCTGTATCTGTGGATGTTTGGGTCTCGGTTACAGTTTCGGTTGTTCCCGTCTCGGTTGTTGAGCTTTCCATCGTTGAGGTTGTCCCACCGTCATCTTCCTCCGAATTTCCAGTCATTGTGCCCGTGGAGGAGGGGGTGTTCCCGATACATCCGCCCACGAGCACCATGACACTCAATAATGTAAGGAGTAAGAGCTTAACGGTTTTTCTCATGAGTTTCCCTCCCGCTCCAAACCCGGGGCAGAAAAGGAAAGATAGCTCCAAACGGCTTGGACTTTACCCAATTATGCCCCCCATTTTATTTAAGAGTTTCTACGTCGACAAGTCACTCGACGATGGACTTAAGATAACTTTATTAATCCATTCCTGTTATTACCATCGGTGGTGGAATGATAGAGGTCGAAGGCCTCGTCAAGAGGTTCGGTTCTAACGTGGCACTCAAAGGGATAACCTTCACGGTCAAAGACGGCGAAATTTACGGCCTTCTCGGCCCCAACGGGAGCGGAAAGAGCACGACGATGAAAATCCTGGCCGGAATAATTCCCCCAAGCGGAGGAAAGGCCATCGTCAACGGGATAGACGTTTCCAAGGACCCCCTCCGGGTGAAGAGGATAGCCGGCTACGTCCCGGAAACGCCGGTCCTCTACGAGAGCCTCACACCGGTTGAGTTCTTCAACTTCATCGGAAGCGTGAGGAGGATTCCGAAGGAGGAGCTCCAGGAGCGCGTGGAGACCTTTGTGAGGGCGTTCGGAATAGAAAAATACCTCGGCGAGATGATAGGTTCCCTCAGCTTTGGAACCAGACAGAAAATCTCCCTGATAAGTGCCATGCTCCACGACCCGAAGGTTCTTGTCCTGGATGAGGCCATGAACGGTCTCGACCCCAAGAGCGCGAGGATCCTGAGGGAGCTTCTGCTCCAATTCCGAGAGGAGGGGAGGAGCATAGTCTTCTCCACCCACGTGCTGGCTCTGGCCGAGACGATATGCGACCGCGTTGGTGTCATATACAACGGTGAGATAATTGCTGAAGGAACTGTGGAGCAGCTCAAAGAGTTCGCCCACGAGGAGAGCCTTGAAGATGTGTTCCTCAAGCTCACCGAAAGCCAGGAAGAGGTGGCCGGAATAGTTAGGGCGCTTAAAGATGCTCTTTAGGGTGGGAGCATGTTAGAGATAGTCAGGATACTCTACAAGGAGCTCCACTACCGGCGTTTGAAGAGCAACCCCCAGATAGCCGCCGACCCGAAGAAGTTCAAAGAGCAGTTGCGGAAAACTGGGGGCATAAAGAGGGGGATAGCCTTCCAGTCGGTTGCGTTCCTGTTCTTTGGAATCATGATGGCCGGTGCGGTGGTAGCGGCCGGGGATGAGAGCCGGGCGGCGGTTATATTCGCCACATACGCCCTGCTTCCCTTCATAATGGCGCTCTACACGACAACGGTTAATGCCTCCTACGCCACATCCATGGGAATCTTTGAGCCCCTCAGACCGCTTCCCCTAAAGACCAGTTCCGTCTACCTCAGCGTACTCCTGGCGATTGATAACGTCCCCGCTGTCGTTGCCCTCCTGCCGGCGGTTGCCGCCATGACTGCAAAATACGGAATCCCCGGGGTACTGAGCCTCTTATGGATACTGACCGGGGCTTTTCTCGGCCACGTCCTTGGATTGGCCGTCTTCACCTTCTTCGGCTCGGCGAGCGTCGGCGGCAGATTTTCGAAGCTCAAAACCCTCGCCAGAACCCTTGGGGTTATCCTGTTCATCAGCATGTTCTATGCCATCAACTACCTCCAGCAGTACGTCAACGAGCACTACGAGGAGGTTCTGCCCTTCTTTTCGAAGTATTCTCTGGCATACCCTTTCTCGGTCGCCTCGATAACCGAGCCCTTCCATTCCTTCCTCCTAATTCTGGGCTACGTCGCGATCCTCGTTCCGCTCTACCGGTTCCTCCTCGGAAGACTATGGGGCAAGATGGAGGGGGCCGTGACCGTCTCCCTCACGAGGATCCTGAGGTTCAGGGCGGAGACCCATCATCCCGTCCTGGCGCTTGCGCTAAAGGATTTGAGGATAGCGTTCAGGAGGAGCGCACTGCTCGTAGGTTTAATATTCCCCCTCTTCATAATCCTTCCGAGTGCCATTGGCATTCTCTCTTCCGGAGAAGTTGAGGGTTGGGCAGTTGCATCGGTTCTCCTTATGATATCCTGGGTGGCCTCCGTGGGAATCGACACGGTGCTCAAAATAGACGGTCGGGAGTTCGAGTTCCTGCGGAGTCTCCCCATAACGGTGAACCAGTTCGTCAGGGCAAAGCTCATAGTCATGAACGCAGTCCCGGTGACCGCTGGGGCAGGGATGGTTCTGGTGGCTTCTTATTTTGATGTCCGCCTTCTTGCCCTGCTACCGGCGGCGGTGTTCCTCCCCTTCCTCACTTCATCGATAGCGATGGCATTCTTCTACCACGGCGAGAGCGAGTTGTCAGTTCCTGAGACCAGCTTCGGGCACGTTCTTGCGCTCATGGTGATAAACGGGATCGCACTGGGAGTGGTCGCGGGGATGTGGTATTTCATCGGGTATTCCTACGCGCTTGCCCTTACGCTCCTCGGGGTTCTGGTAATTCAGAAATCCCTCAGCAGGTGATGTGGAATATCGCAAGGACTTTTCTTTTTCCGTGGAGTTCGTTGAAGAGCTCCGCCGCTTCCTTGGTTGGCCTCTCAATTATCTACCTATCTCTCACGAGGGCCCTGCTTTTCGGGAGCAGCGACAGCCTCCCCCAGGCGCCAGTTCCGACTATCAAAACGTCGAAGTCCTCGCTCAGGTATTCCCTCAGCTCGTCCGGGTCGAGCCTATGGCTGGTGCCGTGCTTTTCTTTGCTCAGCCACTTTTTGCGCCTCTCGATTTTTCCGCTGGGGTAGATCACGATGTCGCCTTCGTAAACCTTCCCGTCCACGGCTATCTTGCCGAATCTCGGAAATTCTACCCTCATGATATCACCTCGGGCTCAGGGCGTCCCTCAGAATCTTCCCGTGGTCGAAGGCCAGCGGCAGCTTGAGGGCATCCTCTATCGGAACTATGTGGACGTCCTTTGCATCATCCCCTGCCTTGAGTTCCCCCGACCCAACCGCCAGAAAGGCCACCGTCACCGTGTGTCCCCTCGGGTCGCGCTTCGGGTCGGAGTAAACGCCGACGAGCTTGATGAGCCTCACGTCGAGGCCGGTCTCTTCCTTTGCCTCTCTCTTTGCCGCATCCTCAACGGTCTCGCCGTACTCAACGAAGCCGCCGGGCAGGGCGTAGTGGCCTTTAAACGGTTCGTGCTTCCGTTTTATGAGGACAACGCCGCCGTTGTAGAGGATGACGATGTCAACGGTAAGGCCTATGCACCTGTGCATCTCGACCCTGAGTTCCGGATGGGTTCTGGAGAGAAACTCTCTGAGCTCCTCCCGTACGGGGGTTATATCGTAGCCCTTCGGGGCCTTTACGAGCAGAACGTAGCGGTCCATAACACCACCTCAGGGAAGTCCCTTGTCATCATCTTCAGCATGCTGACGTTTCATCATCGGTGGTTATAGTTATCCCCGTGGATTTATATCGTTAAGCTTCTTGACCGAAACCTTCATCGCCAGCTCATTGACCTCTTCCATGGAGAAGGAGAAGCTTCTGTGCTTCAGAAAGAGCGCAGTAAACGTGTTCGCCCTCTTCAGCGCCTGGACGAAGGGACAGCGGGTGTAGAAGTACGAAAAGCTGGCGAGAAAGACATCGCCTGCCCCAGTTGATTCCTTAACTTCTACCCTAACGGGCCTGTATGCATACCTGCTACCCCTGAAATAGGCAAAGCCCGTCTCGGGGCCGTTGGAGGCCAAGAAAACTTCCACTTCCCCGGGCCTTAGGTTCTTCAGGTAATCCATCTCTGAGATATCCGCGTGGACGGCCTTCAGCCCCTTGAGAAATGACACGTCTGTCCTCTGGAGCATTACATTTCCTGGCACTGGGGCCCGTATAAACCCCTGGACGTCTGCGGCTAAAAACACCGCCTTTTTCTTCAACTTCTCGACAAGCTCAGGGGGGATTTCGTTAGCGACTGGGTTCAGCAGAACCATGTCGTACCTTTTTACGGGTGCTTTGGATATGGGTGCTGCCTTTGAGAGAAGTCTGAGTTCCCTCCAGTTGACATCGAGGTAGCGGAGCTCGTAGGCGGTGCTCTTCTCGGAGGGTATTATCCTGAGCTTTATCCCTACAGCCCTTAATTCATCGAGCCATTCGTCCGGGAAGTCTTCACCGACGCTCGTCAGCACCTCAACGTCGCAGAAATTCGAGAGGGTTATTGCCGAGTAGTACGCTCCCCCGCCTATCCTGGTCTCGGATTTTGAGCCCCCCACAATCGTGTCGATGACGAGGTGTCCGACTAGAAGGCACTTCATTTTAACCAGCCTAATTTTTTGTCCTAGAGGTCACTTAAATAAAAACCTTTTGGAAATTTTGCGAAAAGTTTATAAAGTCAAAATCGAAAAGCTTAAAAGGATATGTCCTTTTGGGGTGGGGCTATGAGGCGCCTGGGCAAAGTTTCTCACTATGCAAAGCAGGGGTTCCTTATTCTGCGCACTGACTGGGTTCCTTCGCTCAACGACCCGGTGGTTGACAAAAAGCTCACCGTGGTTGGGGTGGTGAAGGACGTCTTCGGGCCCGTCAAGAGGCCGTACGTTGCGGTCAAGCCCAGGGTAAAAAATCCCGAGGGCTACACTGGGGCTCTGCTCTACGTCGATACAAAACGCAGGAAGTCAAAGCCGGGGAAGACCGGCAGAAAGCGCACCAAGGGCGGAAAGGCTAGACGCCCTGCCCCCAGAAAGAGGGGGTGAGAGCTTTTGGCTGATAAGAATATCTGTCCGATATGTGGCTCCGATAAGCTGTTTTATGACCCGCGGAGGGGCGAAATTGTCTGTTCTGTCTGCGGTTACGTCGTTCAGCAGAACGTCATCGATGAGGGTCCCGAGTGGCGCGCCTTCGATCCGGATCAGAGGGCAAAGCGCGCCAGAACCGGCGCACCCATGACACTGATGATCCACGATAAGGGCCTCTCCACTGACATAGACTGGCGCGATAGGGACATACACGGCAACCAGATAACCGGAATGTACAGGACGAAGATGCGCCGCTTGAGGATGTGGCAGCGCAGGATGAGGATAAACGACGCCGCCGAGCGTAACCTGGCCTTTGCCCTCAGCGAGCTGGACAGAATGGCCGCCCAGATGATGCTTCCGAGGCGCGTCAAGGAAGTTGCCGCATCGCTCTACCGTAAGGCGGTTATGAAGAAGCTCATCCGTGGAAGGTCCATAGAGGGCATGGTTTCCGCCGCTCTGTATGCCGCCTGCAGGATGGAGGGCATCCCGAGAACTCTCGACGAGATTGCAGCGGTTTCAAAGGTCACGAAGAAAGAGATAGGCAGGAGCTACCGCTTCCTCGCGAGGGGGCTCGGTCTTAACCTCAGGCCGACCAGCCCGATAGAGTACGTTGACAGGTTTGGAGACGCACTCGGCGTCAGCCAGAGGACGAAGAAGCGCGCCAAGGAGATACTTCAGGAGGCCATCAAAAGGGGTATCACGAGCGGAAAGGGTCCAACAGGATTGGCGGCCGCTGCACTGTATGTCGCCTCGCTTTTGGAGGGTGAGAAGAAGACCCAGCGCGAGGTGGCAGAGGTAGCGCACGTAACCGAGGTCACGGTGAGGAACAGGTATAAGGAACTCGTCGAGAAGCTCGGCATAAACGTTCCAATATGAGGGATGCCCTTGCTGATAGCGGTAACGGGCGATACACACCACGGGGACAAAACGAGAAACCTTCCTTCTCTTCTTTTCGAACATCTCGGAAAAAGGGAGCCAGATTTAATCCTTCATACGGGCGATATTACTTCCCCCGATCTCCTGGAGGGGCTTGAGGATTTTGCGCCGGTAGTGGCCGTTAGGGGCAACGCCGACCATCTAAGTCTTCCAGAGGAGCAGATCGTCGATGTGGAAGACATGAGAATTGGCGTTCTCCACGGACACCAGTTTTTCTCGCTCAACGCTCAGTTTTTAACCTTGAAGGCCCTCGATATGGGGGTTGATATTCTCATATTCGGCCACACGCACCGTTTCTACTACGATACCTACTTGATTCACGGTGAAAGGGTAATTCTGCTCAATCCCGGCTCGCCCACGTTTCCAAGAATGGACTCCCCGGGTTTTGCGTTTCTGGAGGTTAACGGAGAGAGCGTTAGGGTGAGGAGAATACGTTTCTGGTGAAAGGTCTAAACTCAGAGAAAAGCGGAAAATGATGGAAAAGAAAGGTCATCAGCTCTTGATGGCGAGCTTTATGTCCTCGGCCTTGACGGTCTTCCTGCCGGCGTGGTGGGCGAGGTCGACGGCCTTCTTGGCGATCTCAAGGGCCTTCTCCTCAAGGTGCTCGGCCAGGAGCTTGGCGGCGTCCTCGCTGACGCGGGCGGCGCCGGCCTTCCTTATCAACCTGTCAACTGGGGCAATCGGCAACTCAGCCATTTTCCCAACCTCCTAAACGTTGTTTTGCAGGTATCTGCGTTCTATTCTAAGAACAAAGGTCTATATAAACCTTTCGGAAACCGGGCCCTCTGGGGGCAATAATCGGCCATTTTAGGGTGAGTTGTTGAGAAATTTGATATCCTTAGGCTGTTAACTTATAAACAGCCTAATGCTAGCCCGAGGACAAAGTTTTGAAAAAGGTTATCTGCCCCCGAAATTGAGTTTATGGGCTGGATACGGCTTTGGTTTTTAAAAGGAGGGCAGGAGTTTGGAGCGCTGGCGCTGGAAAAGCGTCTCCAATCACCACATAGAGCCATGAATGTCCCAATTATGCACCGTAGCCTTTTTATAGGGATTGATGCAATCATGAATTTACCAAGGAGGTGAAAGCATGAGCGAAAGATTCGACAAGATATATGACTACTACGTGGACAAGGGCTATGAGCCCAACAAGAAGAGGGACATCATAGCCGTGTTCCGCATAACCCCTGCGGAGGGATACAGCATAGAGGCTGTTGCTGGCGGTGTTGCCGCTGAGAGCTCAACCGGAACCTGGACGACGCTCTACAACTGGTACGAGGAGGAGCGCTGGGCTGATCTCTCTGCCAAGGCCTATGACTTCCATGACATGGGCGACGGCAGCTGGATAGTGAAAATAGCCTACCCTTTCCATGCCTTTGAAGAGGCCAACCTCCCCGGGCTTCTGGCCAGCATAGCCGGAAACGTCTTCGGCATGAGACGCGCTAAAGCGCTCCGGCTTGAGGACATGTACCTTCCGGAGAAGCTCATCAGGGAGTTCGACGGCCCTGCATTCGGTATCGAGGGCGTCAGAAAGATGCTTGAAATAAAGGACAGGCCAATCTACGGTGTCGTTCCAAAGCCGAAGGTCGGCTACTCGCCGGAAGAGTTCGAGAAACTTGCCACCGAGCTGCTCCTCAACGGAGCTGACTACATGAAGGACGACGAGAACCTTACCAGCCCCTGGTACAACCGCTTCGAGGAGAGGGCCGAGATAATAGCCAAAATAATCGACAAGGTCGAGAACGAGACCGGCGAAAAGAAGACTTGGTTCGCCAACATAACCGCCAACCTCCCGGAGATGGAGGAGAGGCTTGAAATCTTAGCGGATCTTGGACTGAAGCACGCGATGGTTGACGTTGTCATAACGGGCTGGGGAGCACTGCAGTACATCCGTGATTTGGCAGCCGACTATGGATTAGCTATTCACGGCCACAGGGCAATGCATGCGACCTTTACAAGGAACCCCTACCACGGTATCTCAATGTTCGTTCTGGCCAAGCTCTACAGGCTCATAGGTATCGACCAGCTCCACGTCGGAACGGCGGGAGCCGGCAAGCTCGAAGGAGGAAAGTGGGACGTCATCCAGAACGCGAGGATATTCAGGGAGAGCCACTACAAGCCGGACGAGGACGATGTCTTCCACCTCGAGCAGAAGTTCTATGGCATAAAAGCCGGATTTCCAACTAGCTCTGGTGGACTGCACCCCGGAAACCTCCCAATAGTCTTCGATGCCCTCGGAACCGACCTCGTCATACAGCTCGGCGGTGGAACCCTTGGACACCCGGACGGACCGGCCGCTGGAGCGAGGGCCGTCAGGCAGGCCATAGATGCCTACATGCAGGGAATTCCTTTGGAGGAATACGCCAAGACCCACAAGGAGCTCGCCAGGGCCCTCGAAAAGTGGGGCCACGTCACCCCTGTCTGACAGGTCTGACGGCTTTTTTCTTCCATTTTCGTCTTCCGTTCAACTTTTTGGCCGGAGGAGATTTAACAGCCGGAAGCCTTCTTTTCTTGGTGGGAATCATGGTTCACCCGGGAGGATTCCTAGAGGTGATCACCGGACCAATGTTCGCTGGGAAAACGACCGAGCTGATAAAGCGCATCGAGAGGCAGATGTTCGCGAAAAGAAAGGCGGCGCTCTTCAAGCCTGCCATCGACAACAGATACTCCGAAGACGAGGTGGTTGCCCACAACGGCCTCCGCTACGAGGCCTTCGTCATACCGACCGATGAGGAAGGGGTTGGCAGGATTGTGGAAATAACGAAAAGGGAAGGCTACGAGGTCATAGGCATCGACGAGGTCCAGTTCTTCCCGATGTCCATTGTGGAAGCCCTTGAGAGGCTCGCCGATGAGGGGGTCTACGTCATCGCCAGCGGGCTCAATCTGGACTTCAAGGGGGACCCCTTCCCGGTTACGAGGGAGCTCCTTGTGAGGGCGGACAACATAGTTTACCTCACAGCCGTCTGCACGGTCTGCGGGAGGCCCGCAACCAGGAGCCAGAGGCTGATAGACGGGAAGCCCGCCCCCAGAGATTCACCCGTCATCCTCGTCGGCGGAAGCGAGAGCTATGAGGCCAGATGCAGGGAGCACCACGAGGTCCCTAGCTCTGAATGACCCTGTTCCACGTGTCCGTGTCCTTGAGTCCGTGTCCGGTTGCCACAACGACGACGCTGTCCCCGCTCTCTATTATTCCTTCTTCCCTCATCTTCCTCGCGAGCGCCAGGGCAGTCGCGGATGAGGGCTCGACGAAGAGCCCCTCCCTTCCGAGGAGCATGCCAGCTTTGAGGGTTTCTTCGTTTGTAACGGTGCCGAGATGGCCGTCGCTTTCCCTAACGGCCCTTATGACGTTCTCCCCGTCCACGGGCTTTTTGACCGCTATTGCACTCGCTATGGTAGGCACTTTTTCAGTTATTCTCTCTACCGGTTTTCCTGTCTCCCATGCTCTAACTATTGCGTCGTAGCCCTCTATCTGGACTCCCGCTATCCTGGGAAGCTCGTCTATCAAGCCAACCCTCTGGAACTCTTTGAGCCCCTTCCATATGGCCCTCAAGTGGGTGCCGGCACCTATCGGCACGATTATCCAGTCCGGAACCTTAAAGTGGAGCTGGTCAATGATTTCGAAGCCAGTGGTTTTTTGCCCCTCAACCCTGAAGTGGTAGTTCCCGGTCAGATAGTAGCCCTCCTCCGTGGCCCTCCTCTCTGCCTCGGCCAGCGCTTCGTCGTAGGTCTTCCCGAAAACCTCCACCTTAGCGCCGTACATCCTGGCCTGAAGGAGCTTGCCCTCCGGCGTACCCTCGGGAACCACTATCGTTACATCAAGCCCCGCCTTTGCACCGTATGCGCTTATAGAGGCCGCCATGTTGCCCGTCGATGCCACTATGACCCTTCTGGCGTGAAACTCAAGGGCCTTTGTTATTTCAACGCTCGAACCCCTGTCCTTGAAGGCCCCCGTTGGGTTTTCGCCCTCGTTCTTGACGTACAGCATGGAAATTCCGAGCTTCTCTTCGAGCCGTTTCACCCGGTACAGTCTGGTGCCGCCCTCGTTCAGGGTGACGACCTTTCTCAGATTTGAAACCGGAAGGAACATCCAGTACTTCCACATGTGGGGGTGCTCCCTGAACCAGGGGTCGTTATCCTGGATAACCTCGGCTATGTCCTCGTAGTGATACCGAACGTCCAAAGGGGAGCCGCACTTCCTGCACTTGTAAACCCCACACGCGGAGGAGTACTCCTCTCCACATTTCGTGCAGACGAGCTTTGAAGCGAACATACCTATCACCGGTACTGATTTCAACGACGCCTTTTAAACCTGAAGCCGACCGAAAAGCTTAAAGTAATCTTTTCTTACATCAAGTTAGGGAAAGAGGGGGGTGAGAGCATGAAATCAAATAAGAACATGGGGAAGTTACTTGACATACTGGGGAACGAGACGCGGAGAAGAATACTCATCCTGCTCACTAAAAGGCCGTACTTCGTAAGCGAGCTCAGCCAGGAGCTTGGAGTGGGCCAGAAGGCAGTACTTGAGCACCTCAGGATACTTGAGAGCGCCGGCCTCATCGAGGGCAGGACTGAAAAGATACCGCGCGGCAGGCCCAGGAAGTACTACACAATAAAGCGCGGCTTCCGCCTTGAGGTCCTGCTCACACCCTACGCTTTCGGCACGGAGATGTACGAGCCCAAGGCCCCGAGACAGACCAAGGAGTACGCCCAGGCCAGGGCGCTTATAAAGTCCACCGAGCCGATGGAGGCGAAGATAGACGAGCTCCTCACCTTCCTGACGGAGATACAGGACAGGATAGAGGAAATCATCAGAACGAAGCAGGAGCTTGAGGAGGTTCGTCTCCTCACGGAGACCTACATTGAAAACCTGTTCCGCCGCATCGCTCAGGAGAACGAGATGGAATTCGAGAGGCTCCTGAAGGAGTTCAGAACAAGACTCCCGAGGAAAATACTTGAAGACCTTGAGGGCTTTTAGGAAGGAGCTTGAAGGGAATAAATCCTAGAAAAGGACCTCAGAGCATCTTGCCCTCTTCCTTCATCCTCACGAGCCGGGTTATGTAGCCCGCTATCCTGTTCCTGATGGTCTTGCTGGTGACGTTGGTGAGCTCTTCAACCTTCTTCTTGTTGTGCTCGAAGTCCCCGGTGAACTCGTTCGGGTAGCGGTCAAACAGCTCGCGGGCAACCCTCTTGATGAACGTCTGCTTGATGTTTCCCATCATCAATCCCCCCGTTAGCTTGATTCTTACAGCCGTAACTCACATCATAAGAGGCCTTTTAAAAGTTTTCCCAGAACAATTGAAAACAAAGGGGTTCTTCACTTTTTCCTGAGCTTCCTGCGGAAGAGTTCGAGCACGTCAACGCTGGTTTTTCCGGGATAGACTTTCCCAAGGGAGTTTATCCTTACGATAGCAAACCCCGAGTTGATCCTCAGGAGGGCCTTAACGGCGCGTCCCAGGTTCATCCTATCACCCTGTGTGGTATTTCTCCGCTACACTTAAAAAGTTTTTCACTCATTTGACCGGAGATTTATAAACCCCCGCTCGAAGCTGGAACCATGTTGAGGGAGGTAATCCGCTGCAGGGGTCACGAGAACGTCAGGGCAACGCACAGATCAACGCTGGAGTTCACGAAGGAGGATTACCTAACACCCCGCGGGGACTGCATACTCTGCATCGAGGCCGACAAGGGGTTAAACGACCTTAGCGATGAGTTCAAGGCCGCTCTAAAGGCCGGAAGGAAGCTCCTAATACGAATAAAGGTTGGGGATCTGGTTGATGAGGTTCTCGCCGAGGGAAGCCCAGACCTGATCCTCGACCATGACTACTCGATGGTCGTCAGAAAGAGCACCTACATTGACTCCAGGACACTCGCAATAAGGGCAAACAAGGCGGCTAAGGACATAGACAGGGAAATAGTGGAGCTCCTGAAGAACCCCAAAACGGAGGCTGAGATCGAGCTTATCCTCTTTGAGTAGGGGCCGTTGTAGTCACTGTCCCCTCGGGTTCTCCTCTTTCCTGGCCTCCAGGTTATCCCGGGAGAGCGCTCCAAAGAGCGTTATTTCCTCTGCCTCAGTGAGCACCCTCTCAATGTCAATGCGGGGAAGCTCTCTCCGTAGAATCGACAGCTGGGTCTCCGAAAATGAGCCCTCATCAATGGCGACGATTAGGGTCGATCCCGTCAGCACCATATAGTCCCTCAGAGTTGTGAGGAACTTCATCAGACTCCTGAAATCGTTGTAGAGCAGAAGGTGCTCCACACCATCTATGATTACCAGGGCCCCACTGCCATTCTCCGATATGAATCTCATTATCTCCCCCTGCAGAACGTGGAGCTTGGACGGGTCAACCGAGCCGGGGGCACCTATGCGGGTTATCCATACAACCTTGTCGAATGAAGGACATCCCTTGGGCTCAAGGCTTCTCCCGGCGTAGAGTACCGCGGTGGCCAATCTGCACAGCGGCTTTATCTTTGAAAGCTCTGAAACCTGGACTGTAAACCCCCCAACGGGCAGAGGGGTCCCCTCTTGTTCCTCCTTTGGTGCGGGGAATGTTCCTGATGGTATCTCGGGGATCTCTGGGACTTTCCCCTGGCCGATCTGATGGAGGAGCCTGAGATAGGTAAATATTGCGGTGAGGATAGTAACGTACGAAAGCGTGAAAAACGTCGCCATTACCCACCATGCCCTGAGGCCGGTCCCTGATTCTATTATAGTCCCCACGCTCCCGACGATGGAAAAGACGCTGGAGAGGAGGGCAAGATAGGCTAACCTCCTTGAGATTGGGGTCTCAAGTGTCTTAAGGTATCCGTACGCCCTGTACGCCGCCACCACTGATACGGAGAGGATTATGAGGCCCGCGACCAGGCCCGGAGGATTGTAGATTTCCATAGGGGGCCCCTCTTAGCCACCTTGTCTCCGGCCCTACTTAAAACTTGCTGAGCTTGGACCTATCGTCCCTATGGCAAGCCCGACGTGCCTGTCTGCTCCCCCGTAGTAGAGGTAGTATTTGCCCCCGTGCTCTATCATTGCCTCCGCGAACACCACGTTGTCAACCCACCCGTGCAGCTCCCAGTCGAAGGTCGGCCTGAGGATGGACTTCTCTGTTCTCCATATGAGCTTTCTTGGGTCTTCCAGATCAAAGAGAGCCGCGTGCGTGTAATAAACGAGCTTTTCGCCCTCGTGGAAGGCTTCGCTGTGTATCAGGAGTATTCCGTCCCCCGTGCGGATTGGAGGGGGTCCGGGCTCAACGAGATGACCCCTAGGCATCAGGACGGGCTCCCTCTCGTACTCCCAGTGGATTAAATCCTTTGAATAGGCGAGCCAGACGTTTGAGTCGCCGAAGTACATGATGTAGTGCCCCTTAAACGGCCCGGACTTCATTTTCTCCGGCAGAATGGCCCCACTCTTTGTCCAGTTGAGCTTTCCGTTCTTGGGGCAAGGAAACTCTTCAAAAACCACTCCATGTTTCTCCCAGTTCAGCAGATTCTTCGAGGTGGCGATGCAGAGCCGTGCCGTCTTTCCATCGTAGCCGGTGTAGGTCATGTAGTAGGTCTCTCCAATTCTCACAACGCGTGGATCCTCAACGCCGAGGCCCTCCCAACTGTATTCCGGCTCCATGACCGGCTCGGGGTGCCTGATGAAGTTGACTCCGTCCTCACTCAGTGCCAGTCCGATTCTCCCGGTTATCTTCTCCCTTTTAGCCTCCGCACGGTAGAGCATGACCACCTTTCCTCTCCTTTTGACCACCGCGGGGTTGTAGACGTTCTTTGAGTCGAATCCTTCATCTGAAGGGGAAAGCACGGGTTTTGGAAGCTTTTCAAACCTGAACTCATAGGGGCTCAACGCTAACACCCCCATTGGCCACTACGAGATATTTCCTTCCTCCAAATGAAAGGCCTCTCAGGACGATGTTTATTCCTTCTGCCGGCTGGATGGTAAGCCCATCCCCCGCCTCCATTCCCAGTGAGGCTGTGACGAAGGCAAAAACGCTCGCCGCGCTCCAGACCTGGGGGGAGTTGGCCCTAGGGACGGGAACGAGCTCGTTAAGGCCGCTGTACAGCTCCGGAAGCTCCCTCTCCGGCAGAAGCTTCGCGGCGGTGAAAACCCTCTCCATAAGCTCCTTCGCAAGGTCGGCCCTTCCAACCCTCGCGAGACCGAGGGCTATCAGCGCGTTGTCGTGCGGCCATACGCTTCCGCGGTGGTAGCTGAAGGGGTTGTAGGCTTTCTCTCTGGCACTGAGGGTTCTTATCCCGTACCGGGAGAGCATGTCCGGCTGGAAAAGCCTCTCCGCTAGTTCCCTCTCGTGATCGGCTATACCCGTCAGGAGCAGGTGCCCCATGTTCGAGGAGACGACTCTGAGTGGCCTTCCATCCCCGTCCAGCGCGAGGGCGTAGTAGGAGCCGAGCCAGAAGTCGCGGTTGAACCTTTTCCTGAGCCGTTCTGCCTCCCCGATTAAGGCCCCTCCATCGAGGTCGGTCAGCCCAAGCTCCCCTGCGAGCTTGAGCGCCCAGTAGGCGTAGCCCTGTACCTCGACGAGCGCTATCGGCGGCTTTGGAAGCTTCCCCTCTTCATCAACTATGGCATCCCTAGAATCCTTCCACCCCTTGTTGCCGAGTATCCCCGGGACGTAGGTTATGTAACCATCATCGAGCTTTCCGAGTATCCACTCGACGGCAGCGGTCAGGTTCGGCTTCAGTTCCTCTATCAGCCTCCTATCCTTGGTCCAGCGCAGGTACTCGCCCGCCAGCGCCACGTAGAGTGGGGTGGCATCGACCGTGCCGTAGTAGGGCGCGAAGGGAACCCTCCCAGACTGGGCGAGCTGACCAAGGCGGAACTCATGCGGTATCTTCCCCGGCTCCTCCTCGTTCTTCGGGTCGGTTTTCTTCCCCTGGAGTCTCCCGAAGAGCCTCAGCGTGCCGGCGGCGTATTCCGGGTAGTACGGCAGGAGAAAGAGTGAGGTTATTATAGCGTCCCTTCCGAAGGGGCATGCGAAGTAGGGAATTCCCGCGAGGGGAACCAGCCCGAAGCGCGTGAACAGCGTCAGGGCGTTTATGTTCTCAACCGCCCTCTCGAATATCCCGTCGATGGCGGGTGAGCCTGTGAAGGCGACGTTTTTTATCGTTTCCCTTTTCTCTGCGAGTATCTCCGAGACCCTGCCCTCGATTTTAGGAATGAACCGGACGTAGAGGACCGCCTTCCCGAGGGGAGGTAGCTCAAGTTCCGCCCTTAAGAGACTTTCCTCCCTTTCCATGTTGGTCTCGATGAAAAGGCTCCTCCTTCCGGCGGGGCTTTCCCTCAGGTGCCTTCCTCCGGCTGGGGCTATTGCCTCCCCGCCCTTCAGCCCCATGAAGCCCCGGACTTGGAATATGTCCTCAAGGGGAGCCTCGTAGGTGTATCTGACCTTGACACCTAGCGGTTTTTCGGATGTATTGTAAAAGGAGAACTTCTCCTCGTAAACCCCGTCAAGGGTTCTCAGCCTCACAAGGATTCCCCGTTCGCCGAGGGTGAAGTGTGAAACCGCCCTGGTGAAGGTCGAGGAGGCTCCTAGGAAGCCCGGCTCCGGAGAAACTTCAAGCTTGGCTTTTCTGACGAATCTGGTGTCGAGAAAATAAAAGCCGTCGTAGTGGGAGGGCATGTCTCCCCTCTCGTCGCTCAGGACGAAGGCCCCGTTGCCGGCTAGGATGGTTCTCATGGCTACCCCTCAAGGAAGGACTTTACCTCACCTGCATCGCCAAGGTCTATCGCCTTTACCTCCCATATCCTCGCGGTAAAGCGGAGCTCCTCGGTGTAGTCGCCGGGGACCAGCGAGAGGTGGTTGGCCCCCATGACCGAGATAAAGCCCTCCTTGTCGAGCGGGTTCCTTATGGCCGTATGCGGCCACTGCCTGCCCCATCTGAGCTTTGACTCCATTTCCTCTGTTATATCAATCCCCTCCGCGAGGAAGTAGAGCAGGTAGTACTCTCCACCGCGGCGTATGAGCCTGGCCACGGTGAAGGTAGCCGGTGGAGTCCTGTACGTGAGCGCCCCGCCGCTCGCCCCCTGGCACTGTCCCTGGACGGTTGTTGCTTTGAGGTTCTCCTCTGGGTTCTCGCTCAGCCTTGCGTAGTAGAGCGAAGCCGCGCCGCAGTTGGCTATCATGACGACCTCGTCGTCCACGTACTTTATATCTCCAAAGAGCGGGGGCTTTCCGCTCAGATAGAAGAGGAGCGCCGAGCTTATCGTGCCCTTGACGTCGCCCTCGCACGTCGCCGGGACTACCTCCTTCTCGCCCTCTGCATCGAGGCTGAACGGAAAGAGTGCGGGAATCAGACAGGCCGTAACGCCGTAGACCTCGCTCAGCTCCGGCTGACACTTTACCGAGACGGCCGAAACGCCTTTCTGCTCTTTCCAGCTCTCCTTTGCGGCGAGATATATGGCTATCTGCCTCCTCAAAGCCTCCGGTGTCAGCATGAGGTCGTCGAACTTCACCTCCATCTCCTCGGTCAGCCAGTCGTAGAACTCCTCCACCCGGACCCTCAGCATCTCGTCCGAGAGCATCTTCTCCGCTTTCCTCACCAGGATGTACTGGTCGAGCATTATGAAGTCGCCGATGATTCTCTTAAGCCCTGGCAGGTCGTCCATGAGGTGCTCCATTCCGAGGGTGTACGGGGCTCCCCAGAGGAGGAGGGACTTCTTAGACAGCTTTGAGACGGCTTCAACGGCCCTTGCCCAGGCCTTTACCTTTTCAACGTCTCCCTTGAGGCGGACGTGGTTCAGCGCGTACTCATTCACCCTACTCTCCCAGAGGGAAGCACCCACCGAGGTGATGCAAGTCGTCCCTGCCCAGGCCGGGTCGTCGTCGGCGTAGAGGAGGAGGGGCTTTTTCGCCTCCCTAACCATCGCCGTGACGAGGTTGCTCTCCGTCCAGTGCCAGAGGCCGGCTATTATTCCTGAGGCGGAGCTTCCTGCTATAATCTCCCCGGCCCTGAAGCTCTCATCCATCGAATCTATCCCGAAGTTCTTACCGGCTTTTAAAGCCTCGTATTTTCCAAGCCTCTCGTTCACGTCGAGGACTTCAAAGCCGGCCTTTCTCAGCTCCTCGATGAGGGCGGAGTGCTTCTCCATCAAAGCCCTCTCGCGCTCAATCGAGAGGGCAGTTGGCCGGGGGTCGGTGAAGGTGATTATGGCTATCATGGGACAACACCTAGGGAAAATCGGCAAAAAGGCATATATAACCGTTGTGTTATAAACCACCTTCAATGGTTGCATTTTGGTGGTGGGGATGATTGTCTCGATCGGTGAGGTGCTCATAGACTTCATAGCCCTCCAGGAGGGGAAGCTTAAGGAGGTAAAGTCCTTCGAGAAGCACCCCGGCGGCGCTCCTGCGAACGTTGCCGTCGGCCTTTCCAGGCTCGGAGTTGAGAGCGCCCTGGTGAGCAAGGTCGGAGACGACCCTTTCGGGGACTTCCTGATCGAAAGGCTCACAGATGAAGGTGTTAAGACATTCATCCCGAGAGACCTTGAGAGGCACACCGGCGTCGTTTTCGTCCAGCTCATCGGTGCTAGGCCGGAGTTCATACTCTACGACGGCGTTGCCTACTTCAACCTGAAGCCTGAGGACGTGGAGACTGCCCTTCTTGAGAGGGCGGAAGTTGTCCACTTCGGGAGCGTTCTCTTCGCCAGGGAGCCTTCGCGTTCGACGCTCTTCGGGATTCTGGAGGAACTTAAGGGAAAGGTTCCGCTGAGCTACGACGTCAACATAAGGCTCGACCTCTGGCGCGGAAGGGAAGATGAGATGCTCCAAGATATTGAGAGGGCCCTGAAACTTGCCGATATAGTCAAGCTCGGTGATGGGGAGCTGGCGTACCTTAGAGACAACGGAATAAGCCCCGAAGACTTCGACTTCAAACTATTCGCGGTGACTCTGGGTGCAGAGGGAAGCGAGCTGAGGAGCGGAGGCGCTGAGGTTCATGTCCCTGCTTACAGTGTCGAACCGGTTGACACCACCGGGGCTGGAGATGCCTTTATGGCCGCCCTCCTTGCTGGCCTTCACTACTCGAACATGGTTGGGCAAGAAGCCATCGATGGGGAACAGCTCAGAAAAATCGGCCGCTTCGCAAACCTCGTAGCGGCCCTCTCGACGACCCTACGGGGGGCCTGGAGCGTTCCAAAAATGGAGGAAATAGTCCTGATGAAAGAGGTGAGGGAGCTCTACCACCGCTCCAAGAGGTAGTCTTTCTCCTCAAGGAATACCTTAGCCCTCTCCTCTATCAGTTTTTCAGCCTCAAGGGTGCTCATGTCCATCGTTCTTTTGACGAAGTCCGCCGTCTTCGCGAAGTAGAGCGGCACAAGGGGTTCCGCCTCGGTTAGAATTCCGTTCCTGTACGCCACGGCTCCGTCGTAGAGGACGTGGCTCCAGAGCCTGTCGTCGAACTCGAAGGTCTTGAGTGCACTCACCACCCCCTTGAGCGTCTCTTCACTAAGCGCCCTCCTCAGCACAGGTTCGTGCTGGGCGAATAGCTCCTTCGCCCTTATCTCCAGGAGCTCCAGGGTCACCTTTACGGGCTCAGGTTCGCCCTTCTCGAGCTCCCCGAATACCGGGACGGGCTCTATCGTTCTCACGTGCTTCCAGATGTCCTCGTATTTCTTCATCAGCATGAACAGCGTCCCGACGACCTGGTTAAACATGGGGCCGAGGGAAGCTGCCGGATCCTTGGGGTCGTGTATCTTCATTCCCAGGGCAGTCTGAGTGATTTTGAAGCCCCTAGCTATGGCAGTCGTCGTCAGGAAAATATCCACGCCGAAGCGCGCCACGTGTGTCTTCCAGACCTCCTCGTCTTCGAGGTAGGCCTCCATGAGCTTCCTGCTTACTCCGAAGTCTCCTCCTATCGGCTGCCTGACGTTCTTCCCGTAGAGCGAGGCCGTCATCGGGTAGGCTATGTTGTTGGTTATGGTTCCGTCCCATTTGTGCCTTATGTAGAGCGGCGCCACGAAGTCGTAGCCTTCCTCGATGGGCCTGGCAAAGCGGTATATCCACTCGGGGGTTATGCTCCTTAAATCACTGTCGACGAAGACTATGGCATCGGCGTCTCTCCCGAGGGCGAACTCCATGAGCTCCTTCATGGCACTGCCCTTTCCCGGGATGGGCCATCTGTAAACGAAGCTGTGAACCTCGACACCGTCTGGGACATCTGTCCCCAGCACTGCGTCCCTCGTCCCGTCGCTGCTCCCCCCGTCGGCGTTGACGACTATTCCGCCTCCGAAATATCTTTTCAGCCCTTTTGCAGCCTGTTTAACGACAAAGGAAATCGTTTCTTCATTGTTGTAACTGGGAATCCCAACGACAACCCTCATTTTCTCCACCCTCGTAAGTTACAACCATTTAAAGTGGTTTATTTTGAAAAGGGTTATATACCTTTCGACCGTATCTGGAAGCAGGCGATGTCCATGGAGCTGAGGGTGGGAGTGATAGGCTGTGGAAACATATTCAACCTCGCCCACAAAAAGGCGCTGAGGGGAATAGAGGGGATTAAGGTCGTTGCCTGCATGGACATAGACGATGCCAGAGCGGAGGAAGGTGCCAAAGCTTTTGGAGCGAAGGCGTTCACGGGCCTCGATGAGTTCCTTGACCTTGACCTCGACGTTGTGGAAATACTGACGCCGACTTATACCCATGCCGAGCTGGCCCTCGCGGCCCTTAAGGCTGGAAAGCACGTGGTAGTGGAGAAGCCAATAGCCCTCACCGTCGAAGAGGGCGAGAGGATGATAAGGACCGCGGAGAAAGAAGGCCTGCACCTCTTCGTTGGCCACGTGAGGCGCTTTGACCTCAGATGGATTCAGATGAAGGAGGTTATAAAGAAGCGCAACATCCTCCCCATGCACATCAGGAAGGCCGAAGTCCAGAACCTCCCCTTCCCGAAGGACTACTGGTACTGGGACGAGAACAGGAGCGGCGGTGTTGCCGTTGACCTTGGAGTCCACGTCACGGACTTCCTGCGCTGGTTCTTTGAGAGCGAGCCCCTGAGGGTCTACGCAGTTGGAAAGTCCATCAAGGAGGAGGCAAGGGCAAACGAAACGTTCGACCACTTCATGATGATGATAGCGTTCGAGGGGGGAAAGACGGGCATAGCCGAGGTCAGCTGGGCGTACCCCTATCCCTCTCGCTACGGTGTGTTTTACCACCACGTTGACATCATAGGCAAGAACGGCAGGATACGCTATACCCCGCTGGATACTCCGGTCGTCGGTGTTGCCAAGGCCAACTTCGAGATGCCCCGTTTCTCACCGCTCCTGTCGACGTTTCCAGATGCCTTCGAGAGGGAGCTGAGGCACTTCTTCAACTGCATCAGGGGCAGGGAGGAGCCAATGGTTACAGCGGAGGACGCTCTTATTGCGCTGAAGATTGCAGAAAAGGCCAAGGAAAGCGCCCGGAAGGGGGAGGTGGTTGAGGTATGAGGAAGCTCAACTTCGGAGTAATCAGCTACGCCCATCCGCATGCCCTTCGTTTTGCCTCGGTAATTGCGGGGGGCAAGAGGACAAAGCTCGTTGCTATATCCGGGGACGGCTCGAACTCCGACGTGGCCAAGACCGAGGCGAGGAAGTACGGGGCGAAGTTCTATAGGGACTACGAGGCCCTCCTGGGGGACAAAAACGTGGAGGCCGTTTACATTGCCATAGAAACATATAGACACAAGGAAGTAGCCGTCAGGGCCGCGGAGGAGGGCAAGCACATACTCCTTGAGAAGCCCATCGCCCTGAACCTCAGGGACGCTGATGAGGTGATAAAGGCCGCTAAAAAGGCAGGGGTTAAGCTCATGCTGCCCTTCAACCCGCGCTTTACGGATCCTCTGAGAAAAGCCAAGGAGATGATAGACGCCGGCGAGATAGGTGCTCTGGAGTACATACAAACGATTTCTGAAAACGTCAAGCCGCCCATATTCCTTCAGGGACTCGATATGAGCTGGTTTCTGGATGCCAAAAAGTCCGGCGGCGGGGGGTTCATGGACACCGCACCCCACGGCGTTGACTCCCTCCTCTGGCTCACCGGCGATGTGCCCAGGAAGGTCTACGCCGACATAGGGAGCAAGATATACGGTTTTCCGGTGGATGACATAGGGACGGCCGTCCTTGAGTTCAGGAAAGGCGTCCTGGCGGTTCTTACCGCGGGCTGGGGCAACCCCAAGGGCTACTCCTACGGTATTGAGATAAAGTACTACCTCGTTGGCAGGGAGGGCTTCCTCGACGTCAGAACCGCCTACCCGGACTTCACGGTGTATCAGGACAGGGCAGAAAAGATATACTGGGACAGGCCGGACGTTAGGGGGATAGTGAACTCCTTCACCGAGGCCGTGCTCAAGGGCCGGGAGATCCCCATAACTGGAGAGGACGCCAAGAAGAACCTCGCCATAATCCTGGCGGCGTACGAATCCTCCAGGACGGGGAGGACAGTGAAGCTCAGGCTTTAATCTCAAACTTTTACTTTTGTGTAAATACAACCACTTTCAGTGGTTTTAAACACAAATCTTATATATGTTGTCCACATAAGTTCGTTGAAGTACCTTACTTAAGGTATCGGGTGATGCCCCATGAAGAGGTTGTTTGGACTTTTGTTGGCCGGTATTGTGGTTTTTGCAGTGGTGGCCAGCGGCTGTATCTCTCCCGGAGGGGAGACCAAGGTAACAGTGACGTTTCTATCGACCCAGCTGAACCCGCCCGAAGAGAGGGCCTTCGTTCAGGAGGAACTTTTGAAGGGCTTCACTGACGAGACGGGAATTGACGTAAACTTCGTCCCCATAGCATATACAGACCTGATTACAAGGCTGGAAGGCGAGCAGCAGACCGGAAAGGTTACCATAGACGTTATAGGCGACCTCCACGGCGGTCTTGATTACATGGCCGCCAAAGGATGGCTTGAAGATTTGGGAGGAATGCCAAAACTTGAGGGAAGGACGTTCATCAACACACTTGAGAAGTACTCCTACATCCGTGGTCAGAAGGTCTACGTTCCATGGATGAGCGCTACCTATGTGATGGTCGTCAACAAGGATGCCTTCAAGTACCTCCCGGAGGGTCTCACAGAAGAGGACGTTATGAAGGGCACGGAGAAGTGGACTTACGATGCCCTTCTCCAGTGGGCCAAGAACCTGAAAGAGGCAACAGGACAGCCGCAGCTTGGCTTCCCTGCAGGACCAAAGGGCCTGTGGCACAGGTTCCTCCATGGATACATCTACCCAAGCTACACGGGTTACCAGGCCAAGAAGTTCAACAGTCCCGAGGCAGTTGAGATGTGGAACTACATGAAGGGGCTCTGGCCCTACGTTCACCCCTCGAGCACCGTCTGGGACGCAATGGCAGACCCGCTCCTCAAGGGGGAGGTTATGATAGCCTGGGATCACACAGCGAGGATTAAGAACGCCATAGAGACCAAGCCCGACCAGTTCGTCGTCGTCCCGGTTCCAAGGGGACCCAAGGGAAGGGGCTTCATTGTTGTCATCGCTGGCCTTGCCATACCTAAGAACGCCCCCAACAAGGAGGAGGCCTGGAAGCTGATAGACTACCTCACCAGGCCGGAGACTCAGGTTAAGGTTCTGGAGAAGGTCGGGTTCTTCCCGACGGTCGAGGAAGCAAGCGGAAAGCTACCTGAAGGACCGCTCAAGATACTTGCTGAGGGTGTTCAGGCGCAGGCAAGCACGGAAGATGCCCTAATAGCCATAATTCCAAACCTTGGCGAGAAAGGAGGACAGTTCACAAGCCTCTACAGGGAAGCCTTTGAGAGGATTGTCCTTAAGAATGAGGATCCACAGGCGGTTCTCAACGAGCTTGGGCCGCAAATGGAGCAGATATTCCAGGAGGTAGGCATTCCAATGCCGTGAGGGATGGTGATGGAGAGAAGAGACTTTCTCCCTTATCTTTTACTTTTGCCTGCAATCCTGTATCTGCTGGGTTTTATTGGCTACCCTCTAATCCAGGCGTTTTATCTGGCCTTCACGAAGGATGGTGCCCTCTCTCTTGAGACATTTAGACGGGCCATTAGCGATTACTACTTTTGGGATGCCCTTAAAAATACGCTCCTCTTTGGGGCGGTTATAGTCCCAATCCAGCTGGCGCTGGCCGTTTTGCTGGCGCTGTTTATGAACAGGACGTTTAAAGGGCGTGACCTGGGTATCTACGCCCTTATAATACCTCTCACTATTAGCGATGTCGCCGCAGGTTTGATATGGTTTTCCATGCTCTCGCCCTACGGGTTTGTTAATAAGATCCTGATAAACCTCGGCATAACTGATGCCCCGATATATTTCTTTGGGTACCAGTTCAGAGCCAGGGAGTTCTTTGTGATAGTACTTGCTGAGATCTGGAGGGCGACCTCTATAGTCTTCGTCATAATTCTGGCGGGCCTCCAGATGATAAGCAAGGAGTACATCGAGGCGGCGGAGGTGTTTGGGGCGGGCTACTGGACAAGGCTCAGGCATATCGTCCTCCCAATGCTGAAACCGAGCATACAGAGCGCCCTCATAATAAGAACCCTCTTCGCGATGCAGATCTTCGGTATAGTCCTAATCCTGGCCGGAAGGGACATACCTGTTTTGGCAGCCGAAGGATTCCGGCAGATGGTTGATCTGAAAGATCCAGGCGTGGCCTCCATATACGCCCTGATAATCGCCGCAATCTCCCTTGTACTGGCTGGTCTCTACGTAAAGTTCCTTAAGGCTGAGTATCTGGAGGTGGGAGAGCGATGAACGACGAGACCAGATACCTGCTGAAAAGGATAGCAACTTACGCTGTGGTCTTCACTATAGTCCTCTGGATACTGCTCCCTCTGGTCATTGCGTTTTTGTACGGTTTCACCACGGCTGAGGACTACTACAACCCAACCAAAATAATTCCAACGAACTTTACCACTAAATACATCGAGACGATACTGTTCACCCTCGGAGCATGGAACGGCATCAAGAACAGCATCATAGTGGCTCTGATGACCATAGGGATCAGCTTTCTTCTGGGAATTCCCGCGGGGTATGCCATGGCGAGGTTCATCTTTCCGGGCAAGGACACCATAAAGCTATCCATAGTCGGAATCAGGATGTTCCCCGTGATAGTGATGGCAATTCCCCTTGTCGTCCTCTATATAAACCTGCGCCTTATAGACACACTCCTTGGGGTTGCGCTCGCCCACACAGCGATGGCGTTGCCCTTTGTGATACTTATAACCTCCAGCATCTTTGCGGGGGTTTCAAAGGAGCTTGAGGAGGCCGCACTGGTATTTGGCCTCACGAGGTTTGGATCCTTCCGAAAGATTACTCTGCCTCTAGCCCTTCCAGGACTGGCGGCGGCAGCCATGTTTACCTTTGTCATGAGCTGGAACGAGGTGTTCATGGCGTCAATACTCACCCTCAACAACAGGACGTTGCCGGCTCTCATACTCTCCATAGTGGCGGGGGCGGGGGGTGGAGCGGCACCGGACTACTACAAGTTTGCCGCGGCGTTCATAATGACGCTTCCCGCGATGGTGTTCGTGTTCTTCACAAGAAAATATCTGGTCACGATGTGGGGTATAACGCTCAAGTGAGGTGTTAACATGGTCGAGGTTAAGCTCGATAGGATAACCAAAAGGTTTGGGAGCTTTGAAGCGGTTAAAGAATTAAGCCTGAAAATAGATAACGGTGAATTCCTTGTGCTCCTCGGGCCAAGCGGCTGCGGGAAGACGACGACGCTGAGGATGATTTCCGGCCTTGAGACACCCACCGAGGGGAGGATATACTTCGGGGACAGGGATGTTACCTACCTACCCCCCAAGGACAGGAACATTTCGATGGTCTTCCAGAGCTATGCAGTGTGGCCCCACATGAAGGTCTTCGATAACATAGCCTTCCCGCTCAAGGTAAAGAAGTACCCCGAGGACGAGATAAGACGGCGCGTCAAATGGGCGGCTGAACTGCTCCAGATAGAGGAGCTCCTTGACCGCTATCCAGGACAGCTGAGCGGCGGCCAGAGGCAGCGTGTGGCCGTTGCAAGGGCGATAGTGGTCGAACCGGACGTTCTGCTGATGGACGAGCCTCTCAGCAATCTCGACGCCAAGCTGAGGGTCGCGATGCGTGCCGAGATAAAGAAGCTCCAGACTAAGCTCAAGGTCACGACGATATACGTCACCCACGACCAGGTCGAGGCAATGACCATGGGCGACAGGATAGCGGTCATGAACCAGGGGAGACTCCTCCAGGTGGGCCCTCCGACGGAGGTTTACCTCAAGCCGAACTCCCTTTTCGTGGCGACTTTCATAGGTGCCCCCGAGATGAACATTCTGGATGCCAGCCTCGTTGAGAATGAGGGGATAGCCCTTGAGGGTGACGGCTTCAGGATACCCCTACCCGAGGACTTCAGGGATATTCTCCTCGACTACCTCGGGAAGGATGTTCTGGTCGGCATAAGGCCGGAGCACATGACTGTGAAGGGAGTATCCACGCTGGAACATGTGACCAGAAGCGTTGAGATAGATGGGGTCGTCGATTTCATCGAGGCCCTTGGAACGGACACTATAGTGCATGCCAAGGTCGGTGGGAGCATCATCAAGATAAAGCTGCCCGGACACATACCCTTACCCATCGGAGAAAAGATTAAAATAGAGGTCGACCTTGATAACCTCCATATCTTTGACAAGACCACCGAAAAAGCGATAATCTGAGGCCTGCCTATGGAGGAGAAGGAGATAAAGTCCCTGCTCAAGGAGCTCGGCCTGAACGAGTACGAGGTTAGGGCGTACCTTACCCTCATCAGGAACGGCCCGTTGACCGCTGGAGAGCTCGCGACGCTCTCAAAGGTGCCCCAGCCCAGGATATACGACGTTATAAGAACCCTCATGGCCAAGGGCTTCGTGACGACGAGCCAGGGACGGCCGAAGCAGGTCATTCCCCTCAGCCCGGACAGCGTCATGGACGCCATAAAGAGGCGCTACGACGAAAAGATAGAGACCCTCAAGGCCGCCCTGGAGAAGCTCTACACTCCCCGGGGAGAGATCGGAAGCGTTACGGTCGTTAAGAGCAGAATAACCCTGGAGGAGTACATCAGGCGGGCGATACGGAACAGCCGGTTCCATCTCAGCATCGCGGTACCCAGGGAACTCCTCGACAGGCTTAAGGACGACCTCGGCGTGAAGAGAGACTCCGTCAGGATAAACCTCTTCGTCTACGGTGAGGGGGAAGTGCCTCCCATCGCTACAGAGATCCGCATGCGTGAAGTTCCAGACCCCATAATCATAATTCAGGACAGGGACATGGGCATATACCTGCCCTACGAGGCGTTAACTGCCGGCAGTTCCCTCCACGGCTACGGGCTGGTCATACACGACAACAACCTCCTATTCATGCTCGACCGCTACTTTTACCATGCCCTCTGGCCGACAGGGAGGGTCGTTTACAGGGAAGAGCGGGCGCTCCGGCTTCCGAGGGAGTACATACACATAAGGGAGCTTGTTTCGGATCTGCGGCGGTTCAGCATTCAGAACGCCAAGGTGGAGGTTTTCGGCCGCTTCGTCCGTTCGGGAGAGCCGGTTCATCTCGTGGGGAGGATTGTTGAGTTCTACGAGGACGAGGGCAAAGTTATCTCGAACATAACTGTGGAGACTGAAGACGGTGAGAGGCACGTGGTGGGCGGCTGGAACGCTTCCCTGGAGGACATAGAGGCCGAGAGGATAATACTCTTTGAGTAAGTTCTTCCTGCTGGAGGCAAGTGAGATGGACGCCGAAACCGCCGCGTTGGAGATTATGAACGCGGCTATCAAGAGTGCCGACCCCTACAGGGCAGTGCGTAGGAGCATCAGCGTCGATGGAAACCGCCTGATGGTTTTTGGAAAGGAACTTCCAGTACGGGGAAAAATCTATCTTCTGGCCTTCGGCAAGGCCGCCTGTTCAATGGCGCGAGCGGTGGTTGACCTCCTCGGAGAGAGGATTGAGGAAGGAGTAATAGTCACCAAGCACGGCTACGCCGGAAACTGCCCCAAGCTGGGAAGGCTGAGGGTCATT
Source organism: Thermococcus thioreducens (assembly GCF_002214545.1). Lineage (NCBI taxonomy): Archaea > Methanobacteriati > Methanobacteriota > Thermococci > Thermococcales > Thermococcaceae > Thermococcus > Thermococcus thioreducens. Next base: position 1,643,271 of record NZ_CP015105.1, on the reverse strand, counting down.
GAGGCCGGACATCCCGTTCCGGACGGGAACTCCCTCCTGGGTGGAAGGCTCGGCCTCGAACTGGCCGAGAAGGTTGGGGAGGATGACGTCCTCCTCGTCCTTATCTCCGGTGGCGGAAGTGCGCTCTTCCTCCTCCCGGAGAGGGGGATAACCCTGGAGGACAAAATTAGAACGAACGAGCTCCTTCTGGAGAGCGGGGCAAAGATATACGAGATAAACACAGTGAGGAAGCACATCTCTGCGGTTAAAGGCGGTAAGCTGGCAAAACGTGTAAAAGGTACCGTGATAAGTCTCATCCTCTCGGACGTCGTTGGCGACCCGCTTGAGGCGATAGCCTCTGGTCCGACCGTAAAGGACCCCACCACATTCCAGGACGCCTTCAGGATACTGAAGCTCTACGGCGTCTGGGAGAAGCTTCCAGAGAGTGTTAAGAGGCACATCGAGCTGGGACTTGAGGGAAAAGCCGAGGAAACCCTCAAGGAAGATCTGCCCAACGTCCACAACTTCATAGTTGGAGGCAACACCCTCGCCTGTGAATCTGCCCTGGAGAAGGCGGAGGAACTCGGCTACAACGCGGCGATACTCACAACGACCCTCGAAGGGGAGGCCAGGGAGGTAGCTTTAGCGATAGGCTCTATAGTCCAGGAGGTAGCCAGATACGACCGCCCGGTTCCAAAGCCCGCCGTCCTGATAGCCGGCGGAGAGTGGACAGTGACCATCGGGGAGAAGGCCGGCCTCGGCGGACCGAACCAGGAGTTTGCCCTGAGCATTGCCCGGAAGATAGAGGGGCTGAACGCCGTCGTCCTGGCGGTTGACACCGACGGGACGGACGGGCCGACCGACGCCGCCGGCGGGATAGTGGACGGGAAAACGCTTGGGCTTCTAAGGGAAGCGGGAATCGACGTCGAGGAAGTCCTCAGGGGGCACGACGCATATAATGCGCTGGAAAAGGCCGGCGCGCTCCTCAAAACAGGACCGACCGGAACGAACGTGAACTCTCTGGTTATAGCGGTCATACCAAGTCCTGCCACTCCCTCTGGAAATACAAAATCATGAGTGCGAGGATTATCATTGGAGTGCTCACTAGGAGGATTGCCACCAAAACCCTAATGTCCCTGGTGTCCCTGTACATATCTTGGATGGTCTTTATGAGGGGAACAAGGTAGATCATTCCGGCGAGCAAAGAGGCCGCTTTATAAGTCCTCTCGTTTCTTTTGAAGATTGCGATTTCCTTCCCGTGTCTGACGGCGATTTTGGCATTTCCAGGCGTTAGTCCGAGGACTAATATCAAAAGGGTTAGGGCAAAGAGGTATGGATTTAACCACAGGAGAACTCCTCCAAGGGCAGCGAGAGCCAGAAGCGATGTGATATTCAGCCCGGCTGTTCTCTGCAGGTTCACCCTCCGGTTCAGGGGGTCGAGGAAGTGGAGTTTTAGCCTCTTGGCGATGGAATTCCTGCTCCCCTCGAGCATTAGAACTTTCCGGCAGGGGACGGATATTTTAAGGGGCACCGTTGAGGCTATCAGGAAGCTCTTTTCTGGGAAGTCGATCAGATAAAAGTAGGTTTCGTAACGTTCTTTGATGTATCTCGGAGCGTAGTTCCAGATTTCCTCGTTCGCGCCTTGGACGTAGTGTATAAATCTCAGTCCGAGCACAACTCTCTCTACCGTTTTGACATCGTCATCCTCGAAGGGAATGAGCCTCTCAAACCTTACTTGCATGAGTGTCCCTGGGATTATGTCTTTTTATAGTTGTCGGAGAAAAAGTGATAAATGACCTCGTGGAATCAGTATGGGTGAAATCATGAACCGCATTCCACGAAGGGAGCTCGTGAGAAAGGGCTGGCACGTCCTCCCCGGGATCCTCGGTGCCCCTATAATCGTCTTCACCCCGAAGTGGGTTACCTTGGTGGTCGTCTGGTTCTTCGCCTTTCTCTACACGCTCCAGCACCTCAAGCTCCTCCGCGGCTGGAGCTTTACCGTGCCCATAGCAGACCTGAGCTACAGGACGATGGCGAGAGAGGACGAGAGGGACAACTTTCTAGGGAGCTTTCTGCTGTGGGTCACAATGGCCATAATCTGCACGGTCTTTCCTAAAATAGCCGCCCTCTCGGCCCTGTGGGTTTCGACCTTCGGCGACTGCTGCAACGCCATAGCCGGCCAGCTCCTCGGAGGGCCGAGAATTCCCTGGAACCGGAGAAAAACCCTCATCGGGAGCACCGTGATGCTGGCGGTTTCAATCCTGGCACTCTGGGCCAGTCACAGGGTTCTTGAGCTTGACCCATCTCCCGCTATCATAATGGGGGTTGCGATGGTCGCAACCCTCCTTGAAAGCCTCCCTCTCCAATCCGCCTACGATGAGTTCACCGTTCCATTCTCAACCGCGTTCCTTGTCTGGCTGGCCTACGGAGGGGCTCTGCTCTCTCCGACGTGGTAAGTCAGGGCTCTATGAACTCCCAGCCTCCCCTGTGGGTCTCTATTCCCCCCGCCTTCACGTGTAGGCCTCTTATCTCCTTCTTCAGCTCCCACAGAAACTCTTCAAAGGCACTGCCATCGGTCAGAACCTCGTAGCTTTCCGGGTACTCATCGCGGAGGAGCTCCTGGAATTCCCTTCCGGAGGCGCGGAGGTTGAGCACCTCGAAGAAGTAGTAGTCCGCAAAGCCCCTCGTGTCCTCTACTATGGCGGAGACGTCAGTTATCTCTGGAATTATGGGGCTGACGAAGACGTACGTCTTCAGGCCCGCCTCGCGGAGTTCCTTAAGGGCATTAACCCTCGCCTCGTGAACCGGCGTTAGAGGTTCGAAGAGCCTCTTTTCTCTACCCCTAAAGCCGTTTATCGTGAGGCCGACCTCTATCGTTCGGAACTCCTTGAAAAGGTCGATGTCCCGGGTTGCCAGGGGGGACTTGGTGAGCACCGAGAGTTCGTTCCTCTTGTCCATGTACCTCAGAACCTTCCGGGTGAGCTTTAACTCGGCCTCTATCGGCTGATACGGGTCGCTCACCGTTGACATGACGATGCTCCCGGAAACGTGCTTTCTAGCTAGGTCGGGCGCGTTGGTCTTGACCTCGACCCAGCTCCCCCATCTCCCGTAGTCCTTCCACCTCGTTAGAAACTTGGCGTAGCAGTACTCACAGGCGAAGGCACAGCCGACGTACTGGTTGACCGCCCACTCTACGCCAGGAATTTTGGATCTGGTGTAGATGCTCTTGGCGCGCCTCTCTATGACCCGAACCTTCATAAGGACTTTTTATCCATTCTTCTTAAAAGGTGAGCGGCAATGCTGAGGGTTCGCCGTCGGCCGGTTAAGTACGCGAGGCTTGAGGTGAGGCCGGACGGGACGGTCGTGGTCACGGCTCCGGATGGCTTCGACGTCGATGCCCTGATCGAGAGGCACCGCGGCTGGCTTGAGGGCAAGCTGGCCGAGATAGAGGGCCTTCGCGAGATAGCTGAGTCGGGCTTTCCCATCAACGGCGAGTTCTACGGGGTCATCCACGGGAGAAAGCCCAAGGTTCACGAGCGGTTCAAGACCGTCGTCCTCTCACCCAATCCCAGCGATGTCCTTGACTGCCTGAAGAAAATCCTCCGAAGGGAACTCCTGCCCCTTGTGGATTCCTACGCCCACAGGATGGGAGTTAAATATGGAAAGGTCTATATTCGCCATCAAAAGAGCCGGTGGGGGAGCTGTTCCCCCAGGGGGAACCTGAACTTCAACGTCCGTCTTATAGCCCTTCCTAGGGAGCTTAGGGAGTACGTTGTAGTCCATGAGCTTGCCCATCTGAAGCACATGAACCACTCGAAGGCCTTCTGGCAGCTCGTCGAAAGGTTCTACCCCGACTACAAAACCGCGAGGAAGGAGCTCAAGAAGTGGTGGACGATAGTCGAGCTGAACCCGTACTGGAAGTGGCTGGCCAGGGGCGAGGTTTAAAAATGAAGCGTATAAAAGCTGGGAATCTTCTCAAGCTCCTCGCGCTGATGGCCGACGAGGTAATAGTCGGCATTTTTATCTTTCTGATACTCCCAGGGGTGGGGATAGAGATCCCCCTCTGGGCGGGATTGCCCCTGATGCTACTTCTTCTGGCCAAGGACTTTCTAATAGCCCCCTTCGTTCTCGGCGGTGGAGCGGACAAAAGGCCCGAAACCGGCCCCGAGAGTCTGATGGGGAGGACTGCCCTCGTTGTTGAAGACCTTTCACCTGAGGGAGTCGTCAAAATTGACGGGGAGCTCTGGAAGGCGAGATGCTTAAACGGAACCGCAAAGGCCGGCGAGGGGGTCAGGGTGGTATCAGTTCGGGGCACTAAGGTGCTCGTGGAACGCCGAGGGTGACTAAAACCCTCGCGACCTCCTCCGGGTTGTTGGTTGAGAAGGATACAGTTTTTCCGTTCCTCTTTCTTATGAGGACGCAACCCTTGGCGGGCAAGTTGAAGTGAACGAAACCACTGCAGGCCTTCCAGTCGTGCGCTACGTAAAAGCTCTTGATTTCATCTATCGGAACCGTTATCCTGATTAAGCCAAGGCCTCCCCGGATTTTTACCGCCCTTTCGTCTATGGTCAACCTGAAGTTCGAGACCTCAAAGGCCAAAAGTAGGGTAATTATTAGGCCTGTCCCCACTCCCCAGAGGCCTTGGCCTTCTTGATACGCGAAGTAGAGGCCAACGCCAAGCGCCACAAAGGCAGGGATGAGCAACAGGAAAATCCATCTTACTGAAAACCTCTCCTCGTAGAGCAAAGCCCTCACCGCAGAGAGTTTTCGGTTAGTGCTTTAAAGGTTGAGGTCGAGACGCTTCCGGTGATAGCATGGTCAGGATAATGCCCGTTGACAGGCTGAGCGACGATGAGATTAGGGAGATTTTGACAAAGTACAGAAAGATCGCCCTCGTGGGCGCTTCACCGAAGCCCCAACGCGACGCAAACGACGTGATGCGCTACCTCCTCGAACACGGCTATGAGGTCTATCCAGTCAACCCCCGCTATTCCGAAGTCCTCGGAAGGAAGTGCTACCCGAGTGTTCTCGATATCCCTGATGACGTCGAGATAGTCGACCTCTTCATAAGGCCGGAGTTCACGATGGACTACGTCGAGCAGGCGGTAAAGAAGGGCGCAAAGGTCGTCTGGTTCCAGTTCAACACCTACAACAGGGAGGCGTTCAAAAAGGCCAAGGAGGCCGGTTTAATAGTTGTGGCACATAGATGCATAAAGCAGGAGCACGCGAGGCTCCTTTAGCCCCGGTACCTCAGCACGTGGATGTCCCTAACCAGGCGGTGCCTCTCCTCATAGTCGGTGTACTTTCCAAGGACTTCAAAGCCGAGCTTGGTCAGCCACTTCCTCTCCTTCCTGTATATTCCCCCTCCGCTCAGCCTGTAGGCAGGGAAGACGAAGACCACCCTCCCGTTTCTCTTGAGAACATCTCCGAAGCTCTCGAAGACGGAATAATAGAACCTGTCCAGCTCGTTGGCGAGCTTTATCGCCTCCCCCCTGCCCGGGTTCCTTTTGAGGGGCTTCCCGAGGTATGGCTCGGTGACTACCGCGTCGAACCGCTGGCGGAAGCACCGCCTCAGCTTCCTCGCGTCGCAGACCTCAAGGTGTGCCGAGTTTTTGATCCGGAACTCCTTTCTGAGCCATGCAAGGTTCTTCTTGGCTTCGCTTATTCTCTCCGGGTCGCGGTCGCTTCCATAGGCGTTTAACCCTTGCAGGACGAACTCCTGGACGATTGTCCCTATGCCGCAGAATGGGTCGAGGAAGGCGCCCTTCCTCACCTCCGTCAGGTTCACCATTATCCTCGCGAGCCTGGGAGGGATTGAGAGTATCGGTCTCTGGATGGGCCTCTCAACGTCGAGCTTCTTCAGCTCAAACGGGTCGGTGACCTTTACTGTCTCGCCTACGAGAAAGCTTCCGTCTTCCCTAAAGAGGAATACGAAGTCCTTAACTTCGGGGAAGCCTTTCAGGATTAGCTCTGCTGGCATCGCGTAAACTTTAGCCGGCTTGAAGAACTTTGAGGGGCCTTCCACTCTGAACTCCCTCTTTACCGCGCTCCCCAGCTTCCTCCAGAGCTTCCAGTCGTTCCTGCCGTAGAGGCTCACGGTGAAGAGCTTCGCGTATTCCAGGTCTTTTATGGCATCTTCGCCTTCACCAAGGATCTTCACCAACTTGAGAGAGCCACCGAGCCAGTGGAAGTACCTCTCGATCTTTGAGCTTGAGTCAAATACCATCCAGTCACGGTCTGCCTCGATAATATTCACCTTTAGGTTAAACCTTTTCGTGAACGCGTGAAACTCTGCCTCACTCAGGCGGGGATTTTTTCCAAATATCGCGGCGTACATAGTCGTTCACTCCACGCCGGTTCTTAAAAACATTCCGAGGGTTAGATTAATAAGAAGAAGCGCGTAATATGTTAAATGATAGTTTGGGTAAAATCTACAATCATGCGGGGGATATGTCGTATGATTGCCAAAGAAGTGCTGGCATCTGTTGAGGTAATTCCAGACCCCTATATAAAATCTGCAACGTATGCTAAAATCGGTGAGAGATTAGCCAAAGCCAAGAACAACCTGTACAGAACCGCTTTTCTACGTGCCGTTGAGACCGCCAAGGAGATAGACGATCCAGTGGCGATGTTCCGCGCCCTGCTGTCCGTTGGCTACTCTATGGGGAAAGCGGGGCTTAAGTCGGCCAAAAGGATATACCTGAGGGTTCTAGAGGATTCCAAAATGCTCCCGGCGCCCCAGAGGGACATGCTCATGCAGAGCGCCGCGGCCTACATGCTGGCCCTTGGGGAGGTGAACGAGGCCATAACCTATGCCATGGAGATAGAAAACCGCAGGGTTAGAAACGAGATGCTCCTCGAAATCCTCCGCACCAACACGCGCATGATAGAAAAAGAACGTCTGAAGGTGGCCTACCGGCTCAGAAAGAGCAAGCTCATTGTGGATTACATAGATTCCGAACCCCACCGCTCCAAGGCAATGCTGGAGCTCATAAAGGCCTATCTTTTCCTCGAAAGCTACGAGAACGCTATCTCTCTCCTCAGGGAAATAGGCGTCAAAGACTGGGCCAGGCAGGCCTTCAAGGAAGTTGCCTTCTACCTGAAGGAAAAGGAGGTTCTCGGGCACTATATAGACACGCTGGAGGCCGTGGCCAACGACCTCATAGAGAAGTTCGGGGATGACTTCACGGTAGAGCTTGCCTTTGTTTTCGCCCTCAGCGGTGAAGGCACTCCTGCCCTCGACCTTATCAGGGGCCTCGACAACAGGGAAGCCATACTGGTCGAGATGGCCCTGGAGCTCCTTGAGAGGGACCATGACGTTCTCCCGAACTTCATCTCCGCCATGAACGAGGAGGAGGTAGCCCTTGCAGGAAAGGCCGTGATGAACAGAATCCTTGAAAAGCCCGAGAGGGGTAGCTTGGCCATTGTAAAGGCGATAGGGAACGGCACAACCAGTGAGGAGGTGTGGGCCAAGATAGCTCGCTACTACGTTATCAAGGGCGAGCTGGAAGGTGCAGTGAAGATAGGAAACCTGATTCGGGACGAGCGGTTACGTTCGATAATAATGGCCGATGTCGCCCACCACCTCGTTAAGAGGGGGGATGTTGAGAAGGCAATAGATGCCGCGCTTGAGGTCAGAAACCCGAGGTTCTCCTCGATTCTCATCTCGGAGATACTCATTAAGGCTCTGGAGCAAGAGCTTCCGGGGAGGGTTAGGTCATGGAACGGCTCAAGGCACTGATAGGCAGAAAAGAGGACAGGGTTGATTTCGTCAGCTACCTCATAACAATTCTCCTGACGAACAAGGAACTGTACTCCGACGAGGTGCTATTCAGAGACGCTGTTGAGGAGATATACAGAACCCTCCGCTCGGAGGTCGTGGAAGGGGGCCGGAAGGATCTTATAGATGCGTATGAAACCGCCGTTCTCCTCAGGGCGGCTGTTTCTGGCCCCCTGGATTCCCCGGATAAGCTTCTCCTGGAGCTCAAGAAAAACCTCGCCCGGTGGGGCTGATGCTGTTTGAGGTTAAGGTTCCCACGGAGAAGAAGTTCCAGGTGGTTGACATAACCGACGAGATTCAGCACCTCGTGTGGAAGAGCGACGTGACCTCTGGTATAGCCGTTGTCTTCACCACCCACACCACGACGGGACTGGTAATAAACGAAAACGAAAGTGGATTGCTTGAGGACATTAAGGCAAAGATGAAAGAGCTCGTTCCTAGAGGGGCAGGATATTCCCACGACCGCATAGACAGCAACGCCCACTCACACCTGAGGGCGACCCTCTTTCTGAATCCAGAGGTCGTCGTCCCGATAGATAACGGCGAACTGCTCCTCGGAACCTGGCAGAGAATCCTGTTCATTGAGCTGGACGGCCCGAGACACCGAAAGGTTCTGGTGAAAATCTGCAGGTGCTAGACGTACTGTGCGTAATACGCCAGCCTCCTGATTAGCTCGTTGAACCCCTCGTAGGTGACCAGTGACAGGGGTATTGCATCCTGCTCAAGGCGCTTCTTTATTATCTGCCTTATCTCCTCCACCTTCTCCTGTGGAACGAGATCTATCTTGTTGATGACAACGATTATCGGCTTCTCGTAGCGGAACTTGAGCATGTGGTGAAGCTTCTCCATGCCCCTGTGCAGGCCGACCGTGGCATCGACCATGTGGATGATTATGTCAGACGAGACTATCTCGTTGATTATCTCCCTGAACTTCTCCTCGCTCAGAACTTTGCCCCTCAGCTCCTTCTGGGGGTCAAAGAGTCCGGCGGTGTCTATGAGGACGAACTCGTCGGCTCCTCCGAGGGGGTTCTTCATGCTCTTCGGTATCTTGAGCTTTCCGAAGCGTCTCCGTATCGTCCCCTTGGTCGTCCCGGGGAGGTCCTCCACCTCCGATATTTTACCTCCTATGAGGGCGTTCATGAGCGTTGACTTGCCGACGTTCTCGGCACCGATAATCGCAACCTTTATCATACCCTCACCCCACAGATATTTACAAGGCTGGCCTATAAAGGTGATGAGCATGCCCAAGCGGGTCAAACTGGGTCATCATTACTATTACATCGTTACGGTTGATGAGCTGAATTCCGGCGGTTTTCGCGGTAAGAACGTCGTCATCGAGGGCACCATCGAGGACAAACCCCTGGTGGAGTTCCTCCCCATGGAGTTGCCTGGATACAGAACCACCTTTAAAGTTTCCGGGCTCAGGGTGGAGTTCTCTGGAAGTCCGTGCCTCGGAAAGGGCGAGTGGGTGAAGGTCTACGGCCGCTTTCTCGGCGACTGCATAATGGCCAGCGCCATTGAAACTGAAAGAACTCTCTACACGACGGAGGAGTGAAAATGTCCCTTCTTGACCTTTTCCTGGAAGCCGGAAACCTGAAGAGGCTTCCCAGGACTGGCTGGCTCCTGCGGGGTGTTTCTAACCCCGAGAGCATAGCAGACCACAGCTACCGAGTGGCGTTGATAACCCTCTTTCTGGCCGACGAGCTGAAGGCTAATGGCGTTGAGATAGACGTTGAGCGGGCCCTCAAGATAGCCCTTCTCCACGACCTGGCGGAGGCGAGGGTCACAGACATACCCCTGACGGCGCAGTACTACCTCGACAAGGGCAAGGCCGAGAAGAAGGCCGTGATGGAGCTCTTCATCAAAACATCGACTCCGAGGGAGTACTTCAGGCTGTGGAGGGAGTACGAGGAGGGGCTTAGCTTGGAGGGCAGGCTCGTGAAGTTCGCCGACAGGCTGGAGATGCTGATTCAGGCGCTCGAATACGAAAGGGCCGGCTTTTCCAATCTCGGCGAGTTCTGGAAGGCCGTGGATTCCCTCCGGAAGAGCGAGTTCTACGGGCACTTCCGGGAGATTGTTGAGGAGCTGGCTGAAGGGAGAAAAGAGGAACGGTAGGCCTCACCTTGGATCGCGGTGCCACCTCAGCCGATCCTTTATCTCAACCGGCAGATTCCCATATATCTCCATCAGCGCCTCGATGAGTTCCACCAGCTCTTTCGCCGTAAGCACGGATGTCTTTGGCCCCAGCTCAAGGACCAGCGCCTCGTACTCCTCGGGCGAGACCTCCTCCAGCTCGTCGAGGTGCTCGCTCTTCCGGGGTATCAGGTTGACCTCTCCTATCTGCCTCGATGAGGGTATATCAAGCTCCTCCTCCGGAACAGGAGTCTCTCCCGGGCAGTCAAGCCTCTCCACGAGAATCTTGATGTCAAGGACAGGCGTCCCCTCCATCGCGTCTATCCAGTCGATGTAGAGCCTGTTCTCCTCGATGCGGTTTATTCTCACCGCGTAAATCGCCAGAGGGTTTGGCCTGACCGGTGAGCGCGTGGCAAAAACTCCTCTGAGCGGATTTTCCGGGTTGTTGTAGGGGTGAACCTTCAGGACGTTCCTCCTTTCCGGGGTGTCGCTGGCGTGGAACCATAGGATCAGCTTTATCCAGTCGCCCTCGTGGAGGCCATCGAGGGCTTCTCTGAACTCCGGGGCAATTTCGATGAGGGTCTCCCCGTTCTTCCTCACGTAGCCGACGGGAACGAGTTTGAAGGGTTCGAAGTCCATAATCATCACCCGAAAAGAAAAGGAGGGGCTTAAGTCCCGTGCTCCCAGCTCTCCAGGTATTTCCTCTGCTCCTCCGTGAGCTCCTCGATTTTTATTCCCATGGCGTTCAGCTTGATCCTTGCCACCATCTCGTCTATCTCCCTTGGAAGGACGTAGACCTTTGGCTCAAGCCTCTCGTGGTTGTTCAGTATGTATTCGGCCGCCTTCGCCTGCAGAGCGAAGCTCATATCCATTATTTCCGCTGGGTGCCCGTCTGCCGCGGCGAGATTTACAAGCCTGCCCTCCGCGAGGAGATAGAGCCTCCTTCCATCTTTGAGCTTGTACTCGGTTATGTTCGGCCTGGGCTGGTTTATTTCAACTGCAAGTGCCTCAAGGTCCGGCTTCCATATCTCAACGTCGAAGTGGCCGGCGTTGGCGAGGATTACACCGTCCTTCATGACCCTGAAGTGCTCTCCCCGGATGCACTTGATGTCGCCCGTCGAGGTGACGAAGATGTCTCCGACCTTGGCGGCTTCCTTCATGTCCATGACGAGGAAGCCGTCCATCCTCGCCTCTAACGCTCTAATCGGGTCAACCTCGACGACTATGACGGTAGCCCCGAGGCCTTTAGCCCTCATCGCTATGCCCCTTCCGCACCAGCCGTAGCCGACAACGACGACGTTCTTGCCCGCTATGAGGAGGTTCGTCGTCCTAAGGATTCCGTCCCACGTTGACTGGCCGGTGCCGTAGCGGTTGTCAAAGAGGTACTTGGTATAGCTGTCGTTCACGGCTATAATGGGGAACTTCAGAACGCCGTCATTCTCCATCGCACGGAGCCTTATCACTCCTGTGGTGGTTTCCTCGCTCGCGCCCCATACGTTATCAACGAGCTCCTGCCTCTCCCTCATCAGGGTGCTTATCATGTCGGCCCCGTCGTCTATGATTATGTTGGGCTCTATGTCCAGAGCTTTGTGCATGAACTCGTAGTACTGCTCCCGATCCTCTCCTCTAATGGCATAGACCTTGACGCCTGCCTTTGCCAGTGCCGCGACGACGTCGTCCTGGGTTGAGAGGGGGTTGCTCGCGGCGGCGGAAACCTCTGCCCCCCCTGCCTTCAGAGTAAGGAGCAGGAAAGCCGTTTTCATCTCAAGGTGCAGCGTTGTCGCGATTCTGACTCCCTTGAAGGGTTTCTTCTCCTCAAACTCCTTCCTTATCGCCTGAAGAACCGGCATAAACCGGGAGACCCAGTCTATTTTTCTCTCGCCTTCCGGAGCAAGATTGAGGTTCTTAATGCAGTAATCCTTCGTGCACTCCACTTTCATCACCGGTGAAAACTTTGGGGCACCCCTTAAAACACTTGGGCTACCATTTTTGTGTATTTGATTTCATATTTAAAGTGCTTCATCCTATTCCGGAAAGGTTTTTAGGCTGATATGGATACACCTTTTGGTGTTCCCATGATAGTTGACCTCTCGGTGCCTCTCTCAGATGAGACCCCGGTATATCCCGATGACCCCCCGGTGAGCGTTAGGCTCTGGGCGGTTATCGATAGGGATGGCTACTACATGAACGCCCTTAAGCTCGGTGAGCACACCGGAACCCACGTTGACGCCCCTGCGCACTTCATTCCCGGTGGGAAGACCGTTGATGAGATGCCTCTTGAGAAGTTCATCGGCCGCGGCCTTGTCCTGGACGTTCGCGCCGGGGACGGGCCGGTAAAGCTCGACGAGATTCCAGATGAAGGATATTTTGACAGGGTGGTGCTGTTCTTAACTGGAGGGAGGGAGCTCTCGCCGGAGGTTGCGCTGTTCCTGGTGGCCGAGGGGGCAAAAGCCGTCGGAACCGACGCGATGAGCATCGGCGACGACGCCGTTCACAGAATACTCCTAAGCGCGGAGGTGCCCGTGTTCGAGAACCTGGCCAACCTGGAACTTCTCGTGGGCAGGGAGTTCACATTCATGGCATTCCCACTTAAGATCGAAGGTGGTTCCGGGAGTCCCGTGAGGGCTGTGGCCTTTGTGGAGTGATGCTAACGCTTGTTTTTCAATCCAAGTGTCATTGATCCTTTGTGGGACTATTATTCCTGATTTAGCGGAGATTAAACGCAGTTAAACGTTGTAAAACCTTCTTTAACAGTTAAAGATGAAAAGTCTCCTCCCAGGGCTTTTTTCTAAACAATCGACAATGTAAGTAGACGATTTCGTGAAAAAAGCTTAAATATTGCTTTTTTCATAAAGATATCCGAGGTGAGGGCTAATGATGGGGGAGAAAGTGCTGGCAATCCTCCTCGGGTTGCTGATGGTAGCGACGTCAGTAACGTTCAGCAATGTAAGTGCGAGCACGAGTGTGACGGTGATCTTAGTGAGTGACAACGCGGCAGATAAAGCAGTTGCCGAGTACCTGGCGAACGTTACTGGGGCCGTGGTGGTTACCACTACCTGGGGTGTTTATGATCCTAACGTTACGGCGGAGATTATGAGCTACGCTCCGGACGAGGTCATCATAATCGGGGGACCAGATGCTGTGGTTGAGCAGTATGTGGCTGACCTTGAAGAGCTCGGCATAACCGTTGAGCGCTGGGGCGGCCAGAACAGATACGAAACAAACTTCATTGTAATGGAACAGGCGAGGATAAAGTTCCGGCTCCAGTTCAGCGGGAGTGTTATCGTTGCTGGAAACGACAGCCTGGCTATAAGGAACGCCCTTCAGATCGCGGTTCAGAACGGGGCAGTGATTGTCTACGTTAACAAGAGCACCAACGTCACGGGGGTCATGGGGAGGTTCCAGGTGAAAACGGCCACTATGGTCGGGACACCGGCATCAGAGAGGGTCATGGAGCACGTTAAGGAGCAGCTCCGCGAGTGCAACTGCACCGCCGAGGAGGTTCAGGTTAACATCACCAAGGAGACGGTTCTTCAGCTGATGGTTCAGGTTAGGGAGAGGGTCAGAGCGATAGAGGAAATAGCCAACGAAACCAACTCCACCCAGCTCATGCAGCAGGTCAGGGTCATGGAAATGACGATGGAGAAGGCCAACCAGGCCCTCCAGGCGGGCAACTGCACCTACGCGTACCAGCTCATGCTTGAACTCCAGGTAAAGACGCAGTTCAGCCTCAAAGTCGCGAACAGTGAGATGAGGATCGCCATGAAGAACAGCGAGAAGATCGCCCTTGAAAGGGAAATGGCCAAGCTCCAGGCGCAGGTATCGGTGATGGAAAGGGCGGGCATCAACGTTACCGAGATAAACTCCCTCATGGAGCAGCTCAGGGTTGCAATTCAAAACGGCCAGTACGAGCAGGCGAGGCAGCTCATGAACCAGATTAAGGCGATGATAAGGGAGGCCTATCAGAACGGGAGGCGGAGCATCAGGGAGAGCGCCCAGAGAACCCCTGGAATGGGCTCCTCGCGTCCCTGAACAGGCCAACACACGTTGAGCACCACCAACCCCCGGTATGGGCGGTAAAATCAGGGGCTTGAATCAATTTCTTTTTGCCGCGCTCTTCTTCTCTCTTTCTGCTCCCTGGTGTACGGATACCTCATGATGTGGCCGCAGTTGAGGCACTTGATGACAACGTGGCCGTTTCTGAGCCTTACTCTGGCGTTGACGCCCGGGACAAGGAAGGAATGACAGCGCTTGCAGTAACGGCGCTTCCACTTTCTCGGCATTCTGATTCTGGCCTTCTGCTGTACCGCGAGGGCTATCTCAACGTAGCGGTTGGCTAATTCTGGCTCGTAGGGAAAGGCCCTTTCCGCGAGGGTAAAGAGAACGTTTATCCTCTCTCGGGCGATCCTGCGCTTTTCCCTCTGCTCCCTCTGGCGAATGAATTTCTTGGACATATCATCACCCTATCAGCCTGAGCTTTCCCGGGAACGGCTCGTATACGTAGCCGGTGGCTATAAACCTTTCAAGGAGTTCGGAGGCGTCACTCTCGGAGAAGCCGTCCCTGACCAGTTCACGGAGGAAGACCTCCCTCGTTACCTCGTTTGAGGGGCTCACAGAGGCCAGGTCGTGGAGTATCTCCAGCGCCCTCTGAGCTTTGAGTGTTCCCGGGACGTACATACGGTATTCCCTCAGGAGCTTTATCATCTCCGAGGGGTGATCCCTGAGAACGACCATCCAGTCGTTTACGATGGCTTCATTTATTAGTTTGACGTCTCTGGCGGCCTTTTTGGTGATCCTGCCGTTGAACCTGACGATTGACCCGAAGAGCCTCTTGCCGAGCTCCACCCTGAGTCTAATGTTCATCGGGCCGCTGGGAGCAGTTAAAGCCCTGAACGGGTCCCCGTAGTCGTCCCGTGATTCTCTGAGCCACCTCAGGAATTCTTCCTCAACGACACGGGTCTTTTTTCTGTCAAGGGCCCCCAGCTTTTCTCTCTGGGTGAAAACGGTAACGAGAAGGTTTGGTATGAGCTGAAGGAACTCCCTGTTCTCTTCGAAGTAGGGTTTTTCCTCGGAAGGCAGGAGGACAAAGGGAGTCTCCGAGACCCTCGCCATCCTGTCGAGGGGATTAGCGTCGACATTCTTGGGGAGCAGACCAATGGCGCGCTTGCTCAGTATTCTATCCGCGGCCCATTTGGGCAGGCTGAGGGTTCCTTTCTTAGTTGGAGGCACGTAGTACCTCATGTCGCTTTCGTTGGGGTTTCCGAGCCTGAAGTCTATGCCAAGAAACGGGTCGTCTATTTCAAGAACCCTTTTTCTGGTGAGGCGAACCTCCCAGGGAAGGCTTGAGTGGAAATACTTGAGGGCCTTCCAGAGCGCGAGAAGCCCTGAATCCTCCCGGTATTTAAACACGGTGAACTCAAATCCTTCACCCCACCCCTCCCCTGGTATGTAGGGGACGCCGTATATCGAGTAGATGAGGGCCTTTCGCATGTCATCACGCAGATAAACCGTTCTTTCAAACAGATCCAGCACTTCCTGCCTGCTGAGCGCAAACTCACGGTGGTCCTTCCAGTACTCCGAGTAGTCCCGCCCTTCAATTCTGGACGCGTGGATCATCCTCAGGTTTCCCCAGCGGTAGGCATCAATGATTCCCCTCACGAGAACGTAGCTACCGGGTTTTACCTCTCCGGAGAATTTTGTCCCCTCCGTTGCCCGAATAACCAGATACGTGCGGAAGGCGTTTTTGTCAATGTAAGACAGTTCGGATGGCGACAGGGGAGAGAGCATGTAGTAGAGGGCATCCGCCGGCGCGTGGGGCGGCTTCCTGCCCAGCAGAAAACCGGCTATCTCGATTTCATCTCCGTTCTTGAGCCGCTGGATCTTCATCTGGAACTCTCTCAGTCTTTTCCCGGGACTGAGGGGCTCTCGTGTTCTTTCCAGCCTCAGCAGTTCAACTAACTCCTCCATCACGGGGTCACACCCGGTCTCGTTTCGACCCCGGAAGTTAAGCCCGCCAGCGATCCCGGTTGTACTGCCCTCCGGGAGGGGGCGGGAAGCCGGGGACGCCGCCGGCCACTATCCTTCTGAGACACTTCTCGCAAGTCTTAAATCGTTTGGGTGCATACTCCTTTTCGATGAGTCCTATGGTTTCCGAGGAGGAACTCCTGAGAAGATGGGAGAGAACCGTTGAGAGGCTTTTCAGGGAGGGGGTTATCCGAAGTGAGGCCGTTAGGAGGGCTTTTCTCAAGTATCCGCGCTACCTCTTCGTCCAGAAACGCCACTGGGACTATGCCCACGTTGATGAGCCCCTTCCGATTCCCGCCGGGCAGACGATAAGTGCCCCCCATATGGTGGCGATAATGCTGGAACTGGCGGAGCTTAGGCCGGGAATGAACGTCCTTGAGGTGGGAACAGGCAGCGGATGGAATGCCGCTCTTATTGCTGAGCTCGTGAAGACCGACGTTTACACTATCGAACGGATTCCCGAGCTGGTGGAGTTCGCCAGGAGGAATCTTGAGAAAGCTGGAGTGGAAAACGTCCACGTGATTCCCGGGGACGGCACCAGGGGCTTTCCCCCAAAGGCTCCCTATGACAGGATAATAGTCACCGCAGGAGCGCCGAAGGTTCCCGAGCCCCTTCTGGAGCAACTGAATCCTGGAGGAAGGCTGATAATCCCCGTGGGGGGCTATCACCTCTGGCAGGATTTATATGTAGTCGAGAAGACCGAGGGCGGGAGAATAAAGAAAAAGCGGTGGGGAGGCGTCGCCTTCGTGCCCCTCATAGGGGAGCACGGCTGGAGGGAATAGGCTTTTAAGACCAAAACCGGCTCTCCTTTAAGGTGGTAAGATGGTAAGACTCATAGCCTTTGATCTCGAAGGAACTCTGGTTAAATCCGTATCCAGCTGGGTGGAGCTCCACAAGAAGTTCGGAACCTGGGAGAAGGGAAAGGAATATGCTGAACTCTTCTTCTCGGGCGAGATAGATTACGTAAAGTGGGCCGAGCTGGATGCTTCCCTCTGGAAGGGCCACACGAGGGAGGAGATCATGGAATGGGCGAACTCGGTCGAGTACATGGATGGAGCAAAGGAGCTCATCGAGTTTCTGAAGGAGAACGACTTCAGAATAGCGATACTCAGCAGTGGATTGATGTGCCTCGCTGGAAGAGTGGCTAGGGAGCTCGGGGGTGACTACGTCTTTTCCAACGAGCTGATCTTTGAAAACGGTGTCGTTACCGGGAAAGTTAATCCCCTCGTTGACTTCAAGAGCAAGGGGACCTTACTCCGGGAGCTTAAAGATGAACTCAGGCCCGAGCTGACGGTAGCGGTCGGCGACGGATACAACGACCTGAGCATGTTTAAAGAGGCCGACGTCAGCATAGCGATAAACCCACACGAGGGAGTGGAAGGAGACCACAACGTCGAGAGCCTCTATGAGGTCATGGAGATCGTCAGGGGGCTCATAGAAGAGCGGGGTCAGTGAAGGGCGTGCTCATCACAGTCAGCAAAGCAAAAGCTCGTCATCCCCCTGTCGGCCCGACCGGAACCCCCGCCTCACTCCTCCGCGGGGTGGGCGGGTGCCGGGCCGGATAAAGGTTCGGCGACGGTTTTAAATCCTTTTCTCAAAGTCCGGCTATTTTGAGCTGTATCCACCAGAACATGTCGCCCCAGAAGTAGCTTATCAGGAAGCCGAGGAAGAGCGCCGGGGCGAAGGGCATCGACTTCTTTCTTAGGAAGCTGTTTTCAAGCCTTCCCTCATCAACGAGGCGCTTCAGCTCCTCGATCTGTTCCCCCGTCAGCCCCTCGGCGGTCGGGGAGGCTATGACCCTGCCGTAATCCGGGTGGAGTGCGCCTAGATCGGCGTTCAGGATGGAGTTCTTTATCCTTGTGAACGGGTCGGTTCTGTCCCTGAGGATTTTTCCGTCCCTCTCAAAGACAGTCTCGCCCAGGATGTCCCACTCCCTGAGATCCTCCACAGTGACCTCTTCCATCAGAACTTCGGTGCGCATGAACTTCACGAGGGATAGGAAGGCCTTGAAGAGGTACAGCACGACGAGGAGCTTCAGAAACGCCCCCACAGCAGTTGCAGGTTCCTGATAGACCAGGTATGTCAGGACGCCGATCCCTATAACATCCCCAACTCTCCTGAACTTTCCGAGGACGTATATCACGGCGATTGTGAATACCCACGACCACAGTCCAACGATTGAGGCCCCCGTGACCTCGTAGATTATCAGCCTGAGGCCCAGGGCGGCCATTATCCAGAGGGATACCTCAAGGGTGAGCCCGGCCTTGTCTATGAATATCTCCCTCAGCTCGGCGAACTTCCTCCTGGCGATGAGCACCCCGAGGGAGTATACGAATATGAAGGGGAATATAGCTATGATGCTGTTGAGCAGTATAGTCAGGGGGTAGAGGGGATATCCAACGGTGTAGGGGGCGACGATGGAAGCCGTTGCCGGTGCATATGGCAGGAGCGCGGAAAAGCCGGCGAGTATCACCGCGTCGCCGCTCGCCCATGCCCCGATGTAGTAGAGGAGCAACCCCAAGACGAAGCCCAGTACAAGCCCGATGAGGCCCGAGGCTGCTAGGAGTGCATCCCCTCGGCTGATTCCAAGGTAGAGATAGTATATTATCCCCACCTCGACGGCGGGTATTATGAGCCTGGGAATCCATCTTGGGAGGCCCTGTTCTTCTTCCTCCCCCTCCTCCCATCCGAGGAGCCTTCCTATCAGCGTGAGCGTCGGGAAGATGTGGTTGTCAAAAACGAATCCGGTCTTCATGTCGGTATAGGAAGTAACGACTCCCATAACCAGCCCCAGAATCAGGGGGACGTAATCCATGATTCCACCTCATAGGTCTTCGAGAATCTGTTTCCTTACCTGGGCCGTGTAGTTTGATATCGCCTCGTTGAGGTTTCTCGTGCTGTTGAGGACGACCCTGGCCGCTATGGTCACCAGGATGAGAACCGCCGCCAGCATGAAAAGGTACTCAAGGGCTCCCTGGGCTCGTCTCATCTCTCACACCTCAACCATCTAAGGTGCTAAAGGATTTAAAAGTTTCCATAGGGTAAGCTTTTAAGGAAAAGGGGAAGGCGGTATGTGGTGAAAATGAGGGTCTATCACCTGAGGGTTCGCGAGGAATACCTGGAATACATAAAGTCCGGAGAGAAAAGGATAGAGGTTCGCGTGGCCTACCCCCAGCTTAGGGGCATCAAGCCCGGCGACAAGCTAATCTTCAACGACTCGATCCCGGCAGTTGTCACCGAAGTCAAACGCTACGAGACCTTCCGGCAGGTTCTGAGGGAAGAGCCGATAAAGAAAATCTTCCCGGACGAACCGAGCTTTGAAAGGGCAGTTAAGAGATTTCACGGCATGTATCCGAAGTGGAAGGAGAACCGCTACGGGGTTATAGCGATAAAGTTCAAGCTCCTCGGTGAGGGGAGATGAGGCACTTAGAGTTCGATGGACGCTACGCTGAGGCCATACTGAGCGGAAGGAAAAGGGCAACGGTAAGGCTTGGAAGAAAGCCGAACCTCAAACCCGGCGACGAGGTTCTCATACATTCGGGAGGCCGCGTTATAGCGAGGGCGGTTATCGAGAGGGTCGATAGCAAGACCGTCGGCGAGCTTACCGATGAGGACGCCTTTCTGGACGGGTTTTCCAGCAGGGAAGAGCTGGTAATGGCCCTCAAAAGCCACTACAAGTACGTTAACGATGACTCAAAGGCCCACATTATAATCTTTCGCATCGTGGAGCGGTTCGAGAAGCCTGTTATGAGTTCGGACTACGCCTATGAAGGGAACCTGCCGGTGGAGATTGCCGAGAAGGCCCTGAAGTACCTCAACCTGTCGGAGGAGGACAGAAAACTCCTCGAACTTTTCCTCCAGGCGGGAAGTCTGAGAAAAGCAGCTTACAGGCTTGGTGGTATGAACAAGAGGTACTTGATTAGGGACGCCCTCAGGAGGGCCTACGAGGAGCTGAAAAGGAGGGGGATTATGGGGCCAAAGGTTTGAGCCCCTCAAGAACGCTTGTTTCTCCACCGTTTTTAACGGCTGAAATAACAACCGGAATGAGCTTAAAGGTCCCACCGTGGATTATCCGCTTGAGACCCCTCATAAACTCCTCCATCTCGAACTCGTCTCGAAATTCCACCTTCGCTATGAAGTCGTACTCCCCGTAGAGCCAGTACCCTTCGACGGGGAGCTTTTCCAGAACCTCGTCCCGAACGCCCCAGACGAGGAGTATCGCCTCGATCTCCACCACCCCTGCTTCGTCCCCGGGAGCGGATAAAAGTCTTTCTAAGGTTTTTCTGTCATGGATGCAACTTTTTGAAGGATTTTAGAGTTCAACTTGTCGTTCTGCCGGGCAAGTGTTTTAACGTCCGCACCCAATACCCTCCGGTGGTCTCGATGAAGGCCGTCTTCTTTGACTTCGTGGGCACGCTCATAACGAAGGAGGGCGAAAACGTTACCCATCAGAACATCGTGAGGGAGGTACTCAAAAAGGCCGGGAGGGAAGACCTCGATTACATGAGGCTCTGGGAGGAGTACGAGGCTGAAAGCTCCGCGATGTTCAAGGAGCTGGCCGGCAAGCCCTACGTCAAAATCCGGGACGTTGACACCCGGGCCATGCGGAAGGTGGCCGAGCGCTACGGTTTTACAGTTCCGGAGGACTTCTGGGAGATAAGCATTGCCATGCACGAGCGCTATGGGGGCCTCTTTCCCGACGCCGTTGAGACGGTTAAGGCCCTCAAAGACCTCGGCCTCCACGTCGGAATCATAACCGACTCGGACAACGACTACATCGAGGCCCACCTGAAGGCACTCGGCATCTACGGCCTCTTTGACTCGATAACGACCAGCGAGGATGCGGGCTTCTACAAGCCCCATGAGGGGCCTTTCCTTCTGGCGCTTGAGAGGGCGGGCGTTGAAGCAGGTGAGGCCATCTACGTCGGCGACAACCCGTCAAAGGACTGCGTTGGGGCCAAGAAGGTCGGCATGATGAGTGTCCTCCTCGACCTGAATGGAGAAAAGCGGGGGCTGTGGAGGGAATGTGACTTTGTGGTTTCAAAGCTGGACGAGGTAGTCGAAATCGTAAGGAGCCTGATGGAAAGTAGGTCATCCAGACAATAAAAAGAAGGACAGCAAGGGTCGGCAACGGCAGGGCTCTTCATCGGCGGAGCCTCACCTAGCGAAATTCTCGTCATCCCCTTTATTTTCACTCCCTGAGCCTCTGGTAGGCCGCGTAGAGCCTCTGGAGAACGGTTATCCACGAAAGGATTGCGACGGCGTAGACACCGTACTCAACGTAGCCGAAGAGCGCGGTGATGATTATTATAAGCAATCTCTCGGCCCTCTCGGCTATCCCAACGGCCAGCCTTCCTGAGCCGGCCAGCTCGGCCCTGCACCTCTCGTAGCTCACCAGGTAGCTTCCCATGAAGGCGATGAATGCAACGCGCCAGTCGGCGAGGTTGCCAAGGGCTATTCCGAAGAGCACAGCACCGTCGCTTATCCTGTCGAAGGTGGAGTCAAGGAAGGCCCCAAAGCGGCTCGTCTTCCCTGTTAATCTTGCGAGCGTTCCGTCGAGGGCATCTATGAGCGAGCCGAAGAGCAGAACGAGTGCCGCGATGACCTGTTCGCCGCGGTAGAAGAAGTAAGCACCGGTGAGGCTTATCAGCAGGCCGAGGACGGTTATCTGATTTGGCGTAACTCCGGCCCTCGCGAGGGGTCGGACGATGGCTTCAAGGTAACCCCTGACGTTTTCGCGGTAGTTATTGAGCACCATCCCTAACCCTCACTCCAGCTCGATTACCTTCTTGCCTTTCTCCTGGGGGATTATCCTCAGCTTAGCGTTCTCAAAGCTCTTCCTCAGGCCTTCGCCCTCCAGAAGCCTGTCCAGGAAGACCGCCAGGGCTGCAACCTCGCTGTGGGGCTGGTTCCCAACGCCGACGTTGTAGTCGGAGATATCGTAGACCTCCCTGGGCACCTTCTCGGCACCGACCACGATGAGAACGTCCCGGTCATCCTTCAGCTCGCTCTTGATTCTTGGCACGGCGTCGTCGATGTGAACCCCATACATCGTGAGGTGGACTATTATGCCTTTTTCCTTCCATTCTCTCATAATTCTCTTCCAGCTTGGATTGAACTCTATCTCAAAGGGCCCTCCCCACCTCCTGACAACGTCCTCGACGCTCTCCCTGACGTGCTCGTCTTCTTCGGCTGCAATGATTATTTTATCGGCCCCGAAGGCCCTCGCCGTCAGTGCCACGTGGGTGGTTATCCGCTTGTCCCTCTCGGGCCTGTGTCCGAGCCTTAGAACGGCTATCATCACACCTCCCCCGCAAATATCTTCCAGTATCTGGTAAAGTCGTCCCTCCAGCTCATGTCCTTATAGAACTCGTACATGGTTTTTACGTCTTGCTCTATCTTGTCCGTGCTGTACTCGCTCAACACCCTGTTCAGGTCATCCTCGCTGGGTGCTGAGGCAAAGATGAAGAGGGCGTATAGCCTCTCGTTCTCATCGAGGTTGTTCATGACTATCATGAGCTTTGAGCGGAGCTCGGGGTTCAGCCTCTCATTCACTATCTTGAGGAGCCTGTCCTCCAAGTTCGCGAGGAAATCGCCGGTGACGTCGACGTGTTCGTGTCCTTTCAGAGTGGCCGGTGCCTGGGCGACTATCCGGTATCCATCCCTAGTCACAAGCTGGTAAACCTTCGGGAAGTACGGGCTGGCGATGTACTCGTCAATCGAGCCGACGAACCCGTGCCTCACGTCCACTATGTACCAGCCGTCGGCGGTGTAGAACTCCGTCATGGGCCTCGCTGTACAGTCTGTTCCGTTCGAGAGCGTTATTATCCTCGCCGGAACATCCACCGAGCGGAGCATAGCAGTGATCAGTATCTGTGCCTCGGCGTAGCTTATCCTGTCCTGCTGGAGTATCTTTGAAGGTTCGAGGCTGGAAGTTGTATCGCCCAGGGAATATGTTCTCATCATCCATTCGTATATTGCCTCCGCGGCCTGGAACTCGGATTCGGAGTTCCCTATTATCTTAAGGGTGATGTTCCTGAACTCGATCCTGTTGAACTCCGACGTTGAGTTGTAGCGCTCCGTCCAGTAGCCGTCAACTATGTATCCGTCGGTTACCCAGTGGTACTTCAGACCGTAGGCCTCTTTGAGGATTTCACTGCTCTGGTTCCATGGCCTCCACACCACCTTCATTGGAAAGCTTTTAACGGTGCTGCCCTCGGCGCCGCTTATCGCGTACTTGAGGATCGCCGAGATGTACCCCTCGCGGTAGGCGTAGGGAGCCTTTACCGTGTAGCTTACCCTGACCTCCCCCTTTCCGTCAACCGTTGCGGGGAGGGCTGTGGCGCTTACGACCTTCATGCCGTTGAACAGGTTGAAGCTGAGGTCACGGAGCTCCACCGGGACATCGAGCTTGTTTTTGATTACCACCGTTAGGTTTGCGGTTTCTCCACCGCCGATCATCCTGGGCGCCTCCACGCTGACCTCGACCTCGTCTGATGGCCCGGCCTCGCTCGATACCGTTATCCTGAACTGTCCGTAAAAGCCCGTCCAGGAGCGTTTGAGCTCGTCTGTAAGCTCAAGGGACAGCTTCAGGTTGTAAACTCCGGGCTTCATAGGCGCCCTCAGAATCCAGACAAGCTGCACTGCATCTCCTACAGGGAGTATCTCCGGGAACTTTGGCTCTTGGAGTATCTGGAAGCTGTCATCGCCCAGGACAAGCGTCGCACCGGTAAGGCCAACTTTGCCGGTGTTGTTGACAAGGATCATCACGTGAATCGTTCCGCCCGGCCGTACAAGAGTTCTGTCAACGGAGAACCTCACCTCGGCCGGTGGTTTGAAGAGGCAGCCCGAAACCACCACGATGAGAATCAGCAGGAGGGGGATCAGCCTTCTCATGACCATCTTCCAAACCCTTTAAAGCCCCAACCGTTAATAAGCTTTAGGTGGTGCCCATGATAACGCTGACGACTGACTTCGGCCTTAGGGGCCCTTATGTTGGAGAGATGAAGGCTGCCATGCTGAGGCTCAACCCGGAGGCGGTAATCGTTGACGTCAGCCATTCAATAACCCGGCATTCCATTCTTGAGGGCTCTTTTGTGATGGAGCAGGTGGTCAAGTACTCCCCCGAGGGGACGGTTCACGTTGGCGTTATAGACCCCGGCGTTGGAACCGAGAGAAAAGCAATAATAATCGAGGGCGAGCAGTTCCTCGTCGTTCCGGACAACGGCCTGGCCACGCTTCCGCTCAAGCACATTAAGGCGAGGAAAGCTTGGGAGATAGACTTTGAGAAGGTGAAGCGCTTCACGAAGTGGGGGATAAGCTCGACCTTCCACGGAAGGGACGTCTTTGGGCCGGTTGGTGCCCTGCTTGATGCATGGGTCGAGCCGGATAAGCTCGGAAGCGAGATTCCTCTGGAAAGCTTAATCAGGCTGGACATCGAGCCGAGAAAGGAAGACGACCTCTGGCTGCTCAAGGTGATTTACGTCGACGACTTTGGCAACGTCATACTGAACCTTGAGGACTACGGAAGGCCCGGGGAAGTCGAGCTGGTTGATCTGGGGCTCAAAATACCCTATCTGGACACCTACGGCCAGGTGGAGCCCGGCAAACTGCTGGCTCTCCCAGGAAGCCACGACTACCTTGAGATAGCCGTCAACCAGGGGAGCGCCGCTGAAATGCTCGGTCTGAAGGTTGGGGATGAGGTCAGGGTGAGGTTGATTTAGAAAGCGTTTTGAGGAGAATAGTGGTAATTGATTTGGGTGAAAGGAATGGGGAAATAACAATTCGGGTTCGTGTTCCAGATGGCATGGAGCGACTGTTTGAGCGGGAAGTAAAGGCACTGGTTAAAGCGTTCGAAGGGGAAAGAAAGGGACCGAGGGTTACACTCGATGAGGTGTTCGGCATCGTCAGGAGCGAAAAGAGTGCTAAGGAGTTGAGGTTGGAGGCCTATGAGGAGCTCTTTGGTTGATTCATCGGTTATCATTGAGGCTCTAAAGGGTAATCCCGTTGCCAAGCGACTGCTTCAGTCAATTGAGAACGACCCGAAGTTCATAAACCCAATAATTTTCAGTGAAGTCCCCTTTGTTTTTCTGAAACTCGTTACTGGTAAGAGCTACCTTACACTGAGGGGCAATCCTGAGGCGATTGAAAAACACCGTGACAAACTTGAGAAGGTGTATCTTTATCTCAGGGACAATTTCTCGGAGCTTCCCCTTACGGAGGAAATCGAGGAAAAAGCCTTTGAGTTTATTCTAAATTACGGCCTGCTCCCCAACGATGCCCTAATACTTTCCACCGCGAAGTTCTATGGGCTGGCACTCGTGACCCCTGATGTGGACTTTTCCTTCCCTGCCAGCTCGGAGGGGATAGCCCTTATCACGGGCGATTCGTTCGGCGAAACTGAACGAGTCGTTCAGAAAGATTGAACGAGGTGGTTATCATGGTCAAGCGCGGCCTCTTCGTCGGCCGGTTTCAGCCGGTCCACAACGGCCATATAAAGGCTCTCGAATTCGTTTTTTCACAGGTCGATGAGGTCATCATAGGCATCGGAAGCGCCCAGGCGAGCCATACGCTGAAAAACCCCTTCACGACGAGCGAGAGGATGGAGATGCTTATCAGGGCCCTGAACGAGGCCGGCATGGACAAACGCTACTACCTGATTCCGCTCCCGGACATCAACTTCAACGCCATCTGGGCGGCCTACGTGGTGAGCATGGTTCCCCGCTTCGACGTCGTCTTCACCGGCAACTCCTTGGTTGCACAGCTCTTCCGCGAGAAGGGCTATGAGGTCATCGTCCAGCCCATGTTCAGGAAGGACATCCTCTCTGCCACAGAGATAAGGAAGCGCATGGTTGAAGGAAAACCCTGGGAGGAGCTGGTTCCAAAGAGCGTGGCCGAGTTCATCAGGGAGATAAAGGGCTGCGAGAGGATAAAAATGCTCGCCACGAACCTTGAGAAGAACGAGAAGGAGCTCCAGGCGCCGATAAGGATTCCGGAGTTTTGAGCTCTCTACCTCTTCAATTTTTCTTCAATGATCCTCAGAACGTCCTCCAGTGAAACCTCCTTGGAAGGCCGAACGTTATCCTTGGAACCGACGTGCTTATGATGTGGAAATGTTTCTACGTTTTTGTGATGGGGCGCGTTGTCCCAGCGGACTATAAGTTTTCCGTTTTTCTGCCATTGGAAAGAGTAGTTGTAATCTTCTTCCGATACAAATTCCCTGATGTAAAGAACGCTTCTATCTATCAGTTCTACCCTGATTTTCAGAAAGTAAAAACTGTCCCCCTGCTTGTAGTCTAGAATCTCGTAGCTTTTGACTGCTAAGCTCTTCTCAAGCAACTCTAACTCTCTCTGAGCCTGCTTTTAAGCTCTTCCAGTCTCTTTACGTAGGCTTTCCACTCAATGTAGTCGTCCCATGCCTCAAAGGACTCCTCCGAGCTTTTGATTTTTTCTCGAACTCTTCAAACCTCATCCCGTATTTCTCCTCAAATAGCTTGATTTTCTCGCGTATCAGGGCAAGCTCGGAGATTACCCTCAGCCTCTCGTGGGCCAGCACGTCCCTCTTCGAAATCACGACCTCGCTCGTTTCTATCACGTCCCTAACTCGCGGTTTTTGAATAGATACCTTTCCCAGCCAGCCACCAGAAC
Source organism: Thermococcus thioreducens (assembly GCF_002214545.1). Taxonomy (NCBI): domain Archaea; kingdom Methanobacteriati; phylum Methanobacteriota; class Thermococci; order Thermococcales; family Thermococcaceae; genus Thermococcus; species Thermococcus thioreducens. The sequence goes on along the minus strand of NZ_CP015105.1, from coordinate 1,616,708 downwards.
ATAGCTCCAGCCGCCAAAAACAGCACCAGACTCGCCGCGTACGGGAGCGTCGCGTGAAGGCTTGCCAGTGCTCCGGCAACGAAGGGCGTGAAGAGGCCGATAAGCCTGTTGTAGCTCGATATCGCCGCATGAAACTCGCTGGTGCGCTCCTTTGGAATCAATGAGAACTGCCAGGAGCGGTAGAAGGGGAACCAGAGGGTGTTTCCGAAGTCTCCCAGCGTGTAGATGACCAACACAAGCCAGAAGGGCGGTGCTAGAGCCATCACGAGGGCATAGAGGGCGTTGATGAACATCCCGAGGCCTATGACCTGGAATCCCTTCCCCTTCGGAACCCTCTCGCTTGCGTAGGTGCCGATTATTGAGGCCAGACTGCTCGCGCAGGCTATCAGCGTTACCTCAAACACTGTCTTGTGAAGCACGAAGACGACGTAGTTGATGAGCACCAGCTCTGGAGCTAAAGCCCAGGCGAGGGTCAGCAAAGCCTCGAACGCCAGCAGGAGCTTGAACTCGCCGGCCTTAAACGTGAAGCCCTCCGGCGTTATTCTCTCCTCCCTGCCGACCGGGGGCAGGAAGAACCAGATGTAGGCAACAGTTACGGCTGAAAAGAGGCCGAAGAAGACGAACGCCCAGCGGTAGTTCTCCGCGCCGGGATAGAGGTAGCCGAAGATATAGCCGAGAACCGGGAAGGTTATCAGCCTCGCTATCTCCGGCAGACGGAGGTGCCATGCGAATATCTCCTCGTACTTGTCCTCGGGGTAGATTATCTGCTCGTAGGCCCTGTAGAGGGGGTAAAGCACGGTTGATAGCTTCTCCACGGTTCTTCCGGCGAAGAGTATTAGCGGGGCGACGGCGCCCTTGGCGAGGCCATACAAAACGTAGGCGATGCCGTCGAGGAGGTCTATAACTATAAGGCCCTTCTTGATATCCCAGCGGTTGAAGAGCCGGCCGAAGAGATAAGTTAGGGGAACCGCGACGATGTTTATGGCGGTAAAGAACGCCCCGACCTCAAGAACGGAGTAGCCGGTCTCCATTAGGTAGAGCGGGAAGAGTATCCAGACTATTAAACCGGGAGCGATGAGCGTGTGGTAGAGCATGTACGCCTTAGCATCTCGCGGAACTTCGCTCCAGCGCATCTGAAGCCCCGTTCATGTTACGATTGGAGTTTTTAAACGTTTCTCAGGCATTTGGCGTAAATCAGCGCCGGCTCGCCCCACTCGGGGTAGGGGTCAATCAGCGCTATCCTGACGAAGCCCCTCCGCTCGTAGAAGCGCCTCGTCTCGTCGTAGGGCTTATACGAGAGGTCGCCCGAGGTCTTGACGACGAGGAGCTCGAAACCCTCCCCTTTTGCCCAGTTTTCCACGAAGCGAAGCAGTTTCGTACCTATCCCCTTACCCCTCAGCTCCCGCCTAACGGCCATCCAGAGGATTTCAAGGGCTTTTTCGTTGAGGGGCTTGAGGATTATGAAACCGAGGACTTCCTGCTCCCTGTCATTAACGGCTATGAACGTCTTTTCACTTCTCAGGTCGCGCTTCATCGTCCTAAGCCCGGCCTCGTTGAACCACTCCGGCAGGTCCTTGGCAATCTCAAGGCATTTTCTTAGCTCAGTATCGGTTTCAAGGAGTTTGATCCTCATTTAGCTTCTCCTCGCTTCCACGTTTAAACCAGCTTTTTCCTGAATACCAGCACGTTCGGTTCCTCGGTTTCGTCCCAGAGGAAGAGGCCGAGCCTCTTCAGTCCCGGCAGGACTGGTTTCATGCCGCTGGGGATCATGATGTCGAACTCTCCCCGTCCCTTCTCTCGTGCAACCCACGCCATTCCGGGAAGCATAGCCTTTAAGCACGCCAGACCGGTGGAAAGCGGAGTGAAGGTAACCTCGCCCTTCGGGGCAAGGAACTTGAAGCCGTTGATCTCGTACACCTCACCCTTTTCCCTCAGCCAGTCGAGGGCTTCCCCGCTTCTGTGGACGAACTTCCAGCCAAGAGGGATGATGCCAAAGGCAAGGTCCTCCATACTCAGCTCCGTCCTCCCCGCCCTCTCCGGCTCAAAGGTCTCCACACTCGCCCCCAGGTTGAAGAACTTCGCGGTTATCGAGAATCCGTCCCTCTTTGCCATTGCTATGCTCTCCCTGTTCAGGAAGTACGTGGAGAACTCAAGGGCCTCAATCTCCCCCTCACGGGCGAGCCTTTCGCCCAGTTCGAGCATGAAGCTGTGGAGCTTCCTCCCGTAGCCCCTGCCCCTGTAGTCCGGATGAACCCTCAGTCCCTCCAGCCAGCCGACCTTTCCCGGGAGAAGCGTCAGCTTAGCCGTGCCTATAACCTTTCCATCGACCTCAAGGACGTAGAAGTTATCGCCGAGCCACTCATCGAAAACCCTCGCCAGGTAGTCCTCACCACCCCACGTCAGGCTCGCTATCTCCTCTATGAAGGGTTTATCCTCAAGCTTGGCCTCGCGGATGATGGGTTTCATAAGGCTTCACCTGATAAATATGTTAATGCCTTAGATTTTATGCTTTTGTCTCTCTGGGTACTTCCTGGATGAACAGAGATGTAGTAACAGCCAGAGACCTCTATGACGAAAGTAAATTTTGGACTCACGCCTTGGTTTAGGAGTCACCTGCCTCGATGAGCACCGGACACTCCCCTTTTCCCATGCTGTACACTCTACCCTCCCATTTTTTACTTCCATCAGTATAAACAACCTTTATCCATCCCCTCTCAAGCCCTTTCTGGTGTTCTGCTATGATATTTGACCGAATAATCTCAACTTCTTCACCATTTCCAGGGGATAATAAAACGATCAGAGTATTATTTTCAAATTTTAGCTCTCTGAATCCGTATCCTTCCAAAATCCTAATCTTCGCAATCTCGGTCAAGTTGTAAGGACTAACGACATAGTGCATTCCCTTGATGTTACCCCCTTTGTCGAAACTCATGATGTAATCTCTGCAGGTTGGATACAAAGGTGTTCCATCAATATCAACCACAACGGTTGCGTTCTCAAGGTCGAGGTTGCAGAGAAAGCACCGAATTTTGAACTTTTCGAAGTGCCCTTTGAGGCCCTCAGAACCCTTGAGGACGTGGAACTTCAGAGTTATTTGATCATCTTTTACGTAGTAGCCATCAGCCTCGAGTTCTCCAGGATAATAGACGGTCACATAAATCTCGGCCGTTTTCATTGCTCGGGAAAATACAAAAGCTCCGAAAAATAGCAAAAGAAGAATGGAAACGGCTATTATCGAGCGCTTACCCATTGTATGCAACCTCATATTTCCCAGCTCACGGAATATTCCGTCAATTTCACTGAAACCTGTGATTGTTGTCCCTTCCACTCCGCCGAAGTGAATTCCCACTATCCTTGTACTCGGAGTATAGTACGGCTTCACGAACACCGGTGCCCCACTATCCCCTCCTGCATGCTCCATCCCTACGACTTCGGAAGTATCTGTAATTAAAATGTTCCCTTTTAGCACTGAGACCTTATTTGTTTTCATAACATGACCACAATTTGTTTCTCTTGTCCCTATTCCGAATTTGCACACATATAACCCAACTACACTTATTGTGGTTCCTTCAACTTCCCATCCGGAATAAATTTGCGGAGCTATCCCTCTTCCAGAAACTTTTACTAACAAACTGTCACTCTCTCTAACATGGTTCCCGTTTTCATACCTGAGGGGAGGATTTTTGAATACTATACCAACTTTGCGCCATGAACCATTACCCCAGGGTTGATATACCGAATCTCCTGTATTTCCAAATCCGGCACAGTGGCCCGCAGTTACAAAGTAATCCTCACCACTGATTTTCGCGGTGAATCCAAGAGTACATGTTGAAGAATCCCCTGGGCTTATCCGAATGCCAATTCCCCCAATGAGGGGATCAAACACTTCAGTAGGGGAACTATCAAGTGACATTCTTCCAACTTCTTCTATTCGTATGGCTGTTTTGGGTATCCTCAGTCTGTCCAATTCATGTTCAAGAGTCTTTAGCTTTTCTTGTGTTACCTTTGTAAGTTCTATTGTTAGCATATTGTGGGCCTCATCAGCGTCAATGCCTGAAATACCGAGTTTTTCAATGTCAAGATTTAAAGCCAAGTTCTTCCACTTTACTAACTGTTCAAAGCTATATTTTCCTCTTAGGAATACTACGTTCACTTTTCCTCTGTATTTTCCTAATGCCTGTTTGAGTTCCTCCTTATCTTTCTCATCCTTCACATACACGAAGATTAATCCTTTCTCCTCGTTAATAAACATCCCACCGTAAGAAGGCAAACTTGTTGAGAATTTCCCCTTGAGTTCATTAATTCCTACCAACTCCATTAAATCCCTTGCAGCTTGGTGCAAAGCCATTGGGTCCGTTTCTTGAACAAGCCATAGGGCATTTCTTTGAATGCAAACCCTTCAAAACCTCTGGCTTTCTCAGGCTCTTGGCAGTACCGCCAGACTCTGGGCTCGCTCTTCTGAACCCACTGTCCATTCTCAAAAACCCAGTAATTCACGGGCTGGCAAGCTTTGTCATTGCTGTCCTTAACAATACTTGCACTCCCAAAAGAGCCCAAAACCAATACACCAAGCAACAAAACACTTAATAATTTCCGTCGCATTGACATCGCCAGAGAGGTTTTTTCATAATATTGTGTGCGTTCAGATTATTTAAAGGTTTCTATCTTATATGCGTAAAATCACTCAGAAAAAAAAAGTAATTTGTAATACCGGCGTTTCCGAGAACGGCTGAGATTAAAGTGAAATAACTTTGAAGAGTAATTTAAGGGCTGGGAATTACACAATAACTAACATACGGCACCATGGTAGGAAGTCCTACTTAGATTATTCCCTTTGGGCCGTGGAGAACTTAACAAAACAAACATACGACAGAGCTGTTCCAATGCATGCCAATCCACCGCAAGGAAGCCACACAAATGTCGGGAAGAATCAGAGAAAAACCTTTTAAGGCCTTTCCCAATTACGCCCGGTGGTATTGATGGGGCGCATTGCGTCGCTCATCATCGCCGTGCTCTTGGTCGTTGCCGCGTCCCTCGGTTACTTATACCATCAGGGGGAAAGAGAGGTTAAGGCCGCTGTGAACGGGCTGTTTGGGGTTTCAAACACCGCCCTTTTCTGCCTTGAAGACATGAACGCCATCGCAATCATGCTCGAAAACAACGTGAGCAATGATGTCCTTAGGGAAAGGCTGGGCAGATACGCTTACTGCTCCGTGACGCTGGAAAAGGCAGCGTTCTCCCTCTATCTGTTGGATGGAGATGAGAGCTACTGGAGGCTCCACGTGGCGGCCAGTAATCTGGAAATTTACTTCCACACGGCCATGAACAGTCCAAATCCTCGGGAGAAAGTATCCGACAATGTTGAGATTATCAACGAGATATCCCGGGAAATAAACGCGATACTCCAGAATGGGGGAGTGAAAGGGCTGAATGATGCCCAAGCGGAAAAGCTCTTTAACCTAACCCAATCCCTCTTAAGCTGAAGCCAGTTTTTAACTTACCTCAACTTCAATCACATCCCAGCTCTTCCAGCCGTTTTCTCCAACGGCAACTATGTAGAGGTAGTAAGTCCCCGCTTTTTGAGGTGTTATCTCAATTTTGAACTCGGCTCTTTCGTTGGGCTTTAAACACAACTTCTGTGGGTCAATTTTGACATCCAATCCCTCTACCTTCGTCAGCTTTTCCCCTATATAGCTCCATGCGGACTTTGAAGTTTTTGGGCCAAGATAAGCCCTAAGCGTTACGTTGCCATCATAGTAGCATGTCTCGTTCCCAACGTGGAAGGCCTTTCCTGTGAGGACACCAATGAGCGTGACGGTTTTCCCGGGTTTAAGTGTGATAACCGTTTTGTCCAAGAAAATCAGGTTGGAGCTAAACTCACCGTATCCAGGGGGAACGCAGGAAAAGACGAGTTCAGATGTCTCAGCCTGAGGATGGCTAAGCAGGGTATCCTCTTTCATGTATAGGATGACCGCCGCGATTAAAAGAATCATTAAACTGACGAAAATTATTTGTCCGTGCCACTTTTTCATATAGACCCACTACTCTGTTTTTGTTGGGTTGGAGTGTATAAACCTTTGCTCTTCTGCTCACCCCTGACCGGAAAGACTAAAGGATTGACCACCCTATCCTTAAACATGCCTGACGATGACCTCACCAGGGAAGTCCAGGAGCTCAGAAAGGCACTTGAGGAGCTCAGGGAGAGCTTCGCAGTGGTCTCCCAGATGGCGCAGGCCTATCTGAGGCTCATCAACCTCTACGCCCAGTACGGCGGGCTTGGCATAGAAGTTGCCGTCCCTGAGATAAAGCATGACCCCATATCGCGTGAAATTGTTCGTATCCTCTTCGACCTGAAGAGGGCGAACATGAGCCAGATAGCGCGGGAGCTGAAGGGCAGGCGCGGAAAGGCCTCTCGGAACACGGTCAGGACAAAGCTGAGGGAGCTGGTTGAGCTCGGCATCGTTGTCGAGGTTCCCGGTGAGAGGGGAAAGGTCTATGCACTCTCCCGCGAAGTGGTCAAAAAGTGGCTCGAAATGATCGGAATGCCGATTAGGTTTGACCAGACTAACGATTATTGAGGTGGTTGATATGGTGGACGAAAAGATGGGAACCCCGAAGAAGCTGGAGGAGCTCCTCGACGAGCTGGTCGAGGGGATAAGGAACGCAAAGACCGAGGAGGAGGTCGAGCTCCTCAAAAAGAAGGCCGAGATCGTGGAAGACCTCATCCAGACCTACGAGGGCGACAAAGACCTTGAGAAAATCCCGGCCATCATGGACAAGGTAGGGGACATGATAGAGGACATCCTCGTGCCGCTCAAGGAGCTCCTCAATGAGCTCTACAGCCCGGAGAGGGTTCAGGCTATGGGCAGGAGCGTGGCCGAGTTCTACAAGAACCTGGCTGAGGCGGGGATGGACAGGGGAGCGGCCCTTGAGCTGACGAGGGAGTACATGGACAGCATAAACCCCGGCAAGAAGCTCATGGAGATTTTGGCCAGCTTTGGGAAGGGTGGCTTCGGAAACATAAATATTCCCGGCCCCCCGCGGGGCCCCGGAGGGGATGAGCGAAAGGAGGAGTGAGCTTGGGGCTCTTTCACTTTTTTCTTCGACTGCCAGTGCTGGCGTTTAGGATGGCTGGCATAGTTAGGGTATCAAATCGGGCGAAGCGGCGGTTCAGGAGGGAACTTGTGGGGAGCGGCCTTCCTGATGAGATTGTTGAGGAGTTGGTTAACTACTTCAACCCGTCCACGCCGCTTAGGGAGACGCTTTTCAGGTTTTCCAGGAGGTAGCCACTCTGTTTTCATCTAAAAATTTCCCTTTCAAGTTGTTTTGGCGGGTCGTTCATAGTTCTCTCTAAACCTCTCGTATATCAGCTCGTCGAGGTATCTCCCGTCGCTCCAGACGTGCTCCCTCAGCCTGCCGGCGAGAGCAAAGCCGTTCTTTTCGAGAACTCTGATTGATGGCAGATTGTCCTCATGGACTTTCGCCCAGACCTTGCGGAGGTTGAGGTGAGCGAAGGCGTATTCGCAGAGGAGCTTTACCGCCTCCGTCCCGTAGCCCTTCCCCCTCTCCTCCGGCGAGAGGTAGTAGAGTATCCCCCCACCTTGCCCCCCAGTTGATCCAGTTGAAGCCCGCTATCCCGATGAGCTTTTCTCCCCCGTTTTCTATCACTGCGAACGTCGGCATCTTGTCCTTGTTCTTTTTTAGCTCCTCGTAGAACTCCTCTTCATCTTCGGGGAGCGTGAAGTGGGCCGAGTTGAGGAGATTCCTAACCGTGCTCCTCTCGTTAAACCACTCCCAGCTCTTCTTTAGGTCATCATGGAGGAGTATCCCAAGAGAGACCTTTTTGCCTTTCAGGATTACGGGTCTCATTTTCATCACCTACAGTATGAAGTTTAAAAACCAGGTGAATGTCTGGAACTTCAGGGTGCTCCTTTTTCAGGCGATGTAATAGGTAATGAGAGCAAAGGATATCGGTTTCTTCCTCGTCCTACCTCCTAAAGCCTTCTCGCATTTAGTACAAGCGCAAACATCTCAACGCTCTCCTCACTGAAAGGTGTAATATGAAAAAACTTAAAAATATTTGGCGAAAACTCACTCATGTTCAAAATGGAGAGATGGTTCAAAGGCTTCCTGCTGACCATTGGACTGAGCGCGATGGTGGTCTCAAACAAGTTCATCAACTTGGGCCCGGCCCGGAGGTTTCTCTGCATTGGGGAGGTAGCCTTCATTGTCTTTGCCGTCCTAAATCTTTCAGGTTACAGCCGGGAAGAGCTCGGTCTCGGCGGGGAGTTCAGCTTTGCCAAACACGTTCTCTTCCCCTTCGCTTTCTTCGTACTCCCCCTTGCAGTTGTGGTCTTTCTCCCCCACAATGCCATGCCACTCTGGAAGTTCATCCTCTACTTCCTGAACTTTCTCATCACAGTGGGCCTCGTTGAGGAGCTTCTCTTCAGAGGCCTTCTCTTCGCGTCCCTTGAGGAACGTTTCGGCAGTTGGGTTGCCCTCCTCGGAAATTCAACAATACATTGGCTCTTTCACTTCGCCGCTGGAATTAATATAAGCCAGCTCATCGCGGCATTGATACTCTCTTCATACAGGCTTACCTTCAGGAGGATAGAACCACTAATCATCGTCCACGGATTGTGGGACGCGACGTTCATAGCATTGAAACCCGAGTTTAAGGGTTCCTCGGCCCTTCTAGTACTCCTGCCTTTCTGGGGTGGAGCGTTGCTTTCCATCATTGTCTACCTCGCTGAAAAGGGGATGGAAGAGACAAAAGGTGATGCTTCCGAGGGTTAATGCCCTGTTATACGGGCGTAAGAATGCTCAGAATGGAAAGATGACCATCTCCCTGCCCTTAACACCGAGCGCGAGGGTCTGGGAGAGAACCTCCACCCATCCGTTCTCCCAGAGCTCTATTATCTTCGGCTCTCTTTCCCCGGAAACCTCGACCACAACGGCATCCCCTTCAAGCTCGCCCCCAACGAGGAGCTTATTTCCGATTGGCAGCAGCGTGGTAGCGCTTCCCTCACCGAGCTGGATTTCCCCCTCTCCAACCTGAACCCAGAAGTTTTCCCCGCGGTAGCCGGCCAGGACGAGCTTTCCCTGCCACCGGCAGGCGTTCAGTGCTATTCCCTCGGTGAGAACCTTTTCACCGAGCGGCTCGCCGTCTTTGGTAAACTCGAAGGCTTTGACATTCCAGCCGTTCTCTTTAACGCTCCCGATGAGCTTTAGACCATCCTCGGATTGGAGCAGAGTGGTAAAGAGTCATCCTCCCAGCACCCAAATTCCCTCAGCCAGAGAAGCTCGCCGTTCATCGAGAATCTCCCTATGAAAAACCTCTTGTTGTCGGGCTTTCCAGTCTCGCCCGCGATGAAGATCGCCCCGCCGATTGGAACAACGGAGCGGTTTACTCCGTTGTCCCTGCTCTCAATCTTCTGCTTCCAGAGGACGTCCAAACTTCCATCAAGTCTCGCGACGTAGGCCTTCCAGCCATTTCCTCCGTCAGAGGTAGCCCTTCCTTCGACAGCACCTCCAATTATGTAGCCGTCATCTAATTCCGCTACGCCCTGCCCTTCCCACTCGTTTTTGCCGGCCAGAAAGCGGGTTTCGACGATTTCCTCTCCGTTGATCCTCGCCAGCATTATTTTGTAGTTCTTCTCCAAGACGCTTCCAACGATTATGTCTTTGGCTATAGCAACTGGAACGGTTTCTTTTCCAAATGTGTAAGTTTTCATTGTTTAACCCCCACTGTCAAAACTATCCTCTCTTATGTAATGGCTTTGTACTTCAAAACCAGCTTTTCTTAGGATGAATTCTGCAATCCATGGTGCCCAAAGGTAGAACTTAACGCTAAAAGTTGTTCCGTTGTTTAAATTTATGAAAAATCTTTCTTCTAAGCCTTCAACGGAGTTAAAGCCTTTGTAAATGGAAATCAACAAGCCCTCTACAAAAACATCTCTGTGCCAGCTATAAAGTCCTTTTATCGTATCTATGTATTCAATTACAAGCACTCCCTTTGGCTTTAAGACCCGGTAAGCTTCCATAGTTATCTCGTCAAAGTCGTAAACACTAAAATGGGGTAGGGGAGAGCCCAATAAAGTTACAAGATCAAAGCTTTCATTTTCAAACTCCAGTCTTTTGGCATCCATAAAATAAAACTTGGCTTTTGAGCCTCTTTCCTTTGCGATTTCCTTAGCTTGATGGATTGCTTCTTTTCTAATGTCTATTCCAATAACCTCGAAGCCGAGCTCTTCTAAGGCAAAAGTTGAAATTCCAGTGCCACAGCCAACATCCAAAGCTTTTCCTTCCTTTATGGGCAGATGCTTCCTTAAGGTCTCTTTTAACTTTATTATTCTCTTCTTCCCAATTTCACTCGTTGCATCCCAAGTAGTGGGAAAGGCTTTGTAATAAATGTCGGCACCTTCGCCGAGATATCTGAACATTTTAAACACCCGAAGGTTTTCTACCAACAGTCACAACACTAAACGTCCCCAGATAGTGCGTCTTCACATCAAACCCAGCTTTTCTAAGCACGAACTCCACAAGCCAAGGCGCCCAGACATTAATCTTTATCTAAAGAAATAGCCCTTCTCTTCTCAAGGTTAATGAAAAGCCGCTCTACTTGGCCCTTTGTCGTATCGAGGGAAACATGGAAAGAAATGAATGGATCTTCAACGAGCGCATCTCTATAGCCTTGATGGAGCAGTCTAACCCAGTCTGCATATTCAAGGAACAGAACCCCACTAGGTTTGAGAACCTTGAAAGCCTCTTGGACAATTTTATCAAAGTCATAGATGCTTAAATGAGGAAGGGGATTCCCTAAAAGCGCAACTAAATCAAAGTTCTCATTTGGGAAATCGAGTTTTCTTGCGTCCATAACTCTAAACTCCGCTTTATATCCAAGCTCTTCTGAGATTTTCTCTGCTTTCTCTATGAGTTCCTTCTGAACATCTATCCCAACGACTTCGAAGCCAAGTTCTTCAAGGGCAAAGGTCGAGATCCCATGCCGCAGCCAATATCCAGAGCCCTGCCGCCCTCTATGGGGAGAAAATTCTCAAGTAGGGCTTTCTGCTTCTCCCTTCTCTTTCTCCCAACTTCCGTCCTCGGGTCGTACATCCAGAGCTTTTCCCTATAGGTTGGCTCGAACGTGGCCCCGAGGTCCCTGAACATCGGCTCCACCGTTCTTACAACGACGAATGGTTTTTAAGGTTTAGCCATGATTTGGAATTCAGGTGATCTTGGTGGACACTAAAAGGGCCCTGGAGCTTGCCCTCTCGGTGGGGGCTGAATACGCCGAGGTCAGGGAGGAGAGGGTTCTAAAGACGGAAATCGTGGTCTCCGAGGGGCTAAGGATTTCTCGGCGGATTCTCGGGGGCTTCGGTGTCAGGGTTCTCGTGGACGGCTCCTGGGGCTTCAGCTCAGTCAACTCCGAAAAAGACCTCGAATGGGCGATCAGGAACGCCGTGAAGCTTGCGGGAATCCAACGGGGGAAAGTTAAGCTGGCTGAGATCAAACCAGTCCGCGACGTCGTCAGGAGCAGGATGAAGAGAAAGCCTTCCGAGGTTCCGCTTGAGGAGAAGATTGAGCTCGTGAAGGGGCTTCACTCGTCCCTACCGGCTGATGCGGTCTCCCGCAAGGTTGTCAAGTACTCGGACTTCTCCGGGTTCAAGAGGCTCGTAACGAGCGAGGGAACGGAAATCGAGTGGGAGTTAACAGGGGTTTCCTTCGTGGCCGATTTAGCGGTCTCTTCCGGCGGGAGGAGCGCATGGCTCTTCGACGTGTCGGGTTCGATTGAGCGGGGCTTTGAAGCGGTGGACGAGATTCTTGAGAGAATAGACCAGTCCATCAGGGGCCAGCTGGAGTGCTTCCTCCGCGGAAAGAGGCCGAAGCTGGGGAAGGCTCCCGTTCTCATGGCACCCTATTTCGCGGGCATGGTAGCACACGAGGCCCTCGGCCACTTGGCTGAGGCGGATCAACTGCCGAGCACGCCTTTAGCCAAAAAGCTTGGAGAGCAGATTGCGCCGGAGTTCGTTAGCTTAAGCGACGGGAACGTCGAGAACGGCCACGGAAACGACATCTACGACGAAGAAGGTGTCCCGGTGAGGAAGGTCGAAATCCTGAAGGATGGAATTTTCAACGAGCCCCTCGTGGACAGGGAGAGGGCTTATGGGCTCGGGGTTTCCCCGAACGGCCACGCAAGGGCCGAGAGCTACGCCTTCGAGCCGATGGTGAGGATGAGAAACACCTACTTCGAGCCCGGGGATTACACTTTCGAGGAGCTCCTGGCTGAGGTGAGACGTGGCTACTACCTCGTCCGCCCCGGACCGGGACAGACAGGATTGGACTCGTCTTTCACCGTTGGCGTTATGGAGGGCTACGTTATTGAAAACGGCGAAATTGGGGAGCCAATATTCAACGCCACAGCCAGCGGAAGGGCTCTGGATGCGCTCCCGGGGATCCGGGGCCTCGGTAAGGAGCTCGACTTCGAGAACACCTACTGCGGAAGGGGCCAGGTGGTTAGGGTGAGCATGGGAGGGCCCCATGTCCTTTTCGAGAGGGGAATAAGGGTGGTGTGAATGGAGCGGGAGATTTACAGACTGCGTGAGGAGCGGAAGGGTGTCTCCCTTGAGGGAAGCCTCAGGCCCTTCGCCCGGGTTAGGGAGTTCACGGCGGTCAGGCTCATCGAGAACGGAAAAATGGGCTCGGCGCTTGCAGAGGGCAGTGATGAGGCTGAGGCCTTGAGGCTTGCCCGCGAGACACTTCGCTTTTCCAGTGAAGAGGACTACAGGCTCCCAACCGGCTGTAAATCCCGCTGGAAGAGGACGTTTGAAGTTGACGTTGGCGACCTTGCCAGAGAGTTCTCCGCGCTGGCCGACGAGCTGGGGAATCTTTCCCTCTCGAGTACGGTGGAGCTCATAACGAGGAGCTTCTCGGTGGAGAGCACCGCGGGAGCTGACGTTGAGGGTTCATACTCCTTCCTGAGGGCTGAGCTCGAAATCGGAGGCGGGCTTTCCTTTCAGGTTTCCGCGGGCTCGGCTTCAAAAACGGAACTGACTGAGTTCATCAGGCCTTATCTCGGGCTTATCGATAGGCTCGATGAAATCGCGCCCCCGAAGGGAAAAGTTGAAGCCATCTTTGCCCCGACGCCGCTTTACACCCTCCTTCTCCCCCCGGTCCTCTGGAAGTTTCGGGGAAGAACGGCAGTGAGCTCACCGGGAATGGAGGCGAAGGAAGGGGAAGTCCTGGCCTCGCCTCTCGTGACGGTTCTCGATGATCCGCTCGACAGGGATTCGCTCCGCCACGTTAAGGCGGACGATGAGGGAGTTAGGGCGAGGAAAAACTTCCTCATTGAGAAAGGCATTGCTAAAGGACTCCTATGGGACAGCTACACCGCCTGGAAGGCCGGGAGGAAGAGCACGGGCAACGGAATAAGAATAGAAGAGGGGGTTTTCGATGGCCCCCACAACCTGACGCTTGCACCGGGAAGAGAAACCCTTGAGCGGATGATAGAGGAGGTGGGGAAGGGCTTTTTGGCCCTCGGCCTCAGGGGGGCGAATGCACTCGACCCGGTGACGGGCAACTTTTCGGTTGTTGTAACTCCCGCCCTAATAATCGAAGGGGGTGAAGTTAAGGGTTTTTCTCGCTTTGAACTCAGGGGAAACGTCTGGGGACTGCTCAAAACCACCACTGGAGTGGGGAGTGAGCTCACAAGGGTGTGGCTCGACGAGGGTCTTTCGTTGTCTTTGCCATTTCTCCGGGCAGAGGTGGTGGTATGAAGGACGCCCTGGCAGTTCTCGCGGTTCTCCTCCTCATCGCCCTCTTCTTCCTGCCGGCTTATTTCATCGGCAGGCTCTACTTTCTCCTTGCGACTCTCTACATGATAGCGTTGGCTATCTCCGATAAGCTCAAACTTGGCAAAGCTGTTGAGAGGGCAATTTCTTTGGCTTTCCTGTTTGTGGTTCTGTACCTCATAGGTAGGAAAGAAGGGGATCCCTGGAATTTCGTGGCGGTTGGAATCCTTGTGGTTGCGCTGGACGGCTTGAAGGGACACATCTCAAGGAGGGAGAAAAATGAAGGTAGCTCTAATCCCGATGAAGGTTGAGGTTGGGAACTTTGAGGCCAACTGGAGAGAGTTTGAGAAGCGCTTTAAAGAGTCCATAGAGCACGCCCCTGACTTCGTTGTCTTCCCAGAGTACTGTTTAACTGGCTTCGAGGAGTGGGACTTCAGCGGGGCGGAGCTTTACGGCGAGATAGTTGAGCGCGTAAGCTCACTCGCAAGAGAAGCAGGCGTTTACATAGTCTTTGGTCTTCTCGAACCCCACAAAAACTGCGTCTACAACTCTGCCCTTCTCATAGGCCAGGACGGAAGAGTTATTCTCAAGCACCGCAAGTTCCAGGAGCCGATGAAGTTCTGCACCGGCAACACAGTAAGGACTGCAAGAACTGAGTTTGGAAAGGCCGCGATAATCATCTGCGGCGACCTCTATAACAAGAGGATAGCGAAGTGGGTTCGGAGAAAGAAGCCGGACTTCATTTTCGTGCCGATGGAGTACTCGCCGGACTACGGCGAGCCAAACGAGGAGGATGTGAAGGCAATGTCCGAGCGGGCTGAACTCCTCGGTGTTAGGACATTCATAGTCAACAGCTCACCGCCGGGCGGGGCTTGGGTTTTCAGTTCCGATGGAAAGCTCGTGGCATCGTCAGATGGGGATGGAACGCTGGTTGTGGAAGTGCATGCCAAAGGTATTAAGTTCCCATCGCAAAGCTCAGACCGGTGGTAGCATGTGGCGCCCGGCCAGATTCGTCGACGATAACGTTGCATTCTCGCGGATGCCGGCGAGGAGTGAGATAGGCGAAGTTGCCGAAACCTTCGATGCGGTGGTGGTTCTCGTTGAGGAGTTTGAGCTCCCCTACAGCCTAGACGAATGGAGGAAGAGGGGCGTTGAGGTTCTCCACAGTCCCGTTCGGGATTTCTCGGCCCCTGACCTGGGGCAACTCCTCGAAATCCTCCGCTGGATTGAGGCGAGGGTTGCGGGGGGCAAAAAGGTCCTGATCCACTGCATGGGAGGTCTCGGGAGGAGTGGGACGGTTGCCGTTGCATGGCTCATGTACTCGAAGGGCCTCCCCCTGCGCGAGGCCCTGAGAAGGGTTCGCTCCCTGAGGCCCGGTGTGGTTGAGGTGGAGGAGCAGATGGGAGTTTTAAAAGAACTTGAAAGGCTCCTCAGAAGCCGTTGAAGGACACAACGTCCTCCAGCTTCTTTCTCTCGTATTTGGGCTTTGGGTCGGCTGGATAGCCGACTGGAAGTATTGTCTGGAGCTTGTATTCCGGAGGGGCCTTCAGGAGCTCTTCGATTGGCTTAGGATTCGGTGGTGTGTAGGTCACCGTTCCGAGGCCGAGCTCTTCGAGCGCAAGGAGAAGGTATCCGACGGCTATCCACGTTGACTGGAGCCAGTAGGGGGCTCTGGTGTGTCCGAAGACGAGGATTAGGTAGGGGGCCTCGCTCAGGAAGGGCTTCTCCGGCTTGAACCCCTTCGCGTTTAGCCAGGCCATCAGGTCGCCCTTGGTTCTGGAGTAGGACTTTTTCTCTTCCTCCTCGCAGAGCTCCCTTATCTTCCCCTTGAGCCAGTCGTCATCGATGATTACGAACTTCCATGGCTGGGCGTTCATACCGCTCGGCGCTTCCTTTGCCGCCTTGATGGCTTTCATTAAATCATCCTTTGAGGGCCTCTCTGGAAGAAACTGCCTCACTGTCTTCCTCCTCTTTGCCAGCTCAAGAACGCGCATGGCATCACCGGTTCTCCTTGAGCAAAAGCTGATAAAAACGTTTAGACGTAGAACACCATGCCGTCGTAGGCGACGAGAACCCTGTTCCCCCACCTCTTCCTCACGTACTCGGTCAGCTGGAGGAAGGGCAGGTTTTTGTGGGAGATGTGGCTGAGGACGGTCCTCTCGGCGGGCTCAAGCCCTATCTCAGCCGCCTCGTCAACGTTGTTGTGGTAGGGGTCGTCGGTCCCTGGGGGATAGGTTGCGTCAACTATCGCCAGTCTGAGCGGGGCCTTAGCTTTTAAAAACTCCCACGTCTCCTCTGGGAGGCCCTTGGTGTCGTAGATAAGGGCCACCCTCTTACCGTTCTCCTCTATGAGGTATCCGAGGGTCTCAACCTGATGGTTGAGCTTTAGGGCGGTGATTCTAAGGGTGTCGAGTTCAATCCCCTCGAAAGGTTTTATCGTTCTCGGCTGGAGGTTCTTGGGCTCGCGGAGGATTAGCGCATCGGCGTGGCCCGCAGGGGCGTAAAGCGGCGTTTCCATCGCCATCCATCTGAGCTTGTAGAGGCCATAGATGTGGTCGTGGTGCCAGTGGGTGAGGAAAATCGCCTCCAGCGGAACGTTCAGGAAGTCCCTTATGTCGGTTCCAACGTCGAACAGCACCGCCTTTCGGTTTTCGGTGATTATTGCCACCGTTGAGGGCAGCCTCTGGGCGAAGCCGAGCTTTCTTGCCTCGTTGCATGTCGGACAGGTGCATAGATGAGCAGGAATCCCCTCGCTTCCGCCGGTGCCGATGAAGTAGACTATCAAATCCACCACCTATTTCATGGCTGTGAAATAGTCCCCTTATAAGGATTGCCTCCAACTCCTGAACATGAGGTTCATAGCGGACATGATGCTCGGCCGGCTCGCGAGGTGGCTCCGGCTGTACGGCTACGACACGCTCTACGGCGTTGAGGACGACGATGAGATAATCAGGGTGGCCCTTGAGGAGGAGCGCGTTGTCCTTACCAGGGATTCTGGCTTAGCCGGGAGGGCGAAGAGGCTTGGCCTGAAGGTAATTCCCCTGAACTCAAACTCCCTGGAGGAGCAGATAAGGGAGCTTAAGGAGCACGGCATTGAGTTCAGGGAGCTGTTTCCTCCCAACGCGCGCTGTCCGAAGTGCAACGGTCTCATCCGGCCGATTTCCAGGGATGAAGTTAGAGGCAAGGTTCCCGAGAGCGTCTATCAAAAATACGACGAGTTCTACGTCTGCCAAAACTGCGGTCAGATTTACTGGCCGGGGAGGCAGTGGAGGGAAATGCTTAGGATAGACGAAAAGCTGAGGAGGGTTTAAAAGGTACACATCCACCGTTTGGTGGTGTTGGGATGGAGTGGAAAGAGTGGGAGCCGTTCTATATGAGGATCGTCCGCGAGATGGGCTACTCCGCTGAGGAAGATCGGGGGGCAGCGGAGCTGTTGAGGGCACTGCTGCTTGAGGGGGACGACTATATCCTGAGGGACGAGCTGGCGGCCGTCGTCGGGAGAAAGGCCTACGTCTTTGGCTGTGGTCCAAGTCTGGAGAAGGCACTGGCGGAGCACGACTTCTCCGATGGGACGCTGATAGCGGCCGATGGGGCAACCTCCGCACTCCTTGATGCCGGCCTTCTTCCAGATATAGTGGTTACGGACCTCGACGGCAGGATTCCTGACTTAAAGCTGGCCAACGACAGGGGGGCCTTTATGGTAATCCACGCCCACGGGGACAACGTGGAGAAGATGGCCGTTTACGTACCGATGTTTTCGAGGATACTCGGAACCTGCCAGACGGAGCCTCTGGACATAGTTTACAACTTCGGAGGCTTTACCGACGGCGACAGGGCCGCTTTTCTGGCCGAAGAGCTGGGTGCGAGGGAGATAGTTCTGGTCGGCTTCGACTTCGGCGAGATCGTGGGGAGGTGGAGCAAACCGGGCCTTCGAGCGCACTCGCCGGTCTGGGAGAGCAAGAGGAAGAAGTTTGAGTTTGCTAGGGAACTGCTGGAGTGGCTGGAGAAGAATGGAAGGGCGAGGCTAAAGTATCTGACTCCCGATGAGTAGGCTGTCTCAGAACCCAGCCACAAAGACCTTCTCGTCCTTTATGGCGCAGAAGAGGCCAGACCAAGAATCAAAAGAGGACAAGAAAGGTTGATTAGACCAAATCTTTGAGCTTCTTGACCTTTCCCGCCTTTATCTCGACGTAGCCGGTTCTCTTGAGGAAGCGGAGGACCTCTTCAACGGCCTTTGGGGAGTAGTTGATGACGAGGGTTCCTTTCTCTGTGGGTATCGAGATGGGTGAGGCCCTCACGAACGCCTTGACCAGCTCTTCCTCCGGAACCTTCTCGTTGCCGAGAGACTTGAGTATTTCCCCCGCCAGTATCGAGCGGCCTATCAGTGCAAAGTAAACCCTCAGCAGGTAGTCCTCCGGAAAGTAGCGCGATGCTATCTTCCCGAGGGTGTTTATCTTGGCTATGTCCAGCTCCAGTATCTCGAACTCGTACTCCATGGCGAGGTCTGTGAATGCGAACTGCTTGGCTATCTTCTCGGCGCTCTCGGGACTGTGGACGAGGTTAAATGGGAACTTGAACTCAAAATGGAGCTTTGTAACGTCAACCCCCTCCCTCAGCTTGATGACCCCGTCGCTGTACTCTATTGCCCCGTTCCTCGTTAGCTGGTCGAGGAGCTCTGCAACCCACGGGCCCTCCTGAATCAGGGTCTCGAACCTCTCGCCGACCTTGATGTGCTCCAGGATGTGGTTGAGGCTCTCTCTAAAAGAGAGGAACCCCTCCCTTAGTGCCTCTCTGTCGGCGCCCTCGATAACATCGATCTGCGCGCTTATCTCCTCAAGCGTTCCCTCAAGCAGATATCCAACAAAGGCCTCGTAGCCGAGTCTCTCATGAAGCTCGAACTTGATACCCTCCTTTCTCAGGTCTTCGAGAAACGACTTTCTTACCGCTTCGTTCTTTGTGACGAACCTCATTCTATCACCGGAACCGGAAACGGTTAAAAGCCTTATAGGTTTTTGGTTTCTGGGGGTGAGAGGATGGGCGAGAAGCAGTACCTGCTGGACAGGACCCTTGAGGCGTGGAAGGGCAAAAGGGTGGCTTTGGCGGTTAGCAACGAGCACTCCTTTACCGGAATCCTCGAAGACTTCGACGAGGAGGTCGTACTGATCCGTGACGTCTCCGACATAGCTGGAAACAAGGCAAAGGCGCTGGTGGTCAAGATAGAGGACATGAACTGGATAATGCTCCTGTGAGGGATTGAGATGAGGGCGGTTGCCTTTGTGGGTTTCAAAAAGAGCGGAAAGACGACGGCCGTTGAAGCCGTCGCTAAAGTGCTGAAGGAGAAAGGTTACCGTGTTGCCGTAGCGAAGAGCATGCACGCCGATTTTGACAGGGAAGGAAGCGACACCTGGAAGTTTTCGCGGATCGCTGATACCGTCGTGGTTCGAGCCCATGACACCGACGCGGTGCTCTTCAGGGCCGGGGACGTAAACGCTCTCTTCTCCATGGTCAACGCCGACTTCCTCCTGCTTGAGGGCTTCAAGTCCCTCCGGCACGTCCCCAAGGTGATATGCGCGAGGGACGCAGATGAAGTCAGAGAGCTCAACGACGGCCTAGCTATAGCGGTGAGCGGGGTTATAGCCTCAACCGGTGTTGGGGAGGTGGAAGGCCTTCCCGTGATAGATGCCACCAAAGAGCCAGAAAAGCTCGCCGATATCGTGGAGAGGAGGGCCTTCATGCTCCCCAACATAGACTGCGGCATGTGTGGATTCAAGTGTGCCGAGATGGCGAGGATGATAGTCAATGGCGAGAAAACCCTGAAGGACTGCGTCGTCCTCAGCCAGAAACCGAAAGTAACCGTCAAGATAGACGGGCAGATACTGCCGATGAAGGACTGGGTGCAGGAGCTGGTCGAGAAGACGATAAGGGGCATGCTGTCGAGCATGAAGGGCTACCGCGAGGGGAAGAGGATAGAGATAGTAATTAGGGAAGAGTAGACTTCCAGAATGAGCTTGGGACTAGCTCCACTATTTCCCCCGCTACTTCAAAGTCCCTGTCGAAAGTTGCAACCTTCTTTGCTCCATATTCGAGGGCAGTGGCTATTATTCTTGCGTCGTGGGGCAAGAGTTTGTAGAACCTCATTAGAACCAGGATTTTTGCCCAGTCACGGGAATCTGGAATGACCATGACGTCGAACCTATCTAGAACCGCAAGCGCTCGCTTCCCTGTTTCGTAAACAAATTCGAGGAGCTCCTCATTTTTTACGAGCCTCTTTTTGGGGCTGAGAATGGAGCTTATACCAAAGTTCCTTTTGACCTCACGCCTAATAGCAATAAAGAGAAACTCATCAACTACAGTGTCCGAAGTTATCTTCGGCTCGGTTGAGGTTAGTATCTCTTCGGCGAAATCAGCAAACTCTCCGTTGGTGGTGTAGTGGTAGAAAACGCTCGTGTCAATGTATATCACTGCTCATTCACCTCTGCCCTGAGTATTCTGAACTCTTCGCTTGTTCCACCCTCTCCAAACATTCCCCGCCTTACGGTTTTAGTAAGTTCTTTTATCTCCCGCTTTACCTCCTC
The DNA here is from genome assembly GCF_002214545.1 of Thermococcus thioreducens. Classification (NCBI taxonomy): domain Archaea; kingdom Methanobacteriati; phylum Methanobacteriota; class Thermococci; order Thermococcales; family Thermococcaceae; genus Thermococcus; species Thermococcus thioreducens. The sequence continues at coordinate 1,596,343 of NZ_CP015105.1, read as the reverse complement.
AGCCTCAAGCAATTCCCGAACAGTCCTAACATCGAGTTCTCCAATGAGTTTTTTATCGTGAGGTCTTCCATACTCTCATTCACCTAGTCAGTAATTGGTTGTAATGCTTAAAACATTTAATGACTTTAACCCATCAGCACCTTAAATATCTCAATCCGAAGAAGCTGTGCCTGAAAAATAACAATGTTTATTCTTTTTCTACAATCCTTACCTCTCGGATTTTGTTCCCTTCCAGCACATACGCCCCGTAGTTTCCTTTCTCGTCAACTATCAGCCAGACGACCGGCCAGAGTCTCATGCCTTTCAAGTCCCTGCCACTCGGTCTCGGCGGGCACTTCAGGTGGGAATGGAAGATGCCGATAACCTCAAGTCCCCTCTCCCCGGCCTCGTCGATTGCCCTTACCATCTCGACCGGCTCCATCTCAAATGCTGTTGGGGAGTTCAGCCTGTTGGGAACGAAGCGAACCTCTTCGACGATGAAGTTTCCACCCTCCCTCCTTCCGAAGAGGAAGCCGCATACCTCGACGGTGCTCCTTTCTGCCATTTTGATAACTGTCTTTAAATCATCTTGTCGGATTATCAGTCCCATGATTAAAACTCCCCCGTTAGACTTATAAAGCTTGGAGATGTGACAACGCTCTGCCGGTGATACGATGAAATGGGCCCTTACCCTCCACGGCGGGGAAAGCCACGGTAAAACAATAGTCTTTGAGGCCGAAACGGCCGACGAGGCAAGAAGACTTGCGCTCCAGGAGCTGAGACGGAAGGAGGCGAGGGTCTTCGAGCTCGAAAAGATTGACTGATTCTCTCTGTCCTTCTTCCCACCTTCTCCCAAGGGCGTATTTCAGTGTCCTTCTATGGACGATATGCCGTTGGTGTGCATGGATGTACTTTTTGGGTTGTGAATTTTTGTCTATTCGTGGACATTAAAATACAATAATACTTATAAAGCTCCCCCAATGTTCCATCACTGCTGGTGATATGTGGGGGTGGTAATGTGCTGGTTAGGATCGTTTACTACTTCGACCACACGCTCCCGGAGGAGCGCATCGTGGTGACCAATGATGTGAGAAAGGCCGAAGAGATAGCCAGAGAGGAGATGAAAAAGCTAGGGGCCAGGGAGTACGAGGTTGAGTGGGTGGCCTGAACATCACCCGTGCCCTACTGTCTGCTCAAGTCCGTAGATTATCAGAATTAGCCCCATCCACGTCGCAATAAAGTAGGCCGTTATCGTGGCGAAGTGGAGCGGTATGGCAACCAGGAGCATGAGCCCGCCGGTCTTCAGCATCTCCGCGCCGGTGTCGTCGGACATCCGGGAGAGGGCGCGGTAGAGGAAGTAGAGGCTGAGGAACTGCAGGGTCAGGAAGACTGTGTGGACGGCGTTTATCACCGCGGGGCTGGTCTCCACGGGAGTTATTCCGAGTGTCCTGCTCCATCCGGAGATCCCGAGGGCTATCTTTGCCCCGTAGAGGGGGAGTGAGGCGATGAAAACGATGAGCGACCTTTTGAGTTCCTCCCTGTACTTCGGGAGCTCTCCCATGAGGAGCCAGAGGCCCACGAGGGCCAGCGGGTAGACGTACATCATCAGAATCAACGTCAGTGCAAAAAGAAGCTCAAGCCTTCTAACGTTCATGGGATCACCGTAGAAGAGTCGGTCTCAAAAGTTAAAAGGTTGAGGGGTTCAGCCGTTCTGGTTAGCCGTAACTTTTGTAAAGTTTGTAAACGTTGTTACGGCCAACCTTCCCCACTCCCGTCTTCATTGTGGGGCTTTCGGGGGGAACGGGAACTCCCCACATCTTCAGGAGCATTAACAGCCTCCATTCGGGCTTAACAACCCCACATACCGGAGACTGCTACGCCAACAAAAATAAGCATCCAAAAGTATTTAAAAATTACGAAAAACAAAGAAAACCCAAAAGTTCCACTTGCTACTATCCAGGAAACAGCCCGCCCTGCGCGAACGCTGATCTTGTGGTCAGCCGCGTGACTGCTTGAACTGCTCCTGAATCTTCCTGTAGTAATCCATGGTCTCCTCGCTCACGCTGGGGCCTATCTTCTTCATGGCCTCCTCGAAGTCCTTCATCGTCACCTTGACCTTCCCCCTTATCTCGTCGGCCTTCATGCCGGGCCTTATGATGCCCTCCTGGAGCGCTCTCCTCATGGCGAGCATCGCTGCCTCTCTCACCACCGCCTCGATGTCCGCACCGGTGTAGCCCTCTGTTCTCTTGGCAAGCTCTTCGGGGCTGACGTCTTCTGCCAGCGGAACCCTCCTCGTGTGCACCTTGAATATCTCCAGTCTGGCCTTCTCGTCCGGAGCTGGGACTAGTATGAGCCTGTCAAAGCGTCCAGGCCTGAGAAGTGCTGGGTCAAGGATGTCCGGCCTGTTGGTGGCGGCAATGACGACCACACCGCTGTTGCGCTCTATGCCGTCCATTTCTGTTAAAAGCTGGTTGATGAGCCTGTCTGTGACGCGGCTCATATCGCTCCCTCTAGCTGGAGCTATGGCGTCGATCTCGTCGATGAATATCACCGTCGGAGCCGCCTGGCGGGCCTTCCTGAATATCTCCCTGATGTTCTTTTCGCTCTCGCCCACCCACTTGCTGAGCACCTCTGGGCCCTTGATGGCTATGAAGTTGGCCTCGCTCTCGTTGGCGACGGCCTTGGCCAGGAGAGTCTTACCCGTCCCCGGCGGGCCGTAGAGGAGTATGCCCTTCGGTGGGGTTATGCCGAGCCCGAGGAAGGCCTCCGGGTACTTGAGCGGCCACTCCACTGCCTCTTTCAGCTCCTCCTTGACCTCCTCCAGTCCGCCTATGTCGTCCCAGCGGACGTTCGGAACCTCAAGGAGCACCTCTCTCAGAGCGGAAGGCTCGACCATCTTGAGGGCCTCGTAGAAGTCCTTCCTGGTGACCCTGAGCTCCTCAAGGACCTCCTTGGGTATGTGCTCGGCCTCGAAGTCGATCTTGCCCTCCTTGATGAGCCTTCTCAGAGCGGCCATCGCTGCCTCCCTCGCCAGTGCTGCGAGGTCGGCACCGACGAAGCCGTGGGTGACTTCAGCCAGCTCTTCGAGAAGTCCATCGATGAGCCTGGCCTTGACCTCGTCGTAGAGCCTCTCGTCTACGCCCCTGAGTATCTCCGGGATCTCCTCGTCCCTCGCGTTCTTGACCTTCATCAGGGCCCTCTCGGCGCTCTCGCGGTAGGCGTCGTTCCTCTCCAGCTCCTCCAGTATCCCTATTACCTTGCCCTTCCTGAACTCCGGCTCGATGGGCATTCCCCTGGTGTGTATCTGGAGTATCTCTTTCCTGCCGGCCTTGTCGGGGACGCCGACCTCAAGCTCGCGGTCAAACCTTCCTGGCCTCCTCAGTGCCGGGTCTATAGCGTCCGGCCTGTTGGTGGCGGCAATAACTATTACCTTACCCCTGCTCTTGAGGCCGTCCATCAGCGTGAGCAGCTGGCTGACGACTCTCTTCTCGACCTCGCCGTGGGTCTCTTCCCTCTTTGGAGCTATCGCGTCGATCTCGTCTATGAAGATTATCGCTGGAGCGTTCTCTTCAGCCTCCTTGAAGACCTCCCTGAGTCTCTCCTCACTCTCGCCGTAGTACTTGCTCATTATTTCTGGCCCGTTGATGGCTATGAAGTGGGCGTTTGCCTCGTTGGCGACGGCCTTTGCTAGGAGGGTCTTACCGGTTCCGGGCGGGCCGTAGAGTAAGACACCTTTGGGCGGCTCGATGCCGAGCTTCTCGAATATCTCCGGGTGCTTGAGCGGGAGCTCTATCATCTCCCTGACCTTCTGAATGACGTCCTTGAGGCCGCCTATGTCCTCGTAGGTGACTCCGAGGGCGGCGGTCTTGGAGACCTCCTTAACAGGTTTCTCGCTGACCTGGAACTCCGTGAACTCGGTTATCTGGACTATCCCGGCTGGAGTTGTCGCGGTGACTACGAAGGTCAGCTCCTGGCCGAGGATTCCGACCTTGATGTAGTCACCCCTGACGACCGGCCTTCCGACGAGCCTGCTGTGGAACCACTCAACGAAGTCGTGGCCGAAGCGAATCGGCTCGGTTGGTGCAACGATGACCTTCTTCGCCTCCTTGACCTCGGCCTTCCTCACGGTAACCTCATCGCCGAGGCCGACGCCGGCGTTCTTCCTTATGGTTCCGTCCATTCTGATGATGCTCAGTCCTTCATCCTCAGGGTAAGCCGGCCATACAACGGCAGCGGTGTTTTTGGTTCCGATTATCTCGATGATGTCGCCGCTCTGGACACCGATCTCGCGCATGGCTTTGCGGTCTATTCTAACTATTCCCCTGCCAACGTCACGCTGATAGGCAGAGGCAACCTTGAGCTTGACCTCCCTCTTTTCGGCCATTTTTCACCACCTCCACACTTTTCATGACCGATGATCGTGAGATTTAATGTTTTTATTTTATCAAGGGGTTGCAGGGGGCGGAGCCCCCTCCGGTGTTAAATTAAAGCGGGGCGTGGGGCGAAGCCAAGATGGAAAACAACGAAAGGTCACTCAATCTTGACCTCGAAGCCCTCGCCTTCACTCTTGCTCGGCTTCTTCTTGGGCACCTCTATCTCAAGGACGCCGTTGTTGTAGCGCGCTTTGGTCTTCTCTGGGATGACCTCCTCTGGAAGGCGAATGACCCTTCTGTAGCCGCTGTAGTAGCGCTCGATCCTTATTGCCCCCTCGGTCTCAAGCTCCTTCTCGCGCCTCACCTGGGCTTCGAGGTAGACGGTGTCCTCGGTAACGCGGAGTTTGATGTCCTCCTTTCTGACACCTGGTAGCTCGACGGTTATAACAAACCTGTCCCCGCGGTCGAAGATGTCCACGAAGGGCTCGCGCCAGGTCTCGCTGACGAACTCGTAGCGCTCTGGTTCGGCCTTCCAGAGTCTCGGCCCGCGCATGATGTCCCTGAATATGGCGTCGATCTCCTCCTGTATCTCCCTCATCAGGTCGAAGGGGTCCCAGTAGCGGTCCCTCCTCCAGACCATGCTCTCACCCCCTCAACCTTTTGGTTACCAGTAGTAACTAAAAGCTCAGGGTTTATAAAGTTTTTCGTCTTTTAATGTGCATCGGTGACTAAAATCTGAAAAGAACGGGGAAAGATCAAAGGTTGCTCAGCATGCGGACGAGCGGGTAGTAGATGTCATCGAAGCTCTCGTTTCCTCGGAGGGGATAGATGAACATGACCTCCTTTCCGTCCACCCTGACCTCCATCTCTCTGAGCTCGTTTACCAGGGTGAGCTCCGTAACTTCGAGCATGTCGCTGACTATCCGACCCCTCCCGAGAAGAGAACCCCTGCCGATGCCTTTATTCAACACCTCCTCAAGCCTGGGCCTTAGCCCGGTAACCCACTTCGGGCGAAACCTTCGTCTGGTTAGGGCCTCCATGGGTTCACCCCCTGGGGTAATGGGAGAAGAAGGGAAGGGGCGCTTGGCTACCACCCCCTTTTAGCTTATTGGCACGACCGACCTATTTTTCAGGGCGGATTCAAGGCACTGCCGCGTGCTGCTATCACCAACCGCAGGTTTCGTTAAAACCCTACGACTTTGAAAAATATTAGCTTTTCGGCCAACTTTTTGGAAGATTTGTCTGTTTATGTACATCCAAATGGAAAAGTTTGAGTTTTTGTTCCGGTCAGAGCTAGGTTTTTGTCATCATGTCCACCGGCTCTATGACGGAATCCTGGGACACGGGCCGGGCATCGTAGCCGAGTCCCCGGAGGATCCTCGCGAACTCCTCGGCGAAGCCGTAAACGGTGAAAACCATCTCCGGGTTTATTCTCTCCACGATCCTTATCAGCTCCCAGAAATCGGCGTGGTTGCTGAGTTTCAGCCTTCCAAAACCGGAAACCGTAAGCTCCCAGGGGGATAGGGAGTTCTCAACCCGGGGCGAGCGGTAGGAGCGAAGGACGACCTCGCCGTCGGCCGAGATGTTGCCGAACCTAACCCCGAACTTCGAATAAACGCGCACCACCTTGAGCATCTCCCTCGATGCTTTGACGGTGTAGCCGTGAAGGTCGAGTATCTTCATGACCTCCTGGGCTTTCCCCATTTGGTTGACGTAGAGAACCGGTCTTCTACCCCTCTCAAGGGCCTCCTCGACGAAGGCTATCAGCTTCTTCTCTGCTTCTCTCGGCGTTGGAAACGTGAAGCTTGGGACGCCGAAGGTGGCCTCGACTATTAGGAAGTCCGCCCTCGGAAAGCGGCTCTTCTCGGCCGTCCTGAGCTTGAACCACTTGGTGTCGCCGGTGTAAAACAGCGTCCCGTTTTCGAGCCAGAGCTTTATCCCGGCCGAGCCGAGCATGTGTCCGGCTGGATAGAGCTTCGCCTTGAAGTCGCCGATGTAGAACTTCTTCCCGAACTCGATTTCCCTGTAGAAGCCGCCCTTCCGGAGGTGGCTTAGGAACTTGGTCGCCCTGGTGGAGTAGATGACCTCACCGCTGACGAAGTGGTCAGTGTGGGCGTGGCTCTGGAAGGCGAGCTTTGCGGAGCTGTCGAGGCCAACTTTCCCTATTATCATCGTGTCTAGAATGAACCCATAACCCTTTTAGGACTTCTGGATGATGGATAATTTATCCAACGTCAAGCCCAACCTTTAGTTATGTAAAAGCTTTTTATATGCCGGCGCCCAAATAGGGGCAGGTGGTAGGCATGACTTTCGATAAGGAGAAGCTCGCGAAGATTAGGGAAGAGGAAAAGCGCTGGGACGAAACGACGGTTAAAAAGTTTATCGAGAAGAGGCCCGAGAGAAAGGAGAAGTTCATGACCGACGACGGTTTTGAGATAAAACGCGTTTACACTCCCGCTGACCTCGGTGAGGACTGGGATTACCTCGAAAAGCTCGGCTTCCCCGGTGAGTACCCGTTCACCCGCGGCGTCTACGCCACCATGTACCGCGGCAGGTTCTGGACGATGAGGCAGTACGCCGGTTTTGGAACCGCTGAAGAATCCAACAGGCGCTACAAGTACCTCCTGGAGCAGGGGCAGACCGGTCTCAGCGTCGCCTTCGACCTGCCGACGCAGATAGGCTATGACTCCGACCACCCGATGAGCGAGGGTGAGGTCGGAAAGGTCGGAGTTGCGATCGACTCCCTCTGGGACATGCGCGTCCTCTTCGACGGAATCCCGCTCGACAAGGTTTCAACGAGCATGACCATCAACTCGACCGCGGCAAACCTCCTCGCGATGTACATCCTCGTTGCCGAGGAGCAGGGCGTCGCCCAGAACCAGCTCCGCGGAACGGTTCAGAACGACATCCTCAAGGAGTACATAGCCAGGGGCACCTACATCTTCCCGCCCCAGCCGAGCATGAGGCTCACCACTGACATCATCATGTACTGCGCCGAGAACGTCCCCAAGTGGAACCCGATTTCGATAAGCGGCTACCACATCCGTGAGGCCGGTGCCAACGCCGTCCAGGAGGTCGCGTTCACTTTGGCGGACGGTATAGAGTATGTCAAGGCCGTCATAGACAGGGGGATGGACGTCGATAAGTTCGCCGGAAGGCTGAGCTTCTTCTTCAACGCCCACAACAACTTCCTTGAGGAGATTGCCAAGTTTAGAGCTGCCAGAAGGCTCTGGGCCTACATCATGAAGGAGTGGTTCAACGCCAAGAACCCGCGCTCAATGCTCCTGCGCTTCCACACCCAGACGGCAGGCTCAACCCTCACCGCCCAGCAGCCGGAGAACAACATCGTGAGGGTTGCTATTCAGGCTTTGGCTGCCGTCCTCGGCGGAACCCAGAGCTTACACACCAACTCCTACGACGAGGCGTTAAGTTTGCCAACCGAGAAGAGCGTCAGGATAGCCCTCAGGACGCAGCAGATCATCGCCTACGAGAGCGGCGTTGTGGACACCATAGACCCGCTCGGAGGCTCGTACTACATCGAGTGGCTCACCGACCACATATACGAGGAGGCCCTCAAGTACATTGAGAAGATTCAGAAGATGGGCGGCATGATGAGGGCTATCGAGCGCGGCTACATCCAGAAGGAGATAGCGGAGTCAGCTTACAAGTACCAGAAGGAAGTCGAGGAGAAGAAGCGCATCATCGTCGGCGTGAACGAGTTCATAGTTGATGAACCGCTCGACGTCGAGATACTCAAGGTCGACCCGAGCATCAGGGAGAAGCAGATTGAACGCCTTAAAAAGCTCCGCTCCGAGCGCGATAACAAGAAGGTCGAGGAGGCCTTGGACAGGCTCAGGAAGGCTGCCGAAACCGAGGACGAGAACCTCATGCCATACATAATCGAGGCCCACCGCCATTTGGCAACACTCGGAGAGGTCACCGACGTCCTCCGCGAGGTCTGGGGCGAGTACAGGGCCCCGCTGATATTCTGAGGTGGCTCTTCTTCCCTTTTATTTCCATCGCGGAAAACCTTAAAACCCCACGAAAAAGCTTAAAAAAGGATAGCCAAAGCATCAACAGGCATCATGATAATCCCGGGAGGTGTAGTTATGGCGAGAAACAAGCCGCTTGCGAAGAAGCTCAGACTTGCCAAGGCCGCGAAGCAGAACAGGCGCATTCCGGTCTGGGTCATCGTCAAGACCAACAGGAAGGTCATGACCCACCCCAAGAGGAGAATGTGGAGAAGGACCAAGCTTAAGGAGTGAGGTGATTTAGATGATCAAGCCCGGAGAGGAAGTCATATTCGTCGTTCCCATCAAGAAGATAAAGAAGCGCGTTCCGCGCTGGAAGAGGGCCCCGAGGGCTGCTCGCTTCGTCCGCGAGTGGATAGCCAGGCACGCCAAGGCCGACGAGGTCATCATAGGCACCGACGTCAACGAGAAGCTCTGGGAGCGCGGCGCCGAAAAGCCGCCCAGCAAGCTCCGCGTTAAGGTTGTTGTCGAAGAGGAAGAGGGCAAGAGGATTGCCAAGGTCTCCCTAGCCTGATCCCTTTTAATTTAAAGAGGTGACGAGATGCACATAGAAAGGCTCGATTTTGAGAACTCCCCGTATCTGGGCGTTTACGGAACTGCCACCGAGAGGGTAGTCCTTATCAGGGAGGGCCTCGGTGAGAGGAAGCTTGAGGTTCTCAGGGAGGTTCTCAAGGTTCCGCTCGTCGAGACGAGCATTATGAAGTCGCGCATAGTAGGCATATTCGCGGCCGGGAACTCCAACGCGATAGTCGTCCCGTGGTACGTCTGGGACGCGGAGCTGGAGAAGATAAACGGCCAGCTTAGGGAGCACGGGATAGATACAGAGGTGGTTCCCTTCCAGAGCACCCTCACGGCCTTCGGCAACCTGATTTTGGCGAACGACAGGGCGGCCCTGATAAGCGCCAAGTTCACCCGCGAGGAGGCCAAGAAGCTTGAGGACATACTCGGCGTCGAGGTCGAGAGGGGGATGATAGGCGACTTCCACGCCGTTGGAAGCGTTGGGGTGGTCACCAACAGGGGCGGTTTGGTTCACCCCGAGGCGACCGATGAGGAGCTTGAGTGGCTCCGCGACCTCTTCAAGGTCGATATTTACGTCGGAACCGCCAACATGGGCGTTCCCTTCGTTGGCTCCTGCATGCTTGCCAACTCTCACGGTGTCGTCGTTGGACACCTAACAACTGGACCCGAGATCGTGAAGATTGAGGAGGCTTTGGGATTCCTTGACTGATGGTGGAGGTGTGAGGAATGGAGGTTAAGGTCTTCCGCGTTAAGGGCGTGTTCGAGAGGAACGGAAAGAGGGAGAGGTTCACCAGGGAGTACCGTGGCCTTAAGAAAGAGGACGTCATCGAGATACTCTACTCCGAGGTCGGCAGCAAGCACCGTGTCCCGAGGAACAAGATATGGATCGAGAGCGTCGAGGAGATAAAGCCCGAAGAGGCCGAGAACCCGATAGTCAGAAAGCTGAGCGGCCTCTGATTCCCTTTTCTCTTCTCCAGCAACTCGAACTCACTCTAAGCGATTCTTCACGGGGAAGTTTGGAAGAGATGTATAGGATCAGGTCTCCTCTCCCCTCCAGCCGAGAACCCTCGACTGGTAGTGCCTCTTTGGGAATATCTCCAGCGGGTCGATTCCCCTCTCGCGGAGGACGTGCCTGAGCTCGACCTCGTAGTCCGCCTTTTCTAGCTCCTCGCTCTCGCGGATTTCAACGACGAAGAGCCTCTCTGTCAGCTCGCGTATCGTCTTGTAACCGAGGCCGAGCAGGGGCCTTATGTAGGCGACGTTAAAGCGGTCCTCCAGGGAGCGGGCCCTCGGCAGGTCGAGGAAAGGAACCCTGTCGTCCCTCCTCGTCCCGTCGCTGACCCTCTCGACCTCCGGAAGCGATGCCAGCGCCTCTAAAGCCTGCTCATGGATGAACTGTATTGCGTTGTTCGGGTGGCCGTCGCTTACTGCCATATCCGCCGCCCTCTCCAGAACCTCGCGCGGCAGGTAGAGAACCTGGTGCTCGAAGCCGAGCCGTTCGGCAGTCTCCCTCGCGAATCGCCAGTTGTCGAGAGTGCCAAAGCTGACGGTAACCAATCTCACCTCGTAGCCGAGCCTAGTTAGAATCCACGCACTCAGGCTTGAGTCCTTGCCGCCGGAGTAGAGATGATGGACGATCATGGCAGTCCCCCATTTTGAGTGTCCGGAGCTCCTTATTAACCTCACCCCGAAATGGTTATTAGGCCAAGAATGTAATACCATGTTGGTGAAGGTAATGCCAGTTGTGACAAAGAAATACCAGGTCACGATCCCCAAGGAGGTGCGGGAGGCACTGGGGATAAGGGCCGGGGACGAGGTGGTCTTCGTCCGTGAAGGTGACAGGTACGTTCTGATGAAACTAACCGACCTCCTCAAGGAGCTTAGCGAGATAACAAAGGACATAGACGAGACCGTTGAGGAGGTCAGGCAGGGACTTGCGAGGGGTATAGAGCGGTCTCTTCGCGAGCTGGAGGGAGGGGAATGAAAATAGTCCTGGACACAAACGCCTTCAACAACAGTACTTTTTTAGAATGGTTGATGGAATCGAGTCTTGAACCCGTTACGAGCTCCGTCGTCTACATGGAACTGCTCTACAGATACGCCCGACGAAAAGGCCTGCCCGAAGCGAAGAGCAAGTTAATGGCAATCTTTGATTCTCTGGGAATTAAAGTTATGGGATTTGATGAAACCTGCGCTGAACTTGCCGTGAATTCCGCTATCGGTCACTGGGACTTCTCCAAAAACGCCAGGGATTACATGATAGGTGCCTTGGCGCTGAAACTCAACGCCCCGCTGATCACTTACAACAAGAAGCACTTCGGATGGCTTCCTGAGGTCTTCACACCAGAAGAAGCTATGGAGCACTTCAGTAAATAGCTTTAAAAGGCCAACCTTTTTAAAGCCCTCTACCGCGAGAGCTAAGAGGTGAGAGAGATGGAGAAACGCTTACCCGGAAAGGTGAGAAGGGCGATAAGGGCGAGATACTACGACATCCCCCCGCGAGCCTGGATAGGTAAGAGGGGACTGGATGAGGGTGTGATTGAGGAGATAAACACCCAGCTTGAGAAGGACGGCATCCTTAAAGTGGAGATCAGAAAAGGTGCGCTCATCTCAACCGGCCTCGACAGGAAGGAGCTGGCCGAGAAGGTGGCCGAGCTCACCGACAGCGAGCTCATAGAAGTTCGCGGCAAAAGGTTTATATTGTTCAAACCGAGGGAAGGTTGGGAAAAGTATTTAAGGAAGCTCCAGAGAAAGGAGCTTTCGAAGGAAAAGCGGGAGGAGAAGCCCGTTAAGAAAGTCAGGCTCGATATCGCTCAATTCAGGAGGAAATTCAAGAAGGGGAGGGATTGAAAGATGGCGACCGTTTACGACGTTCCCGGTGATTTGCTCGTGGAGAGGGTTGCAAAGGCTCTCAAGGAGATCGAGGCCATAAAGCCGCCCGAGTGGGCCCCGTTCGTCAAGACCGGCAGGCACAAGGAGCGCCTTCCGGAGCAGGAGGACTGGTGGTACTACAGGGTTGCAAGCATCTTCAGGAAGATCTACATCGACGGCCCGGTCGGAATCGAGAGGCTCCGCACCTGGTACGGCGGCAGGAAGAACCGCGGGCACGCCCCGGAGCACTTCTACAAGGCCGGCGGGGGCATCATAAGGAAGGCCCTCCAGCAGCTTGAGGCTGCCGGCTTCGTCCAGAAGGTTCCGGGCGAGGGCAGGATTGTCACCCCGCAGGGACAGAGCTTCCTCGACAAGATTGCCACCGAGCTCAAGAAGGAGCTTGAGGAGCAGATTCCGGAGCTCAAGAAGTACTGAGGGCTCTGCCCTTTTCCCTTGTTAGCTTCTGTCTGACCTTTCTCCGGTTCTCAGAACCCAATACCTTTTTAACCGGAGGCCTAACCTTAGCATGGGGGTGAGAGGATGGCCGAGGACATAGAGGAGATCAGGAAGCGCAAGCTCATGGAGCTTCAGAAGAAGTATCTTGAGCAGCAGAAGGCTCAGGAAGAGGCCATAAGGCAGGAGATGGAGCTTGAGGCTCAGCTAGATGCGATAATGAGAAGGATCCTCACGCCGGAGGCCAGGGAAAGGCTCGGAAGGGTGAAGCTCGTTAAGCCAGAGCTCGCGAGACAGGTTCAGCTCGTCCTCGTCCAGCTCTACCAGGCCGGACAGATAAGGGAGCCCATAGACGACGCCAAGCTGAAGAAAATACTCGCCCAGATTGACGCAAGGACGAGACGGGACTTCAAGATTAAATGGTAGCCAGAAGGTGCCTTCATGGACGCCAGGGAGATAGTCAAAATACTGGACGAGAAGGGAGAGGTTAGTCTTGAAACCTGGAAGGCCGTCTCGGTTAAGAAGAACAAGGACGGAACCGTTGATGTTCTCTACAGGAACCTGCACGTTGGGACTGACGATGACCCTGTATTCCTCTGGATTTACGCCAACATAGTTGAGGACGACTGGGACGTCCGGGTTCTGGAGCGGATAACCTTCAAGCGCGAGGACCTCGCCTGGTTACTCCGCTACGTTGTGAAAAAAGGAGAAGGTTTATAAGGGCTTTATAAAATAGCCGGCCGGTTGGGGGTGTTTGAGTGAGCAAGCGTAGGGTCTGCCCGGTCTGCGGCTCGACGGAGTTCATCTACGACCCGGGTAGGGGAGAGGTCGTCTGTAAGGTTTGCGGTTACGTTATTGAGGAGAACGTCATAGATATGGGCCCCGAATGGCGCGCTTTTGACGCGAGCCAGAGGGAGAAAAGGGCGCGCGTTGGTGCCCCGGAGAGCATTCTTCTGCACGACAAGGGTCTTTCGACCGACATCGGCATAGACAGGAACCTCTCCGGACTTATGCGCGAGAAGATGTACAGACTTAGAAAGTGGCAGTCCCGCTTGAGGGTAAGCGATGCGGCCGAGCGTAACCTTGCCTTCGCTTTGAGCGAGCTGGATAGAATAGCCTCACAGCTCAAGCTCCCGAGGCACGTTGAGGAAGAGGCCGCGAGGCTCTACCGTGAGGCCGTCAGGAAGGGCCTCATAAGGGGACGCTCCATAGAGAGCGTCATAGCGGCATGTGTCTACGCCGCCTGCAGACTCCTCAAGGTTCCGAGAACCCTCGACGAGATAGCCGACATATCCCGTGTTGACAAGAAGGAGATAGGCAGGAGCTTCCGCTTTATTGCCAGAAACCTCAACCTCACGCCAAAGAAGCTCTTCGTTAAGCCCACTGACTACGTCAACAAGTTCGCCGATGAGCTGGGGCTCAGCGAGAGGGTGCGGAGGAGGGCCATAGCCATACTTGACGAGGCCTACGATAAAGGACTGACGAGCGGAAAGAGCCCCGCGGGTCTGGTTGCGGCGGCGCTATACATTGCCGGTTTGCTTGAGGACGAGAAGAGGACCCAGCGGGAAGTTGCGGAAGTCGCCCGCGTCACCGAGGTCACCGTCAGAAACCGCTACAAGGAGCTTGTGGACAAGCTCAACCTTAAGATTCCGGTTTAAGTTTGAAATAAAAAGGCGAAGTTCAGCGCTTCCCGAACCAGCTCTCAAGGGTTGACTGCTTTCCTGCCTTTACAGCTTTTTTCAGCCTCTCAAGGCCGTTTTTTACCCTCTCCTCACTGAAGTCGTGCTCGTCGCAGAGGAACTTGAGGATTCCCCCCTCGTCGGGTTCACGCCACTTGAGCTCGTACTCGTCTGTGACAGGTGGATTGAGGAAGAACTCCTTTATCGCGTAGAGGTCGACTTCGCTCTCTTTGTTGTACTTCTTCAGCGGGTCTTTGCTCCGCTTAACGATGGTGAGGGCCTTCTTGGGCCCGATGCCCTTTATCCCCCCGGGATTGTAGTCCGTGCCGACCAGTATGGCCATCTCGATGAGCTTCTCCCTGTCCACGCCGAGCTCCCTGAGAACCTCCTCAAGGACTATCAACTCGGGCCGGACATCAACGTAGACGTTCTTTCCGGGGAGCTTTCTCCTGCCGGTTATTGTCACGTTCCTCACGAGCCGGGGCGCACCGAAGAGGAGCGAGTCGTAGTCCTGACTCGCGGAAGCGTAGACCTTCTTTTTGGCGGCCATGTAGGCGGCCTGGGCCTCACCCTCGCTCGGCGCCTGAATTACGGGAATTCCCATCAGCTCAAGGAGCCTTTTGGCGTCGTTTATCAGTTGATCGTTGACTCTGGTTGCACGCATCGCGTACTTCTTGGCCTCCTCAAGGTCCCCGCGCTCCAGAGCCTCGTACCACTTCTCCTCGGCCTCTTTCCTGGCCTCACGGCGCTTCTCTATCTCCTTCTTTTTGAATTCCGGGGACTTCCCGTCAAAAACATACGCTGGCTTTATTCCTGCCTCCATAAGGTTGATGTTCCTGTAGAAGAGCCCGCTCAGGTGGGAGGTTATCCTCCCGCGGGAGTCCATGAGCGGCGTTCCATCGCGCTGTCTTATTGTTGAGAGGAACTGGTAAACGGCGTTGAAGGCATCTACCGCCACCTTCCTGCCATAGAGGTTCTCGAGTTCTATCTCTTTCTTAGGGATTAACTCACCTATCTGTACGCCCATAACACCCACCTAAGAAAAATTGGGGGAGCAATATTTTAGCCTTTGCCTCGGCCTACTGGATTGCTCACCACCCCTCAGAGAGGGGAAGGCTTGTCATCGGCCCCTGTGCTCCATAAGGAATTCCTCGTGCTGTGTAATGCGCTTTCTTTCCTGGACGTATATCCAGCCCATTACAAACATCAGGAGGGACATCCCCACGAGGGTTGTCCACTCAATCCTGCTGTAATCGAGGGTCACCACTATTTTTCTCACTATTGCCAGAACACCCAGCTCGACAACGTTGCGCATACTAACATGGTGGTCTTTAATGTACATCGCCAATAGCTCAAATATTTCAAGGAATATTATCACGAGGACTATCTGGTGGAGAACGGTCTCGACGTCAAAGTTATTAAAGGAGTTTATGACCAGTCTCCACATTATGTAGACTATATACGCCATCGTGAGCGTTGCGAGTGCGATAACCACTACATCAAAGAGAACGTTTAGCCACGTCATTACAGACCTCCCGATTTCTGTCGGTTGTCTCATCTGAGCCCACCCTGTGATAGCACGTCCCGAAAAAGAAAAGGTTTTCGGGATATCTGGGCTGGTTCGGGGACATGCCAACGTTCAGAGCTCAAGGCCATCCGGGTGTTCTAAATATTAGGTGCCCAACCTTCGGTTCTTTTAACGTCCGTCGAGCTTTTTATCGTCAAAAAGAGAAGGGAAAAGTTATAACTCGTTTTACGGACGTGAAACTGTGACTTTCATTCAGGTGAGGTGGTTGAGATGGATGGGAACCTGGAAGCTCTCTTTAGACCCAAGAGCATCGCCGTCATCGGCGCTTCTGAAAAACCGGGCAAGATAGGATACGCTGTTATGAAAAACCTCGTTGAGTACGGCTACGATGGGAAGATATACCCGATCAACATCAAGGGTGTTGAGATTGAGATAAACGGGAGAAAGTTCAAGTCCTACAGGAGCATCCTTGACGTCCCGGACGAGATTGACATGGCGGTCATCGTCGTTCCGGCCAAGTTCGTTCCGCAGGGCGTCGAGGAGGCCGGAAAGAAGGGTGTCAAGGTTCTCCCAATAATAAGCTCTGGCTTCGGTGAGCTCGGCGAAGAGGGCAAGAAGGTCGAGAGGCAGATAGTTGAGATAGCGCACAAGTACGGCATGAGAATACTCGGCCCGAACATCTTCGGTGTAGTCTACACACCCGCCAAGATGAACGCTACCTTCGGCCCGACCGACGTCATGCCGGGTAGCCTCGCCCTCATCAGTCAGAGCGGAGCGCTCGGAATAGCCCTCATGGGCTGGACGATCCTTGAGAAGGTTGGCCTTTCAGCGGTCGTCAGCGTCGGAAACAAGAGCGACATCGATGATGCCGATCTGCTTGAGTTCTTCAAGACCGACGACAACACCAAGGCGATTCTCATATACATGGAGGGCGTCAAGGATGGAAGGCGCTTCATGGAGGTCGCCAAGGAGGTCAGCAAGGAGAAGCCGATAATCATCATCAAGGCCGGAAGGAGCGAGCGCGGCGCCAAGGCCGCCGCTTCACACACCGGTTCGCTTGCCGGTGCCGACAGCATCTACACAGCTGCCTTCAAGCAGAGCGGCGTTCTCAGGGCTCTAACCATCGGTGAGGCCTTCGACTGGGCGAGAACACTCAGCAACCTGCCGGAGCCGGAGGGAGAGAACCTCGTCATTCTCACCAACGGCGGCGGAATAGGAGTTATGGCCACCGATGCGGCCGAGGAGGAGGGGCTGCACCTCTATGACGACCTCGATGAGCTGAGGGTCTTCGCCAACCACATGCCGCCCTTCGGTTCCTACAAGAACCCCGTCGATCTCACAGGAATGGCCGGCGCGGAGAGCTACGAGGGTGCCGTCAGAGACGCCCTCGCCAACCCGAACATGCACAGCATAGCCGTCCTCTACTGCCAGACGGCCGTGCTCGACCCGCGTGACTTGGCCAAGATAGTCATCCGCGAGTACAACGAGAGCGGCAGGAAGAAGCCCCTCGTCGTTGCAATCGTCGGCGGCATAGAGGCCAAGGAAGCCATCGACATGCTCAACGAGGAAGGAATCCCTGCATATCCAGAGCCGGAGAGGGCCATAAAGGCCTTAGCCGCGCTCTACCGCTGGAGCAGGTGGAAGGCCAGGCAGAGGAGGGAGTGATTCCCCTCTCCCATTCTAATTCTTCGGTTTGTTGTCCGGTTCTCCCGGCAAGTGTTTTTAACGTGCACTTCTCAGATAACTATGGGGAGCCCCTATGCTCGTCGCCCTGATCTCGGACATCCACTCCAACCTGGAGGCGCTGAAGGCCGTGTGGCGGGAGGTAAGGAATGCCGATGTCATTCTCTGCATGGGTGACCTGGTCGGCTACGGGGCGAGCCCAAACGAGGTCGTAGAGTTCGCCCGAAGGCAAATGGAGAAGAGAACCTTCCTCTGCGTACGCGGCAACCACGACAACGCGGTGGCGTTTGGCCTCGACTGGGGCTTCAACCCCTACGCGAGGCAGGCTGTGAGGTGGCACCAGCGGGTGATGACAACGGAGAACCTTGAGTTCCTCAGGGGGCTACCGATAAGGCAGCTCTTCACAGATGATACCGGTAGGAGCTACCTCCTCATCCACGGCTCGCCGCGTGCTCCCTTGGATGAGTATCTGTTTCCCTGGTTCTCGGATTTGGAGTTGCGCTCCGTTCTCAGCTACGTCAGGCAGGACGACCTGCTCGTCGGCCACACCCATGTCCCAATGCTGAGGGTGATAGACGGCAGGAGGGTTATAAACCCCGGCGGCGTCGGCCAGCCAAGGGACGGCGACTGGAGGGCGGCCTATGCGCTGATCGACACCGAAAGGGAGCCGCCTGACAACGTTGAGTTCCACCGGGTAGAATACGATGTTGATTCTGCAGCGGAGAAGATAATAGAAGCGGGACTTCCAAGGTTCTTGGCAATGAGGCTCTACGAGGGATATTGAGAGGGGGGTCACTCCCCCGGAGTCTGGGACTCCTCCTCAGAGAGCCTTCTCTTTATCGCCCCGACCCTCCTGAGCTTGGACTTGACCGCGAGCTTGCCCGAGTCTATTATGATTACCTCGCCGATGCTCTTAACCGCGCTCACCGGTATGAGGAGAAGACCCTCGTGATCGGTGACAAATTCGCTCGTATCGAGATCCTCATCGGGCTCGGCAACTATCACAAGAATATCGCCGGTTTCCTCATCGAAGCTGAGGTCATAGACCCAGCCGAGCCTTATGCCGGTGTCGGTTATCAGCTCCACGTCCCTAAGCTTGGAGGCTATTATCTTGACCATTTTCGCCACCCCTCGGTTTAATCGTGTAAGTTCTTGGGCACCAACGTATAAAACTTTTTCCAAAAGGAAAGGAAATCAGAAGGTGTAGTAGTCCGGCCCTCCCTTCTTCTCGACACGTGACTTCCTGCTCTCCTCGAAGTTCCTGTAGTAGTCGAGCATGTACGGGGTTATGCTCGGCCTGACCTTCTTGAGGGCCTCCTCAAAGTCCCTCCGCGAGACCCTGAGCCTCTCAAGGAACTCCTCGCTCTCCTCCTCGACAATCTCAGCTGGAAGTTCGGCCATTATCCTGCGCATTGCCAGCAGTGCCGCCTCCCTCACGAGGGCCTCTATATCAGCTCCGGAGTAGCCTTCCGTCTTCTTCGCCAGCTCCCGGAGGTTGACGTCCTTTGCGAGGGGGACACGCCTGGTATGGACCTTCAGTATCTCCAGTCTGGCCTTCTCGTCCGGAGCTGGGACTAGTATGAGCCTGTCAAAGCGTCCAGGCCTGAGAAGTGCTGGGTCAAGGATGTCCGGCCTGTTGGTGGCGGCAATGACGACCACACCGCTGTTGCGCTCTATGCCGTCCATTTCTGTTAAAAGCTGGTTGATGAGCCTGTCTGTGACGCGGCTCATATCGCTCCCTCTAGCTGGAGCTATGGCGTCGATCTCGTCGATGAATATCACCGTCGGAGCCGCCTGGCGGGCCTTCCTGAATATCTCCCTCACGCGCTTCTCGCTCTCTCCGACCCACTTTGAGAGGACCTCGGGGCCGCGAATGCCTATGAAGTTGGCCTCGCTCTCCGTTGCTACAGCCTTGGCCAGGAGAGTCTTACCCGTCCCCGGCGGACCGTAGAGGAGCACTCCCCTCGGAGGCTCTATTCCGAGCCTCTGGAAGGCCTTCGGGTACTTGAGGGGCCACTCAACGGCCTCCCTGAGCTCCTGCTTTACCTCGTCGAGACCGCCGATGTCCTCCCAGTGAACGTTTGGCATCTCTATGAGGACTTCCCTCAGAGCGGAGGGTTCGACCATCTTGAGGGCCTCATAGAAGTCGGCCTTTCTAACGCGAAGCTCCTGGAGAACCTCCGGAGGAATACGCTCCTGTTCGGGGCTTATCTTGCCCTCGTTGATGAGCCTCCTCAGGACGACCATCGCAGCTTCTCTCGCCAAAGCGGCTAAATCAGCACCGACAAAGCCGTGAGTCTTCTCGGCTATCTCTTCAAGCATCCTGTCTACCAGCCTGCTCCTGACCTCTGGATAAATCTCCCCTTCGCTCTTTAGGGCCTCCTTAACTTCCTCGTCGCTCTTCGCAACCTCGACCCTCTCGATGAGCCTCTCCAGCTTTGCCCTCTCAAAGGTCTCCCTCTTCATTAGCTCCCTAAGGACCTTGAGGACGGTTGCCTTGTCGTAGTCTGGTTCAAGGGGCATTCCCCTGGTGTGTATCTGGAGTATCTCCTTCCTGCCCTTCTTGTCCGGAACGCCAACCTCGATCTCCCTGTCGAACCTTCCGGGCCTCCTCAGTGCCGGATCAAGGGCATCCGGCCTGTTTGTGGCGGCAATAACTATTACCTTACCCCGGCTCTTGAGGCCGTCCATCAGGGTAAGCAGCTGGCTTACAACGCGTTTCTCGACTTCTCCGACGACTTCCTCCCTCTTTGGAGCTATCGCGTCAATTTCATCGATGAAGATTATGCTCGGGGCGTTCTCCTCAGCTTCTTTGAATATCTCCCTAAGGCGCTCCTCACTCTCGCCGTAGAACTTGCTCATGATCTCCGGCCCGTTGATGGCTATGAAGTGCGCGTTTGCCTCGTTTGCCACCGCCTTAGCCAGGAGGGTCTTACCGGTTCCCGGCGGGCCGTAGAGGAGCACACCCTTCGGCGGTTCAATTCCAAGGCGCTCAAAGAGCTCCGGGTGCTTGAGCGGGAGCTCGACCATCTCGCGTATCTTCTGAATCGCGTCGCTTAAGCCACCGATGTCCTCGTAGGTAACCTCGGGGATGGCTTCCTCGCGTATCTCAACCGCCTGGGGAAGAACCTCAACCTCAGTGTTGTATGTTATCTGGACTATACCCCTTGGAACGGTGTTCACGACGACGAACTTGAGCTCTCCAAAGCCTATCGGCATGGTCTCAAAGAGGCCCCTGAGCAGTTCGTCGAAGGGTGAGCCGCCGTAGTAGGTTTCGCTCCTGCTGCTTGCGACGATGAGGTCCCCCTTCAGAACGGGCCTGCCCAGGAGGTTCCCCTTGACCATCTCCCCAGGTATCTGAATGAAGACACCTTTCTGGGCCGGCGCCAGAACAACCTTCTTCGCCTCCTGCACCTCCGCCTTGGAGACGGTGATGTAGTCCCCTATGCTCACCCCTGCGTTCCTCCTGATGTAACCATCCATCCTGATGATGTCCAGCCCGCGGTCGTCGGGGTGGGGGTTGGCCACTATCGCGGCGGTGGTCCTCTCCCCGATCAGCTCGACTATGTCTCCCGGCTCAACGCCGAGTTGCTTCTGGTACTTTCTGTCGAAGCGTACTATTCCCCTTCCAACGTCTCTCTTCAAAGCCTCAGCAACGCGGAGCTTTATTTTCTCGTACCTCTCCTCATCCTTACCAAAAATCATCTTGACCTCCTCCTCTGCTTTTCGATAGCCTCCTCAAGCGTCAGATTGCCCAGGGCCACCTCGCGGGCGAGCTTTGAGGATATCGTGATGTTGCCGCTCAGCTCGCGGCTGCGTCTCTTTATGTCCTCAATCTCGCGCTTAGTGGGTTCCTTCGCCTCTATGAGCTCTCCAATGGGAACCTCCCTTCCCTCCCGCAGGCCTATGTTTATCGCCGCCACGATGTCCTGAACTTGGGAAACCTCTATCCCACCTACCTTTGGGGTCGTTCTCGATTCGTTGACGACGGTTATGGGGTAATCGTATCCCAGCAGGTCGGCGAGGGCTTTGAGCATAAGAATCCTCTGCCGTTTGGCCCCGTGTCCTATCTTGATTTTAGCGCCGGGATACTTCTCCAGCAGGTCGAGGATTACGCTAACGTCCCGGGGATTCTTAAGGTGGTGAACCTCTATCACGCGGTTATCGGCGACGACGCTCAGGCCGGGCCTCTCCCCGGGGTCGATGGCTATGTACACCCTTTTAAACCTCTCCCTTCCCTCAAGCTTGGCAAGGAGGTCGTCTATAAAGTTCTCGTTCCTCACGATGATCTTAACGGGAAATGCAACCCTGTCATAGTCGGCCTCGCCCGTCAGGACGACCTCAACATCGAGGGGTATTCTGTCTCCGACACGGAGGCTGTGGAAGGGTATGCCGTACTCCTTCAGCACCTTCGTCGCCATGTAGTAAACCCTGGCGTCGCTCGTTACTATCGCTACCCTCATGGTTTCTGATACGTCTCCACAATTAAAAACCTTTCCAACCGTCCTAATCAAAAATTTTGGCCAAGAAAGGCTTTAATTCTGTGGAAAAAAGTTTATAAGTCATTATTGGCAAGTAGAAAGGGGGATCGGGATGCAGCCTCCCAAGAAAAAGAAGAAGGTCGAGGAGTTTGAGGAGGAGCTCTTCGAGGAAGAGGAGGAGTGGGAACTCGAGGAGGATGAGTTCGAGGAAGATGAGTGGGAAGAAGAGTGGGAGGAAGAAGACTGGGAAGAAGAGGAAGAGTGGTGAGCTTTTCTTTTCCAGTTAAACACTTCCACTTACGCAAACCCATTTATAGAGGGGCGTTATCTTTTCTCCCGGTGATAGAATGGCGTTCCTGAAGGTCGTCCCTCTGGAGAAGGCTCTTGAGGTCATAGACTCATTCCCCCTGGAGCCCCAAGTCGAAAGCGTCCCTCTGAGCGAGGCCCTCGGCAGAGTCCTGGCGGAGGATATAGCCTCCCCGGTGGACGTTCCCCCCTTTGACAGGGCCACCGTCGACGGTTACGCCATAAGGGCTGAAGACACCTTCATGGCGAGCGAGAGCGAGCCGGTGAGGCTGAAGGTTATCGGGGAGATAAACGCAGGGGATACTCCGGCAGTGGAGCTCAAGCCCGGTGAGAGCGTTTACATATCCACCGGCGCACCCCTACCCAAGAATGCCGATGCGGTGATACAGTTCGAGGACGTGGACAGGGAAGGGGACGAGGTCGTCATCTACAAGCCTGCCTATCCCGGCCTCGGCCTCATGAAGGCCGGAACCGACATCCCGAAGGGGGAGGTTCTTCTCAAACGCGGGACTAGGTTGGCCTTCAAGGACACCGCCCTCCTGTCTGCTGTGGGGATTGCCGAGGTTCCCGTCTTCAGAAAGCCCCGCGTGGCAGTTATAAGCACCGGGAACGAAGTAGTCCTCCCGGGGACTGAGCTTAGGTACGGGCAGATATACGACATAAATGGCCGCGCCATAGCGGACGCGGTCAGGGAGCTCGGTGGGGATGCCATCTTCCTCGGCATAGCCAGGGACGACCGCGGGAGCCTTAAGGCCCTCATCGAGAAGGGGGTCGAGTGCTGTGACATCGTTCTCCTCAGCGGGGGCGCGAGCGGTGGGATCAGGGACCTGACCAGTTCAATAATCGAGGAGCTCGGTGAGGTGAAAATCCACGGCATTGCGATTCAGCCCGGAAAGCCAACGATAATAGGTCTGATCAGTGGAAAGCCAGTCTTTGGCCTGCCCGGCTACCCGACCAGCTGCCTGACCAACTTCACCCTGCTCGTTGCACCCCTCCTCAGGAGGCTTCTCGGAAGGGAGAGTGTGGTCAGGAAGATCAGGAAGAGGCTCGCCCACAAGGTCTTCTCCGTTAAGGGCAGGCGCCAGTTCCTGCCGGTCAGAATAGAGGGTGAAAAAGCGGTGCCGATACTCAAGGGGAGCGGGGCCGTTACGAGCTTCATAGAGGCCGACGGCTTCATCGAGGTGCCGGAGAACGTGGAGATACTGGAAGCCGGGGAGGAAGTCGAGGTTACTCTCTTCGGCTGAGTTTGTCGTACCTCCAAATCCCCCATCAAAACCTTTTTTAAACTCCTTCACCTTCTTCTCCCAGGTGGAAGACTATGCTGGACATAAAGCTCATCCGTGAAAATCCCGACCTCGTTAAGGGCGACCTCATAAAGCGCGGAGAGCTTGAGAAGCTCAAGTGGATAGACGAGATCCTCGAACTCGATGCCAAGTGGCGCGAGAACTTGAGGAAGATCAATGCCCTCAGGAAGGAGCGCAACCAGCTGGCGGTTCAGATAGGCAAGCGCAAGAAGGCCGGCGAACCGATAGACGACCTCCTCGCGAGGAGCAACGAGATAGTGAAGCAGATTGAGGTCCTTGAGAAGGAAGTCGAGGAGCTGAGGGCTAAGATAGACTACTACCTCTGGCGTCTCCCGAACATCACCCACGAAAGCGTTCCGATAGGCAAAGACGACAGCGAGAACGTCCCAATAAGGTTCTGGGGCAAGGCGAGAGTCTGGGAGGGCTTCCTTGAGAGCTTTAAGGAGCAGAGCCTCGGAAAGATGGACTACGAGGTTCTTGACTGGAGGCCGAGGCTCCACGTTGACATGCTTGAACTCCTCCGCGGTGCCGACCTTGAGAGGGCCGCGAAGGTCAGCGGTTCGAGGTTCTACTACCTCATGAACGAGCTTGTCATCCTCGATTTGGCACTGCTCCGCTTCGCCCTCGATAAGCTCATCGAGAAAGGGTTCACTCCAGTCATACCGCCGTACATGGTGCGCAGGTTTGTAGAGGAAGGTGTCACGAGCTTCGGCGACTTCGAGGACGTTATATACAAGGTCGAGGGTGAGGACCTCTACCTGATCCCGACCGCCGAGCACCCGCTCGCTGGAATGCACGCCAACGAGATAATCGAGGGGAAAGACTTACCGCTGCTCTACGTTGGAATAAGCCCGTGCTTCAGGAAGGAGGCCGGAACGGCAGGAAAGGACACGAAGGGGATCTTCCGCGTTCACCAGTTCCACAAAGTCGAGCAGTTCGTCTATTCAAAGCCTGATGAGAGCTGGGAGTGGCACGAGAAGCTCATAGCCAACGCCGAGGAGATATTCCAGGAGCTTGAGATTCCCTACCGCGTTGTGAACATCTGCACCGGCGACCTGGGCTATGTTGCAGCTAAAAAGTACGACATCGAGGCCTGGATGGCCGGCCAGGGCAAGTTCAGGGAGGTTGTAAGCGCGAGCAACTGCACCGAGTGGCAGGCAAGGCGCTTGAACATCCGCTACCGCGACAAGACCCACGAGAAGCCCCGCTTTGTGCATACGCTCAACTCGACGGCCATAGCAACCTCAAGGGCGATAGTGGCGATACTTGAGAACTTCCAGACTGAGGAGGGCGTCGTAAAGCTCCCGAAGGCCCTCCGGAAGTACACGGGCTTCAAGGAGATTTTACCGGCACATATGAAGGAGCGCTGTTGCAAGGATTAAGCCCTTTCCATTTTCTGCAATCTTGTACTGTATGGAGTACAAAGATTTATAAAGGATTGTACTGTATATAGTCCATGATGGGCCATGATTGAAAGGGAAACTTGGGCCGAGGTGATTCTCGATTACCGTTCACTGCCCTTCGATGGAGTGGAACGAGAAATCGACGTGAGAATCCCCACCACCCAGATGGCACTGGCGATAATCGGACCTAGGAGAGTCGGGAAGACATACCTCATGCGCCAAATCATCGAGAAACTCAGGTCGGAGGGCATTCCGGAGGAGAACATCGCCTACGTGAACCTTGAGGATCCGAGGCTTGTGGGGACTTCCCTTGAGGATTTGATGGTTTTGCTTGAAGTCCTGAGGGAGATGGGTGGGGAGAAACTCCACCTCTTCCTCGACGAGGTCCAGGTCGTTGATGGCTGGGAGCGCTTCGTCCGCTACCTCCTCGACACTGGCAACAGGGTTTTTGTTTCAGGCTCTTCCTCAAAGCTCCTCTCGAAGGAGATAGCGACCCAGCTGAGGGGACGTTCCATAGCGGTTCACGTCTTTCCCTTTTCCTTCGGGGAGTTTTTGAGGGCGAGGGGATTCGCTCCAAAGCGCTACTTATCAAGCGCCAAAAAGGCAGAGCTTAGAAGGCTCCTCCTTGAGTACCTCGAATGGGGAGGCTATCCTGAGGTCGTGCTCAACCCCCATCTGAGGATTGAAATTCTGAAGGGAATCCTGGATTTAACCATCTACCGCGACATCGTGGAGCGCTGGGAGGTCAGGAACCTCTCAGCTTTGAGGCTTCTTTTGAAAATCCTGGCCCGTTCAAGCCATCTCACACTTACCAAGGCGTATTCGACGATGAAGAGCCTTGGAGTTTCGATAGGTAAGGGAACCCTCGCCGATTACCTAGAATACCTGAGCGATGCGTTCATTCTGCACCGTCTTCCCCCCTACGTGAGGTCTTACAAAAAGGCGGAACTGCTCGGCTTCAAGCCCTACCTCGTTGATAACGGCCTGCTGAGGATTACCGGGGTCAAGGACAAAGGAAGATTGCTTGAAAACCTCGTCATGGTTGAACTTCTTAGGCGGGGCTTTGAGCCGGGGGAGGATTTGTTCTACGTTCCTGGCGATGGTTGGGAGGTAGATTTCCTCGCTGGAGACGAGCTGATTCAGGTCAGCTACGAGATTCATACCCTTAACAGGGAGCGCGAGCTTAAGGCACTTCTCAACGCCACAAAGAGGGTCGATGCCGAGAGGCTTACGGTTGTCACGTTTGCGGGGAAGGAGAGTGTTGAACTGAACGGGAGACGGATTGATGTTGTACCTCTCCAGGATTGGCTCCTTCGCTAAATCCCTCCCCGCTCCCTCACCTTCCTCCTAACGTTTGGGTCGCGGTCGGCGATGATTTTCAGGGCCTCCTCAAAGCTCATCCAGTCGGGAACTTCCTCGTTGATGTAGATTCCTGTTCTCCCGATGTTATCTCTCCTCGTTAGGACATGGACGCGCTCGGTGACGATGTCTATGCTCACTCCTAAAACTCTCGCCACCTCGCTCTCCCTTCCCACGACTTCCCTCTCGATGTGCCCCCTCTCGGTGGGGATTATCAGGATTAGCTTCTTGTTAACGCCAGGGACGCGCTGCCTGGTCTTCACTCCCCAAATGTCTATCATCCCGCCCCACCTGTAGAACTCAAGCTCCCTGTCGGTGGGGTCGATCAACGGGAAGGTGACCGTCGTTTCCTCATCTATCTCGATGACGCCCTTGATGAGGTGCCAGGGGGTTGCCATGACTATTTTTCTCCTGCTCACAAGCCCCTCAAGGGCGAGCTCGATCAGATAGCTCGGCACCCGGTAGGGGATGAAGATATCTATGTCGCTGTCCCTTCTTACATCTCCCCTGGCAACGCTGCCGTAGAGCCCGGGGTCGAACTGCTCCAGTCTCTCCATTATTGCCAGGGCCTTCTCCCGCTTCTCCCACAGATAGCGCCAGCGCTTTGGGGAGTAGACGACCTCCCTCTCATCCCAGACACGGACTACCTTCTCCCTCGGCATCGAGCTAAGCTCGACCGGAACGTTTAAAGCCCTACCGATAGCGTTTTATATAGCGGGAACCAGTTTTGGGTGGTGAAAAAAATGCCAGTGCTGGGATTCAACGTAACCAAGATAGAGCTTGAGAGGGTCACACTCTCGGTGCCCCAGGGCCAGATAGAGGTCAGGCTCTCCCCAAAGGTCAGAGAGATGCGCCTCGGGGAGATACGCACCCCTACCGGGAAGATGAACGGGATAGAGATACTTTTCAGGTATGAGATTGATTACAACCCCAAGATCGCCCAGGGTGCGATTGAGGGTGTGATACTCTACGTTCCTCCCCAGAAGGACAAAATAGACGAAATACTCAACCTCTGGGAGGAGGAGAAAAAAATAGACTCACTGACCTTTGCTGAAGTCGTTAACTTCATAACCAAGGAGGTATCGCCGATACTCATGATCATGGCTAAAGAGATGCGCCTGCCGTACCATGTGCCTCTTCCGAGGGTCGAGGTTAGGCCCCAGCCCCAGTGATCCTTTCTATTCCATTAAATTTTAGGTAATCAATGATATATTCCCTCGGCTTCGTGTATCTTGGAGGCAGCCTCCTGAAGTCCCTCGCGGAGCATGGCATTTTCAGCCAGCTCAAGTGCCCTTATATACGCCTTCTTGTTGAAGTAGTACTCGATATTGTCTATATCGACAAGGACATCCTCCGAGCCTGTGGTGGCGGCGTAGTGTTTGAGAACTGCTATACGTACCCTGGCGCGGAACCTCAGATCGCTCTTGGTTTCCAGCACGTTTTTGTACGCTTCCATGGCCTCGTTCAGCTTTCCCATCCCTATAAGGGCCTCGGTGAGCTCCGTAAGTTTCTCCGCGGCCATCTCATAATCCCTCTGAGCGCGGTACGAGCTGATCACTTGGTAGAGCATCCTCGCCGTGTTGAGGCCGATGAGCTTGGCCCTGCTGAAGTTCTTCGCAAGTAGGTATGCGTACTGGGCCTTTACAAGACAGCTGGTAGTTCCGTCCAGGTCTCCGTGGGAATAGGCTATCTTGCTGGCCTTCTCGAAGTTTTTGGCCGCTGTGTCCATCATCTCTATGAAGTGTATGTCGTAGCCAAATATTGCGCGGATGAAGCCCGCAAGCCGGTAAAAAGCTTCCGCGGCTCCGAGGGCATCTCCTTTCTCCAGCCTGCCCTCCGCGACCTGGCCGTAAAGGGTTATCAGGGTCTCGGCGAGCCTCTTGTACGATTCAATATTGTCTATCATCCTGTAGTATCGGTAGGCTGACTCGTACGCCCTTATTGCCATGAGAATGTCATCGTTGTCCTGATATGAATTGCCGAGGTCCTCATAGATGGCCGCGAACTCTTCGGCATACTTCATCAGGTTCTTCTCATCGTTAAGCGTCATGAAAATATCAAGGACGTTCGAGCAGTACTCATCGAGAATGTCGAGATCAACCTCCGCGCGGGAGACCTCGGCCTCTATGAGGTCTATATACAGGTAGGCGCTCTTGAGAAGGGATGGCCTGGCCTTATCAATGGCGTTTGTCTTTTTGAGAAGGACGTATCCGAGGTACTTATACAGCCTCGCGGCGTCTTCGGTTTTTCCTTCTCCCTCATAACCCTTCGCGGCGCGGAGAACCAATTTGAGGCCATCTTTGATTCTCCCCTCATTGAGCCTCTTGAAGGCGAGCTGTTCGAGCTCTTCTGGCCCCTCTAGTCCGATGTCCGCTGGCAAATTTCTCACCCCACATGATTCAAGTCCAGGGCTTGTTGGCTAAAGTTAATGACTCGGGATATTTAAGCGTTGTCTATGCCCAGACTATTCTGTACCCCGCTGCCTTCCTAAGTCTGTTCATGACTGCAAATCCGAGGCCCTTCTCCTCGATGCCTTCGGCGATTATCACATCTACCCCTCGCTTATCCAGCTCTCGGAGGGCCCTGAACAGGTTCCTTGCAACTTCCTCCTCGGTCTTTCCGAGATGGAAGAACTCATCGGCCCCATACTCCTCGGTCGCCATGACTCCCACGCGGAGACCCTTTGCGCGGTACTCCTCGACCAGTTCTGCTATTTTCGCCCGCACGTTCTCCCGCTTTCCTTCGACGACTATAACCTGGGCGTTGGGGGAGTAGTGCCTGTACTTCATACCCGGTGAACGGGCCACATCGACCAGCTTGCCCCTAACGGCGGGGTGTATCTCGACCTCGCCTATGACCTTCTCTATCTCCTCAAGGGGCAGACCGCCGGGCCTCAGCAGGGTCGGCCTTTCGGAGCTCAGGTCTATGACCGTTGACTCGACACCGATCTTCGTTTCGCCCCCGTCGATTATACAGTCTATCCTTCCATAAAAGTCGTCTATCACGTGCTCCGCCAGCGTTGGGCTGGGCTTTCCGCTTATGTTTGCCGAAGGTGCCGCTATAGGGGTGCTGGCCTTTATAAGGGCGAGCGCTATCGGATGGGCGGGCATCCTTACCGCGACTGTGTCGAGACCGCCGGTGGTGGTGTAGGGAACTTCTTCCCTTTTGGGCAGGACCACCGTCAGCGGCCCCGGCCAGAACCTCTCGGCGAGAAGCTTCGCCTCCTTTGGGATGTCTCCCGCAAGCTTCCTCAGGTCGTCGAAATCGGAGATGTGGACTATGAGCGGGTTGTCCGGGGGTCTGCCTTTGGCCTCGAATATCCTTTTAACGGCCTTTTCGTTGAGCGCATCGGCACCGAGGCCGTAGACCGTCTCTGTCGGGAAAGCTACGAGCTTTCCCCTCAGTATGAACCTCGCGGCTACCCTTATCTTCCCCTCATCCACTCCGTCCCGCATGTTGATTACTACCGTCATTCTCCCACCAAGGCTTCACCTGTAGGAGGCCGTTAAAAACGTTGCCCAAGAACGTCAGCGTAGACCTCCTCAACCTCGCGGGCTATTCTGCTCCACGAGTACGCCCCGGCGATTCTCCTCCCCCTGTGGCCCGCTTTGGCATTGAACTTTGGTTCTAGGAGCAGTCTCACGGCATCAACCAGCTCATCGAGGCTCTCAAACGTTAAGCCGTTTTTGCCCTCCCTTATAAGCTCAGGGATTGCACTAATACGCCTTCCCACCGCAGGGACACCGAGGCTGTTGGCCTCAAGCACAACGAGCCCAAAGCCTTCCCGCTTGGAAGGAAGAACCAGCAGCTTGCTCCGGGACAGTATGGTGTCCACGTCGTGCCGGTAGCCTGTGAACTCAACATTCTTGGGGGCTACTGCCTGAAGCTTTTCTCTCAGGGGGCCGTCACCGACCATAAGGAACCTCTCCTCCGGTAGAAGGCGGGCCAGCTCTATGAACGTTTCAGGGCTCTTGTAGTCCCTGAGAGCGCCTATGTACGTGATGTAATCCCTCCTTCCACCGGTTTCTCTTAGCGGTTTGACACCGTTGGGTATGACCCTCACCCTATCCGCTCCGAGGGATGCCGCCTTCTTGGCGAGCCAGTGGCTGACGGCTATAATCGCGTCAGCGCTGTTCAGTGTTCTCTTCACGTAGAACCTGCCGAGGGCTAACGTTGCCGTGTGCTCCAGGTCGCTTCCGTGGGCCGTCACAATGAGAGGGAGCCCGGTTTTTTCCTTTGCGAGAACCCCTGCAAAACTCGTCGTCCCAATGAAGTGAGCATGGATCAGGTCAAAGCCGAATTTTCTGTGGAGTCTGGATATCTCCCTTGCCCCAAGCAGGGCGAAGCTCGTCCCCCTGATTCCATAAACCGGTGGAACCGTGACGTAGTGGACAAATCTGGATTCAAAGCCCCTCGGCTCAATGGGCCCGTAGGTGAGGACGTGAACCTCATGCCTCTTTCTCAGCTCCCGCACAAGGCTGTCCAGGTGGTTGGCAACGCCTCCGCCGTGCGGTGGGTAGTGTCCTACCATCAGAATCCTCATTTTGACCGGAGAAAATGGAGAGGAGGCGTTAAAAAGGATTATGGTCTCCCTCCGCCCCTTCCTCCGGGGATACCGGGTTGGCCCGGCATGCTCTTCTTGGTCGCCAGCGTCGCCATCTCGCTCCTGATCCTGGGTATCAGGTCGTTGAGGAGGACGGAGTAGTCTCCCCTGCTGAGCGCCTCCTTGGCCTGGGCTATGAGGGACTCCAGCTCGCCCACATCATAGCCCTTCCGTTTGAGTATCCTAACCATGACCTCCAGCTGGTGTATCTCAAGCTCTAACTGCATCCTCACAGATCCCTGGTATACGGTCCTCATCTCGCTGTATGCGCGGGATATGACAAAGTCCGCATTGAAGCTGGCTATCATGGCGAGCTGGTACGCTCTGGAGTATTCACCCGAGTTGTAGGCATCCCATGCAGCGTTCAGGGCACTCTTTGCCCCTTCGAGCTTCTTCCTTGCGGCCGGTATCTGGAGCCCATCAAGGAGCCCTTCAGCGCGGCCGGTTTTGTTCTGGACGTTGATGAGAAGTGAATAAACCTCGTCCCTCGTGGGGGACTGGGCAAGGCTCCCTTCCTCGTAGCCTGCGAAGTGGGATTTCATCCATTCATCAAGTTTTTCCCTGTTCAGGGGAAACATCGGCTTCCCCCTTCCGGAATATGTAATGGAGTACTTGACCTCGGTTATACCGCTGAACTGTCCCAGTGCCGCTATCGTTATGTTCTCCCTCCCTTCATCCGTGAGAATCAGTATCGGCTTCCCCTTGAACTCGTAAGGCCTCAGCTTCATGGTCTCAAGGTAGCCCTCTATCGCCAGGGCATCGCGGCCGTTGGCTATGACCACGGTTTTTATCCCATCAAAAACGTCAGGGAACTCGTCTTTGAGCGACCCTATCACCACGAGGTTCGTCTCGTATCTGGTCTCACCGTACCAGCGTTCATAGGGGATTCCAAATTCCTCCAGGTCCTTAGTGTACTCCTCGGGAACGGCAACCGGGCCGCCGATTATTATGACCCTGTCCGGGTCAATGCTGAGTATCTCGGCGCTCGCCGCGGGATCGTACGTGCCCCATGGGCTCACTATCAGCTGGGCACCGAGGAGGTTTGCAATGTTCTGGGCTATGGCGGCATCGGCTTCATTGTCGCTCACGAGGATGACCAGCCTCAGGTCCCCTGCACCCGCGTGTCCGAGGGGAACCCCGCCGAGCATGAACATGAAACCGATGAGGATTACGAGCCCTCTTCTCCATCTCACGCCTTTTCACCTGCTTCTACCTTGGGAAAAGCCTTATTTAAGCATTTTTCACGCAATCGTTTGCCCCCGTTTGGTTTGGGGGGAAGGGGAAGGGCAGAAAAGTCCTCCTCCTGCCGGGAGGATTAACGGACGTTCAAAATCGTTTACCCACGTTTAAAGACCTCGTTAAAGGCTCTTTGGGCGTACTCGCTCAGGGTGAGCCCTTCACCTTTCGCCAGCTTTTCGAGGAGCTTCTGGGCGTGGCTCCCGTACTGGGCAGCTTTCTTTTCACGTTCCGCTATCTCCTTTGGCAGGCCTAGTTCAAGCGCCACCTTCCGCAGAATGGCCTTTCTGGTGCCGTTTTCGATTTTCAACCCCACTGGTGTTCCCAGCGCAACGGACACAACGGCCAGGTCAAGGAACGGCACGCGCCCCTCGACCGAGTTGATCATGGCTATCTTGTCGTCCCTTGCGAGGTTTTTCTCCCCCAGCTCAAGGAGGTCGTTCTCCATCAGCGTGGGGTTTCGGAGGTACTTGGCATAGCCCCCGAAGAGCTCATCGGCCCCCTGTCCGCTTAGAAGAAGCCTGCATCCGTCTTTGCTCGCCAGCCTAGTTGAGAAATAAAGGGGAACTCCTATCGCGAGGTTCATTGGATTCGGTTCCTCGATGGCGAAGACGACCCTTGGAACGGCATCGCGAACGTCGTCTATGTCAAAGACGTACTCCTTAAGGGGGAGCCCGAGGAGTTCGCTGGCCTTTCGCGCCCATTCAAGGTCGGGACTGCTCTCTGCGCCCGAGGTATACAGAATAACGTCGGAGTGGTGGGACGCCAGCAGGGCTATAAGCGAACTGTCCAGTCCGCCAGAGAACAGAATACCTGTCCTTTTCCCGGTCCTGACCCTGACCGCGTGCTCCAGGACGTTCATAAGCGCGCGCTTTGCCCTCTCCGGTGTCAGGTCTCTCCTGAGTTCTGTGATCGTGAAGAGCCTCCTTCCCTCGGCACCTCTATGGGATATTACCACAAGTTCGCCCGGCCTTACTGGTATTGCCTCTTCGCCTATTGCCCACAGGACTTTCTTTTCCGAGGCAAAGAAGCCGCTCGGCGAGTAGTAGAGAGGCCTAACACCGATTGGATCCCGGAAGAGATATATCCTCTCCCCATCGCTGAAGGCCACCGCGTAGTCACCCTCAAGCATCGTCATAGCTTTCCTGACGGCCCCCCATACGTCCAGCCCGCCCTCAAGGAGGTGCTCAATGAGCCTTAGGATTACCTCGCTGTCAACGTCGGTCTCAAAGGAGACGCCCTTTCCTTCGAGGTAGGCCCTCAGGTGTCCATGGTTGTATATCTCCCCGTTGTGGACGAGGGCCAGGTCGTTGTAGAATGGCTGGGTGTAGCTGGAAGAACCCGTCATCGCCAGCCTGCACTGGAGAAGGCCTATTTTTCCCCCGGGAATCTCGGAAAGGTGTGAAAAGTCACCGGATTTGAAAACGCCCTCATCGGTCCAGACGCCGAGGGAGTCCTCTCCCCGGTGCTTTCCGGATATTATCATCCTCATGAACCTGTCCTTCAAACTCTCACCGATTCCTCCAGCTATCAGACACATGCTCCCACCGTGGGGACTTGGGGGTACGACACCAAAAGGCTTCTTCATTATCCCTTGAAAGCGTTTTCATAACGCTCCCCCTAAACTGAAAGCCTGCCCAGAAACTGCGGGGGGAGATTGAACTATGTCAGGTCGCCGCAGGTGCAGTGGTGCTCGTAGGCAAGGGTCTCAAGGTCGTCAAAACCCTCTCCAGTCTTGGCGGAGATATAGAGAACCCTTGTAGGAGGTGCCAGCTCCGGAAGGGCCGAGCACATCCTGTACGCCAGGAGTCCCTGCATCGAGGGCTCCAGCTTGAGCCTGGCGTTCAGATACTCCATGTCGTCGAGGTATCTCCGATAGTCCTCAAGCCTCTCCACGGTGTCGATCTTGCTCATGGCCGGAACGGTTGTTGTTCCAAGGCGCAGTTCTATCATCAGGCCAAAGAAGCGAACGAAGCAGAAATCAGCGGGTTTCCTCAGTATATCCGGGCTGAAGAGGTAGACCGTTAACGGTTCCGGAAGGTTTTCCATCAGCCTGACACCGAACTCGTGGAAGAGAAAAGTCTCCATCTGGCCGGGGGTATCGAGGAGAACGTAATCGCTTCCCCTCTCTGCCTCCAGAATCGTGGAGACGTAGTTGGAGACCCTCGGGAGAAGCCGGTCGTAGCTTTCCACTATTGCTCCGTTGGGGCCGTAGCCTTCCTCCATTATGTCCCAGGCGGTTACATCCTGCCTGACGTCGACATCGGGCTCGTAGGGAAGTCTCTTCACTCCCGTATCGAGGTTGACATACGAAACTGAGTAGCCGTTTTCCTCAAGGTATCTTCCGAACGAGGCTGTTAGGGTGGTCTTTCCGCTCCCTGCAGTTCCTACGAAGGTTACTATCATCTCATCACCCTGGCCTTGAGGCCGGATATTCTGGAGATCCTTTCCGCCAGCTCCATGAATGCCTTCGCACCTTCCGATTCAGGTTTATACTCCACTACGGGGACACCTTCGAGGGTGGCCTCCCTGACGGCAGGGTCTTCGGGGATAACGGCGAGGAGAGGTATTTCCATGACCTCTTCAGCCACCTCCGGTGGGATTTCCGCCTCGCTCCTTCCCGAACGGTTGAGAACGAAACCCAGAATTGCCAGACCCGCCCTTCTCAGAACCATTCCAACCTTCATAGTGTCAGTGACGCACGAGATTTCAGGGTTTGTAACGAGGAGAACCTCTTCCCCGCTCAGCATTGCGTTCATTGCGTCCATCTGAAGCCCCGCGGGGGAGTCTATCACAACAAAATCGAACTTATCCTTCAGCTTCTTTATTGTCTCGGGAAGCTTTCTGGGGTCTGCCCTTATCACGTGCTCCCAGTCTATCGATGCCGGAACGAGGTGAACGTTCTCATAGGCGGTGGCGTATATCGCATCGCTTATTGTAGCCCTCCCGGCGAGAACATCGTGGAGGGTCGTGTATGCGTCGTCTATCCCCATGACGAGGCTGAGGTTTGCCATTGTGAGGTCTGCGTCCACTGCACAGACCCGGTAGCCCATTTTGCCCAGCGCGATTGAAAGGTTGGCAGTCGTCGTTGTCTTTCCCGTGCCCCCCTTGCCGCTTGCAATGGAGATCAGCCTGCCCATTGTCCCACCCATCTACTTTTCGGCTAAACCTTTATGAACCTTTAGTTATAGCACCTCTTTGAAGTATTGTGGAGGACGGAGAGTTTGAATCTTCTGAGGTGAGAGAAATGAGGACGTTTGTTGCCGATACGAGCGTAATCGTTGACGGTAGGCTTACACAGTTCCTCGCGGGTATCGATGGTGATGTTAAGGTCATCATACCTGAGGCGGTCATAGCCGAGATAGAGCACCAGGCCAACGAGGGAAAGGCGATAGGCCATGTTGGACTTGAGGAACTCAAGAAGCTTAGAGAAATGGCCAACGAGGGCAGGATCCTCCTGGAGTTCCACGGGGAGAGGCCCGAGCTCTGGCAGATAAAAAGGGCCAAGTCCGGGGAGATAGACAGCATGGTCCGGGAGATAGCCAAAGAACTTGGGGCTACTCTGATAACCGGCGACCAGGTGCAGCGCGATATAGCGATAGCAAAGGGCATAGACGTGATATATTTAACTGCCAGAAAGGATGTCAGGCACCGCCTGGAGGACTTTTTCGACGAGACCACGATGAGCGTCCATCTGAAGGCCGGACTGAGGCCCCTCGCAAAGAAGGGAAGACCTGGAGAGTGGAGGCTCGTCCCGGTCAGGGACGAAATCCTCACGGATGAGGAGCTGGAGGAGATAGCGGACGACATAGTTGAGAGGGCAAAGCGCGATCCAGAGAGCTTCATAGAGCTCGACGAGCCCGGGGCGACTGTCGTTCAGCTCAGGAACTACCGTATAGTCATAGCCAAACCGCCCTTCGCGGACAGGATAGAGATAACCGCCGTCAGGCCTGTCAAGAAGCTCAGCATTGAGGACTACGAACTGAGCGAGAAGCTCATGGAGCGCCTCAAGGAGAAGGCGGAGGGGATACTCATCGCCGGAGCGCCGGGTGAAGGAAAGACGACCTTCGCCCAGGCCCTCGCCGAGTGGTACGCGGGCATGGGAAGGATAGTCAAGACGATGGAAAAGCCGCGCGACCTCCAGGTTGGGGAGGAAATAACGCAATACACAGCCCTAAACGGCAGGATGGAGAAGACCGGCGATATACTCCTCCTGGTGAGGCCGGACTACACGATATTCGACGAGATGAGGAAGACGAGCGACTTTAAGATATACGCTGACCTCCGCCTGGCGGGAGTGGGTATGGTAGGAGTTGTGCACGCAACGAAGCCGATAGATGCAGTCCAGCGCTTCATCGGAAGGGTGGAGCTCGGAATGATACCACAGATAGTCGATACCGTCATCTTCATCAAGGCCGGAAGGGTCGCCAAGGTCCTGACGCTGGAGTACCTCGTCAAGGTGCCGAGCGGCATGAGGGAGGAAGATTTAGCGAGGCCGGTGATAGAGGTTCGCGATTTCGAGACGGGCGAGCTGGAGTACGAGATTTACACCTACGGCGAGGAGATAAGTGTCGTCCCGGTGAAGAAGGAGGAGAAGGCTCCCGCTTTGAAGCTCGCCGAGAAGAGGCTCAAGCAGGAGATAAAGAAGTTCCTTCCTGACGTTTACACCGAAGTCGAGATAGTCAGCCCGCACAAGGCGATAATATACGCCGACGAGTTCGACATCCCGGCGATAATCGGCAAGAAGGGGAAGAGGATTACGGAGCTGGAGAAGAGGATAGGTATAAGCATCGACGTCAAGAGCTTCACCGAGAGGGAAGCCGAGAGGCCCAAGGAGAAGATACCGGTTGAGGTCGAGGAGAAGAAGAAAACGATTGTCCTCCGCGTTTCCCCGGACTATGCAAAGAGGCCCCTCAAGTTCTACGGTGGCGAGCAGTACGTCTTTACGGCAACGCCGAGCAAGAAAGGGCTCGTGAAGGTCAGCAAGAGCACGCCGATAGGGAAGGAGCTGAAAAGGCTCCTCGATGCTGGCATTCCAATCTGGGCGACCGCCTGAGAAAACTTTTTATAGTTTGCCTTCTTCTTTTCTATGGTGGTAACTAGTGGGAGCCGCCGACGTACTGGCAATCCTCGGGGCGATATTCTTTATACTCCTGATATTCATGCCCTTTATCCCAGGGGGCCCAAGCCTGATGGTGCTCTTCCTTGGGCTATTGCCCCTGGCTCTGCTTGTCGTTCTCATCGTCAAGATGTGGGAGCTCAGCAGTGAGGTCAGAAGCATTAGGGAGGAGCTAAAGGCGCTCCGGGACGAACGGGGGGACACGAAAGATGGGGGGTGAGTACGACATCCTTGAGGCTATAGGGGCCATACTGACGGGCGTCGCCCTGGTGATACTGCTCACCGCAGGGGGAGCTGGATTGATTCTTGGGCCGGTGCTCCTTGTGATGGGACTCGTAGTCTGGAAGATGGGCGAGATGCGGAGGGAGTTCAACGAGAAGCTCGATTTCCTGAGGCGGGAGATAGAGTCTCTCAAAGCCTCTGGGGGCACCGCCGATGGTTGACGTCTCCACCAGGGGCTTTGTGGTAGTCGTTCTCTCGATATTCCTCCTAATATCTCCGGGAGGCTGGTTCTTTGCCATCATGGTGGCTCTGCTCTTTGCCCTGGTCGGCTGGGCCTTAATCGGGGTGGCGAACGAGATAGGCACCTTAAGATCAGAGATATCGACTTTGAACCGCGAAATAAAGAGGCTCAAGAAGGAGCTTGAGGAGGCGGGGTGAGATGAAGCTCGTTAGGGACCTTTCGGCGCTTTTTGCACTTCTCGTATCCCTCTCCCTGCTTATGTACGCACAGCCAGAACATAGGAGGGATGTGGGTTTCTACCTTGGTATCTCCTTCGTTGTTCTGGCCTTTCTGCTTCTCGCCATCTGGAGGGAGCTGGAGCGTCTGGAAGACAGAATCCTTGAACTGGAGTTCATCCTGGGTGAGTCCGATGGGGGAGAGAACGATGGTGAGGATATGGAAAAATAGGGTTTTCTGGACTCTGGCAATTGGAGGGCTATTTGCATATCTGTCGGTGTTTTTTGTTGGCTCAGACGCCCTACTGGTGGGAAGTTCCCTCTGGGTACTGGCCTTCGTTTACCTACTCGTTTCAAGCATCGAAAAGTGGACTGGATTCAAAAGGCCCACATAACGGCTCAGCTGCGAGGGTACTCATCACGCATCAGCTAGCGAAATTGTCTTCATCGCCGGATTAGGTTCTCGCAAGATTTTTTAACCCTTTTCCGGAGGAGAGACCATGCTGGTTCTGGCCTCTGCCTCACCGAGGAGGCGGGAGATACTCGCCCGGTTCATAGACCGGTTCGAGGTTATTCCGAGCAGGGCGAGTGAGGAGTGTAACCTGGAGGATCCCACAGAATACGCCCTGGAACTCGCCAGGAGGAAGGCATGGGAAGTTTACGAACGTGTGGGCGGAACCGTCATCGGCGCCGATACGGTGGTCAGCATAGACGGTAGAATCCTTGGGAAGCCGAGAAGCGAAGAAGAAGCTTACGAGATGCTGAAAACACTGAGCGGAGGGGTTCACATGGTTATAACTGGCTACTGCATAGTCCACGAGGGTAAAGAAATATCTGGGGCGGTAGTCACTGAAGTCAAGTTTCGCGAGCTGGACGATGAGTTGATATGGGCATACGTCAGAACCGGTGAGCCGATGGACAAGGCCGGAGCTTACGGCATACAGGGGAAGGCCGGCCTGTTCGTCGAGTGGATCAGGGGTGACTACTACAACGTCGTCGGCTTCCCGCTGGAGATAGTCTGGAGGCTGAGGGAGCTTGGATTTGACGTTCTATCACGCTGAGAGAATTTATTTTTCGGATATCTCTCCTCAGAGGGAGCAATTTCTAAAACTCCGCAGGTGAGCCTCTCGGGAAATCACTTTTTATGGTTCCGAGGGTATAACTTATTGTCGCTATTTTAAGCATTGATTGTAACGAAATTTCTTCGAGAATCATGACAGGGGAGGAGCAGGGCTCGAAAACGCCGGCAACTTGTCAAAACTGGATATTTTGGATTTTAAAATATTAATATCGCCGTTTTCGGCGTTTGGACGTATCACGGTGCTCGGGAAATCACATGGACTTTTCTGTTCACTGAACGTTTGCAGTCTCTTGGACTCCCATTTAACCCTTCCGAGCTCTCTGGCCTCACCGTTTCAGGCATTATGAGAGTCCCTTTTCTATCGGTTTCCAGAAAGGCTTAAATATTGGGGGTGTTTTAGAGGCTTATTGGGCAAATGGGAGGAAATTCCAGCCTGTTGCAATAAGACTCTAGGAGAATTGAAAGTTATGTCCCACGTCACTGGAGCTGTAGCGGTGTTGAGGTTGCAATAAGACTCTAGGAGAATTGAAAGAAGACAAACACTGGAAACCAGAGCGCAAACCTCGCTCGTTGCAATAAGACTCTAGGAGAATTGAAAGGAACCTCCCCACGTCCTCGGTGCTGATGCTAACACTGTTGCAATAAGACTCTAGGAGAATTGAAAGCCGAAAACTTTTTAAGGAGAAGTGCGCTAACGGAGGGTTGCAATAAGACTCTAGGAGAATTGAAAGGTAATTACAAAAAGCCTTTTCCATCTACCTTTTTCAGTGTTGCAATAAGACTCTAGGAGAATTGAAAGACAAAATCAAGGGCGACGTTATAGAAGCCCTCCACAGTTGCAATAAGACTCTAGGAGAATTGAAAGTTTAGGTGTCCCCGGTGCGGTTCCCTCCTTGATGTGGGTTGCAATAAGACTCTAGGAGAATTGAAAGACAGCGTCACGTCTATTTTGCCGTTCAGCTCCTCGAGTTGCAATAAGACTCTAGGAGAATTGAAAGCTGGTGGCGGTTCTGGGAAGGCTATATAAGGTAGTTTACGTTGCAATAAGACTCTAGGAGAATTGAAAGTTAACTTTCAGCTTCAATAAAACACCCATAGCAAATTTGTTGCAATAAGACTCTAGGAGAATTGAAAGTGATGAGCGCCATTAAAGTCCTTCTCCGTGTCTCTGGTTGCAATAAGACTCTAGGAGAATTGAAAGTTCTACTGGATTTAGCCCCTGTTCAGTGACTGAACTGTTGCAATAAGACTCTAGGAGAATTGAAAGTCGGCTGGGAGAGAATGAACGAGGAACAGCGGCTGGTTGCAATAAGACTCTAGGAGAATTGAAAGATAAGGAGATACTTAACGGCAGGTATGACGTGTTGCTCGAGTTGCAATAAGACTCTAGGAGAATTGAAAGTTCCGAACGAGGTTAAAATCGCCTACTTCCTCGACAGGTTGCAATAAGACTCTAGGAGAATTGAAAGAGGTTAAAAAACAACTCCAGATAATGGCAGAGAAAAGTTGCAATAAGACTCTAGGAGAATTGAAAGATGGTCAGGAGGAGAAAGACTAAGGTTAGGAGAAAGGGTTGCAATAAGACTCTAGGAGAATTGAAAGTGTAGCTCTTCTATCGCTTCTTCGATTTTCTCAAGCTTGTTGCAATAAGACTCTAGGAGAATTGAAAGAGACCTTGGCGATAAGAAGAGCATCCCTGCCCTTCGGGTTGCAATAAGACTCTAGGAGAATTGAAAGTTAGATCGGCTGGCGAAAGCTCTTCGCTGTAAAAGTGGTTGCAATAAGACTCTAGGAGAATTGAAAGAAACACTAACAAGCTCGACACTTTCTCCGCCAGCCATGTTGCAATAAGACTCTAGGAGAATTGAAAGCCTTCACCAAACACAAGCTTTGTGTATTCTTTTCCATGTTGCAATAAGACTCTAGGAGAATTGAAAGCGGCGAATGTTGAAATCATGAGCCGTCTAATCGTCGCGTTGCAATAAGACTCTAGGAGAATTGAAAGGCTTTGGGTGGTCTGTATAGTCCTCAGCAGGATAGTTGTTGCAATAAGACTCTAGGAGAATTGAAAGTGCCTTAGTAGCATGGGCTGGGGCGAAAACCTAGGTGAGTTGCAATAAGACTCTAGGGGAATTCCTAGGTGTTTCATGCGTTTAAGTTCGAGGGGGTGGGGGACGGAACGTCCCCCCGCAATAAGACTCTAGGAGAATTGAAAGCAAACTTACAATAACTCCCCGAACAGCAGGTCTTCCTTTTTTCCTCCCGCCTTCTTGAAAACCCTCTCGCTCCAGGAGACGCTCCCAACGCCCCTTGGCCTGTGGGCATCGCTCGCGAAGGCCAGCTTTACGCCGCGCTTTATGCACTCCCTTATGAAGTCAGTGTCGGGAACACGGTAGCGGGAGCTTATCTCGAAGGCCTTTCCGTTGGCCTCTGCCAGATCGAGAACCTCCTCCAGCTCCTCCATTGATGGATACCCTATGTGGGGAAAGTTTGCACCGAAGTGCCCTATGACCGTCACGTTCTCATCGAGAAGGGCCAGCTTCACAAGCCCGATGTACTGGCTCGGGCTCTCCAGCCACTCGTGGACGCTGGCTATCACGTAGTCGAGCTTTTTCGCCATGACGTCCGGAACATCGACTCCTCCGGATGTTATGTTGCCCTCAACCCCTGCCAGCACCGTTATATCCGTCTCCCCTCCCCACCGCTTTATCTCCCTAACGTACCTGCCGAGGGTTCTCTCCGAGAGGTAGTGGCTGTGGTCGGTTATGCCAAGCAGTCTAAGTCCCTTCTCTTCGGCAGCTGCTATGTTCTCGGCTATCCCCCCGATACCGTCCGAGTAGACGGTGTGGGTGTGTATGTCGTGTGGGAATTCGAGCATGCTGTGGATTCGGGAAAGGGCATTAAAAAGCCTTCTGGACAAAATATCCAACGTAAAGCCCAACCTTGAGTTTTGACAACCTTTAAATACGTCAAAAGAGAAACTCAGCCGGTGGTGGAAATGGTCGAGCGCTCCAAGGTTAGGGTTCTCGTTGCAAAACCCGGACTTGACGGTCACGACAGGGGAGCCAAGGTCGTTGCGAGGGCTTTGCGTGACGCTGGTTTTGAGGTCATATACACGGGCATAAGACAGACTCCGGAGCAGATAGTGGAGAGCGTCATCCAGGAGGACGTTGACGTCCTTGGGATAAGCATCCTCTCCGGTGCGCACATGGTTCTGATTCCCAAGATTCTGAGGCTTCTTGAGGAGCGCGGTATAAAGCCCAACGAAGACGTTCTCGTTATTGCCGGTGGAATAATACCGCCCGACGACGCCGAACAGCTTGAGAAGACCGGCGTTGCCAAGGTCTTCGGCCCGGGAAGTCCGATCGGCGACATAATAAGCTTCATCGATGAGAACGTCACGAAGCTCAAGAAGTTCAGGTCGGGATAGCCCAACCTTTATAATTTCTTTCTGGATAATTTGTCCGAGTGGTGGCGATGATAGACGACCTTATAGAACGCATGCTCCAGGGGGACAGGCGCGCGACGGCGAGGCTCATAACCCTCGTCGAGAACGATGAGGACAAGGCAAGGGAGATAATACGGAAAATACATCCCCACACGGGGAACGCATACATCGTCGGCATAACCGGGCCGCCGGGGGCCGGAAAATCGACCCTTCTTGACAAGCTCATCAGGGTTGCCAGGGAGGAGGGGAAGGTCGTAGGCGTCATAGCCATAGACCCCACCTCCCCCTTCACCGGCGGTGCCCTCCTCGGCGACAGGATAAGGATGCAGAGGCACTCCACCGACCCAGGAGTTTTCATTAGGAGCATGGCAACCAGGGGTTCCCTCGGTGGACTCGCCAAGGCCACCAACGATGCCATAAAGGTTCTCGATGCCTACGGCTGTGACGTGATCTTCGTCGAAACGGTCGGTGTTGGCCAGATCGAGATTGACATCGTCAAGACTGCCGATACCGTGGTTCTCGTAACCGTGCCCGGCCTGGGGGATGATGTGCAGGCGATAAAGGCCGGCCTTATGGAGATAGCGGACGTGTTTGTCATCAACAAGGCCGACAAGGAAGGAGCGGATGCGACCTACTTCGAGCTCAACCTCATGCTCGACCTTGAGAAGGAGCGTTGGGAAAAGAGAGGCTGGAGGCCGCCTATAGTTGAGACGGTGGCGACAACGATGAAGGGAATCCGGGAGCTCTGGTCAGCTATAAAAGAACACCATGGGTTCCTTGTTCAGAGCGGCGAGATAGAGAGGAAGAGGAAGTTCCGTGCCGAGGAGGAGGTCAAGACGATAGTTTCGGGCAGAATAGCCAAGGCCATAAGCGAGAGGCTTGATGAGGGGGAGGTGGCGGCCCTGATAGAAAAGGTCGTGAGGAGGGAGGTTGACCCTT
The DNA here is from genome assembly GCF_002214545.1 of Thermococcus thioreducens. NCBI lineage: Archaea > Methanobacteriati > Methanobacteriota > Thermococci > Thermococcales > Thermococcaceae > Thermococcus > Thermococcus thioreducens. Next base: position 1,553,270 of record NZ_CP015105.1, on the reverse strand, counting down.
ACTCTGCCGCGGATCTTGTACTTGAAAAAGCCCTGGGGGTGAAGGTATGATAAAGAAGATAGACCACGTTGGTATAGCCGTTAGGAACCTCGACGAGGCCATCAAGGTCTGGGAGGGTCTCGGCCTAAAGGTCGAGGAGATCGAAGAGGTGCCCGACCAGAAGGTTAGGACCGCGATAATCCACGTCGGCGAGAGCAGGATAGAGCTCCTTGAAGGAACCTCCGAGGACTCGCCGATAGCCAAGTTCATAGCCAAGCGCGGGGAGGGCATACACCACATAGCCCTCGGCGTGGACAACATCGAAGAGCACCTTGAGAAGCTCAAGGAGAAAGGTTACAGGCTCATCGATGAGAAGCCCCGCACCGGTGCCGGGGGTGCGAGGATAGCCTTCGTCCACCCGAAGGCGGTAACGGGTGTGCTTCTCGAACTCTGCGAAAGGGAAGGGTAGTGTCTGAAAATCTCCATTTTAGGTGCATAGTCCCATTTTCTCTTTAACTCGATGGTCCGGGTATTAGTGAATTTAGTCGCACACAGTAACGTTTATAAGAACATTAACAAACTTACTGCGGCTGTAATGTCATGACCCTGTCGATCAAGTAATGTGTGAGAAGTGATGACGTATGATGTTTAGGGGGCGGCCCCGGAGGAGAGGCTCACGGGTTATTGATTACCGCCGTCTCGACGATGTCCTCGCCAAAAATCCTCAGCGGGGAAAGATTCTGATAACCCGAAGACCACCCTTTGAGGTCAAAGCCCCCAACGTCTACCAGGTGTGGGTCACTAAAGTCTCCCATCCAAAGGCAGTCCATCCGTCCAGGCTTCACGTGATTGAGCAGATTGTGTGGGATCGCCTGGGGAACAACAGATCTGACGTTGTTCTGGATGCGGTTGAATACCTGATGATAGAGAACGGTGTTGAACCCACGCTCCGCTTCGTTAGCAAGATACGGGACATGGCTGTCATGAAGAACTCTAACTTCTACGTTACCGTGAGTGACGGCATAGACACCAAGGTGCTCAACATCCTGCGTAGAATAGTCGAGTAAGCCACCGCAGGTAAAGTTATATAACCTATCCCATCATTCTCCAATTTAGGTGTAGGGCATGCCGTACATCGAGAAGATTGAAATGAAAGGCTTCAAATCCTACGGTAACCGGAAGGTAGTCGTCCCTCTTTCTAAGGGGTTTACAGCGATCGTTGGTGCCAACGGTTCTGGAAAGAGCAACATCGGTGACGCCGTTCTCTTCGTTCTCGGTGGACTGTCTGCCAAGGCCATGCGTGCCACCAGGATAAGCGACCTTATATTCGCGGGCACAAAAACAGAGGCGCCGGCAAAGTACGCCGAGGTGGCGATGTACTTCAACAACGAGGACAGGGGCTTTCCAATCGATGAGGATGAGGTCGTGATAAAGCGCCGCGTTTATCCCGACGGGAGGAGCACCTACTGGCTCAACGGCAAGAGAACAAGCAGGAGCGACATACTCGACGTCCTCAGCGCCGCGATGATTTCGCCCGAAGGATACAACCTCGTTCTCCAGGGGGATATAACCAAGTTCATCAAGATGAGCCCGACCGAGAGGAGGATGCTCATAGACGAGATATCAGGAATAGCGGAGTACGATGCAAAGAAGGAGAAGGCCCTGAAGGAGCTGAAGCAGGCCGAAGAAAACCTCGCTCGCGTTGACCTGCTCATCAGGGAAGTCAAATCCCAGCTCGACAAGCTTGAAAAGGAGCGCAACGATGCCCTCCGCTACCTCGACCTCAAAGACCGTGTCGAGAAGGCGAAGGTTACGCTTCTCCTTGGTGAGATACGGAAGCTGAAGTCCCTGATTGAAGAGAACAATCTCCGCGACAAGGAGATAGAGGCAGAGATAGCTGCCATAGAGGAGCGCCTCAAGGACATAGCCAAGGAGATAGTCGCCAAAGAGAAGGAGCTGAACGCCATCGAGAAGGAGCTTGAAGATAAGAGCGAGGACGGCATCCTTGAGGTTACCCGGAAGATCAGCGAGGTTCAGTCGAAGATCGAGATGGCGAGGAAGAACATCGAGCTGGCCCAGAAGGAGATAGAGGACAGTCAGCACAGGCTCGCCAAGACAAAGGAGGAGCTGAAGAAGGTATCCGAGGAAATAGAGAAGAGCAGGAATGCCATTCAGCGCTGGACGAAGAGGCGCGAGAAGCTCAAGGCGGAGATAAAGGAGAAAGAGGTCGTCAAAAACGAGCTGGTCATCAAGCTCGGAGAGATAGACAGGGACTTTGCGATAGCCAAACAGGACTTCGACAAGGTCGTTGACGAACTTGAGGAGGCCAAGAGGGAGCTCTACATGAAGGAGAGCGACATCAGGAAGTTCGAGGAAGAGATAGAGCGCCTTAAGACCAAGATTGCACAGGACAGCGCTAAGAGAACGGCACTCAAGTCCAAAATCGAGGAGGCAAAGAAATCCCTTGAGGCCAAGCGTTCCGAGCTCGGGGAGATAGACGGAAAGATGTCGAAGGCGGAGGCGAGGCTTAGGAAGGCGGAAAAGGAGCTTGAGGAAAAGACCAAAGCCCTCAGAAAGGTCGAAGGGGAGCTTTCTAAAGCGAGGGAAGAGCTCATCAAAGCCGAGGCCCAGCGTGAGGTGAGGGGCAACCGGGCCATAGAGTTCCTCAAGAACCAGAACATTCCCGGCCTCTACGGCTCGCTTGGAGAGCTGATAAGCGTTGAGGACAAGGACTATGCTCTGGCTGTGGAGGTCGCCCTCGGTGGGAACTACGACAACGTTGTGGTCGAGGACGATAAGGTCGCCGAGAAGGCCATCAAGCTCCTCAAGGAGAAAAAGCTCGGAAGGCTGACCTTCCTCCCGCTCAACAAGATAAAGCCCCGTTCTATGCGCGAGAGGCCTTCGCTCGGCATCCCTGCGATGGACGTCGTTCAGTACGACCCGCGCTTCAAAAACGCGGTAGCGTATGCCCTTGGGGACACGCTCATCGTGAGCGACATGGGTGAGGCAAGAGCAGTAGGAATCGGAAAGGTTCGTATGGTGACCCTGGGCGGCGAGCTCCTTGAGAGGAGCGGGGCGATAACCGGCGGCCACTACAGGCCGAGGGGCAAGCTCGGGGTAAACGTCGACGAGATAAGGAAGAGGGCCGAGAGGCTCGAACGTGAGAAAGAAGCTTTGGAATCCTCAATTAACGCGCTCAAGATCGAGGTTAAGGGCCTCCAGAACGAGCTCTTTGAGCTCCGCATGAGAAAGAGCGACCTGAGCAAGGACCTTCAGGTCGTCCAGAGGGAGATGGAGCGTCTTCTTGCTGAAGATAAGGCCCTCAAGGAGGGTATCGAGGAGAGCGAGAGGCTCATCGAGGTTCTTGAGAAGAGGATTCACGGAACTAAGGGCGACATGGCAAAGCTCCGCGGAAGGATAGAGCGGCTTGAGAAGAAGAGGGAGAAGCTCAAAAGGGCCCTTGAGAACCCCGAGGCGAGGGAGCTGAACCAGAAGATCAGGGAAGTGGAGCACGAGATAAGCAAGCTGAGGGAAGAGCTGAGCAAGGTGGAAAGTAAGCTTGAGAACCTTGAGATAAGGATAAACGAGGAGCTCCTCCCGAGGAAGGCCGACCTCGAGGAGGAGATAGAGGGGCTCGTGAACAGGATAAACGCCCTCAAGGCCAACATCGCCGAGAACGAGAACGCGATAAAGGAGTTCGAGAAGGAACTTGAGGAGCTCAGGAAGGCTGAGGAGAGCGTCAAGGACGAGCTCAAGGAGCTCCGCGAGAGACGCGAGAAAGTCAAGAACGAGATAATAGACCTCCGCTCGGAGAAGGACGAGCTCAACTCCAAGCTCCAGGAGCTGCGCATCGAGGCCAACACACTCAAGATAAAGCTCGCCCAGTACGAGGCAACGCTGAAGGAGAAGCAGGACGAGCTGAAGCACCACGACACCAAGCTCATAAGGAGCATCAAGGAAGTCCCGCTGGAGCTTGAGGCTTTGAGGGAGCAGATAGAGAAGATGGAGGAGGAGATACGCTCCCTTGAGCCCGTCAACATGAAGGCCATAGAGGACTTCGAGGTCGTTGAGAGGAGATACCTTGAGCTGAAGAGCAAGCGCGAGCAGGTTCTGGCTGAGAAGGAGAGCATAGAGGAGTTCATCGAGGAGATAGAGGGGCAGAAGAGGAACGTCTTTATGCAGACCCTCAGCGAGATAGCCAGGAACTTCTCGGAGCTCTTCGCGAAGCTCTCCCCTGGAGGGAGCGCCAGGCTCATCCTTGAGAACCCGGACGACCCCTTCGCGGGCGGTCTTGAGATAGAGGCCAAGCCTGCTGGAAAAGACGTCAAGCGCATAGAGGCCATGAGCGGCGGTGAGAAGGCACTAACCGCACTCGCCTTCGTCTTCGCGATACAGCGCTACAAGCCGGCGCCGTTCTACCTCTTCGACGAGATCGATGCCCACCTCGACGATGCCAACGTCAAGCGCGTCGCAGACCTCATCAAAGAAGCATCGCAGAACAGCCAGTTCATCGTGATAACCCTCAGGGACGTCATGATGGCCAACGCGGACAAGATAATCGGCGTCAGCATGAGGAACGGCGTGTCAAGAGTTGTGGCGCTCAGCCTTGAGAAGGCCATGAAGATACTTGAAGAGGCAAGGAAGAGGAGCGAGGCCGAGCATGCTGAGATGTTCGGACATTTGAGCGGGTGAGAACTATGGAATCGCGTCGCGAGGAGGAGATAACGCCCGTCGACATTCTCCTCCAGCTCGTTCAGATGGGCAAGGTCGATCCCTGGAACATAGACATAGTGGACCTGACCGAGAAGTACATCGAGAGACTCAGGGAAATGAAGGAGCTCGACCTCCGCGTTTCGGCGAGGGCCATCCTGGCGGCGTCAATCCTCGTCAGGATGAAGAGCGAGGCCCTGCTCCACGCCGACGAGGAGGAAGAGGAGAAGCACCACGAGGAGCGCATAAGGGTGGAGGTTGAACCCCTGGCACCTCCGCTCAGAAGGGTCGAGCGCTACTACACCTTCGACGACCTGCTTGATGCACTCATGGACGCCCTTGAGGAGGCCGAGAAGAGGAAGCCGCGGAAGAGGAAGAAGGTCGAGATAGAGGAGGAGGTATTCGTCGTCGACGACTTCCGCGTTGACATCGAGAAGCACGTTTACAGGCTCCACGAGATAGTCGTGAACATGTACCGGGAAACAAGGGAGCCGATAAACTTCTGGGACCTGGTCTTTGATCCGACGCCGAAGATAGTGGCCAGAACTTTCCTCTACCTGCTGTTCCTCTCCAACATGGGCAAGGTTGACCTCATTCAGGAGGAGCCCTCCGGGGAGATATTCGTCGTGCCTGTGGGGGAGGCATGAGATTCTTCCCATTCCTTTGTCCATTTCAGGAACTCGGAGGGTGTTATAACTTGGATCCCAAGATTTTTGAGGTCTCTGGCTTTGTAGTCTTTGATATTCCACGTTAGGAGGATAACATCATCGTATTCATTTTTAGTGCCAGCGCGCAGGCTACAAAGGGAGCATCTGCATGATCCCGGACGTATTTTCTTGCTTCTTGTTTGTAGTGACGAAGCTGAGAGCTCGATACTGGTGTCATTGGTTCAAATATGATTTCCATTGCGATTTCTATCTCCTCTGGTGTTATTCCTGCCTTTTTTGCAATCTCACTAATGTGGTTCGTTATCTCTTCCTGAACAAGTTGTGGATAGAAAAACGGAAATAGTTCGGGATAAAGTGCCAGGATGTATCTATTAAGGCCTTCTGAGCGAACGAGTGCCGCGAAGATGACGTTGGTATCAACGACTACAGCGATTTCCATGCTTCTTTCCCCACGGTTTTTGAGAGCCCTCTGGCGTTTTTCATGTCGAGCCTGGAGTTCATAGAGATCGCTTCCAAGACAAGAAACCTTTGGAGCGCCCTAATCAGCCTTTCCTCCGGTACCCCACGAACCTTGGCAATGAGCTTAAACTCTGGGGGAATCGGAACCTCCATTGTTGAAGGTACTAGACTGTTGGTGCCACCCACCATTCTCACCTGGAAGTTGTTATTTTTATTTCCTCTTAGCCTTTTCCCGTTCGCTCTGTTTTGCGGGCCTTATTGTTATGACCAGCATTGGTTCTTCGCTCCCTATGTAAAGGCTCTTCTTTTCCCGGTTCATGTAGAGGCAGTACCTTCCGTCCGGAAGGCCTTCCACAAATTTCCTGGGGACTGTATGCCTGGCAATCCTCCCATCGAAGAAGACGCACTCGTAGGCCTCGGAAATCCCGGAAACCCTCTGCCTGATTTCCTCAAGGGACAGCATCTCGCATTCTAGCCTGGCACAGACCAGGCTCCTCCTCCCGTCCGTGAAGATTACCACCCTCTCGTTCACGTCAATTCTCTGCGAGCGGTCGAGGAAGTCCCACAGTGCAGAATACATCCGTTCAGGTCTTCTCCTCTTCGCCAGCCTTTTGACGAGCCTCTCCCGGGCGTGTCTCGTGAGGAGCATGACCTAACTTCGTCCGAGAATTTATAAACTTCGCCGAGGATATAGGCACATGTATCTCCGCCGCGATATAATCGAGCCCCGCGTTTATCAGGAGGTAATCTACGCCCGCTGTAAGGACAACAACTGCCTCGTGGTTCTTCCGACGGGGTTAGGAAAGACTCTTATAGCCATGCTCATAGCCGATTATAGGCTCTCGAAGTACGGGGGAAAAGTCCTCATGCTCGCCCCGACGAAGCCTTTGGCAGTCCAGCACGCCGAGAGCTTCAGGCGGCTCTTTGACATCTCCCCGGAGAAGATAAACGTCCTTACAGGCGAGCTCTCGCCCAAGCAGAGGGCCGAGCTGTGGGAGAGGAGTGTCATCGTGACGGCTACGCCCCAGACCGTTGAAAACGACATCCTCACCGGAAAAATCTCCTTAGAGGACGTTGTTCTGCTCGTTTTTGACGAGGCCCACAGGGCGGTGGGAAACTACTCCTACGTCTTCATAGCCAAGGAGTACCTTAAAACCGCTAAACACCCGCTCGTACTCGGTCTTACGGCATCCCCCGGGAGCGACGAGGAGAGGATACGCGAGATAATCAGGAACCTCGGGATAGAGCGCATCGAGATCAGGACGGAGAGCTCGCCCGACGTCAAACCCTACGTGCAAAGAATGAGCTTTGAATGGGTGAAGGTCGAGCTTCCCGGCATCTACAAAGAGGTGCGGAAGCTCCTCCGAGAGATGCTCAAGGAGAGCCTCAAGCCCCTCGCCCAGTTCGGGCTTGTCTCGACTTACTCGCCGGACATCTCAAAGAGGGAAGTCCTCCAGGCGGGCTCGAAGATAAACCAGGAGGTCGCGCGGGGCAACTACGAGCTCGGCCGGCTTAGAATGTACCAGGCCAAGGCGGTGAAGCTGCAGCACGCGATAGAACTGCTTGAGACGCAGGGGCTGACTGCGCTGAGGGCTTATCTCAAGAAGCTCCGCGAAGATAAGAGGACGAAATCCAGCAGGCAGCTCATGGAAGACCCGCGCATGAGGAAGGTGATATACCTCCTTGTCCAGGCGAAGGAGCTCGGCCTCGACCACCCGAAGATGGAGAGCATGCTGGAGATGGTTAAGGAGCAACTGAAGAAAAAGCCGAACTCAAAAATCATAGTTTTCACCAACTACCGCGACACCGGAAGGAAGATCGTCGAGGTTCTCCACGGTGAGGGAGTAACTGCCGAGCGCTTCATCGGCCAGGCGAGCAGGAGCAACGACCGGGGGATGAGCCAGAGGGAGCAGAAAGAAGTCCTCGACAGGTTCTCGCGCGGCGAGTTCAACGTTTTGGTGGCCACGAGCGTTGGCGAGGAAGGCCTCGATGTTCCAGAGGTCGATCTCGTCGTCTTCTACGAGCCGGTGCCCTCGGCGATAAGGAGCATCCAGAGGCGCGGAAGGACCGGGAGGCACAGGCCGGGAAGGGTAGTTATACTGATGGCCCGGGGGACGCGCGATGAAGCCTACTACTGGAGCTCAAGGAGAAAAGAAAAGGGCATGTTCGAGGCTATAAAAAAGATAGTGCGTGAACTTGAAAAAGCTCATCCAAACCGGGCTGAAATAAGGGAAAATGTTCCGGAGCGTGTTGAGATGCCTTCGAAGGGGAAGATAACCCCGCTCGATGAGTTCCTGAAGCCGAAGGAAAAGCCCGAAAAAGCTGAGAAGAAAGTGGAAAAGGCCGAGAAACCCACGCCTTCCAAGGAGGAGGTCTATGAGAAGCTCCCGATAAAGCCGGTCTTTGTGAAAAAACCGAAGGGGATAGTCGTCTACGTTGACAGCCGCGAGCTGAGGAGCGGCGTTCCAAAGCACCTGAAGGAGCTCGGAGCGGAGATAGAGGTCAGAACCCTCGACGTTGCCGACTACGTCGTGAGCGAGGAGGTCGGGATAGAAAGGAAGAGCGCCAACGACTTCATAGGGTCTATCATCGACGGCAGGCTCTTTGACCAGGTTGAGAGGCTGAAGAGGGCCTACAAGAAGCCCGTCATAATCATTGAAGGCGAGCTCTATGGCATCAGAAACGTCCACCCCAACGCCATCAGGGGTGCGATAGCGGCTGTAACCCTCGACTGGGGGGTTCCGATACTGTTCTCCTCCGGAACAGAAGAGACTGCCCAGTTCATTTACCTCATGGCCAAGCGCGAGCAGGAGGAGAGGAAGAAGGAGGTTCGCCTTAGGAGCGAGAAGAAGGCTCTAACGCTTGCTGAGAGGCAGAGGCTAATCGTTGAAGGTCTGCCCAATGTCTCGGCGACGCTGGCCAAGAGACTCCTTAAGCACTTCGGAAACGTGGAGAGGGTTTTCACGGCAACGGAGGAGGAGCTCCAGGAGGTTGAGGGAATCGGGCCGAAGAAGGCGAGGGAGATAAGGAAGGTGATAACTGCCCCTTACGTGGAGGACGAGGACAAAGCTTAAGTCTGGATTCGGGGAGATTACACTGCCCCCGGGAAACCGCGGGGGATGAGCGCCTCGGCGAGCTGTGATTCCCCTTCGCTCCCCGGGGGCACACTTCTCGGTTACCTCGTCACTATCGCGTTCACCCCAGCCGCGGCCAAGGTTAGCAGCTCGAACACCTTGTATGCCTCTTCTACGGTCTTGGCCTCAAACTCGACCGTTTTTCCATCAAGGCGCTTCACAAAGGGCAGCAGTTCGGCCGTGTCAGCCATGTCGCTTCTGAGGAAGCGAACCCTGACGTGGACGGGCTCCTCAGTCACGAGCGGCTTTGCCTCCTCCTTCTTCAGCCTCCCGACGGCTTCTATAACTCCCTCCCTCAGCATGGCCTTTATCCTGCGCATTCCGGGGCTCTTGGCGGCGTAGCGCGAGGGGGACTCCTTGAAGGGGACACCAACTGCCCAGGGGGTGAAGGTTTTAACGTCGGTCTCTATGAGCCTCCTGTCTCCACCCACCAGTATCACGGGAATTCCCCAGCTGCCGAGGAGGTAGGCGTTGAGGAGGAACTCGCTCACTTCAACGCCGTTGATTTCCAGACTGTCTATTGATGCTCCACTGTATGTGTGGTCGAAGGTCGCTCTATCGGTACCCGCCTTGGCGTGGTAGCCAAGGAAGAGGGCTGCGTCACTCCCCCTTGCAAAGGCCACCATGCTGAGCGGCCTTGGAAAGCCCCTCACCAGCTCGATGTAGTCCGGCGTGTCCTCGGGCAGTATGTTTACCATCGGCCCGTGGCTGTCCGCTATGATGATCTCCTCAAAACCCAGCTCATGGTGTAGTGTTTCCGCGGTGACCTTTACTATCTCGGTCGCTATCTTCCTGGCCTCTGAGTAGAGTGCTCCCTTCACGAAGAGATGCTCCCTGCTGACTATGTATGGCAGGCCCTCAAGGTCGAGGGATATGAATGCACGCATCGGCATCACCACGATAAAAATCGAAGCGATAAAAGATAAGTCTTGTGGTGGATGACATAACTGGTGGGAATACACAGGACAAAATTCGATAATTCTCGCTCATGAAAAGGGTTATATAGGCCTTTTTTCATAAAATAGGATGGTGATATGCATGCAAATCGTTGAACTCGACATTAAATTGCCCTACGAAGGAAGGGGGAAGATTCTGGGCCGTCTTTATGAAAAGGTTAGGGGCAAGATTCGGGACATACACTTCTTCCCGCCGACACTGGAGGGTATTAGCGAAATCAGGATGGAGATAGTCGAGGATGACGCTCCGAAGCTCCTCTCCGAACTCAAGAGAATAATCAAGAACGGAAAGATAACCTTCAAGGTTCTTTCCGAGGCTTAGCCTTTTATCCCCTTATTGAGCTCTTCCAGTTTTTCCCTGGCCTTCTCAAGCGAGCCGGCTTTTTCTATAGCAGTACCAGTGACGATTATATCCGCTCCCGCTTTTACGGCGTTCCTTGCCTGTTCCCCTGTTCTTATGCCGCCCCCGACTATGAGGGGAACGTCTATGACGTGCTTGACGAGGGAGATCATCTCGGACGGAACGGGCTTTGGAGAACCGCTTCCCGCTTCGAGATAGACAAGGCGCATTCCGAGGTACTGGCCGGCTAAGGCGTAGGCCGCTGCAATCTTCGGCTTGTGCCTTGGGATTGGCTTTGCATCGCCTACCCAGCCTACCGTTTCTCCGGGTTCAACAATCAGATACGCCATTGGTATGGGCTCTATGCCGTAGCGCTTGACTGTGAACGCCCCCAGAGCCTGGGAGCCGGTTATGAAAAAGGGGTTGGTAGAGTTCAGCAGACTCATGAAGAATATGGCATCGGCGTGCCTGCTTATCCCGCCATGGGAACCGGGAAAGAGTATCGTTGGAAGGCTTGAGCTCTCTTTTATGGCCTTTACAACGCCGTCCAGAACGTCTCCCTCGGCCCCTGTGGAGCCACCTACCATTATGGCGTCGACGCCGACTTCCTCGCTCATCCTTGCTATCTCTCCGGCCACATCAGGGGTAACGTCGTCTGGGTCAATGAGAACAAAGTGGAGCTTTTCTCTTTTGAGCTTTTCATGGATGTACGACTCAACTCTCCCCAGTTCAAGCTTCATTTTTTCCACCGAATTCTATAGCTTCCCTCTCGCTTTTAATCCTTTTCCATTTCAGACGGAGATTTTCGAGTATCCCAACCAGAACTGCGTCCGGCTCTTCCTCGAATCTGTAGAGGTTCGTCTCCACCCCAACGTCGCTCGCACCGAAGCCTTTCACGGCCTCTCCGTGCCTGGAGACCTCAGCGGAGAGCTTTTCCTCTAGTCTCTTCCCGCTGGGGATCATGTACGCCCTCAGGAGTTCTGCATCTCTCAGGAGGAAGTCTATGTGCCAGTGGAGCTTTTTGTCTTTCCTGAAGTGCCTGGCGACCCGCTTCTCAAGGGAGTTCATGGCGGAGCCGACATAAACGTAGTATCCTTTTCTTAAAACGAATCTCCTGCCCTTTGTGGTTATCTCCCTCTCTTCCGGCAGGTGGATAACGAGGAAGTACGCACCCTTCATGGGAACGACTCTCACTCAGGGTTTATAAACTCCCGGCCCAACTCTCTATCGGTGTGACGTATGGACGAAAAGAAAAAGAGAGCTATAGACGAGTTTGCCTGGCAGGAGTACGACAGGGACGAGTTTGAGGAGAAGTTTCCGGCTCTGGCAAGGGAGCTTGAGGAAGAGGGCGTTCCGATAGCAGGGTACAGGACGAGTGAGAAAAAGGCAATCGCGGAAGAGGATGAGATGCAGGACTTCTCAGGTTACAATCCAACGGTCATAGACTTCCTCAGGAGATGCGAAACGGACGACGAGGCTCTTGAGATAATCAACTGGATGGAGGAGCACGGTGAGATAACCCACGAGATGGCCAAGGAGCTCCGTATAACCCTCGTCCAGAAGGGTGTGAGGGCTTTCGGTTCTAAAAAGGAGTGGGGATGGTATGAGAGGCACAGAAAAAGGGAATGAGTCAGATGTTCCCTATCCTCTGGAGGACCATTCCCTCTATTCTTATCGGCTCAGTTCTCCTTGCGAAGACTATCGCCTGGTCGAGCCTCGCTTCACTCTCGGCGCGTATCGTGAATAGGGGATCGCCCTCTTTGACCTTTTCTCCAACCTTGACGTAGAGCTCTATTCCGGCTCCCTTGTCTTCGGGGGCACCGGCGGCTCTGGCTATTCCTGTGATTGCCCTGTTGTCTATCCCTGTTATATAACCGCTGGTTGGTGCAGTGAATGTGTATGTTTTATCCCCAACGGGTATCTCTTCCGGCTTAATATCGGGGTTTCCTCCCTGTTCCTCTATGATTTCTTTCATCTTATCCCAGGCCTTTCCGCTCTCAAGTATCTCTCTCGCCATTTTCTTGCCCATCCCTGCGGGAGCGACTCCTCCCATCTCAAGGAGAATGCCTGCGAGACCAGTAGCCTTCTCTATCAGGCTTCCGGGCCCTCTGCCAGTCATGAGTGCCGAAAGAGCCTCTCTGGCTTCTAGTGCCGGGCCAACGGTGTGGCCTATCGGCTGGCCGCCGTAGGTTATGGCCACCTCCACGTACTGGCCGAGTCTTCTGCCGAGTTCTATGAAGTCCCTGGAGAGTGCCCTGGCTTGGTCCACGGTCTCAACTTTGACACCTTTGCCCGTCGGGATATCGATGAGCACGTACTGGCTTCCCATTGCGTACTTCTTTGACATTATACTGGCGAGCATGAGGCCGGTCGGGTCGATGCTCAGGGCGCGCTCGGCCTTGATGGTTATATCGTCCGCTGGAGCTAGGTTCAGAGCTCCGCCCCAGACCATACAGGCGCCTATCTTTTCCACTATACGTTTTATCTCGTCGAGGGAGAAGCTGACCTCTGCAAAAACCTCGACAACATCCGCAGTTCCGGCGGCGCTGGTTATCGCCCTTGAGCTGGTCTTTGGTATCGTCAATCCTGCAGCTGCAACGATGGGCACGACGAGTATGTTGGTCTTGTTTCCGGGAACGCCGCCGATGCTGTGGACATCCATTATCGGCTTCCTGTCTATGTCCAGCATGTCACCGGTTTCGGCCATTGCTATCGTCAAAGCGGCTATCTCATCCATATCAAGGCCGTTTATCTCCAGCGACGTTACAAAGGAGCTTATCTCGATATCGCGGAGCTTTCTGTCCACAATGTCCTTGATTATCGCCTCTATCTCCACCTTTCTGAGCTTCTCTCCGTGCATCTTCTTTTTGATATAGCGGACGCTTTCTGGGGTACCACTGGGTGTTACCATGACAGCTTCTCCTTCAGAGAAACTGTGGAGCTGGAGAATGTCCCTGCTTATTCCGATTTCGCCCTCCTTTACGAGATTGCTAACAACGACACTGCCATAAACTGTCTTTTTGCCTGCTTCAATCTTCACGAGGTCGTCCGGGTGTAGCTTGGCCTTTTTGGCTTCCTTCTCGTTGATGAAAACGGAATACCTCCCGCTGTACATATCAAGTATCCTGACCTTGGCCTTCATTTCCATCCCTCCTTTTACACACGAGTTCACCCTATTGGACAGAAGAGTACTTAAATGTTTTCGACTGGTTGGCTGTTAAAGCAGGTTCAGCTGTTCGTATCGCTTGGCAGAGAAATGTAAAAAGAATCAGCTGCTGATGCCGTGTCCATACTCTGTGATGGTCAGCACGCTTGAGTGGAGTTCCCCGGTGCTCAGAAGGGCTCTCACAATATCGGGAACCACGTCCCTCACCGCAGGGGGGAGGAGGCCTTCTCCCTTAAGATAATATCCAACCACCTCACTGAGGGGGGCGCTTACGAGCCTTCCTTTAAAAACCCGGACAACTTTGCCGTCCACCTCGACTATCCTGTCTGGATAGCCGAGCCTGAGTTTCATAGCGCCCCACCTCCAGGTTAAGATTAAATAAAGAGACCTTTTAAAATTTAACGCCCCAGAAATGTTTAATAACAAAAGGGCTAGAAAACTTCAGAGGTTCATGACCTCTTCCTCTATGGACTCTTCGAGTGTCTTCTCCCACTCCTCGACATCAAAGTCAACTAGCTCGCTCTCAAGGTCTTCCTTGAGGCTGGTGACACGCCTCTTGAGGGCGCTCTTGGTTTCTTCGTCGTAAACGACGTAGTAGGGGTTGCTCTTGGCTGAATAGTAGAGCATAAGGAGGACGATGTTGAGCACTATGAGAATGACAACTATTCCGTAAAGCAGTGCCTCGGCCATTACCTCTTCCCTCCAAACAGCGCTTTGAAGACCCTCTTAATCGGGCTCTCCGGTTCGGGCGCCTGCCACTTAATTCCTGCGAGCTTGGCCGCGAGCTGCTTGATAGCTATGGCCGCCGGACTCGTCGGGTTCTTTATGACGAGCGGTACACCGTAGGCACTCGCTCTTTTTACCTCGGGATCCTCGGGTATCATCGCGAGGACGGGCACCTCAAGGATTGCCTCTATCTCCTCCTGGGTCAGCTCAGTCTTCTCGTTGGTAACCCTGTTGAGTATGGCTCCAAGCGGAAGGGTTCCGAGCTTCTCTGCGATGAGCTTGGTCTTGAGACTGTCAGTTATGGCCGAAATCTCAGGGTTAGTAACTATTATCAACTCCTTGCCTATAAGAAGCGCCGTAACCGATGTCATCTCAAGGCCTGCCGGAGCATCGATGAGGACAAAGTCTGCCATCTGTCCGATTTCCCTGATCAGCTGTCTGAGCTTCTCTGGCTTGGCCTTTTTAATCTTTTCAAGACTCAATCCACCGGGGATTACCTTGACTCCCGCGGGACCTTCGTAGATGGCGTCCTTGAGGTCTGCCTCCCCTGCCAGGACATCGTGGAGTGTTATTGGAATGTCCTCCATACCAAGGACTAAGCTGAGGTTTGCCATTGTTATATCGGCATCCAGCAGGATGACCTCCTTTCCAAACTGGGCCAGGGCGACACCCAGATTGGCAACCGTTGTTGTTTTACCAGTTCCACCTTTTCCCGATGCAAAAACAATTGAGCGACCCTCCAAAGTTAACACCCCCGGAATAAGCAGTACTCCCATGTCCGATTTTAGGGCACGGTATACTCCTTTGGAGTTGAGGCGTAGAGGTATAAAACTTTTACTCTTAATAAGTCGACGAAAACGGAGAAAAAGTGAAATGTCAAAGCGCCGCTACTCCCGCTTCTCCCGCGCTTCATTCTCAAGCTTTTCTGCAACCTCTTTTTCCAGTTTCAGTTTGACGACCTCTGCGGTGTCAGCAAAGCTCCGGAAGAGCTTCAGCATCTCCATCGGGAGCGGGAGGATTATAACGTTGCTCCGGTCTCCGGCGACATCGCTTATCGTCTGGAGCGTCCTGAGCTGGAGGGCCATTGGGTGCTGGGACACTATCTCGGCGGCGTCGCGGAGCTTCTCGGCGGCCTGCCTCTCTGCCTCAGCCAGGGTTATCCTTGCACGCCTCTCACGCTCGGCCTCCGCCTGCCTCGCCATCGCCCTTTGCATTCCGCTCGGCAATTCGACGTCCTTGATCTCGACCGTGCTGACCTTTATTCCCCACGGATCGGTTGCCTCGTCTATAATCTTCTGGAGCTGTAGGTTGAGCTTTTCGCGCTCGCTGAGGAGTTCATCGAGGTGTGCCTGACCGATGACGCTCCTGAGGGTGGTCTGTGCTATCTGACTCGTGGCCATAATGTAGTTGGCCACCTGGGTCACCGCCTTTATTGGGTCTATTACCCTGAAATACACAACCGCGTTGACCCTTACCGGAACGTTGTCTTTGGTTATGGTCTCCTGGACGGGCACGTCCAGGACCCTGGTACGGAGGTCAACTATCACGGCCTTTTCGAATATCGGGATTATGAAGAACAGTCCGGGACCCCTTGCCCCGACTATTCTTCCGAGGCGGAATATCACCGCCCTCTCGTACTCCTTGACTATCTTTATGGCCGTCGCCAGTATAATCAAAACAAACAGCAAAACTATCCCAAGAACCACGTTGGTAGTCGTTACAAGAGCCATTTAGTCCTCCCTCCTTTCTCCAATTTTTTCTACAATAAGGGCAAGCCCTCTGACTTCAACAACCCTGACCTCCTCCCCGACGGCCACGCGGGCCCCGTTCCTGCTCACGGCCTTCCACAGCTCCCCGCGCACCTTTATGACGCCCTCCGGATCAAGCTCCTCGACGACTTTGCCGACCGCGCCAACGAGCTCTTCCCTTCCGGATTTGGGCTTTTTCTTCTGGGCCCTGACCACGGCGGCCATTCCAAACAGGAAGAACAGGCCGAGGAGAACCGCCGTGGCGATTATTGCGATCCTCAGGAGGGTGTAGGTTTCCCCAGTC
Source organism: Thermococcus thioreducens (assembly GCF_002214545.1). NCBI lineage: Archaea > Methanobacteriati > Methanobacteriota > Thermococci > Thermococcales > Thermococcaceae > Thermococcus > Thermococcus thioreducens. Next base: position 1,537,080 of record NZ_CP015105.1, on the reverse strand, counting down.
ACCAGGTATTCACCTCCCGCTCCACTGAAGAGCATTATGCCCCCGATGATGAAGGTCGCCACTCCTGCCACGGTGAACAGGCCGAAGGTCGGCGTCAGCGCCTCGGCGATGAAGAATATCATCGCAAGGACTATAAGAACGAGTCCTGCACTCTTGTATCCAAAGTATCCGAGTCCTATGAGGCCGAGGACAAGCATTATTGCACCTATTGTCTCGGGGACGTGCCAGCCGGGCGTGAGGAAGCCAAATATCAGGCCAATGAATCCAAGGTTAAGGAGGAGATACGCTATCGTCGGGTCTGTTATGTACTTAACGACCGTGTCCCTGAAAGATGGCTCAATGTACACGACCTCCGCGTCCTTCAGGTGCAGGGTTACTCTCCCCTTCCCCTCAACTGGAATTTTGGTCTCCATTCCGTCGGCCTTCTGGAGGAGTTCGTTAACGTTCGTTGCGATGATCTCAATAACGCCGTATTTCAGGGCTTCCTCGGGAGTGACGCTTCTGTCCTGTGTTATGAATTCCTCCGCCAGCGTCTCGTTTCTGCCGCTCATCCTGGCCAGCTCGCGAAGGTACGCTATGTAGAAGTTCGTGATCTTTGGCGGTGCCTCGACGATGCTCCCGTTCTGACCGTAGCCGAGTATCGGCCTGCAGGCGCCTATCACTGTACCGGGGCTCATTGCTATCAGATGGGAGCTCAGTGCTATGTAAGTGCCCGCTGATGCTGCCATTCCACCCGAGGGGTAGACGTAGATTATGACGGGAACCCTTGCATTCTGAATCCTCGTAACGATGGCCTGCATTGCGTCGCCCCTGCCGCCGGGGGTGTTGAGCTCTATTATTATAGCTTCCGCGTTGTTCCTCTCCGCTTCGCTGATGTATCTGTCGAACTGGTCAACGGTATATCCGGTTATCATGCCGTCTACCTTTGCGACATAGACCACCTTTTCCTGGCCGTGGACTGCCGGCTGGAAAAGCAGGACGAAAAGAAGAACGACTGCAACCATCGCAACCCTGGACTTCATGACTACCGCCTATACTAAATACCACCAAGGGGTTTAAATCTTTTGCCTGTCCTCCAAAAGTGATTTATACATCTGGAGCCAATTTTCTAACATGAGCCTGAAGGCCCGGGTAAAGCTCTACCGCGTTTCAAAGGGAAAGGACAAGGTCGAGCGGGCATGGGAGCTCGTAAGGGAGGCGGCAAAGTATTCCAACCGTGAGCCTTACTGGGAGTTCCTCAAAAAGAGCTTTGACGTCCGGGCTGAGGATATAAAGGACGCCCTCCGCTACCTCGAAGAACATGGAGGGGTTCAAATCAAACGCTCCATTGACGGTAAGAGACTTTACGTCTCGACCCTAAAGGATATAAGGGAGAACCCCGTTAGGCTCGACCGATGGCTGAGATTGACCTGAGGAAGACCGCGGGCGAGATGATACGCAACGGAACATGGAAGTTCGAGAACGGCATTTTCTGCCAGGCCTTTGAGAGAGGTATAGCTGGCTACGATGGGGAGAGCTTTATCTTTCCTGACTCCTGGAGCCGGCGGGAGAGAAAGGAAGCTAAGAAGAAGCTCATCTTCATACTCGGCCTTGATACCGACCTTGATTCCTTCTACGTCGAGATAAGCGATTCGCCCTTTGCCTTCCTCATAGACGAGTTCTACGGTCTGACCGTTCCTGCCGCCCCGAGCCCGTACCAGGCGTTGGTTGAGACGATAGCCCAGCAGCAGGTCAGCTTCGATTTCGCCCAGAGGGCCATAGAGAACCTCGTGGAGCTCGCAGGCAGGCAGGTGGAGGATTTACGCGCATTCCCCTCCCCCGAAAGGATAGCGTCCCTGAGCGAGGATGAGCTGAAAAGGGCCAAGCTCGGCTATCGCGCCGCTTACATAAAGTCCCTGACGGAGCTTTACCTTGCCGGAAAGCTCGACCTCGAACTCTGGGACTGGGGCGTTAATGAGGCTATCAGGTACCTCACAGAGTTCCGGGGCATAGGGAAGTGGAGCGCCGAGCTCTTCCTCGCGTATGGCCTCAGAAAGAACGTCTACCCTGCCGGAGACCTCGGGCTGAGGCGCGGGATAGCAAAGATTTTTGGGAGGAGCCTTAAAGAGGTTAAGGAGAAAGACGTCCGCGAGGTCATTGAACCCTACGGGAAGTGGAAGGGGCTTCTGGCATTTTACATCCTCTGCTACGACAGGAAGACCGAGATGGAGAGGAAGAAGAAATGAGCGAAATCAGGATTATCCTGCCCAAGGAAAGGTTCAAAGCCCTCAAGGGCAAAGATATCACCTCCTTCCTCCGCGAGAGCCTCCCCAGAGTTGAAGAGACCCTCCAGGCAGAGCGTGAGGATCTCCTGGGGGAGAAGGTCTCCAAGCTGGAGGAGAAGCTCCGCGAGATGGAGGGTGAGATTGAAGATCTTAAGGAGTTCTACGAGAAGGCTTTGAGGGATAAGGAGTTCATGATGGCCGAGCGCGACAGGCTCAGGGTGGAAAACGCTGAACTGAGGAAGAGGGTCGAGGAGAAAAGGAGAGAGCTTGAGGAGGTTCACGGATCGTGAACAAATCGTTCACGGAGTGTGAACAAAAAGTTCATAAATCATGAACGAGAGCTGGTAATATGCATGAGCTGATGTCAACTCCTGAGAGAATCAGGATTCTCAGGTACGCACTTGAGCGTCCCCGGGTGGGTGTTGAAGAAACCGCCAGGGCAACGGGTCTAAGTAAAGGACTCGTTTCCAAAACCCTCCGCCTTCTTGTGGATCATGGCATGGCCGAGAAGTCCGGCAGGGGTTTCAGGATACTAAACGTTCCTAAGACGAGGGAGCTTAAAAGGTTCATCAACTTCCTGTTCCTCTCTGAAAAGCTGGAACCCCTAAAAGACGAGTGGATTAGGGCCCTTGGAATATACGGGAGCTTTGCAACCGGAGAAAACATCCCCGAAAGCGACCTTGACGTTTGGATCTTCGTTGAAAAGCCAAGCATAGCCAGATCCGCTTCCTTAAAGAGAAAGATAGAAAAAGCAACCGGCAGGGAGGTTAACCTCCTTCTTCTCACTCCAGAGAGGGTCAGAAAAATTAGAGCCGACGATCCAGTCTTCTATTATTCACTTGCATACGGCTCGATGGTGATATGGGGTGAGGGGCTTGAACGGATTCAAGGGATGCATCGAAAAGAATCTACTAAGAAGGGTTCTCCCATCAGAGGAGAAAGGATTGTTGAGCATTAAACGCGCCGAGGAGTGGCTTGAAGAGGCTAGGAAGAACCTCGCCTATGGTTCATACCGAACGTCCCTTATGGCGTCATACATGGCCATGTTCCATGCCGCCAGGGCGATTCTCTTCCGTGACGGTTGGCGTGAGAAAAGCCACTACTGCATCGCCCGTTATCTGGAAGAATTCTACGTTAAAAGCGGAAAGCTGGAAGAACATTGGGTTGAACTTTTGGACAGGATGAGGGAGTTGAGGCACGAAGACCAGTACGACATAGTCTATGAACCTGATGAGGAAGAGGTCGAAGAGGCAATCAACATCGCGAAAGAGTTTCTGTTGCTCATGAGAAAACTCCTGGAGGAAAAAGCATGAAGCTCATCATTAAGCCCGAAAAGGGCTTCGGGAAAATCGAGGTCGAGATAAACGAAGAGCTGTGGGGAGAACTCAAGCGCCTCAGTGAGAGGTATGGAGTTCCCGTTGAGCGGCTCATTGAGATAGCCCTGACCGGCGAGTTCCGTGAGCCGAAGGGAAACCTTGAGGGGCTTGAGAAAATGGTAAGGGAACTTGAGGAAAGGACGTGGGAGCTTGAGAAGGAGTACGCCCCGCTCCGCTTCAAGGCCTACGGCCTGAGCGAGGACAACAAGATACTCGCCATCGAGCTTTCCGGATTACTTGCCGAGAACAGCCAGCTTAAGAGGTTTTTGAGAGTGAAGCCCGAGCGCAACGTCGAGCTGAGAAAGCTTATATCCTACTACCTCCAAGGTTGAACCGCGGATGATGACAGCGAATTGCACTGATGTTGATGACGAGGACTGGCCCTGACGCCGTCCCGGCGGGCCGTGACGATTCCAAGACGGGCTGAACCGCTTTGCGGTTGTGACGTACCCTATGAGCGCCGAGCCCGTCCGGGGCGTGAATACTCGGGCATTTTTGTAGCTTCTCTTCATACGGCTAACCAACCGAAAGTTTTTTATACTTCAAATAGTTTACTGTCAGCGGTGGTGTGGATGAGACGTAGAAAAATTGTTGTGTTGGCTCTTAGCTCACTAGTGATATTGACCCTTTTCTGGACCGTTTTCAGCACGCCGGTTGAGGCGAGCGACTACACGGAGGTCAAGGTTGCCTACTATCGAACTCTGCCGTTCAAGGAGCCGGAAGCCAGGATCCTCCTTCCGAGCAAAGGCGTGAACACAGTCACCGTCCTTGGAATGCTCCCCAACGGCACGCCGGTTGACCTCGGCACTTACGCCGGCAAGAATTCAATCAAGCTGGACTACGGACGGATTGAGAAATACCTTCAAACCTGGGAGGAACACCTCAGAAAAACCGGGACCGACCCGTCCCTCGTGAACCCAGGAGTGGTCCTCCTCGGCACGAGCGGCGGAAAAGACGGGCTCAGCTACTTTGTCAAAGGCATACCTTTGAATCTTGAAGAGGTTTTAAAGAGGAGAAGCTTCAAGGTTTCGATTGCCAATGACTTTCGTCCTTTGTTCTCCTCCAAAGAGCTTGAGCAGCTAAAGCCCCTTGAGGCGAGTGCAGCCACCGGAAAGACCTCTGGTGTTGATTCCTTTCCGCCCGGTTCCTTCCTGGAGGAGTGCTATCCCGGTCCCTACGGGACTTCGGTGTGCTTTGACTGGGTGCTTGAGGAGGTTTACGACACAAAGGACAACACTGTAATACCGCTCGCCGCAGCTTACCTGAACGGTGATGTGAATGAAATTGATGATGTATATTTAAGGGAGCAGTTCATGTCTTCAAGAACCCTGGGAGTTGAGATAGGATTTTCGGCGGTCGCAGCGGTTGACAGGAGTGGTACTGGGACAAGTTACGAGGCGGAGATAATCGGAATGGTCTACACGCTGAAAGGAGACCATCTGTGGCTTAAAAAAAGCGTCAGATTTAGGGGAGAAGACATAAGGAGGCCGACTGTAGTCGGAATCGGAATAAAGGGAGACATAGCGCTTGCCAAGTACAGGCTCTACCGTGGAAAGACCCCACTCAAGACCACCATGTATGTCGTAATGGCTCAACCGGAGATAAGGAATGGTAGGCTGATTCCGGTGTGGGGTAAGGAGGAGGGGACACCTTCCCGCTACGGCGGAACCTTTAGAAGAGCCATGTACTACATAGAACGCTACTGGAAGCCGAGCTTTACTGTGAAGTCAAAGGACTTCATTGACGTTAACAACTTCGACGTTTCACAGAGCATCTCGACGCTACCGCTCTTCAGTGTTGCCACTCCAGTGCTTCCAAAGCTCAACGGCCCGCTGGGGGCCGATGTTTATCCTGTACTGCTGTCAGCGGGAGTGGGCGTGACCAAATACCGCTCAGAGTATGCTCTCGTTGGAATTACGGTAGGGCTCGAACACAGATACAGAGAAGTCTCTGGCACCTTCTACAAGAGCCCGGTTCGCTTTGAGTACAGTGGAAACGAATACTGGCTCAGCTCAATGTATGCAGATGTTACGGTGCTTCCTTTATTCAATTCGGGATGCAACCCTCGTACTGGGGTTTGTCCGAAAGATGAAGAAACTCCAGAAAGCTAACTTTTTCTTGTTTTCTTTTTTCGTTTTCTCTTAGGTATCAGCCTCACCGGGCTTCCGCAGTCCGGGCAGACACCCCCCGGCGGCATCTCTGAGAAACGCTTCCCACAGCCGATGCAGACGTAGTTCCAGCGGATTACCCGCTTAATTCCCCTCTTGAGGGTTCTGAACTCGATTCCTAAGGTCTTCGCTATGTTCTGCAGGTTGTAGTCGTCGGTGAAGAGAACTCCTTTAAGCTCGTATGCCAGGGCAAGAACCTCAACGTCGGCCTCGCTGAGTTCGTTTAACTCGCCCGTCTTTCTCGCCGCTCCCATCACGGCTTCAATGCTCTCCCTCGATGGCTGGAAAACCCTAACCTTTCCCGCGCTTATCAATCCCTCCAGAAAAAGCCTCGACTCCGGGTCTTTCACCTCATCGACGACCTTAGGCGTCGTAACGCCCTCCACATCGAACCCCTGAATGAAGACCGCCGCATCGATGACCTGAACCTTCATGACCTAAACTCGGAGAAACCCTTTTTTAGATTTCCGTCGAAATGAAGCTGGTGGTGCGGATGAGGGTTGACCTGAACTCTGACCTCGGAGAGAGCTTCGGGAGGTACAGGTTAGGCCTAGATGAGGAAGTCATGAACTACATCACGAGCGCCAACGTAGCTACCGGCTGGCACGCCGGCGACCCGCTGGTCATGAGGAAAACCTTGAAGCTCGCGAAGGAGAAGGGCGTCGCGGTTGGTGCCCACCCTGGCTATCCGGATCTTCTCGGCTTCGGCAGGAGGTATATGAAGCTCACTCCGGAGGAGGCTCGCAATTACATCCTCTACCAGATAGGTGCGCTCTATGCGTTTACAAGGGCGGAAGGAATCGAGCTCCAGCACGTCAAGCCGCACGGGGCGCTCTACAACGCCATGGTTAGAGAGGAGGAACTCGCGAGGGCCGTCATCGGGGGGATAGCGGATTTCGATAGGGGGCTTATCTTCGTGGCCCTCTCCGGCTCAAGGCCGGCTGAAATAGCGGAGGAGATGGGGGTTAGGGTAGCCCACGAGGTCTTCGCCGACAGGGCATACAACCTGGACGGAACACTCGTCCCGCGCTCGAAACCCGGGGCAGTAATTCACGACAGAGATGAGATAGCCGAGCGCGTTATCTCGATGGTCAAGGATGGTGGCGTTAGGGCGATAAACGGCGAGTGGGTCGAGTTAAAAGCCGATACCATCTGCGTCCACGGCGACAATCCTAAAGCGGTCGAAATTGCGGCCCACATAAGAAGAGTCCTTGAGGAAGAGGGCGTTAGGGTAGTGCCGATGAAAGAGATAGTTCGTTAGGTTTATACATGGGAAGCACGCAAGAGTATTTGGTGGGAGAAATGGAGGTTATTGAGGCGGTCTATGAAAACGGCGTTTTCAAGCCAACCAAAAAGCCCAACATCCCCGAGAAAAGACGTGTGAAGCTCATCGTGATAGACGAGTTCATAAGAGACCTTGAAAACGCCTTTGGAATCTTCGAAGAGGATGTAAATGTCAGAAAACTGCGCGAGGAGTGGGACAGGGATGTATCTAGTGGACACTGACGTTCTGATAGACGTTCTGAGGGGTGTAAAAGAGGCAAAGCTGTACCTGACCGAACTGGCCGGAGAAGGCCTTGCTGTCTCTGTGATAACCATCTCCGAGCTCTTCTCGGGTAGGGACACCAAGGACCCCGTTAAGAGGGAAAAAGTCCTCAAACTCCTCAGACACTTTGAGGTGATTCCAGTTGATTCAGAGATAGCAATCCTCGCCGGGGAAATCCGTAGGGATTATGGGCTCCATCTTGGCGACGCGGTAATCTCTGCAACCGCAATAGTTCATGGCCTGACTGTTGTTACGGGCAATATCAGGCACTTCGAAAGGGTTGAGGGGCTATCTATTCTGAAACCTCCCTATCGGTGAGACCATGAAATTCAAACCCCTCGGTGATTCCGCTCTCTTGGTTTCCTTCGGGGAGGTTATATACGAGGAAGTGAACGATAGAATACATTCTCTCGCGAAGGCGATAGAGAAAGCGGGCTTTGAGTGGCTCATGGAGGTGGTGCCGGCCTACTCCTCCCTCTTGGTGGTCTACGACCCCATTAAAACCAGCTACACCCAGGTCGAAGATGCAGTGAAAAGTTTCCTGGACGCGGGGATTGAGAGCTTTGAAGGCAGACTCGTCGAGGTTCCCGTCGTTTATGGTGGCAAATACGGCCCGGATATCGAGTTCGTGGCAGAGCACAACGGCCTCACGGTTGATGACATCATCGAAATCCACAGCAGGCCGGTCTACCGCGTCTACTTCCTCGGCTTCCTGCCGGGCTTCGCCTACCTCGGCGGTATGGACGAGCGCATAGCGACGCCACGTCTTGAGAGGCCCAGGATAAAGGTTCCTGCCGGCTCGGTGGGGATAGCTGGGAAACAGACCGGCATCTACCCCCTCGAAAGCCCCGGTGGATGGAGGCTCATTGGGAGAACTCCGCTCAGACTCTTCGATCCATCGAAAGAGCCGCCAACCCTTCTCCGGCCGGGGGACAGGGTGAGGTTCGTCCCAGTAGACGAAGATGAATTCAGGGAGCTCTACGAGCGTGAATGGGGTGAAAGGAATGATTGAGCTCCTAAAAGTGCCCTCGCTTCTAACCGTCCAGGACTCAGGCAGGAGAGGCTACCGAAAGCTCGGCGTTCCGGTTTCCGGCTTCATGGACGATTACTCCGCGAGGATGGCGAACTACCTCGTCGGAAACCCCGGTGATGCTCCGCTCCTTGAGTTCCTTCTGGCCGGCCCAACGGTTAGATTCAATGCCTCGGCAGTCTTTGCGGTTGCGGGCGACGTTGGGGTGAAGCTCAACGGTGTGCCTGTTGAGCCGTGGACGAGCCACTGGGCAAAGAGGGGAGATGTCCTTGAGGTCGGCACGCTTAAGAGCGGACTTTACGGATACATAGCCTTCGCCGGCGGGATAAAGTGCAAGCCACTCCTCGGGAGCTGTTCGACCTATCCGAAGGCGAATCTCGGAAAGTCCCTGGAGGCTGGCGATAAGCTGAACCTTGGCTACGCGGTACTAACAGGGAAGGATGGGAGGTACCTCCCTCCTGAGCTGAGGCCGGATTATTCCGCCAAGGAAAAGACCGTCCGCGTCGTCCTCGGCCCCGGCCTCGACCACTTCACCGAAGAGGGGATAGAGACCTTCCTGAGCGAGTCCTATACCGTAACTCCCGAGTCCGACAGGATGGGCTACCGCCTCGATGGAAAGGCCATAGAACACTCCGAGAGGGGCGCGGACATCGTTACGGAGCCCCTGCTACCTGGAACGGTCCAAGTACCGGCCAGCGGAAAGCCGATAGTCATGATGCGCGACGCCCAGACGACCGGTGGCTACGCCAAGATAGCCGTCGTTGCAACGGCAGACCTTCCCACCGTTGCACAGAGCCGGCCGGGGGAGAGGCTGAGGTTTGAGGCGGTGAGTGTTGACGAAGCCCGGGAGCTTCTGATCAGGCGCGAAAAGATCCTGATGGCAATCAGGGACTTCCTTGACGGAAAGATACATGCCTACAAGATCAACACGGGAGGAGAAGAGCTAATTGCCTTCACAAAAGTGGAAAAAGAATGAGGTCAGTCCTTCTTGCGCATGACCTTGACGACTTTGTATGTCTTACCGTCACACTCAACGTCGTCGAGTACCTCTATTATTTTGACGCTGTCGCCGTCGAAGAGGCCCTCCGGCCTGAACAAATCCGCCTTTTCCTTGTCGCTACAGTCCGCGAGGTGGAGCTTTATCACCGAGCCTGCTATTGCCAGTCTTGGCTCTACGGCAACCTCGATGCTCGGCTCGACGACCTCGACGACCCTCACCTTTCCCTCATGGAGGGGGCAGGAGTGTGAGGGCATGCTCCTTACCCTGAGAATTTTATACCTCCTGCCGGGTTCGAGGTTTCCAACGCAGACTCCAGCTAATTTGCACGTTTTGCACGGTTCTGCCGGGCCGTAATATATGAATTCAACCCCTGGTCTTGCCAGCTTTTCCCCAACTAACGTGATTATTGCCATTCCAAACACCTCCGTAGTGAGTGATGATCTTCAGATGACCCCTGTGATTTTAGCGGCCTTTTCGGCGGCTTCTCGCGTGAGGCCGTCCTTTCCGAGGATTGTGTACCTCTCGGGCCGTATCGTGTGGGCAATCGTTAACGCCTCAATTATATACTCCGGGTCGATCCCAAGCTCGTATGCGTTAGTTGGCGCCCCGACCTTCTTTAAGGTTTCCCTAATTTTTTCCCACCGGAGGCCGTGGAGGTAGGCCATTATTATGGCCCCAACGCCGACCTGCTCGCCGTGAAGGGCAGGCTTCGGCGCTATGGCATCGAGCGCGTGGCTGAAGAGGTGCTCCGCACCGCTGGCTGGCCTCGAAGAGCCAGCTATGCTCATGGCCACACCGCAGGAGATGAGGCCCTTAACAACCTTTCTCACGCTCTCCTCGTTGCCGAGACGTATTATGTCCGCGTTCTTTATAACCATCTTGGCGCTCATTAGGGACAGCGAGGCCGCGTACTCGCTGTAGTACTCGCCCTTTATCCTGTGGGCCAGCTGCCAGTCCTTCACTGCCGTCAGGTTGCTTATCATGTCGCCAACACCAGCGGCCAGGTAGCGGTAGGGGGCGGTTTTGATAACCCTGACGTCGGCTATGACCGCCACCGGCGGCACGGCCTTGACCGATGTTTTGGTTCCAAGGTCTTTGATGGATGCATTTGCGCTCGCTATGCCGTCGTGGGAAGCTGTGGTGGGAAAGCTTATGAAGGGAACTCCTGCCTTGAACGAGGCAAGCTTGGCGACGTCGATTATACTTCCGCCGCCAACGGCTATGAGCCAGTCAGTGTTATCGTCCTCAATTTTAGCAAGGGTTCTCCCAACCTCCTCCATGCTGGCCTCCCGGATTACCAGCGCGCTCACCTCGAACGACTCCCTGAGGCTCTTCTCGATGTCCTTTCCGGCTATCTCTTTTGTCCTAGGTCCGTAGAGAACCAGGGCTCTCTCGCCCAGGCCAAGCCTCTTCGCGACGTTGACGGCCTCTCCCTTCAGATTTTCGCCCAGCAACACCTCTCTGGGCAGTTGCATCAGATGCATCTCAACCACCGTCCTGATAGATATGGGTGGGGAAAAGCTTTAAGGCTATCGGAACAACGGTCTATGGTGGTCGAATGGGGCTCTACGAGTTCTTTTACGAGTACTTCATCAGACCAATACAGGAAAACCAGGGTTACAACCCCGTGAACACGGTTGTCTACGCTGTAATTCTGGGCGTAGCTGTGATAATCCTCTACCGCATGCTCAAGCGGATGGGGATAAAGGTTGACGAGAGGTTCTTCAGCGCGCTCATTCCGTATATAATCCTCGGCCCGCTGATGAGGAGCATGACCGACGTTGGAATCCTCCCGAGGACTTACCTGACCGTCAGTCCCGGCGGCTACTTCGTCATAGCGGCCTTTGCGATAGCCTCTCTCTACGTCGTCTGGAGGCACGTCGGGCCGGAAGAGAGGTTTTATCCTCTCTATCGGGACTTCGGCTGGGTTCTGCTCGGTGGACTGGTCTTCGTTCTGGTAATAAACCTGGGGAAGGTTAACTTCAACACGGAGGTCTTCAAGTACTTCATTCCGGCGCTGATAATAGCAGAAGGCTTTATATGGTTCGTCTCGAAGAAGCTCGCCCTTGTTAGGGACAACTCGCTCCTCTTTTACACCCACTTCTACGACGCTACAACCACATTTGTAGGAATCCAGTTCCTTGGCTTCTGGGAGCAGCACGTCCTCGCAAGGTGGCTTATGGATGCCTTCGGGACGCCGGCGGTTATATACCCCGAGAAGTTTCTGATACTGCTGCCTATCGTGTGGATACTGGACAGGTGGATGAAGGACGAGGATCCGGATCTGATAAACTTTGTGAAGCTCACGATGTTCATCCTCGGATTCGGGCCGGGAATGAGGAACCTGCTGATAATGCTGATGGGTGGTTAGTATGGAAATTAATACGGAAATCCCGTGGAACGAGGTCGCCCTCGAAACCGCGAGGGAGGTTGAAAAGGAAGTAATGCCCCTCTTCGGCACTCCCAAGGCGGGGGAGGCGATAGGAGAGAACGTCAGCGGAGACGTTACCAAATACGTTGACAAAGTGGCTGAAGACGTTGTTCTTAGCAGACTTCAGCCCCTGGGCGTTAATGTCGTCAGCGAGGAGATAGGCTTCATAGACAACGGGAGCAACTACACGGTCATCGTTGACCCCATAGACGGCTCGTACAACTTCGCCGCAGGCATACCAATATTCGCCTTCAGCTTCGCCGTCTTTAAAGGAAGGAAGCCCATCTATGGTGCGATATACGAGTTCGTCACAAAGACGTTTTACGAGGCCCTGCCTGGGGAAGGCGCCTACATGGACGGAAAGCCCATAAGAGTCAGGAAACCCGAACGCGGAAAGGAGGCACTCAGCTTCTACACGCGCGGAAGATGTCTCGGGCTGATAGAGAGGGTCAAGCGGGTTCGCGTTCTTGGGGCTATAGCGGTTGAGCTGACTTACCTTGCTAAAGGAGCTCTCGACGGCGTCCTTGACATACGGAACTATGTCAGGACGACGGACATAGCGGCGGGAGTGCTCATAGCAAGGGAAGCCGGGGCGATTGTCACGGACGAGGCCGGAAGGGAGCTGGAGCTCAGACTTGACGCAACGAGCAAGACCAACATAATAGCCGTCAACGACCGCTACCTGCTTGATATGATCTTGGAGGAGCTGGAAAATGAGTCTTGAGAAGTATTTTGCCCGCTACGGGAAGGCCACCTTCACCCTCTTTCTGATAAACGTCTCGGTCTACGTCTTGGAGTCAATACTCAGTGGAAACCCGCTCAGCATAAGCATCGAGGTCTTGGCAAGGCTCGGCCAGTGGAACTACGCCGTCCTCAACTACGGCTGGTGGTGGCAGCTCATCAGCGCGATGTTCGTGCACGTGGGCCTACTCCATATAGCCTTCAATATGTACTTCCTCCTGATGATGGGCAGACAGCTTGAGGGAATCCTCGGGCCTAAACGGCTCGTTATGGTCTACCTCGTCTCTGGTTTAGCCGGAAACCTGCTGACGCTCCTCCTGCTACCGGCCAACTCGGTCAGCGCCGGTGCGAGTGGGGCCCTCTTCGGAATAGTGGGGGCGCTGATACTCATAACGGGCGTCGTCGGAGGCAACATGCAGGGGGCGTTAATAAACGCCTTTGTGCTCTTCCTGATAAACAGCATCCTGCCAAGCGTCAACGTCTACGCCCACCTGGGCGGGCTCCTCGTTGGAATGGCCATAGGCTACTACTACGGCAGGCAAATCAAGAGGCACCTGATGGCGAGGATGTATGGATACGGATGGTAACTTCCTTATGAGCCAACCCGTTTTTATATTTCAATTTTTATGAGCCAAAAGGCGTTTTGAGTAGAATGGAACTGTATAGGGCTCCAACTGGATAGCAGGCTAACTAGGACGTGTGTTCTGGGAATCTAACTGTTTTTTGTTATCGGCCGATAAAGGCTGTGAGAATTTTGTGATTCAAATGACAATTCGAGACAGAAACGTTTCTGGTGCGGGGGCGGGGATTTGAACCCCGGAACCCCTACGGGACGGGACCCTCAATCCCGCGCCTTTGACCAGGCTCGGCAACCCCCGCGTTGCCAAAGTATAACGCTCGGAGAGGCTTTATAAATTTTGTGGTAGCAGAGGGCTGGTTTAAAATGGCATCATTTTATCTTAGTATCCACTTGAATTCCCTTTCAAGTATCGCAAGGTGTCTCTTTTCCAAGGTTTCCGGGTCAACAATCAGTAAAATGCCAGCGCTCTTCTCGGAGAGGGCATCTTTAAGGGACACCAGGAATTTGATGGTTGCTTCAAACCCGTTCTGAACTATAAGGTAATGAAGCCCGTCCAAAATGACAAATGTGTTATCATCGGCACCTTTTACTATAGCATGTAAAAGGGGAGCAAGTCTCGTGGGGGAGATTGCCTTTGGATGATCTATGTTCGTTATCCAGATGTAAGGAACATTGAGGGACTCATAAATTTGGGGGCTTCTTGTTACTGCAAACAATTTTTTTCCTGATAAAAGCCTCAAAAGATCCGGAGGGTGCATCGGTTTGGTAAGGTATGCCCCACTCTGGAGCCCGGATTCCCCCTCAAGAACGACTCTAGGCTTTACACGCGTTACTATCTGTCGCTTAACCCAAATAGTTGAATATGCTATTACAACCATGCCTATGGCGACCACAATGTCGTCCAGTATCTTAAGGAACCTTAGCGTGAGAACATCATTGAGGACATTTATCAGGTACCCAAACCAGAAAATTATCCCACCAATGTATACCCCCCGTATTGTCGAAGTCCCTAAAATGTCCTTTAACACTCCCCTAAGAGCAATCAACAGATAGAGTGCCCCTGTAAGAGAGACAAAAGCAACTATTTCAACCAAGAGCTTAACGTGTTCGTATGTTATCATCGGGTTCACATTACAGAAAGGTGTTTATATCTTTTTTGTCATACCCCCATTTTTAGGCCAACACCCTGCCAGCTATTCAAAACCAAAAAATTTATAAAGCAACCTCCCGTCTATGACTTCGGGTTGGGGGCCGGTAGCTCAGCATGGTTAGAGCGCGGGACTCTTAATCCCGTGGTCGGGGGTTCGAATCCCCCCCGGCCCGCCAGACCGCGTTTCTTCTCGACGCGTTCCGTTTGAGAAGGGATGCGTTTGAGCAACGTAAGGAGTTAGGAAGATGAGTTTTGAAAGATTGGGATTATCCGAGGCCACGTTAGTGGCGGTTAGAGAGAAGGGTTTTGAAACACCAACTGACATTCAGAGGGAGGTCATTCCTCGCCTCCTATCGGGTGACGTCGATATAATCGGCCAGTCCCAGACCGGGACAGGAAAGACCGCGGCATTTGCGCTCCCTATAATTGAGGCCATCGATCCGAAAATAAGGGCCGTTCAGGCGATAATTCTCACGCCCACGAGGGAACTAGCCCTTCAGGTGGCGGACGAGATCAAGAGCCTCCGTGGGAGGAAGAGGGTTTACGTATATGCCGTCTACGGCGGCCAGCCAATAGGGCCACAGATAAGGGCCCTTGAGAGGGGAACCCACGTCATCGTTGGAACTCCCGGTAGGGTTCTCGACCACATAAGGCGCGGAACTCTCGATTTAAGCTCGGTGAAGTTCTTCATCCTTGACGAGGCCGACAGGATGCTCGACATGGGCTTCATAGACGATATAGAGGCGATTTTCAGGGAGACGCCACGGAGGAAGAGGGTGCTGATGTTCTCTGCCACCATGCCCCCAGAGATTAGAAGGCTCGCGAGGCGTTACATGAAGAACCATGAGGTGATAAGCGTCAGCAGCGACGAGTTGGTTCCGGAAATGGTGGATCAGGAGTACGTGGAGGTCGTCCCAGCGTGGAAGTTCACGGTGCTGAAGAAGATACTCGGCAACGACTTCTACGGCATAGTCTTCTGCGCCACCAAGAGGGAAACCAGGGAGCTGAGTGAGAGGCTCAGGAGAGCCGGCTACAGCGCCGAGGCTCTAAACGGCGACATGAGCCAAAACGCGAGGGAAAGGACATTCTGGCGCTTCAAGACGAAGAGAACAAGGATTTTAGTTGCGACCGACGTTGCGGCGAGGGGCCTCGACGTTCAGGACATAAGCCACATCGTCAACTACTCCCTGCCTATGACTGCCGAGGACTACGTCCACCGGATAGGGAGAACCGGCAGGATGGGCAAGCGGGGAAGGGCGATAACCTTCATAATGCCCGGTGAGTTCAAGAGGCTGCGCTACATTGCACAGGTAGTCGGCGTGGAGATAAGGAAGTCCGAGCTCAGCGAGGAGATCCCGAGGGAGTACCGCGAGAGGTATGAAAGTGATCGCTCCGGTTACTACGGGAGAAGCGGAAGAAGAAACTCCCGCTATCCAAGGAACTCCCGGGGCTATTCTAAGAGCTCCCGAGGTAGATGGTGAGGATTAAATCCTCGCCCTCTATCCGGACCTCTATCCAGACCGCGTCGCTCTTCTGGACGTAGCCCGCGAACTCTTGGTCAGAAAGCATCTGGGAGACCAGCCACTCGGCGTACTCTTCATGGAAGAAGGGGTGGTAGTAGTCGGCCAGGTTGTAGTAGGTAACCCCCCACGTCCAGCCGGCCCTGTACCCCCTCGGGAGCTTTCCGTCGGAGAGGCTTTTCAGAGATTCGTCGGCCTTCAGGCCGAATCCCTCATAGAGCAGATTCATCATGGAAACGGCTAAATTCCTCGCGTCGGCATCACCCATGGTGTAGTCCTGGTTGAGGAACTCCTCGCCGGCAACGACGCCCAGAACCTTTACGTTGGCCTTCTCTTCGCCCGGTGTTATCTCGTAAAGGGTGGCGTTAACTATCCTGCTCCCCTGCCGCTCCCAGTAGCGGTAGTAGGCACCTAAATCCATGGGCGGGAGGTGCTGGTCGAGGGTGAAGTACCATCCGTTTATCTTTACCAACGCCGTGGCGTGCCCCAAATCGGTGAGGTTTATGGCCATCGCGTAGACCGGCGAGTAGTTCATGGCCAGGAGCAGGGCATCCGTGAGAACTGTGTAGTCGGTGCATATACCGGTTCTCCGCATTATCGTCTCGTAGGGGGTCTGAATGGTGTTGTTCTGCCCCTCAACGACCTCCTCTCTTCCGTCGGGGTATATTATGACCTTGGCGAAGGGCTGTTTGGCCTTCTCCCAGTCGTAGCTCAGCCACTCTCCTTCCCAGGCTAGGACGTTCCAGGCACTCTGGGCGAGGTCTTCACCCTTGAGCTCCTCCGCGAGGGGTGATATGACCTCAAGCTCTTCCCTGCCCAGCATACAGGAAAGTGCATCCCTGAGGATGTAGCGCCAGAGGATTCCCGGACAGCTGAGCTCGGCGTCCTGGCCCGGGAGAGACACGGTCACGTTCTCCCAGCTCACAAGGGGATTAGTCCAGGTTGCGGGGGATGAACCAGGCGTTGGAGTGGAGAACGGAGTGGTTGAAGTTGTAGATTGGTATGCGGTACTTTCGGGCGTTCCGGTCTCCGGAGTGGCCGAGAGGCAGCCCGCGATGATGACAATGAACGCGATGGCAAACGCCGCGAGGAACCTTCCCATCATGAACCTAACTTTGGAGGGGGATTATAAAACAGTTCCCCAGCGAAAGAGCATCGGGTTCGTGTCCATCGAAAGATTTAAAAATGCCCTCCTGAAGGTATAACCCGGGCGCTCGGGCAGTGCCGGGGTAGCTTAGCCTGGTCAGAGCGCTCGGCTCATAGGGCCGCTCCCCTTCGGGGGAGCCTGAGAAACCGAGAGGTCCGGGGTTCAAAGCCCCGCCCCGGCACCATTGAAACTTTGCTGACGCAAAGTTTCATCAAAAGGTTCTGACTGTTTGTGGGGCAGATTTTATAGTTCGTGAACGTTAAAACGGGCGATTTTGCTACGGGTTTATTCCACAATTACAGCTCTGAAGAGTTTCACCCCCACAAGGCGTCCTTTGGACGCCAGAATAAAGTTGAAACCTGATTAATGGCCTATTTTAAAGCCAAACCCTCTTCACGGGCAAATTTTAGATTGCACGCTTTGGCTCCTGCCAGTTTGAAAGAAAAACTTGGTTAAGGCATTGTCTGGAAGGAGAATAAGAAGCTCAGAGCGCCTCGGCGCCGTACTGTCTCAGGAGGTTGTATATGTGCTGTGCCGCGTCGGTGTAAATAGTGTACTTCTTGTCCCTTGCCTTGAACTCAAGATAGTAACTACCGAGGAATGTTCTTTTGAGTTCAAGCCATTTAATGTCCTTCAGAGGAATGTCCTCGTGCACTTCTCCGATTCCTGCCGCTCTTAGGGCAGCCTTAATAGCAACTGTCGCGACCATGCCCCTCAGCCTGTACTTCCCGGTGAGCTTAAGTCTCTTGTTTGTGATGACAAGGGTTCCAACGCGTTCTTGACCCAGAGTCCCCATTGTGAAGCGGACTTCTCCCCTGTAAAGTTCTTTCTCGGGTTCCTCGGTTGAGACAGCGATTTTCTCAACGTGAGCTGGGACCTCAACGGGTTTGGCCTCTGCGAGACGCTCTGCCTGCTTCTCCCTCAGCTTTGCAACTGCTCCAACTTCAGCTTCGTAGACCTCAACAACTGCCTTGAGAAGGAAGTAGTGGAACTCGAAGAGGTACTGGAAAAATTTAAGGTCACCACAGGTGTAGTCTCGCTTTTCTTCTCTCATTATTTTTAGACGTTCTTTGGCTTTTTCCAGCTGGTTCCTTGCTTCGTCCATGTCTCCATAGTGGAGGACGTGGCACACATTTGACGCGAAAGTTAGGGTGATGATTCCAATGGGGATTTTATCGGGAAAAGTCTTGACAACGCAGGGTACCTCTGTTTTCTCAAAGGAAAGAATTTCTTGAATTCTGTAATCTGTGGTTAGGGGTTTATACATCTCCATCATGACATTGAGAGCATCGCTGGCTTCTCTGAATTTGTCCCCTGCTTTCATAAAGTTTCCTTCTGAAAGTGCCACCAATGCTTGTTCAAGTTGTGGATGAATGGTTGAGAGTATTCTCCAGTCCGCATTGTTTTTTTGGGAGTACTCTCTGATTATTTTTCTGCATCTTTCCATTGGTAGCTCTTTGCTGAAATACTCCTTTGCGAACTTGTCAATTGGCATATTAGCTTTCTTCTTAAGCTCTTCTTTTTCCTTCCTTGCCTCTTTGATCTTCTTTTTTGTAGCGTTTAAATCGACAATACCAACTATGAAAAACAGCAGGCCGAGAGTAACTGCGAACCCTAAGAAAACGAAAGAAAGGAATGTAATTATACTTCCTTCATCACCAGTAAAAAAGAATAAAGCAGCAAGACCTACCCCACTGACATAGGACATTAAGAATATGTTGAGTTTTTCTTCATGATCCTCAAGTTCACTTATCTCTTTGTTTTTCCAGCTAATACGTTCCCAGAGTCTCTCTCCTCAGCGGCCTTACGAGCGCTGTCTATGCAGTTCTCAATGACATTATCGGGTTTGAGTGCCCTGAATTTTTTCGCCTTCTCCAGCTCCGCCATCATCTTCTCCAAAAGAACATCGAGGTTGACGTTGGCCTGCAACGGACACCACCCGGCTTAGTACGGCGTGGAAGTATTTAGGGGTTTCGCTTGTCGTGAGGACAAGGGCTCCAACTTGAGGGCAAAAAGTAAAAAGGACGAGGTTTACAACTGTAAGCCATAAAGAACTCTCAGAAACCCAAAGAAACCCATCGATAATGGGACTGGTGGTTGAATGAAAACGCTGATAGTTTCAGTGGACAGGAGCAAAGAGAAAAGAACGATCTATGCCCTGGTGGTTATAAAATACGAAAACCTCGGGGAACTTAGGAGAAAATCTGGCTGGCTTAGACACATATCCGAGCTTAAAAAGCAGGAGAAAAGAAATTATGTCTCAAAGTTTCCTCAGAGGTTTGCGTCCATTAAATCTCTGTTGGACTACGTAGAGGTAACTCCTTATTTTGACGATCTGTATGAGCAAATGGCCAAGTTTGAACGCGATGCAAGGGTTTTGATAATCGATGACGTCGTGCTATCAAAAAAGTTGCGAGAATATCAAAGCAGGAAAAACGTTTTCAGAGAGAGTATCGCCAAGAAAAGGTGGGAGTTCCGTCACATTGTTCTTTTGACTGACAACATCGCATATATCAGCCGTGAGATTTACGAGCAAACTCCTAACCTGAGGGCCCTTAAAAAAGCGCTCCGCAGAAAGGGGATATTATAAAGGGGGCAATCATAAGCCCTTCTCACGGTGCATCCCCGGCTTCATGAGGGTCTACCGGGGCCACCACTCAAAGGGCTTGGTCTTCATGATTCCCTCAACTTCAAAGTTTTTAATCTTTTCGTGAGAACTCTTGAATTCCAGTCAGGATTCTAATTTTATTAGGGCAATAAAGATATGAGCAGGGTGAGATTTCCAAAAATGAAGTCATCCTAACCCCAGAACCTCCTCAAATACAGCCTCATCCTTGGTAAATCAACCGGCCTTAAAGATTCCTTCATCCAGTCCGGCAGGTCCTTCTTTATCGAGCTCCAGAGGAGGCGGTAGTCGAGGACTATGATTGACCCCTTTTCCTCGGCTGAGCGGTGAACCCTTCCGGCAGCTTGAACCAGCTTCCTGTGGGCCGGCAGGTAATAGCCGTAGTATCGGCCCTTTCCGGGGAATTTCCCCTCGAAGTACCTTATCTGGGCCTGAACCCTCGGCGTCGGCCTCGCATAGGGTATTCCAACGAGGATCACACCGTTCATCTCATCGCCGCTGTAGTCCTGCCCCTCGCTGTTTCTTCCACCCATGACTCCGAGGAGCACCGCTCCCTTCCCCCTGGCGTGGGCCTTGAAGCTCGCTATCATCGCATCGTTCTCTGCTGAGCTGGCGCCCTGCTTCTCAATGAATATCGCCTTTCCCGTTTCCTCAAGCCTGACTTGAAGGTTCGCTGAGAGAAGGCCCTGGAGAACCTCGTAGGAAGCAGTGAAGACTCCGACGTTCTTCGGTATGAGTCTGGCCGCCTCGACGATGTAGTCCACCATGCGCCTGTAAACCTGGAGCGAGCGCTCATCACCCCTCGTCGATACGTCTTTAGCCACTAAAACCTGTGCGTTCTCTCTCTTTACCATCCTCGGGAACTTCTTCATTCGGGCGTTTTCGATTCCCATGACGTCGCGGAACGCCTCCATCGGGGTGAGGGTTCCGGACATGAAAACCGCACTCTGGACGTTTCTGATGAAGCCCAGGGCTTTCGATGGATCTAAAGCAACCAGCTCAAGGCTCAGCCCTTTGTCCCTGCTCATGAGGAATAGGTAGTCCTCCCGTCCAATGAGCGAGATCCAGAAGAGGAGGAACTCGCCTATCCTGCCGATGTAAGAGCGCGGCGGCTTGCCCTTCTCTATCCTGTCCTCCCTTATGGCGTCGCCAACGGCGACCATGTCGTTGAGAATCCTGACGAGGCCACGGGTGTCGAGGCTCAGGATATCAACGACGTGCGCGAAGACCAGCTCCGGCTGGATGGGGGTTTCATGCACGTCCCTGTCCTTGAGCTTCTCGTCGTAGAGCATCTCCAATCCGCGGCCGAAAATGCTGAGGAAGTTGGCTATCTCGTGCTCGTTGTACTCGTCGGCCTCTTTTATCGCCCTGTTTACCGTATGTATGCTTATCCGGTCGCTCAAGGCTGAGATGGCTTGGTCAGGCAGGTTGTGGGCCTCATCAAAAACCACTATCAGGTCTGAGTAGTCAACGTCGAGGGAGCTTATGAAGTTCTCCCGAATGGTTGGGCTGAGGAGGTAGAGGTAGCTGGCCACTATGACGTCTGCCCTCTCCGCTATCCTCTTGGTCAGATCGTAGGGGCACAGCTCTAAGGTTTCCGCGTAGCTCAGAATCTCGGCCGGGTGACTCGGCTCGCTCAGGAAGAACTTCACCAGCTCGTCGAACTCCGTCTTTTTCTTCTTCTCGTTCTCGTAGAACTCACATTTGCCGAGCTTCTTGAGGTTCTTGCAGACGACCATGGCGGTGTAGGCGTCGCTCGTGAACTGGGTGAGGTATGTGTGAAGGCAGAGGTCCTTCCTGCTCCTCAGCTCGACTCCAGAGACGGGGTTCTTCTTGTTTATCGCCTTCAGCTCCTCAATGACTCTGTCCATCTGCCTGTGGGTTCTGGCTAGATAGAGAACCTTGTAGCCCATCTCCTTGGCGTAAGGCAGGATTCCGGCTAAAACGCTCACAGTCTTTCCAAAGCCGGTAGGGGCTTCGATTATAGCGTTTTCTCCGTTTTTAACGGCCTCTGAGACGAGCTCTATGAACTCCCGCTGATGCGGTCTAAGTTCTTCGTAGGGAAAGTATTCTGGCGTTCCGGTCTCACTCATGGGAAAGAGTTTTAACGGCTCGCTTTTAACTTTTCCCCCGGTGAGCAGTGTGGACGAGAAGGATCAGAGACTCATTGAGTACTCCGTGGAGGCGGTTATAATAGCCTGGCTTGTGTACCTGTTCCTTTATCAGAACTTCCTGCTTCACACATGGCACCGCGGGCTGCCACTGCCGCCAAAATTGCCGTTTGCAGTATTTGGGATTATTGCTGGGGCACTGTTCTTCTGGTACGAGTGGAGGCGGTTTGAGAAGGAGCTTGAACGGAAGGGTGAAGTTCCCCTCAAGTCCATCCTACCTGTTGCTTTGAAGGGTGAGAACACAAACCCCGGAGAACCCTCTGAGGAAAAGCAGGAGGGGGAAGGGGTCGAGCCCGTTACCGGAAAATCCTGATTTCATACCTCCCCGTGGCGTCAATGCCAAGAAAATCATCCTCCGTAACGTCCAGAACACCCTTTCCTACCTCTATTATAGCGCTTCCTGTAGGCCCCTCGTGCTCGACCCTCTCAACGACGTTGTCCCTTATCGTTACCGAAAACCTTTCTCCCCCGTTGCTGCCCACAAGCGCGAATGATGGCTTCCCAAGTTTCAGTCTCACGTACCTGATTATGTGGGGCAGAAGGGACGGGTCAAAGTTCTGAACAACGAAATCCGCGGGAGAACCTATGATCTTAGGGGCCACGAGTTCATAGCTCTCGGCCATCCTGGCTAGAGTCTTGCCCGATTCCGTGGCGAGGAACCGCAGCTTTCTCCTCAACCGCCGCTCGCCGGCTATATCAGCTGACGCCCTGGCCAGAAGAGCACCCTCCTCAGCTGCGAATGACAGTATGAGGAGGCCCTTTCTTCCCTTCATGACGTAGGTCACGAAGGGCTCGCCGAAGGTGAACTCAAGGACTCCCTCAAAATCGAACTTCATAAGGAACCTTCTGACGGACAGGCTAACGATGGTTCTGTTGCCCTCCTTCACAAGTCTAACCCTGTATGGAAACGATGGAAACAGCTCCTCGGGATCCCCGGCAATCGCTACCACTGACTCCCATTGGGCGGAGAAAGGCACCTCTGTCACTTCTGATTCCATGAGGGGCACCCTTGTGCACTCGTCCCTCCTGGAATACTCGAACTGGTTTTTAAATTTGGCGGAAGAAAAGGGGAGAATCAGAGCTTGAACTCCGGTATCTCCTCAAGAACCTTGACCATCAGCTTGACGCCGGCGTCGACATCGCGCTCGTCAACCACCTCGGCGTTGGAATGGATGTAGCGCGCTGGAACGCTTATGGCTCCCGTCGGAACGCCTGCCTTGTTCAGGTGTATCGCTCCCGCATCGGTTCCTCCACCGAGGAGGATGTCCCACTGGTACGGAATCTCGTGCTTCTTAGCGAGCTCCTCCATCCAGCGGACGATGGTCGGGTGGCAGATGACGGAGCGGTCCATTATCTTTATCGCGGTTCCCTTGCCGAGCTGGGTGACCTGCTTGTGCTCGGGCGTTCCCGGAACGTCAGCGGCAATGGTAACGTCGATGGCGAAGCCGTAGTCCGGGTCTATACCGAAGGCGGAAACCCTAGCTCCGCGAAGGCCGACCTCTTCCTGCACGGTGGCAACGAAGTATATGTCGGCATCGGTCTCTCCAAGCTCCTGGGCGGCCTTGACGAGGGTGTAAACGGCTATCCTGTCGTCGAAGGCTATGCTGACGAGCCTGTGCTTCCCAAGGCGCTCTAAGCGGCCGTCCCACGTTATTATCGTGCCGACCTTAACGCCCATCTCCTCTGCCTCTTCCCTGCTCTCCGCGCCTATGTCGATGAACACCTGCTCCCAGGTGGGGGCCTTGTTCCTCTGCTCCGGCTTCTGGATGTGGGGCGGAACGGAGCCACCGACACCGTAAATAAACTCGTTCGGGCCTATCCAGACTTTAAACCTCTGGGCTATAAGCGTCCTCGGGTCAACGCCTCCAACGGGCGCAACTCTCAAAAAGCCATTCTTCTCGATGTGGGTCACCATGAGGCCTATCTGATCCATGTGTGCCGCCAGCATGACCTTTGGGCCATTTCCTTTTTTGTGGGCTATGACGTTGCCGAGCTTGTCAACCTTAATCTCGTCAACGTAGGGCTTGAAGGCTTCCACAACAACGTCCCTAACCCCAAGGAACTCGTAGCCAGAAACTCCGGGGGCTTCAACTATCATCTTGAGAAGCTCGTAGTCCACCATCTTCATCACCTTCCATTTAGATTTCCATCTAAATGGTCATGGCCTGGATATTTAAGGTTTTAGGTGCTCCAGAACTTCACCAATCGTGATACAGTCAGCACACTCCTTCCGGAAGTCCCTCGCTATGAGAAGGTAGCGCTTTTCCCCACCCCACGGGACGTTCCGGGCCTTTGCAATAAGCCTGCCGATTTCTCTTGGACCATCGACGTTGGTCTTCCACTTCGCCTCTATAAATGTGGCGGTGTTCTCTTCCCTATTAACCGCAACCAGGTCTACCTCGTAGTTTCTCCCCCACTGGGGCCCAATGTTATCGAAGGTAATGAGCTTCCCGTTTAGGTCGTGAAGTAGGTCAAGCATCACCCTCTCAAAGACCCTTCCAAAGAACTCTGGAAACTTCCTCCTGAGGTTCTTTCTAAGGGTCTCAAAATCCCCGGCTTCAATGTGCCTGCGGTTGGGTTCTATCATGCTGAACCAGAAGTTCAGGAAATAGTCGCTGATTACATACCTCGAACGTCTGCCACCGAGGAGGGGCCTTTCACGGGTTATTATCCCATAGTAATCCTCTAATGCTTCGAGGTACTTTGTTATGCTTCCAGGTTTCATCCCGACGGCGTTGGCAATCTCAACGAGCCTGTTTTTCCCGGAGGCTATCGCATCAAGGATGGAGAAGTAGGTTCTGTACGCCTTACCAAACTCGTCCATGAGAAGTCCTTCTCCCTCTGCCGAGAGGATTGTGGAGTACTTAATCGCATCTGTAATGAAGTCCAGCGGGTTATCAGCCTCGAACACTTCCATGAGTTCGTAATATTTGGGAATCCCACCGAAAATACCGTAAAACTCAACCTGCTGGGTGGGCTCATTGATTCCAAGGTCATCGAGCATCGTGAAAACCCATTTTGGACGCAGAGGCTGTAGCCCTATGAAGATAGTGCTTCTGCCGTAGAGGGGGGCCTTCCTGGACATAAGCAGTTTCCGCATCATCCCAAGATATGAACCTGACAGTATTATGAGGAGCGGCTTATCCCGATTTCTATCTATAAAACGCTGAAGGTCAAAGACTATAGCTGGATTTACCCGGAGAACGTTCTGGAACTCGTCAAAGAAAATTGTTCCGACGTTGGCTACCTCCAGGTATTCAAACATCTCCGAGAAGGTTCCGAACCTAGGGGAGTACCCTAGCTTTATCCTAATCTCCCTGGAAAAGTCCTCTAAGATGAGCTTTTCGCTTTTGACTGGGATAAAGAAGTCAAGATAATCAACGCCCTCCCTTTCAAAAAACTCCCTCACCAGCCTTGTCTTGCCAACGCGCCGGCGTCCGGTTATGGTCACCACCACGAGCCGGGAGCGGGACAGTTCGAGTGCCTTCCGGAGGGATTCCATCTCGCGCTCTCTGTTGTAAAACCTCATTTATATCCACCAACTGGATTATCCTGTAACAGGATATAAAGTTTTCGAGAGTTTTTTGGGTTCCAAAAGCTTATATCCCTGTGTCCCGAGATTAGACCATGCAGGCTCTGCTCAAGCTCAACGTAGTTCCCTGCACCTTCCTTAAAAGGCTCAACCGCTTCGTGGCTCTGGTTGAAGTTGACGGAAATGTTAGGAGGGCTTTGGTAACCAACACAGGTAGATTAGAGGAGTTCATGATTCCCGGGAGTAGGGTCTTCTGCATCCCTAAGAGCGGTGGAAAGACCGATTTTATCCTTATTGCCTTCGAGGACTTGGGAGGGAAAGGGGCGATAATAGACACAAGAACTCAAGCTAAAGCCTTCGAGAGGGCTTTGGAGCTTAACCTAATCCCCTGGCTCAGGGGGTGCAGGATAAAACGGAAGGAAATCACGGTCGGCAACTCGCGCCTCGATTATCTCTTTGAATGCCCCTCGGGAGAAATCTACGCTGAGATGAAGAGCGCCGTTCTTAGGGGAGGAGAGAAAGGTGAGTACGCAATGTACCCGGACTGTCCATCGCTGAGAGGGCAGAGGCACATTAGAGAGCTGATAGAGCTATCAAAAAACGGGGAAAGGGCGATGATTTTCTTTGTAGGTGCCTTACCAGGCGTTGAGAAATTTAGGCCTTACGAAAGGGGCGACCCCGAGATAGTGAGGCTTTTGAAGGAGGCCAGAGGAGCGGGAGTCGAAATCCACGCGCTCAGTCTGTTCCTCCTTCCTGACGGGAAGGTCGTCCTAGATAGGCCCAGCCTTGAGATTGAGCTTTAACCCCTGACGCTCTGCATCTTGTATCGGATGCGGTTTTATGCCCACTGAGTTTCTCCAACGCGGAAGCGTTTTAAACCCCGAGCTGGAGAGAGAATTAGGTGGTGCGAATGGCCATAGTCGATGTTAGAATTCTGGTTGAGGGGGCGAGCGATGTGGAGGTCGTAAGCAAAGCCCTTCAGGGCCTCGCTTTGGGGAGCGAATACAACATAACGATCTCCTCCATAATCCCGACAACGAACGTCGAGATAGCTAAGAGCGCAGCTGCCGGGGCGGACCTTCTCATCATAGCGACTGACGCGGACAGAGTTGGTAGAGACCTGGCGGAGAGGCTCTTCAGCGAACTGGGGGAGATGGTCGGCCACGTTGAAAGGATGAAGCTCCCCCTCGGCCACGATCTGGAGCACGTTGACGTTGAGCTCGTCAGGAAGGAGCTCAAGAACACCCTCGTCCGCGCCGGCCTCAAGAGCCTTCAAATACTCCCTGAGTACATGGCGCTCAGGAACCAGCTCCTCGACCTCAAGGGCCGCTATGACGGCCTTGGTGAGGAGTACAGAAAACTCAAGGAGGAGTACGAGGCGGTCGCGAAGGCCTACGCGAAGCTGAAAGAAGAAAACGAAAAACTCAAAGAGGAGAACGAGGGGCTTAAGGCACTCCTTGAGAGCTCCAAGAACATATACCGCATTGACGAGGCTTGGAAGTCGCTCTTCCCGGCGGAGCCGGTTCCGGACGAGGCGTACATCGGAAAGGCCGTCGAGAAGCTCGGCCTGGCGGGCAGAGTGATAGTCGGACAGGGCTACATCTTCGCCGAGGACAGGGCTCTCGTGGACGAACTGCTCAGGACGGTTTACCTCAGCATGACAATAAAAGAGGAGCCCCCCAAACCGCCCAGGCCTCCGGCCGAAGAACCGCCGAAGCCCCCGGAGCCCGAATCCCGGAGCGGGCCGGAAGTCGTTGAGAACGCCGAGGTAAAGCCCGACGACATCGAGGGACTCCTGAAGGGGCTGTGATATGGACCTCAATGAGACCCTGGATGAATATGAGACGTACCTTGACCTAGAAGGAAAGAGCCCGAACACGATTAGGATGTACTCCTACTATGTGCGCAGATACCTTGAGTGGGGCGGAGAGCTCAACTCCCGTTCCGCCCTCCGCTTTCTCGCGAGGCTTAGAAAGGAGGGCTACTCCAACAGGAGCTTGAACCTGGTCGTTCAGGCACTTCGCTCCTACTTCCGTTTTGAGGGGGCTGAAGAGGAGGCCGAGAAGCTTAAGCCCCCAAAGGTCCCCAGGAGTCTGCCGAAGGCCCTAACCCGCGAGGAAGTCAGAAAGCTGCTCTCCGTGATACCCCCGACGAGAAGGCGCGACAGGCTGATATTTCTCCTGCTCTACGGTGCTGGCCTTAGGGTAAGCGAGCTGTGCAACCTGAAAAAAAGTGATGTGGACTTTGAGCGCTCTCTCATAATCGTCCGCGGGGGTAAGGGTGCAAAGGACAGGGTTGTTCCGGTTCCAGGCTTTCTGATGGAAGCGATAAAGTCCTACCTTGAGATGAGGACAGACTCCAGCGAGTACCTTATCGTTGAGGAAGGGCGCAGGGAAAAGGACAGGATATCACCCAAGACTGTCTGGTATCTCCTCAGAAGATACGGGCAGAAGGCCGGGGTCAAGGTCACGCCCCACATGCTCCGCCACAGCTTCGCGACTCACATGCTCGAAAACGGCGTCGACATAAGGGCCATCCAGGAACTGCTCGGCCACTCGAACCTCTCAACGACGCAGATTTACACCAAAGTCACCGTCGAGCACCTCAGGAAGGCCCAGGAGAAGGCGAGGCTGATAGAGGGGCTGATGAAATAGTCCGGTTTAATGAGAATAAGGAGGAAAATCACAACGCGCCCTTCTTCCTCAGCATCGCCAGGTAGCTCGTGAAGGCCCCTGCGGAGATGGTATCGCCGAGGCCGACCGTCGAGACGGGGTTTTTGACGAGCCTCGTTGGTATTATGACTATCTTGTACTCCCTGGTTCTCAAGCGCCTCTTCGCCTCTTCGAAACGGAGCTTCACGAACTCGCCGTACTCGTTGTACGGAACCTTCATGCCGACTTTTACATCTTCCGGGCTCTTTATGTCCCCGAGGGAAGCCCTCGCCGCGGCGAGGGTCGTTGCGAGCTCAAGACTGCTCCTCAGCTCGTCCTCGCTCAGCGGGTTGTCCGAGTGTGTGATGTACATGATGTAGTAAATCGTGTGAATCTGGAGCACCTCTAGGTTCATCTCGTCAACGAGGATTTTGCCGCCCAGGACGGTGTCCTCTATGCGGTTGTAGGTGAATATCCTCTCCGCGAGCTTGGAGTAGCCGAGGGCGTTGAGGACGTGGGCTATCTCCGCCTCGTCCATTCCCACGCTGTCAACGAGCGGGAAGAGGTTGTAGATGACCTTCTTCCTGAGCTCGCGGTTCTGTATTGAAGCGAACTCCAGGTGAACCCTGACGTCCTTCTCGCGCTTGAGCAGGAGTATGTCCTTTTTGGCCTCCCGCAAGTAGTGATTGGCGTCTTTTCCGTCAGAATAGCGGAGCTTTATCCCCTGGTAGCCTGAGAGAATGGCCCCATCAACCTGGAGGCCGATCTCGGGTAAGAACCGCTTCAGCTCGGGTTCGGTGTAAATCCTTATGCTCTCAAACCTCGCTGAGACGATGAACCTGCCCGAGAAGGGAACCCTTATCGTCTCGTCCCCGAGCTTGAACGTCGTTCCAGCGCGGAACTCAAAGATGCGGTTCACCTTTATCGGGTCGTTCTCACGGTAAGCCTCGCGGGGATGTTTGAAGGTTAACCTGCCGTCCTCGATGAGGGGGTAGAAGAGGTTGGGCCCCTCCACGAACATCTCGGCCTGCTTTTTGGCAAGGTGGGGGGTGTAGACTATCACCCGCCTGAAATCAAGGTTCGCGAGTAAGTTGGCTATGATTCCTGCCTGGCCGCCCATTCTCTCAACGTCGTATTTGAAGTGGGAATCGAACCATGTGTGGAGCTCCTCGTTGACGAGGGGCACCGCCATGGGCTTGCCAGTCTTGAGGGCATGAACCAGCCTCGCGACAAAGTCCAGGGGCTCGTTTATCTCCCTCGGGTAGTCGTCCATCCGTTTTCTGACAGCTCCGGCCCCGAACTCCTTTATGAGTCTCTGCACTATCTCCCCGTTCAGAAAGGTTATCGCGTCTACGTTCGTGTTGTAGGCGGTGTATACTGAAATCCCCCTAGCCTCATCGAGGAGCCCCATTTGTATCACCCTCAGTGACTAACTTGTAGAAAATGCGGGTGAATTCTTAAAAGGATTTCGGAAAGGTTGGCAAGAAAATGTTAAAGGCTCAGAACTCAGCGAAAAGTCTCCCAAGCCAAGGGATTCGTTCCATAATGTCCATCTCGCGCAGGGCCAACCACAGTGATGCTTGATTGCTTGTAACAACGGGGATGCCGAGGTCTTCTTCGAGTGGCTCGATTATCTCGAATGTCCTCAGGTTGGTACAGCTGATGAACACAGCGTCGGCCTCGTCCATGAAGCTCGCCTTGGCGAGGCGATATGCCTCGTAGGGTTCGAGTTTTCCAATCTGGGTGTTGTCCTCTATTCCCAGCCCCCTTATGTCGAGGACGTTGAACTCGTTCGCCTCCAGGAACTCCTTTTCACGTTCATTTATCTCGTCGGTGTAGGGGGTTATAACCAGTATATCCCTGGCGTCGAGCATCTTGAGGGCCTCTACCACAGCTGTGCTGGTGCTGACGACTGGGACGTTTACCTCTTCCTCTATCCGGGATTCGAGTTCCTTCTCGTAATCCTTCCCCCCGATGAACGACCCGCTGGTGCAGCCGTAGAGTATCATCTCAACGCCAGCATCGCGCAGAAGTCTGGCCGCCTCGACGGAGAGGGTGTTCATCTTTACGAGCTCCTCCTCGGTGACGTTCCTAAGCGGAACCCTCGCGGTGTGGAGCGAGACTCCCTCCGGAAGGGCCAAATGAAGCTCTATTTCCATCGTGGTATTGGATGAGGGAACTATAAGTCCAAGTCTGCCTCTCCATCCGTACATGCTTTCACCTCTTGGGTTTACTCCCGAATTCTCTTAAACCTTTGGTTTCGGAAAGGCTGATTAATGGCTGGGAGAAAGATTCAGGGGTGATAACGTGGAGCTCGGGGATGCGATATTCGGGAGAACCTCGGTCAGATACTTTTCGGAGAGGGAGGTTCCGGAGGAGCAGGTCAGGGCACTTATCGAGGCGGCGGTGAGGGCCCCGACTGCGAGCGGACTGGAGAACTGGCTCTTTGTCGTTTTTAAGAGCGAAGAAGCCAGAGAAAGGATTTACACCCTTATAGCAAAGGGCATGGAGGCCTACTACCGCGCCGTGAATCTGCCCGAAGAGAAGATAGAGAAGCTCAGGGAGAGAATATACAGGGAGGGAATGTTCAGGGCCCCTGTATACATAGCCGTCTTCATTGACCGGCGCGTTAGGTTCCTCCAGGGGAAGGAGTTCGACGAGCTGGAGTTCATATGGAGCGTCGAGAGCGCTGCGATGGCCATCCAGAACCTTATGCTCAAGGCCGTTGAGCTCGGCCTCGGGACGGTTTACATAGGCGTTACTAATTTCCCGGGGATAGAGGAGGAAGTCAGAGAGCTGGCTGGACTCGATGGGAACTACTACTTAGTTGGGGTTATCCCCGTAGGCTATCCGCGTGGGGAGCCCAAACCCAGGAAGAGGAAAAAGGCCTTCGAAGAGGTCAGCAAGTTCATCTAAACGTTTTTATTCCCTCCCCCTCAACTTCAACCGGTGGGAGGATGATAGAGTTCGTGATACTGCTGGGCGTCATCGGTGGCTGGATAATAGTTGCCTCAACGCTGTTCCTGATGCTCGCTTTGGGCAAGATGTGGGGCCTGGTCGGGGTTCTCCTTCTGGTCGCGGCTATTCAGACAAACCACTGGCTCAAGAGAAAGTATATGCGCGCCATAGTGGACGCCACGCCGAGGGCCAAGGCCATAGCGGCCCACATATTCGAGATGAACGAGCTCATACTTCTCTCGTCCTACCTGATATCCGTGGTTCTCTACGTTGTCATACAGAAGTACGTGGAGATAGTCATCAAGTTCCCGCATGCGCTGGGGTGAGAGCATGAACGTCGTGATAGTCAGATACGGCGAGATAGGGACGAAGTCGAGGCAAACTCGCAGATGGTTCGAGAACATCCTCATGAACAACATCCGTGAGGCTCTGGTTAGCGAGGGGATCGGGTTCAAGAAGGTCGAGGCGAAGCATGGAAGGATCATCGTCAGGACTAACAAGGCAAATGAAGCCGTTGAAGTCCTCACGAGGGTCTTCGGGATAGTCTCCCTCTCGCCAGCAATGGAAGTCGATGCCGAAATGGAGAAAATAAACAAAACCGCCCTCAAGCTCTTCAGGAGGAAGAAGCGTAAGCTGGGCCTTGAGAGGCCGCGCTTCAGGGTCACCGCGAGGAGAATCACCAAGGAGTTCCCCCTTAAGAGCCCCGAGGTTCAGGCGAAGGTCGGGGAATACATCCTTGAGAACGAGGAGAGTGAAGTTGACCTGCACGAGTACGACATCGAGATCGGCGTTGAGCTGATGGAGGGCAAAGCTTACGTCTTCGTTGATAAAATCCGCGCCTGGGGAGGTCTGCCGATAGGGACGCAGGGAAAGGTGGTGGCTTTGCTAAGCGGCGGCATAGACTCGCCGGTTGCCGCCTTCCTCATGATGAAGCGCGGCGTTGAGGTTATTCCCGTCCACATCTACATGGGCGAGAAGACCCTCGAAAAGGTCAGGAAGATCTGGGCCCAGCTGAAGAAGTACGGCTACGGCGGAAAGGGCGAGCTGATAGTGGTCAAGCCCAAGGAGCGCGAGAGAATCATCGAGAAGCTGCGCGAGATGAAGAAGGAGAAGTACACCTGCGTCTTCTGCAAGTACATGATGGTGAGGAACGCTGACAGGATTGCGAGGGAGTTTGGGGCAAAGGGAATAGTCATGGGAGACTCTCTCGGCCAAGTCGCCAGCCAGACCCTTGAGAACATGTACATAGTCAGCCAGGCGACCGATTTACCGATTTACCGTCCGCTCGTTGGGCTTGACAAGGAAGAAATCGTGAGCATGGCCAAGAAAATCGGAACCTTCGAGCTATCAACCCTGCCGGAGGACGAGATACCCTTCATCCCAAAGCATCCGGTAATAAGGGGCTCCTGGGAGGAGTTCAGGAAGATTTACAGGGAGGTCTTTGGGGAGGAACCCCGGAAAAGGCAGTGCTGAGGTGGTCTTATGGAGTTCACGAAACTGTCCGCATATATCAGCCTCTCACTTCCGGCCATCTTCATCGTAGGTCTGATCATCGTCATCAGCCAGAACCCCTGGTTCTCTTTCACTGGAAACGCACTGAGCGACATGGGCTCGATACGGAATCCAGTGAACTACTACTTCAACGGCTTTCTGATGATCTTCGCGGTTCTCGGTTTCATAGCCGCCATCGGAGCCCTGAGAAACGGCCTGAGCTACCTGATGCCGCTCGCGATGGTTTTCCTGTTCCTCGTGGGAGTTTTCCCAGAGGAGTACGCGCCCCACGCCCCGGCGGCTGTCTTTTTCTACGTCCTCGCGCTGACGGACATAGCCATCGTCGGAATAAAACTCGGCCGTTCTGGAACATCTGCCGGCTATGCCTGGAGCGTTCTGGCGGTCATCACCTTTGCCCTGATGCTCTACCTTGTTAAGGCGAGGGTCTTCAAGGGGCTCGCGATTCCGGAGCTGGTTGGAGCCGCCACGATACTGGCGTGGTTCGTCTACACCGGTCTGATCCAGCTCCGAGGTTTCAAACTCTGAGTTGAGGAAAGCTTCATATATCCTTCTTCATTTCTTCCGACCATGAAGGCAGTTGCGTTGCTCAGCTCTGGCATTGACTCGCCGGTGGCGATATACCTTATGCTCAGAAGGGGCTTTGAAATAACACCGGTTCACTTCAGGCAGAGCCCCAAAAAGGAGTCCAAGGTTTTTGAGCTCTGGGAGGTTCTTGGAAGGTACGGAAGGCTGAACGAGCCGGTTATAGTTGATTCCTACGAGGAGCAGGCGCCGGTTTTCTCGAAGCTGGCCGAGATTGGAAAGGCCAAGTGGACGTGCCTCTTCTGCAAGTGGACGATGGTGAGGAAAGCCTGTAAGATAGGGCATGAAATCGGAGCAAAGGCGATAATCACCGGCGACAGCCTCGGCCAGGTGGCAAGTCAAACCCTCGACAACCTGCTCATCATAAGCACCGCGAGCGATCTGCCAATCCTCAGGCCCCTCATAGGCAGGGACAAGGAGGAGATAGTTAGTATAGCGAAGGAGATAGGGACGTTTGAAATAAGCATCGAGCCCGAGGAGCCGTGCCCCTTTGTGCTGAGGCGTCCTGTGGTGAGGGGTTCGCTCGGAGAGTTCGAGAGGATAAAGGGAAGGCTCGTGAAAGAGGGTGTGTTCTGAAGCTGTCACCCATCGCAGGATATCTTTTCGAGTTCGGGCGTGAAGATGCACATCCCGTATTTCGTACTGCCTGAGGCCTCGTAGAAGAAGTAAGCAACGGCAACGTGATCCTCTTTAACGATGATCTTCATGCTCTTTCCAGGCACGTCTCCGCGGATATACTTGACGAATGCCCTCTTTGTCTCGTTTCCTTTCAGCAGGTACAGGTACCCATCGGAGGCCGTCAGATAGACCCTGTCTTCCAGAATCTTAACGTCGAGAATCTCGGTGCAGTCAAGACAGAACTTGAATGTGGTGTTCCCGCTCTCGATGTCTAGGCCGTAGAGGCATCCCTGGGCGCACCACCCGTCGCTTCCGCGTTTTAAGAGAAAGAGATCCAGATCTTTGAGATAAATGGGAACCGTCAATCCATCGAAAGTTTTTCTCCATTTTTCGCTCAGGTTGTAGCCCAGGAAGATCATGGAGGTCTGGCCATTGGGGTCACCGGGGTAGTATGCGTAGAGGAGTATTCCCTCATGGAAGCACTGATACCTTCCTTCGACTCCCTGCAGGTTGAAAGTGGCCAGTACCGTGCCGTTGTGGACTATCTTGAAACCGACGTACAGGTTCGACCCATTCTCGTAACCTGCCCGTTTCACAACTGGGCACCCTTTAAGGGTGATGTTCATCCTTTCTTCTGGTGACTTGTCCGTCTGATTTTCGATGCTCTCTTCTCTAGGGAATGTGGAGGTGCTTCCATTATCCGTCATAGGGGTCTCCTTGATGTTGGGACTATTGTTTTCCTGAATCACTATTGGTTCGGGAACACTTTTCTCCTCCACGGGGATACGGCTACCTAAATAATAAATAAACAGAGTGGTAATAACTAAAAAGGACAAAAAGCTTAGATATTTTTTCCAAGCCATTTTTTCACCTCTTTAAGAGAACTTTGTTATCCAATCCCACCCACACTGATCACCATATTCCTCCTTTGTACATATGACGAAATTCTGAGTAGCTGCAGCATCTTGTGCAAAGCATCCTCCACAGTGTCTATTTGCCCATTTGCAAGTACTCCCAACATCTCCATTCTTACAACATGCTAACCATGCCGTGTTCACATATAGTTTGTAGTACTTATTGAAATAAGAGGCACTCGGATTATGCAACAGTTTTAGTCTATAATTAATGACCCAGCATCCAGTTTTGTTGCAATCAAATTGCCAAATTAAATTGCTTTCTTGGTATGATACTAAATTATATGCCTGCCCTTCATAAAAAAGCTTAACCTGAATAGACCCGCGTTCATAGAAATACTGCCCAAGATAGGGTGCCGTTAATTCTACTGCTCTATCCCAATATTTCTTTACGTCAGTAGAAGTCTGTGGGAATTCATATGTACAATATTGCCCCCAGAAATTGTCTACATCTGGGGTTGTGCTTAGGTAAATACCAACCCAAACAGTTACTGGGGAGAAATATGTATACCTGACTAGAGGAGCATTACTTGCGTATTTCGGATCGCCAACACCTGGTAATGGTGGTAAAGGACTCGGGCATGATGAGCAAGGAACTCCTGTGTTTATTCCGCCAAAGTTTATTGCCAGTGGTTCTATCCCGGTGGCACTTGCTATCAGCGTCTGCTTTCGTCCGGTTTCTTTGAGTGCTTGCAGGGTTTGCAGTTTTTCTTTCTCTTCCGCAAACATGTATATCTCACTCCAGAGTTTTTCCCTCCTGTCCAGCAGGGTGAAGATCTCCCTAAGGGTCTCTTCAGTGTAGTTCCCGGCTTTGACTTTCTTAAGCAGTTCTCTCATCCGCATGTCCGTTTGAACCACCTCGGTAAACGTCAGCTCTGCCGCCTGCCGGTAGTAGGCTATGAACCACTCCAAGTCAACCTCAGTCCTCACCGGGTGAACTTTTTTAATGTGCTCTTGGACGATGGTACCCTCGGAAGGCAGTTTATAATAGAGAACCTTTCTCCCATAAGGTGTTTGCAGGGTGTAGTTCTGGACTAGCTGGAGGCTGAGCTTTTGGCGTTCGAGGTACTTCAGCTCGTTGGTGAGGAGTCTGATCTCATCTTTTAGCTTCACGATTTCAAAGAGAACGCTTGTGTTTTTGGCGGCGCTCCATTCCTCATAGAGGGTTTCGAGTTCCAATTTCTTCTGTCCAACGGTGTGAGTCAGGTTTGTGATGTTTGCCGTGAGATTATTTAGAAGGACGTTAACGTTGATGCAGGAGCAGTCCTGACAGGTTGACTGGTCTCGGTTGGTGGTTTGTGTTGCTTCCGCCTGGACGGTCTGAAAGCCGCTCAGGAGGAGAAGCCCAAGGAGGAGCATTGTTACCCACTTTCGCATCCGCCCCCCCCAAAGAAGTTCTCAACAACAATTATCAAAAGTAGTATATAACACTTTTGTCCTCGAAATGCTAGTATTAAAAACTGGAGTTGAATAATATACAACTGTTGGAGTTATGTCCAAAGCATTTAAAATGGGGATTGATTACCCAATCCTGTCCACAACTGTTCGTTTACGGAAAGCTTTTAAGGTCTTCCACCGAGCCCAACCCGGTGATTGCAAATGAACGTGTTTAACAGCACGCTGGAGCTTTACGAGAAGTACAAGCCGACCCCCCTGGTCAGGCTCTCAGCCGAGAGGGGGGATGTATTTTGCCAAGCTGGAGTTCTTTAACCCCTTCAGCAGGAGCATAAAGGACAGGGCTGTTTTTAACATGCTTATGAAGGCCCTTGAGCGCGGGGACATCAACGGCACGAAAAGACTTTTTGAGGCAACCTCCGGCAACGTCGGGATTTCTCTGGCGGCTTTGAGCAACGTTTTTGGCATCGAGTTCAGGGCATACCTGCCGAAGCCAACACCCAAAGCGACGCAGGTTCTCCTGAAGGTTCTCGGTGCTGAAGTCGTCATGACAGAGTTTGAGACAATAGACCCCTCTATGGTTCGCTACGTCCAGGAGGAGGCCAGAAAGGCAGGAGCCGTGAACCTGAACCAGTTCGAGAACGACGACAACTTCGACGCCCACTACCGCTTCACCGCCGGGGAGATAGACGAGCAGCTGAAGGGCATAGGAAAAACCCCCGACGTCATAATAGCCGGCATCGGAACTTCGGGACACATAGCAGGCATAGCGAGCTACTTCAAGGAGCGCTACGACACCAAGGTAGTCGGCGTCGTCCCTGCGAAAGGCGAGAAGATTCCCGGGATCAAGCGCCTTGAGACGAGGCCCAAGTGGTACTTCCAAGTTGAGGTGGACAGGGTCGTGGAGGTAACGAGGGAGGAGGCCATCGAAGGAGCTATCCGCGTCGCCAGAGGCGACGGCCTCCTCATAGGTCTGAGCTCGGGGGCAGTTGTAAAGGCCTATGAGAAGGTCTCTGAGGAGTTTGGAGATGGCACCTATGTCCTAATCTTCCCGGACGATGGGTTTAAATACGTGGAGGTCTTTGAAAGCTACCTGGGGATGGTATGAGACGGCTTAGGGTTGCTTCCTCTCTCCTATTTCTCAGCGGCTTTCTGCTCCTCTACTACGCTTACTTTCTGAGCTCCCCCGTTTACCTGACTTTCGTGATATTCAACATGGGTCTTGCCTACGGCGTTGGAATTGAAAACAAGACCGCCATTAAAGTTGCCCTGATATACGCCGCGGTAACCTTTTTCTTCTCCCTGCTCTTTCTCATAGCGGGCAACCTGATGGCCTTCGTTGAGGTGGCCATAAGCTTCTTCATAATCCACGATATTCTGGGCTACATCAAGGCCGTTGTGAAGGAGGAAGAGGGCGAAATAGAGGGAGGTTAATCCGAGTATACGTTTACGGTTATTTTGGCCAACGGAACGGTTTTAAGGACGGATATCAAAAAATTCTCATGGGGGGATTGCAGATGGGGGAATTTCTTGAGAATCTGGTGTTCGATTACGCTGACATGATACGGCCGGGAGAGCTGGTTCTTGTGGAATACACATCCAGAGAGCCCGTGTACCTGCTTTTTCAGGTAATCACTGAGTATGCGAGGAGCAGGGGTGTGCCCGTAATTGTTGTTGATATCCTCGACGGGTTCCACGTCATGAAGAGCCAGCTGACGTTCGCCGGCCTCGATACATCTTCCCTAAATGAGATTCCTGTCCTCAAAGTGGGGGGAAAGATAGACACGGGCAAGGTTCTTTCGAGGGTAAAGGAGACAGCGGAGATCGCCGTATTCAAGAGACAGCTCATGAAGGGTCTCAGGAGGATACATGATGAGTTCGGTGAGGCCCCTTTCATCAGGGTCGTTGTGGGAACGTCTGAACTGCTTCAGCTCCTTGAGAGGGATCCTGCCAAAATGGAGGAGTTCTTCGCCGGAATCACCAGGCCCCTGGTCGGGAACCCATACAGCAGGGGCGTGGTCTTCATAAACAGGAAGCGTGTGTCCCGCAGGGGACTGAAGGAGGTCGAGGAGATATCAACCCGCGTACTTGAGACGAGGATAGACTGCGGCAAGCTCACGATAAGGGTCGTCAAGTCCATATACTTTGAGGAGTATGGTGCCGAGATACAGCTCGACCCGTGCGCTCTCCGGGAGCGCCTGACCTCAGGGGGTGAGTGAAGTGGTCACAAAGAGAAGCGTGCCCGAGGCCGTTGAGAGCATCCGAAACATCAGACCCGGTGAAGCGGTCGTCGTGGAGTATGCCTCCCGCGACCCGATACACCTGGCTGTTTCCCTGCCTCTCCTGATGGCCAGAGAGGGAATGAAGGTCGTCGTCAGCGACGTCCTTGACCAGCTCCACGTGATCCGGGCCCACCTTGAGATAATGGGGATCCCTGCCGGGTGGATTGAGGATCTGCCGGTCATCAAGTTTGGTGGAACCATTCCCGTTGGAAACGTCCTCAGGAGGATAAGCATACTCAAACCGGCCCCAGTCTGGAGCAGGGAATACGAGGACGCGCTGGCCAGCATTCCCGGACTGAAGATGATAATTATGTTGGGAATCGAAAAGATGATAAACGTCAGGTCAGACCTCCCTGCGTCAACAGTGTGGCGTACGACGGGCGCCCCCTCCCTCGGGGCGGAGGACAGGATAAAGGTCACCTTCGTCAACAGGGACCTCTTGGAGGAGAGCACCCTTGAGGACATAAGGGAGCTGGCGACGAGGGTTTTCCGGCTGGAGTTCAAGGACTCAAGGCTGATCATGGAGGTCATAAAGTCTCCCAACGTCAAAAAGTGCGGGAAGAGGTTCTCGATAGACGCAGATGAGCTTGTTGGATACCTGCAGTCCGTTTCAGGCGACTGACCAAGGTAGCCGGCCCTGCCGGCGCCTTTTTGGATACAATTTAAAAAGAAAAGGGCTCACTGAGATTCCTTTACGATTATCCTTGCATCAACCACAACGGCACCCTCACCTTTCTCGTAGACGAAGACGGGGTTGAGGTCCATCTCCTTGATGTAGTCCCTTAGGTCATCGACGAGCTCGCTGACCTTGAGGAGGAGGTTGACTATGGCGTCTATGTCGGCCGGCTCCTCACCACGCGCCCCCGCGAGAATCGGATAGCTCTTTATCTCCTGGATCATCTTTCTCGCATCGCGCTCGGTTATTGGCACTATGCGGAAGGTGACGTCCTTGAGAACCTCCACGAAGATTCCACCGAGGCCAAACATTATTGCATGCCCGAACTGCGGGTCCTCGGTGACGCCTATGATTACCTCCCTTCCGACCTCCAGCATCGGGGCTATGAGGACACCGAGGATCTCTGCATCAGGGCGGTATTTGCGCGCGTTCTCGTGGATGAGATCCCACTTCTCCTTCAGCTCCTCGGGGGTCTTTATGTTGAGAAGGACAACTTTCGCGTCGCTCTTGTGGAGAATCTGCGGGGACATCAGTTTCATGGCGACGGGATAGCCGATCTCTTCCGCATAGCGGAGTGCATCATCAAGCGTCTTTGCGAGCTTTTCCTCCGGAACGGGAAGGCCGTAGGCTTTCAAAACTTTCTTTGCCTCGTACTCGACGAGCGAAGTCCTGCCGGAGGCCAAAACTTCCTTAATAACTTTAAGGGCTTCCTCCTTCATGGTACCACCACCGAAAGATTAAGGGGCTAAGCGCCCCTCCTGAGGTATTCAGCATATTTGACAAGGCCCGCCAAAGCGCGGACACCCCTTTCAGGGGTCGGGTAAACCGGGACCCCCCTGTCCTCAAGCATCTTTGCATAATAGTCTGTCTTCTTACCCCCCATTGCAACCGCAACTATCGGTTTGTCGCTCTTCTTCTGGTACTCGGCGAGGATGTCGATTATCTTCTCCTCCTCAAGGAGCGGGACCTGGAAGAGGACTATGACGAGGACAGCGTCAACGTTCGGGTCGTTCACGAAGCCCTCGATGGCTATCCTATAGCGCTCAGCGTCGGTGTCGCCGACGACGTCGGTCGGGTTGCCGGCAACGGCGTGCGGCGGGAAGTTCTCCCTGAGGAACTTTAGCGTCTCTTCGCTGAGGTCGGCCATCTTGAGGCCGAACTTGGCAACGGCGTCGCTGGCCATGACACCCGCTCCACCGCCGTCGGTAATGATGCCTATCCTGTCGCCCCTCGGGAGCTTGTCTTTAAGTGCCGCAAAGGCCTTAGCCAGGTCGAACATGTGCTCGAAGTCCTCGGCGCGGATGACTCCAGTCTGCTTGAAGACGGCGTCGTAAATCGTGTCGGCTCCGGCCAGGGAGCCGGTGTGGGAAGAGGCCGCCTTGGCACCGTACTCCGTCCTTCCGCTCTTGAGGGCTATGACCGGCTTGACCTTGGTTACCCTCTTGGCGCTCTCGATAAACTTCCTGCCGTCTTTAACGCCCTCTATGTAGAATGTGACGACTTTTATCGAGTCGTCGTGGATGAAGTAGTCCATAAGGTCTGCGTCGTCAACGTCGAGCTTGTTGCCGTAGCTGACCATCTTTCCTATGCCTATGCCAGCCATTGCTGCCCAGTCGAGCATCGCAGCTGCAAACGCCCCGCTCTGGCTGACGAAAGCGATGGGCCCGCTCTTCGGCCTGTCCATCTTGCTCTCGGGCAGGAAGACTGTATCGACGCCGGTGTCCGGGACGTAGACACCGACACAGTTGGGGCCGATAACCCTTATCCCGTTCTCGCGGGCTATCTCAAGTATCTCGCGCTCCAGCTTCTTGCCCTCTTCTCCGAGCTCACCGAAGCCACCGGTGATGATTATGACGGACTTTATTCCCTTCTTCGCTATCTGCCTCATTGTATCTGGAACGAACGGTGCCGGGATTGAAATGACCGCCAGGTCTGTGTCCTCCGGGAGCTCCTCAACGCTCTTGTAGACCTTGTATCCGTCAATCTCGTTGAGCTTGGGGTTCACAGGATAGATGTTGCCCCTGAAGATGCCCCTCTCCTTGTTCATCCTGAAGTTCTCAAAAATGACGTTTCCAACCTTACCCTTCTTGTTGGTTGCACCGATGATAGCGACTGCCTTCGGGTCGAAGAAGGGCCGCATGTCCTCAACTATCTTTTCCACCATGGGT
This sequence comes from Thermococcus thioreducens, assembly GCF_002214545.1. NCBI lineage: Archaea > Methanobacteriati > Methanobacteriota > Thermococci > Thermococcales > Thermococcaceae > Thermococcus > Thermococcus thioreducens. Next base: position 1,496,042 of record NZ_CP015105.1, on the reverse strand, counting down.
ATCCCTCCGCCAGAAACTGCTTCTCGCAAGAACTTCAGTTTAAATGTATAAAAGAGTTGCGTTTTGTAAAAACTGGACGCCGATGGACTGAAAAGTTCACCAGTGTAATTTTTTCAAAAATTCGAGGCTTCTCCGGGCAGATTCAATGTCGCCGACTTCAAGCGCCCAGGTCGTCTTCGGAAGCCTTGGGAGCACCTTGGCCCAGGGGACAGTTCCGTCTCCCAGCGCGAGGTGCTCGTCTTTTCTTCCAGAGTTGTCGTGGAGGTGGACGTGGATCATCCTCTCCCCAAGGACATCGAGGAAACGCTCGAATTTCCCCGTGGTCGTGTTCATGTGCCCGACGTCGAAAGTCACCCCTATCTCGATACCCTCCACCAGCTCCCGGAGCCTTTCACACGTCTGGGCGTCCAGGATGGGAAAGTACGGCATGTTCTCGACCCCAACTTTGATGCCGTACTCGCTGCTCCATCTGGCGATCATTCTGAGGGACTCCCTGTGCATTTCGAGGTATTTCCGCCTGTTTTTCATGCTTACTGGAGAACAGTGACCGGGATGAATGGTGACTGAGGTAGCCTCCAGCTCCGCGGCCAGTTCTATGGTCTCCCGTATTATACCAAGGGATGCTTCCCTTATCCTGTCGTTGAAGGAGCCTATGTTGATGTCGCTGAAGGGGGCATGGACACTCACTCTCAGTCCATAGGAGTGAAGGGCATCTCGAAAGACGGGGAGGGTTTCCCTCGTCAGGTAGTGTGGCCACTCGCTCACCACCTCTATGAAACCAAGCCCGAGACTCTTGGCCCGCTCCACCCACCGCTCAAAGCCCTTGAGGCTCTTTCCACCGTATGCCGTCATGGATATGCCGAGCATATCAGCCCACCATCATCTTCGCTATTATGACGACGTAAATCGTCCCGAATATATCGCTGTTGTTCGAGATGAGCGGGATGGCCACGCTGTCGGGGTCTATGTCCCTCTGGAAGAGGAAGTAAGATATAGTGTAGGAGTACAGCATTATAAAGAGCACCATGAGGGGGTAGCTAATAATGAGCGGATAAAAGGGGCCGATCCGGACGCCCGTTACTAGATACACTACAACAGCGCCGAAAACATTTATCAGAACGCCCACGATGGGCGCAGTCAGGAGGAGAGATGCCATCTCCATGAACGGCTCCTTCGAGAGGTATCCCTCGACCTCACCGAGGTGGAGCGCTGTTGAGGTCTTCGCCGCTATTATTGAGCCGTAGTTCCCGAAGGAGCTCAGGATAGACGGGTACGCAAACCCGAGGAGTACGGAGGCACTTATCACTCCGCTGAAGCGCTGGAGGGTGAAGCCGGAGACGAGGGAAAGGAGGGCCAGGGCGGTCACGGTCGCGAATAGCTCCCGGAACTCCAGAACCTCCGCCTTTCTCACCCTGGAGACCATGATCAGAAGGAGAAACACCGCAATCAGGGCCGCATTTCCGAGCCAGAACATCTTCCTTGATGCCTCTATCAGGAGGATGAAGGATATGAGGGAAGGTATAGTCAGCAGGTCTCCGACAGAGGCCACGAGGGGTGCGGCCATGCTGTCCGGGTCAACGTCCCTCCTGAACGCGAATATCGTCACAAAGCCCGTGAAGTAGCCGAGGATGATGGACACCAGAATGGTCGAACTGACGACTATGAGTAGGATGTCAAGGGCGTGGTACCTTACCCCCTGTATCACGCCAACGGCCCACAGGACGGTCACAGGGATCAGGGAGAGCATCATCGCGATGACTATGTTCTTCAAAACCTTTTTCTCCCTCAAGGACGGTTCAAGGTCACCGAGGTACAGCATCGTGGAGAAGCGGGACGCCATCGAGCCGAAGACGTTTCCGCGCAGGCCCATCATGCCCGGGAGGATTATCAGGAGCCCTGGATACTCCAGGCTGATCTTGTCCAGGTACTTACCCAGAAACGTGCCGCCGAAGAACCCTATGACCAGCGAAATGACCAGCGACGGCAGCGAAACCCTGTAGGCGTGCTTCACCCGCCCCATGAATTCCTGAACCGTCACTGCCATCACTCTCCATGCCCTTCACCCCACAAATGTTCCCCCCGCTGGTATTAAACTTTTCGAAGGGGTCTGTCTGTCGTGAGTTTTAGGGTGGAGTGGGAGTTAACGTCCTCCCGTTCAAGTCTACACTCACGACGGACTTGGGGCTCATCAGCCTCAACTCCCCTCCGGGTTCATTGGGGAGTAAATCACGGGCCTCACCCCCACTCAGGGCGACCCCAAGTCCCCGCACGAAAACATTAAATGCACCAAGGAACTGCCTGTCCGATTTAAAACCACACTTGCAAACCACCAGCCCGTTTCGGGACTCTAACTTATTCCCACACTTCGGGCAGGTGGAGGAAGTGCCGGCGGGATTAACAAACTCGATTGGAACACGGTAAGAAAGTTTCCGAACAATCTTACCCCAAGTGGCGCGGGAGAGCTTCCGATTAAACCTCTTCGAACCGTTCTCCAGCATTTTGAACTTGTTCAAGTCCTCGAAGACGAAGATAGTGTCAGGAAACTCCCTTGAGAGCTGAACAGAGAGTTTATTCAAAAAGTCTTCGATTCTATTCCTTCTTCTCACCCAATACTTTTTCAACAACATACCAATCCTCTTCGGGGCCTTCCGCTGGATGCTCTTGAGTCTGTCAATAACCCTATCGTAAGTCTCCGAAATCCTGTGAAGTTCGCTCAAATCAACCTTAACCCAGCCCTTCTCAGGGTGATAAACGTCGAGGCTGAGCAAGTTGCTATCAATCCCAATTTTAATCTTTCCAGAGAACTCAACCTCTTCCGAGAAGGCCAGGTAAACGTCCTTATCCCTGATTACCAACTCTCCAACCTTCCAGCCCTTAACCCTCTCGTAGAACCACTCACCAGAAAAGTCGAGTTCAAGGTATTCTTCCCTCGGTTTGATTGTTATTCTGATTTTAGAGCCTTCAACCTTCATAAGAGTGGTCTTGACCCGAACAAACTTCCTCTTCACAACTGGTTTCTTTCTCTTCCTTCTTCCTTTGAGGTAATTCTGACGCCAGCTCTCAAGGATTGAGTAAGCGGTTTTTATTGCCGAATCAACGTAGTGTTTTGCAAAAGACCAGTTTTGAAGGAGTTTGTTTCTCAGTTCTCTCTTGAACTCGCTGGATTTTGGGAAATAGGGGATTAATCGTGTCGTCTCATAATACTTGTATTTTCCTTTTCCAACTGAGTACCAGTGTTTCACCCTCTTCTCCTTCCAAACCGTGTTATCCCATATTTCATCAATCGCCTGTTGGAGTAGTCTTCGATAGGCCATGAGGAGGTTTTCAACGTCCCAATTGTGCTTCACTCTGTATGTGAGGACGATTTTCACTCGCTTTCAACCTCCGCTATGAGTTTCTTAGCGCCTTCCTTGAGTTTTTTGTATTTGGGGGAACGCATCCCGTAAAGTTTTCCTGCAAAGTGGCTGATTATTGTAATCAAGTCTTCAATGAGTTCTTCCCTCGGCGACTTTTCCTTCTCGTTGATGGCGATTATCTCTGCCCCGTGTTGCTGGAAGAAGAATTCAAGCGTTTTGAATCCAAAACGGGTGAGCCTATCTGGACAAGTGATGATGACTTTCGAGACTTCGCCTTTTGCGACCAGTTCGAGGAGTTTAAGGTAGTTTTTCCTGTTCTCGTTTAATCCAGAGCCGATGTCCTTGAGGATTTGGATTTGCCATCCTTTTTCTTTCGCATACTCTCTTATCGTCTCGATTTGACTTTCCAAGTCGTCTTTTTGTGTGTGGCTGGATACTCTTGCGTAGCCTATGATGATGCCGTTTTCAGTTGTTTCTCCGAGAAGGCGTTTGATTTCGTTCTCTGGAATTCTTCTCCGCCCACCAGGGGTTCTGACTACTTTGATTTTCCCTTCTCTGTCCCATTTCTGGATTGTTTTTGGGTGAACTCCGAGTATTTCACTCGCCTGTTTGAGAGTGTAGAGTTTTTCCTTCACTACCATATACTCACAATTAATCACAAAAACTTTTAAAGATTCCGCTCAAAAAGAACAGTCAGCGAAGGCGAAAACTAAATAAGATTTCCCATCTTTCCCCCATCGGTGAGAGCCGGGTGGAAGAGTGGGACGAAATCGAGGTTCCAAAAAACGTCAAGGACATATTCGTTGAGATGAAGAACACCGCAGAGCTGATGGTTGACCTCGCGTACTCCTCGGTACTCTTCAACGAGGAGGAGATGGCCGAGGAAGTGCTTGAACTTGAGGAGTACCTCGACCTGCTCAACTATCACCTCATGGTCCACGCGGTTCTGGCCGCGAGGAAACCCAGGGAGGCGGAGCAGATAACGTCCATACTCCACATGGCGCACGCCATAGACGACATGTCCAACGCGGCCGCCGACCTGGCGAAGATGGTTCTGGAGGGGGTGGAGCTTCACCCTGTCATAACCGAGGCGATACTGGGGAGCGAGGAGATAATAGGTAAAATCTACGTCTCGGCGGACTCACTGCTCGTCGGCAGGACTCTTGAGGAGCTTGACCTCGCGACCAACACCGGCGTATGGATTGTCGCAGTGAGGAGAGGCAAGCGCTGGATTTTCGACCCCGATGGGGACTTCAAGATATTCCCCGGCGACATACTCATAGGCAGGGGCACGAACACGTCCATAGACTACCTCAAAGAGATAGCCAGGGGCAACATAAAGGTGATGGGCAATGAATGAGCTTGAGGAGATTAGGAACTGCCTCATAGAGATGAAGGACCTCTCATCCCTCATGGTCGACCTGGCGTTCTCCTCCGTCATGTACAACAGCGAGGACATAGCCGAGGAGGTCTACCTCCTCGAAGAGCGCATGGACGAGCTTACGCTCAAAGTCAAAAGGCTCGCCCTGAGGCTCGCCAAGAAGGAGGATGATCCCGAAAAGCTTCTCAGCGTCATAGATATGGCCGAAATAAACGAGCAGATAAGCGACGCGGCATACAAGATATCCGACCTCGTCCTCCGCGACGTCGAGCCTCACCCGATAATCAGAAAGATTATGGAGGACACCGAGGAGGAGCTCGGCAGGGTGACGGTTCACAGTGGCTCCGTTCTGCACGGCAGGACACTCGAACAGCTCAAACTTCCAAGCAAAATAGGAACCCGGATACTGGCAATAAAGCGCGGGACAAGGTACATCTACAACCCTGGAAGAAACGACACAATACAGGAAGGCGACGTTCTCATAGCCGTCGGTTCCGACCTCGACAAGCTGAGGAAGCTCGCCGGCGAGGAAGTGGAAGAGGAGTGAATTATTTCTTTGAATTTCCCTTTATATCTGCGTCAGTTACCAGGCCCCTCGCGTAGGGGCACAGTTCCCTCAGCGGACACTCGCTGCATTTCGGCCTTATCGGGTTGCATATCCTCTTCCCGTGGTCGACCATCGCGTGGTTGACGTAAATCCATTTCTCGTAGGGGATTAGCTCTGCAAGGTACTCCTCGACCTTCTCCGGCTGAACCCTCGGTGGGGCCAGGCCGAGGCGCTTGCTTATCCTGTTCACGTGGGTGTCAACGGGTATGGCCTGCCTCCCAAAGCCATAAGCGAGAACTATGTTGGCACACTTCCTTCCGATCCCCGGGAGCTCCATAAGTTCCTTAATGTCGTCCGGCACCTTTCCGCCGTATTCTTCGAGGATTATCCGCGAGGCCTTGACAATCCACTCGCCCTTGGTCTTCCAGAGGCCGACCCCGTTCTTCCTCAAAAACTCCTGCATCTCCTCGACGGGCGTTCCTGCTATCCTTTCAATATCCCCGTATTTCCTGAAAAGCTCCCTCCACACTTTATAGGTCACCTCGTCCCTCATGCGCTGGGAGATTATGCAGTGTATCAGCGTTCTATATGGATCGCCGATGAGGAGCTTCTCCCTCGGGTAAGTTTCCATCAGAATCTCGACGATCTTTTCCGCGCGTTTTTTCTTCTCCTCCCAGCTTTCATCAAAGGTGAACATGTCAAGGCTTAACGAGCCTGATTTTGCTTCTGCCATGGATTATCACCACTGTCCCTTTGGAGGCCCTAACTCCTTTTAGGTCATCGAACTCACCGCTATAAATCTTTTGCCCATTATGGTTCAGAATCAGAACCTTTCTTTCGAGCAGGATGACGAATCCTTTCTCAAAGGGAACCACATCTTTAACGGGCTCATCGAACTCAAGATCTATCACTTCCATGCTTCCGGTTGAGAACTCTATCCTCGTGTTTCCCCTGACTTTCAGAGGTGAGGGCTCAGCCAGGAGAACCTTGAATCGCAGCGGCTTTCCAAGGAGGTCTACCTCAATCTCCTCTCCAGTTCTGACCTCCATCCCCATGAGCTTGCTCCGTATGAGTTCCTCGAAGTCCGCCGGCAGTTCTGCTTCAAATAGAGGTTTAAGAACCAGCTTCATGCTACCACCATTGGATAGGTGGGAGGGAAGGTTTATAAGGATGACATATCGACCGATATATCGGTGAAGCAAATGGAGCGTCCAAACTTTCGTGGACATATGAAAGTTCTCATCCTCAACCTTCTCAGGGAACCAAAGCACGGATATGGGATAATGTCCGAGCTGGAGAGGCTGTACGGAATAAGGCTGAGCGCCGGAACCGTGTATCCGATACTCTCCTCCCTGAGGAGGAGCGGCCTCATCAAAGTCGCCGGAACGGGAGCGAGGGACAGAAAGGCCTACGTCATAACGGAGAAGGGCCGGAAGTATCTTGAGGAACACACGGGGGAGCTTGAAGAGGCCAAACGCAGGATGCGCGCCTACAGGGTCTTCCTCGAACTGGGGGGAGACGAGCTGAAGGCCGCCTTCAGGGAGCTGTTTGAGTCGGTTGATGAGCTGACCGAGGAGCAGAAGACGAAAATTCGGAAGCTCCTCACCGGATGCGCCAGAGAGTTGCGCCTGATCCTTCTTGGAGGCGAGTGATATGAGCGCAATTGAAGTTGAGGACCTCGTGAAAAAGTACGGCGACTTCGAGGCCGTCAAGGGGATTTCATTCAGGGTCAAAAGGGGCGAGATATTCGCCTTCCTGGGGCCGAACGGGGCGGGAAAGACCACCACCGTCCACGTCCTGACGACCCTGCTCCGGCCGACCGCTGGAAGGGCCATCGTAGCCGGCCACGACGTTGTTAAAGAGCCAATAGCTGTGAGGAGGAAAATAGGGATAGTCTTCCAGGATCCAAGCGTTGATAGGGAACTTACCGCCTACGAGAACATGCTCATCCACGGCAGGATATACGGCCTGAGCGGAAACGAACTGAAGGAAAAAATCGAGCGCCTCCTCAAGTTCGTTGAGCTGTGGGAGTTCAGGGACAGGCCCGTCAAGTTCTTCTCCGGTGGGATGCAGAGGAGGCTTGAGATAGCGCGCTCGCTCCTCCACGAGCCTGAAATCCTGTTCCTCGACGAGCCGACGATAGGCCTCGACCCGCAGACGAGGGCGCACATCTGGGACTACATCAGGGCCATGAAGGAGGAGCAGGACATGACGATATTCCTCACCACGCACTACATGGACGAGGCCGAGCAACTCGCCGACAGGATAGCGATAATGGATCACGGGAAGATAATAGCGGAGGGGACGGCTGAAGAGCTGAAAAAGCTCGTGGGGAGCGACATTATCTACCTGAAGCTCCAGGCAAGGGAGGAACTGAAGTGCCTCAAGGCGGACTTTATCAGGGGGTGCAGGCTCCTGCCGGACGGGCGGGTCAGGCTCGACGTTGAGAACGCCGCGGAGTCCCTGCCGAGGCTCTTTGAGCTCGCGGAGAGAAACGGGGTCAAAATACTTGAGGTAACTTACCACAGACCGACCCTCAACGACGTCTTCCTCCACCTGACGGGGAGAGAGATAAGGGACGAGGGCGGCGAGCAGAACGTGGCAAAGATGATTATGCGGGCCAGGAGGAGGTGAGTTGCATGCAGGTGTTTGCCACGATGATATACCGTGAGCTCAAGCGCTTTTCCCGCTCCCGCGCAAGAGTTATAGGGAGCCTCATTAACCCGCTCATCTGGCTCATCTTCTTCGGAAAGGGATGGGCCGGCGTCTTCGACAACCCCTTTGCGTCTCAGATATTCGGCGGCGTTGACTACATGACCTACCTCGTTCCGGGAATAGTAGCGATGACCGTCTTCAACATGAGCTTCATGCAGGGCATCACCCTCATCTGGGACAAGCAGTTCGGCTTCCTTAAGGAGATTCTCGTAGCCCCTGCCAGCAGAACGGAGGCAATACTCGGGAGAATCACGGGAGGAGCGCTCATGGCCATGATACAGGGGGTCATAATCCTCGTGCTCAGCTTTTTCCTGGCCGACCTAAACATGAGCGGAATCCTTCCAGCGCTTGGAATGAGCTTTCTCGTCGGAATAGCGATAGCCGGCATGGGCGTTGCCATAGCCCTCAAGATGACGAGCATGGAAGGCTTCCAGATGATAGTGACCATGATAATGCTCCCGATGACCTTCCTCAGCGGAGCGTTCTACCCGATAAGCACTATGCCGGAGTGGATGCAGTGGCTGGCCAAGATAAACCCGCTGACCTATGCGGTAGATGGTTCCCGCTACTACCTCGCGGGTGTCGAGCCGGCCTTTGGGATAGTCACGGACTGGGTGGTTCTAGCCGGCCTCGCCGCGCTGTTCGCAGGAGTTGCCGCCCTCGGCTTCAGAAAGGCGACGATAGACTGAGGGATGTACTTATTTCTATTTTCAATCGAAACCTTTTTAATATTTCAAGTTCCAAAAACCTCGATGCGGAATGGATGATATGATCTCCGCCGCGATCCTGCTGATGGTCGGCGTCCCTTTCTTCGGCATCTATCCAACCTACCTCTTCAGGAAGGGACGGCTCTCGCCGGAATCCCTGGCAGTTTACCTAACTTTTACCGCATGGGTCGTTATGCTGGCCTTCGGGGCAATCCTCGACAGCGGGTTCTTTGTAATCGGCTCCTTTGCGTTGATGGTGGCTGCGGTTCTACTTGCCATTGCCTTCCGAAAGCAGATGCTGAGGGACGCCTACTCGGTGGAAGTTCCCCCGGACGAACCCCTCAGGCTCCGCTGGCTGGTAATGCTCAACTCCTCGTTCTGGGTGTGGCTCGCGTACCGCCGCGGAGCAACGTTGGCGGCAGCCCTCGACGTTCTCACAACATACCTTGCCGTTCTGGGGACTATATCCCTGCTGAATCACTTTCTCGGCGGCCACTTCCCCCTGAAGTCCTTCGCGGTGCTCTATGCGGTCATAATGGTTTTCCAGTTCAGAGGGTCCTACAGGAGGCTCTACGAGAAAACGAAAAAAGATTGAACCTATGCCTTTCCTCTGAACTTCTCGTAACTTATTCTGAACGCCTCCAGGACGGGGAGCTTTTCGCCGGCGAAGAAGCTCAGCATCGCGCCGCCGCCGGTTGAGACGTGGCTTATCCCGGTGATGTTGTGCTGGTATATGCTGGCTATGCTGTGGCCGCCCCCAACAACGCTGAAGGCCGGGCTCTCCCCGATGGCCCTGAACACGCCGACGGTTCCAACGGCGAACTCCTCCCTCTCAAAGACACCCATCGGCCCGTTGGCGACTATTATCTTCGCCCTCATGAGCACCTCGCGGTACTTTTCAACCGTCCTCGACCCTACGTCGAGTATCGGATGCTCGTCGAAGAGACTCTTCTCACCGCCCAGCAGGTCAACCTCAACGCGCTCCCCCCTGTACTCGACGGCGAAATCCACTGGCGTCCTGACGTATGGATAGAACTCGTCCAGTATCCCCTCCGCCCGCTCGACGAGCTCAAGGAGGCCCCGCTTTGCCATGAACTCCAGGTTTGCATCACCTATGTGGAAGCCCTTGGCGAGTGTGAAGACGTGGGCAACAAGCCCCCCGGTGAGGATCAGGTCGGCGCGGCCGTTTCTCAGCACGTTCTCGGCAACCCTTAGGGAGTCGTCCACCTTTGCCCCACCGAGGACGTAGACCCTAGGTTTCTCCCCGGTCCCGTACGCCCTTGTGAGCGCCTCGACCTCCCTCTCCATTAGAAACCCCATTATCATAGGCTTCAGCCTTGCAAAGCCCACCAGGGACGGCTGGCTTCGATGGGCGGCTGCAAAGGCATCGTTCACGACGTAGTCTATGAGCGGTGCCAGCTTCTTCACGAAAAAAGTCCTCTCGCAGTCCTCAATGGGCTTGTATTTAACCTCCTCCGCTGAAAAACGGAGGTTTTCTAACATGAGCGCCTCGCCGGGTTTTAGCGCCTTTATCCTCTCGCGGGCGTAATTACCAAAGATGTCCTCGACGTATTCAACTTCCTGACCAAGGAGACGGCTCAGAATCTCAGCATGCTCTTCGGTGGTGATGTAGTCGCCCTTGTATGGCTTGCTCTGGTGGGTGCCTATAACGACCTTTGCCCCGTGTTCAAGGAGGTATATTATCGTCGGGAGAACCGCCCTGAATCTGGCGTCGCTTATTATCCTCCCATCCTTGACGGGAGAGTTTAAGTCGGCCCTCAAAAAAACGGTCTTGCCGTGATAGCTGAAGTCCGTGAGCCTGAACATTCCATCACCATCGCGGTGTTAAATTTCACCCGTTAAAAACTTATTTTGAACACCTCTAGTGATAATGAATTTCCGGGGAAAGAGATTTATAAAATGAGATTCAAAAATACGTCAGTGTCTGATTCCGCTCTCATGGGTGAGAGTGATGCCGTGGACCCAGGATATAATAATGCTTGCGCCAGAGGACGTTCTCATTGAAAACGTAATCGAACTGCTGAAGAGGATGGGGTTCAGAGACTATGAAAGGGTTTCCAGCAAGAAGGACTGGGGAATAGACATCGTGGCCATAAGGGATGACCCCATAGCCGGCATGGAGAAGCTTGTGATAGCCGTTCACCGTAAGGGACTCGCTTCATCACGTGACGTCAATGTCTTCGCAGACTTGGTGGAGAAGTACAAGGCCGACAAAGGGATACTCATCTCAACCGCGGGATTCACCAAGGACGCCAAGGTGCTCATATCGAGGGAATACCGGGGAAGGATAATTCCGTGGGACGGGGAGAAGCTGGCCTCGCTGTTCCATAACTACTCCGTTGAACCTCCCGAGGAACTTGTGAGAATGGCTGAGAATGCCAGAAAAAAGCCCGAAAAAAAGAGTGCTCTCAACGAGTTTGAGCTCGATGCCCCCCTTCTCCACGACTTCTCTGCCGAGAACGTGTTTAAAAAGGTGGCGTCCTTTGCTTCTTCCAGGTATCCGGTCAAGCCCTCCGAGATGAGCCTCCTCTCCCTTTCCGTAACTCTGTCCAGCGCGTACATATTCTCCTGGTCCATTGAGGAGGGCAACCAGAAGGATAAGGCGGTCGTGTTCTCGGGCGATAAAATTGTCCTCCGAGCAACCGAGGACAAGAATCTCAGCGTCCCGGTAACAAAAGCCTTGCTCAACGATGCGTCCGCCATTAGAGCAACCGAGAGAGACATAGAGGTTCCAATAAGCCCAAGCGAGGCAGTCCTGCTGCTCAAGGAAAGGGCCGCCGGGGAGCTGAATGTCCCGGAGGGGAAGATATCAATCCACGAACGAAAGAAGGTCTACGTTCCAAAGCTTGCCAAACTCGACCTTAAGGTGGGAGATAACAGGGCAAAGGCCACTGTAAATCTGGAAACTGGTGAGGTTCGGTTCGATATAAGCCCCTTACCCGATGAGTACTTTGTCAGGAAAACCGAGGAGATGGTGTTCGAACAGACTGGGGAGGAAGTGCTGGAGAAAGAACTACGGAGGGAGAGAGGGAGGGTCAGGATCTCAGGTAAGACCAAGAGCTTCTCCTTTGAAATGACGTTCAATGAGTATACCGGGAGGCCTCTCAGTCTCGAAGCCCTTCTGAGTGATGAGGCTCTGGACGAGCTGTTGAGGAAGGTGTACCCGGATGGGAAGGTCATTAACCTTGAGAAGGGCAGGAAAGTGGCCGTTGCAGATATCCTCCTCTCTGACGGTATAGCGGTTCTTGAGGTAGATTTGACGAACGGCCAGCACAGGGAGATTAGGAAGCTTCCTTCTCCTGATGAAGCCTTCAAAAACGCCCGGGAGGTTATAGAGGCAAACTTCCCGCTCAGAAACCTTGAGATGAAGTCCCACAGGGTGCTTGAACACAAATACCTTGAGCTGGCCCTTGAGAGCCCCGACGGGAAGGCAACCGTGAAGGTGGACGGTGCCACGGGGGACGTCCTCGATTACCTCGTGGAGATAACCCCCGAAAGAGCAAAGGAACTTGTCGCCGAGAGGTATCCGGATTTTGAGATAGTCTCGGTGGAAGGAAACGAGGCCGAGTACACACTGAAGGCTGAGAACGACAGACACGTGGTAACCATAAGGCTGAGCAGGGACGGGAAGCTTGTCGAGGAGGTAGACCGCGTTCTTAGACGGGAGCTGGCGGAAAAAATAGCCCTGGAACGTGCCAGGGAGATTGACGAGGAGGCTGGAATAGACTCGATTTCTCTGGATGAAAACTGGAATGTGGAGTTTGCCGGAAAGACCAAAATAGGAAACCTGACTCTCCACAGGGCCACAGGGGAAGTTCTCAAAGAAAACGTGCGCTTCACTGAGATGGCCATTGAGACCATGTACCACGAACACCTGAGGAAGACCTTCGGCGAGGAAGCCCTAACAACGGAGAGGCTCACACACTATAAGGACAGGGGATACATAAACATCAAGGTCTCTGGCAGGGGGAAGTTCTACTATGCGAGGATAGACACAAAAACGGGCAAAATACTGAGCGAAGACACCGCACCGATAAAAGGAATAGCGGCAAAGCTAAAGCGGCTCCAGCTTGAGAGCAAATACAAATGATCACGTCATCAGCATGTTCTCTATCATTTTTATTGCTTCCACTATTTTCCTCTCCGGCTTCTCCTCGTTCTTTGGAATTTCAAGGTTGATTACGAGCCTCTCTTCCTTGCTGTCCTCGAAGTCGTAGACCTCAAGCTCCTCGACCTCAACGTCCTCAAAGATGCTCTCTATCTCTGGGCTGATGATCTTCTTGTCGTTGCCGTAGACCTCAACGCGCACCACGTCCTCGGTGGTAGAGGCCACCACCACTATCTCATACGCACCAACCTTTTTGGTGAACCTGAGCACACTCCCATAGCCCTCCACGTCCTCCCTGAAGCCGAGCTGGTGCATGGTGCTCCTTATGGCTTCGGTCTTGCTTTTTATCCTGTTAAGAATCCTCTCGCGGAGCTTGTAGCTCTCCCGGAGGGCCTTCTTTATCCCCTCCCCTGCCTCTTCAACCGTACCCTCCCATATGCCGATGACCTTTATTCCAGAGGATGTCGGTTTGAGCTCTATCTTGATGGAATCAACGTCGAAGTCTCGCAGGTCATCTATTTTAAGCTCGCTGAGGGTGAGGATATCAAACTCCATCCTCACGATGTCGCCGAAGGCTTTACCCTTGAACTTCACCTTCATCACCATGGAGGGCTTATGGAGATGGTTTAAAAACTCTTCCATGGGAGGTGCCGGGAGAACTGTAAATACAAGAAAAAAGAGGGGAGGGTCACTTCCTCCTCCTGAGGAGGAGCGGGACGAGTGCAAGGCCAACGAGGGCAGCCGGACCGCAGGTGCTTCCGGTAGTGCCCTGGGTGGCGCTTTCGGTGGTGCTCTCTGTGGCGCTCGTTGTTGGGGTGGTTGTCTTGGCCGTTCCCCCGACGGTGTAGGTGGTCTCGCCGGTGTTGCCGTAGAAGTCGGTCGCTATGACCTTGATGGTGAACTCGCTGGCGTCAACACCTGGAACCTCGGTGAAGTAGGTGGCCGAGACCTCCGCTGGCTTCATTGAGAACGCCGGGTATTCAGCTATGACCTTTCCGTCGCTTATTATCTGCACCTTCATGTCCCTGATTCCAACGTTGTCGCTGGCGCTGATGTAGACCTTGAAGGCCTTGCCCGGCTTGGGCTTGCTGGGCGAGAGGTAGCCGACCTTGACTTCAGGCGCCTTGGTGTCAGCTTCCTTTACAACGGCTATCTGGCTGATTCCCTCCGGGACGGTGACGTTGAGGAGCATGTAGTATGTTCCACCTATCTCCTTCTCACCGAGAACGGTGTAGGTTATGTTGGTCGCCTGGGGGTCGACTTTGGCTCCAGCGGGTATCTGGAGGGCTATCGGGCCGCTTATGCTCTTGCCGAGCTCGTTGATGAACTTGACCGCAGTCCCGTCCTCTCCGTCCTGGCGGAAGACGATGAACTTTTGCGGAACCGGAAGGGAAACGGGGTTGTCCTTGTCAAATATGTCCCTGAGGAGGTACGGGAACTCAACGGTGCCGTTGTCGTAGACGTATATTATCTGGGAGCCGTACCAGCTGGGCTTGGTGTAACCCCTCTTTTTGTCGGTCTCACTAACAGGATTGCTGGTCTTGTCCGGCGCTCCTGTGGTGGTAAGTGCATAGAACCAGTGCTTCTCACCGTTTTTGTCAATGTAGAGGACGGGCTTGTCCTTGTGGATGTGGCCGCTGAGGACGAGCCTGACGTTGTACTTCTCGACCATCTGGAGGAAGTACCTGGCTATGTCCTCGTACTCGCCGTTCCTGCCAACCCAGTCCCAGCTGGCGAGCTTCTTTATCTGCTGCCAGTCGTTGTCGTCGAAAGCAGTGAGGTTCTCCACCACTCCACCGTTGAGCCTGCTTATGTACCAGAAATAGTGGTGGACAAACACGATCGGTATCTTGTCGGGGTGGCTCTTGAGGACATCTTCCATCCACTTGAGCTGCTCCATGTCCGGGTGCCTCTCCTCACCGCGGCTGTCGAGGCCTATGATGAGGAAGTTCCCGATGACCCTGTAGAAGTAGCTCGGGCCGACGTATTTGTTGTAGTACTTCGGCGGATGGTCGTGATTTCCTTTAACTGCCATGAAGGGGGTTCCCGCTGCGGTTGCGTGGAGGATTGTTTCGTCGAGGAGCTCATAGCCACGCCTGTCGCCGTTGGTGTCGACGTCATCACCGGTGGCGAGGATGATGTTTATGACGTTTGTCCCGTCCTGTCCGACCATACCGTAGTAGGTCATGAAGCTGTCTGTTGCTGTGTAGCTGTGGAGTGCTATCGGGTTCTTGCAGTACTCAAGAATGCCGGTTAGGCTCTTCTGGAAGTAGTCGCCGCAGACGAACCCCATCTTTGACCCGCTCGTCACGTGGAGGTCACTTCCATGGGCTATCTTGAGAACCGTCGGGGCCTTTTTCATGACCCATACGCCGTTGGGGATCGTGATCTCGCCCTTGTCGCTCTTGACCGCGAGGAAGTAGACGTCTGGCTCAACGTTTTCGGGTATTTTAGCCTTGACAGCCCCGTTCTCCGTTCCGACGATCTCCAGATTATACGGGCCGTGCAGTATTGAAACTATCTGCAGTTCCTGGATTGTAACGCCCTCCGCGGGATATATCTCCACGGTGTCACCCGGCATGCCTATCACAGGCGCTCCCGGCAGAGGCTGAATCAGGATGTCCCCTGGAGTGGCTGGAGTCGCTGCCCACACCGTGCTCGCTGGAATCGCTGCCAGTGTAAAAAGGGCTATCAACAGGGAGATTATTTTCCTGCCCAGCATAGCATCACCAAAAACATCGTTGCAAAAATAGGTTATAAGCTTTCCTTTGCAGGAGTCTCTGTGGAATTCTGGCCAAAACTGGCCTCCGCGGTTTCAACCATCCTCTTGGCAACCTCGGAACGTCCACCAAAGCGTTTATACATAAGGTAGTTCAACATCACATCATCGTGGAGCCGCTTTGCAACGTCAAGTTTTCCCTTCCTGACTGCCACAAGGAGTCTTGTGAGGTGAACCGCCATCTCAATGAGGTGGAAGTCCGCCCTGCTTATCGGCCTCGGCGGCAGGGTACCATCAATCTCCCCCTCTGGGGTGAGGCTACACTCCAGAACGGTGGCCGACCCAAGTTCGTCATTGTGGGGCTCCTCCATGAACTCAACCCTCCCGTAAACACCCGGAAGGCCCGCTATCCAGCGGTAGCCGTCACTTTCTTTGAACTCAGTCTGCACAGGAAAGTTGAGGGCGAGTTTAACAATGAGTTCGGCGTCGTTGGTTACCTGTATCGAGGCCCTGGGGTGGTCTTGTATGTCCTCTCTACTTTTCCCGCCGAAGAGTTTGAAAAACAGTCTATTCCCCTTCCTTACAACGCCGACGGGAGTGACGTTCGAGCGAGTGACCAGGAGAACCTCGTAGACCTGACCCTCGTTGAAGAAGCCAATGAGCTCCATGACACCACCAGGGGAGAATAGAAAAGGAGAATTTAAAGCTGCTGCTTCGGCAGGACGATGATGTCGTCCCTGTTCACATAGAACGTTACCGGTTGCGTGGGCCTGAGCCCTCCGATGTCCCTGTCGCTGATGGTTCTGGCTATGATCCTCGTCTCGCCGAAGAGGCCGACGACCTCAATGAAGAATCCGTAGTACTCGACGAGGTCAACGGTTCCGGTGAATGAGACCGCGTTCTCGACCGGCTTGAGCTTTATCCTCTCCGGCCTGATGACTATGACGACGTCGTCGCTCTTTTCAGTGTAATGGAGGCCGTCAAGCCTTATCCCTTCGAATTCAACGGTGACCTTGTTGCCGTCCCTCTCCACGACCCTGGCGGGGATGACGTTGGTCTTGCCCATGAATGAGGCGACGAACTCCGTCCTCGGGCTCTCGTATATCTCCCTTGGAGTTCCGACCTGCTCGACGGTGCCGACGTTCATCACCGCTATCCTATCGCTTATCGCCATGGCCTCCTCCTGGTCGTGGGTGACGTAGATGACGGTGATGCCCAGCTCGCGCTGGATCCTCCTGATCTCGGAACGCATCTCAAGCCTGAGCTTGGCATCGAGGTTGCTCAGCGGCTCGTCGAGGAGGAGAACCTTCGGCTCGACGACCAGCGCCCTAGCTATGGCGACACGCTGCTGCTGACCACCGGAAAGCTGGGTCGGGTACCTGTCCTCGAAACCGCGGAGCTTGACGAGGTCAAGGGCCCACTCGACCTTCTTCCGTATCTCTTCCTTGGGGAGCTTCTTGAGCTTGAGGCCGTAGGCGACGTTGTCAAAGACCGTCATGTGCGGCCAGAGGGCGTAGTTCTGGAAGACGAGAACGGCACCGCGCTTGCTGGAATGCAGGTAGGTGACCTCCTCGTCGCCGAAGTATATAGTTCCGCTGTCCGGGAAGTCGAGGCCGGCTATAATTCTCAGCGTCGTTGACTTTCCACAGCCGCTCGGTCCGAGCAGGGTGAAGAGTTCCCCCGCTTTTATGTGGAGGTTTATCCCCTTAAGGGCGACCGTTTCTCCGAAAGTTTTAACGATGTTCTCAAGCTTGACGTCAACCATTTCAACCACCTCATGTGAGACCTATGAACGAGTACCTCTGCTTGGTTATCACGTTGGCAAGGACTATGGCGATTATCTGAACCGTCATTAGGAACACGCCCAGAGCTGCCGCCAGGTTGGCGCTTCCGACGGCGCTGGTCATGAGCTCGACCATCCTTGCCGTTATCGGGTAGTAGTCCGGGTTGATGGAACCCAGGGTGATGCCGACGCTGGTCTCGCTCATACAGTAGACGAAGCTCAGCATTGCCCCTCCGAGGAGGTTGAGGAGTATTAGGGGTATGAGGATCCCGGTTAGGGCCTTCCACCTGCTGGCACCGAGGTTGAGGGCAACTTCCTCAAGCGAGACGTGAACCTGCTGGATTCCCGCGGAGATGGAGCGCGCCGCGAAGGGCAGACGTCTGATAGAATAGGCCAGCACCAGCACCATGGCCGGGTTGAAGCCGAGCAGGTTGGTCGGGTCGAGGGGCGTGTCGGGGAACACCTTGGCGAAGAAGAAGAAGTAGCTCATGGCAATGACTATTCCCGGAACCGCTATCGGGATGGTCGCAAGGCTGTCGAGCACCGGGCCGAGTTTGCTCTTCTTGAACCTGCTGGATGCGTATGAGGCGGTGAGGGACAGGAGGATTATGACCACTATGGCCACGGTTGAGTACATGACGCTGTTGAGGATCACCCTCTCGATGTCGGGCTGGGTTATGATGCTCTTTATGTGTGCCGTGGTAAAGCCGTCGGGCCACGTGCCGGCCCAGCTTTTGCTGAAGGCCAGAAGGACAACGCCCACCTGGGGGAATATAGAGATGAGGAGCATCGGCAGGACTACAAAGTATATGAGGATGGCCTGCCAGCCCTTGGGCTTGGCCACGCGGGGCTTCCACCTTCCGCCCTTGCTGAGCATCGCGTACTGCCGCATGCTGACGTACTTCCTGATGCCGAGGAACATGAGTATCGCTATCGTGAGCATTATCAAAGCGAGTGCCGCGAGCTGTGGGCTACCGACGTTGAAGCCGCTGGTGAACGCGCTGTAGATCTGGAAGGACATGAGCTTCCTCGCGAGCGGGTTGCCCTGGAAGACTATCGGTGCCGCAAGGTCCTCAAGGCTGAATATGCCGACGAGGGTCGCTCCGGCCGCAATTCCCGGCAACGCAAGGGGAAACGTTACCGTCCTGAAGAGGTGGAACCCTCTGCTTCCGAGGTTCTCCGCCTGCTCCTCAAGGGTCGGGTCAATGTTGATGAAGCTGGCATAGGCGTTGAGGTAGACTATCGGGTAGTACGTCATGGTCTGGGCGACGATTACACCGATGAGGCCGTCGATAACGATTCTGTGCGGGAACACATGGAGGATGTCGTAGAAGATCCAGTTAATGAGCCCGTCTGGGAGGAACATCTTCTTAACGATGAAGACGTTCACGAAGGGGGTGACGAGAAGCGGTACGAAGAGCAGGATTCTGACGATGTTCTTGCCCGGAAAGTCGTAGCGGGCCATGACAAAGGCGAAGATCGTCCCCAGAATCGTCGTCAGTATCATGACGCTGACGGACACTATTATTGAGTTCAGAATGACACCGAAGTCTACGCCCTGGACGTAGTATATCTGCTCACCGTTGGGCATCGTTATCAGCTGCGAGAACGTCCCTTCGGGGCGGAAGCTGATGTAGTAATCCGAGGTCAGTATGCTCGTGAACCAGTGGAGGGAAAAGCTGCCGTTGTACTCAAAGGCCACCGCCAGCATTGCCAGCACGGGAATTATCAGGAACGCCACGAGGTACAGAAGGGGTATCATGAACGACGCAGTCACAACAGGGTCGAAAATAGGCGTTCCAAAGAGCCTCTCGCTCCACTTGCTAACTCTCATGGGTTATCGACCTCCCGTCCTCTTTGTGTATGTGCAACACTCCTTTGCTTCTCGCATGGTCTCAAGGGCCATATTTAAACGTTTCCAAAGCATTCTTGCGCCGGGCACATAGAAATTAGGAAAGGCAAAAAGGGAGAATTTCCAGAAAAATGTCAAACTCATCCGGTGATCTGCTTGAGGTCCTGGAGCACCTTGTTGTACTTGTCCATCGCCGCCTGGCGCCATGCCTGGACGAGCTGATCCTGGAAGTTCCTGTCCTTCACAATCCTGTCGTTGATGCTCTTGGCGTACTCCTCGGTGAAGGTGACGGTCTTGCCGGTCTCCGGATCCTTGAACTGTATCGGTGCGGTGAGCTCGTCCTTGAGCTGCTCAAACTGCTCCTTGGTTATCTTTCCACTCCTGTAGGCCTGGACTATGGCGACCCACGCGTTGTGGAGCTGCTGGTTCGGGTCAACGAGGGTTGCCTTGAAGTAGTACTGAAGGGCACTCACAGTTTCGAGGGCCCTCTTGTCATCGAACGGGATTCCCTGGGCGCTGGTGGCGTCCTGGTAGGCCTTCTTAAGGGCCGGCCTGGCCTCGCCGTAGGTCTGGCCCTCGTGCTGGCCCTTGAATATAACGTCCGCGTAGACCTTTGTTATCTTCATGTCAAATATCTGCGGGTTGATGGGCAGCCTGTTGACGTCCGGGCTCATCCAGACGGCCTGGCCCTCGGTGAGAACCCAGTAGATGAAGGCCTGGGCCGCCTCGGGGTGCTGGGCTTTGGCAAGGAGTGCTATCGGGTCGCCGTTGATTATGCTCTCTCCCTTTGGAACAACATAAAGACAGTCGGGGTTCTGCTGCATGGCGGTGTACCCGTAGAAGTCAATGGTGTTTCCTGCGGCGATTTCGCCGTTTATAACTGCATCTCTGACGGCGTCACTTGCCATGTACACCTTGGAGTTGGCAGCTATGAGGGTCATGATGCGCCATCCCTGGTCCCATCCAAAGGCCTGGAGGATGATCTGGTATATCCTGGTGTTGGAGGTGCTCCTCGTCGGGTCGGCTATGCCGTACTGCGGTGGGTCAAGAGCCCAGTCCTCACTGGCAACGTCCTCCCACTTCTCGGGCATCTTGAGGTTCCACTTGGCGAGCTGCTTCTTGTTGACGGTGAAACCGAAGGATGAAAGTGCCGCGGCGATCCAGTAAACCTTGTCACCGTCCTTCCTAACCATGGGCATTCCGGCGAGCTCGGTCGGTATCGGGTTGCCGAGGAGGTCGAGTACTTTCTTATCAGTTATCGGGGCAAGGTATCCTGCCTTGTAAAGGTCGTCGAAGAGGGTCGGCCCTCCTCCCCAGCCGACATCGGCGCCCTTCTGGATGTAGCTGGGCCAGAGGCTCTCGGGAACCTTGATGAACTTGAGGTCTTTTATGTTGTACTGCTTGGCTATGTCGCTCTGAAGGAAGGCCTGCTTTACCATGTACTGGATGGTCGCGTCGTGCCTCGTGACGACGACGAGGGTTATGCCCTCGCCAGAAGTCCCTGTGGAGGTCTCCCCTCCGCCTATACATCCGCTGGCCACTATGCTGAGTGCAAGAAGAAAGATTATACCCACCGACACGATCTTTTTCATTTTTACCACCCTGCTATGTCAATCAGCTGAAGTTGGCAAAACACAATAAAAAATTAATGGTTCAAATGACAGAAGAAAGGAAGGGAATCACTTCCTCCTGAGGAGGAGCGGGACGAGTGCAAGGCCAACGAGGGCAGCCGGACCGCAGGTGGTGCCTCCGGTTTCACCGCCTTCGGTGGTTTCGCTGCCAGTTTCAGAGGCCTCGCTGGTCGTTTCGCTTGCGGTCTCCTTGCCGAGCTCGCCCTGGACGTAGACTGCCCACTTAATGAAGTTGGAGACAAACTGCGGGCCGTCGAGCTTGACCCCGTGGTACTCGGGTGCCCACATTGGCTCGTAGCCACCGTAGGGGGTCTCACCGCTGACTATAAGGACGTTCTTCATGTCCGGGAAGAGCTGGACTGCCATGAGCGGGAACTGGCCGGTGTCGCCGGCAGTGTAAGCGTTGGCAGCTGGATCAGTGTTCTCAACGATCTGGCCGTCCTTACTGCTGGTGACGATCACATATATGTTCTCAATGCCGCCTCCGACAGGGAGGGGCTTCCAGTCGCCGTTCTCGTCGTAGTAAGCGACAACACCCGGGCCGTGGAAGAGGACCTTTCCGCCGTTGGCGAGGTCCTTGGTTATCATGTCCTTCTCGGGAGTGTCCGGGTCGGGGTTAACGAGGCCGATGACACGGTATCCGGCACCGGCGTTGCTTGTTGCATCCTCAACTGAAGCCTGGTCAACACGCAGGTTGGCGCCGATGGCGTCAAGAATGGTGTCAGCAAAGTCAATCCTGTTCGGGCCGTCTCCATAGTCGGAATCAGCGGCAACCCAGAGGATCCTGTTTCCATCGTTCCACCACTGGACGATGGCCTGTATTTCATCAGGGCTGAAGGCCTGGCTCGGCTGTCCAAGGATAAGGAAGTCAACGTCCTTAATCGCGTCGTAGGTTATCTTGTCGCCGACGTTCTGGATTCCAAGCGTGTCGGCAACGGCAGGGTCGCCGATGTAGACCCAGTTGAAGTCGCTGAGGGTCTTTATCATTCCCTCCGCGAGGACGTTGCCGTCCCTGTCGGTCAGAACTGCCAGTCCCTTGTCGCTCTCGCCGTGGGCGAGGTCAACGCCGATTGTCGTTGCACTTGCCATGGCAAAACCAAAACACCAAAGAACACAAACACTGCCATTATTATTGCAGCCTTCCTCATGGTATCACCGGGTTATTTACGCTCCATGAAGTTATAAATCTTATGAATCCGAACTTTAACAGCCTGGAAAAACTTCCGTAAAGTCCTTAAAGGCTTATACCGTTCAGGCTTCAGGTGGTGAGTATGGATATTGAGAGGAAAATAGAACTTATCAAGAGGAAGCCCACGGAAGAGCTCCTGACGGAGGAGAACCTCAGGCACCTGCTTGAAGTTGGTGTCCCCATGCAGCACTACATCGGATTTGAGATAAGCGGTTACATTCACCTCGGAACCGGGCTTATGGCTGGAGCGAAGATAGCCGACCTCCAGAAGGCTGGAATCAAGACGAGGATATTCTTAGCTGACTGGCACAGCTGGATAAACGACAAGCTCGGTGGAGACCTTGAGGTCATCCAGAAGGTCGCGCTGAGCTACTTCAAGGAGGGAATGAAGCAGAGCATTAAGGTAATGGGCGGCGACCCGGACAAGGTCGAGTTCGTTCTGGCCAGCGAGATACTGGAGAAGGGTGACTACTGGCAGACCGTCATAGACATCTCCAAGAACGTTACTCTGGCAAGAATGATGCGCTCGATAACGATAATGGGCAGGCAGATGGGTGAGGCCATAGACTTCGCCAAGCTCATCTACCCGGCTATGCAGGTTGCTGACATCTTCTACCAGGGGGTCACGATAGCCCACGCCGGAATGGACCAGAGGAAGGCCCACGTTATAGCCATTGAAGTCGCTCAAAAGTTGAAATACCACCCGCTCGAGTGGAATGGGGAGAAGCTCAAGCCGGTCGCCCTGCACCACCACCTCCTCCTGGGCCTGCAGGAGCCGCCGGTCTGGCCGATAGAGGACGAGGAGAAGTTCAAGGAGCTAAAGACCCAGATGAAGATGAGCAAGAGCAAGCCTTACTCAGCCGTCTTCATCCACGACACGCCGGAGGAGATAAAGCAAAAACTCAGGAAGGCCTTCTGCCCGGCCAGGGAGGTCAAGTACAACCCGGTTTTAGATTGGGCCGAGTACATAATCTTCCGGGAAGAACCAGTCGAGTTCACAATACACAGACCTGCCAAGTTCGGCGGCGACGTCACCTACACGACCATCGAGGAGCTCAAGAGGGACTTCGCCGAGGGCAAGCTCCACCCGCTCGACCTCAAGAACGCGGTGGCAGAATATCTCATTGAGCTCCTCAAGCCGGTCAGGGACTACTTCGAGAGGAATCCAGAGCCGCTTGAGCTGATGCGGGAGATAAAGATCACCCGCTGACTTTTCCTTCCCTTTTAGCTGGTGGAGCCGATGCCGGGGATAGACGAGAAGGACAGGGAGATACTCAGAATCCTCCGGAAGGAGGGCAGGATAACCCTCACAGAGCTCGGGAAGAGGGTTGGCCTGTCCCCGGCGAGCGTGAAGAACAGGGTAGAAAAGCTGGAGAAGCTCGGGGCAATTAAGGGCTACTCCGCCATCGTTGACCCAGCCTTCCTCGACGAATACGTTCAGGCGTTTTTTGAGCTGAAGCTTGCCATAGACGACCACACCGTTGACCCAATTCTGAGGCGGATTGCTCGGCTGGAGGAAGTTCAGAGCCTCTACCGGCGCAGCGGTGAGAGGCAGATACTCGTGAGGGCGAGCTTCCACGATACGGATGAAGTCAAGGCCTTCGCCGGAAGGCTCAAACGGCTCTTCGGCAAAAACTTGGAGCGGGTTGAAGTCACACTTATAATAGATATCTTTAAGGAGAACTGGGTGCCCAGTGAGAGCAAGAGGCGCTGATCGCTTGGCGAGGGAGTGGGGATGCTCTTCGTCGTGAGGCCCGGAAGAAAGAAAAACGAGCTTGAGGCTTTCTTCATTGAGAACGAGCCCGAAAAGCTCTCACAGATGAGGAACCTCAAAGCCGATGCTATATACCGCTTCATAATGCGCGAGGGAAGGCTCTTCAAGGTCCTTGAGGGGAGCAACTACAGGAACCCAAAGGAGATTGAGAAACTTCTCCGTGGGGCAAGGATAGTCCTCATAAATGCGGGCGAGTGGGAAGACTACTTTAAGAGAAGGCTCCAGAACAAGCGCGTTGAGAAAGCCGAGCTCTGCCGCCTCTGCCTCCTCGACGGCAGGGTGACCGTCCTCACCGAGGGGAACCGCATTAAATACCAGGGCGAGTACATCTGCGAGAGGTGTGCGGAAGACGAGCTGAAGAGGGAGCTCCGCTTCAGGTTCAGGAGCGTTGCAATGTTTGACCAGGCTAGAAAGCTCCTCGACAGGTTTAGAGACCTTGATAAAGTTCTCTACGCCTTCGACCCGCGTTTTGACCCTACCGGGCACCCGGAGATAACAAAGTGGGACGAGCTGAAGGCCAAACACGTGCGCGTTGAGAAAGTCCACCTTGACGAGCTTCCGCTTCCCGAGAAGTTCAAATCCGTTCTCAAAGCTGAAGGCGTTAACGAGCTCCTCCCCGTCCAGAGCTTGGCGGTAAAAGGCGGCCTTCTTGAGGGTGAGAGCCTCCTTGTGGTTTCAGCCACTGCGAGCGGTAAGACCCTCATTGGCGAGCTGGCCGGTGTCCCAAAGGCCATGAAGGGCGGGAAGATGCTCTTCCTCGTCCCCCTCGTTGCCCTGGCAAACCAGAAGTACGATGACTTCAAACGGCGCTATTCCAAGCTCGGCCTCCGGGTGGCGATAAGGGTTGGCATGAGCCGCATAAAGACCCGGGACGAGCTGGTTGTGGTTGATACTGGGATAGACGCGGACATAATCGTCGGAACCTACGAGGGAATAGACTACCTCCTCCGCGCCGGCAGGAAGATCGGCAACATCGGAACCATAGTGATAGACGAAATCCATATGCTGGACGACGAAGAGCGCGGGCCGAGGCTGGACGGTTTAATAGCCCGCTTAAGGAGGCTCTACCCAGATGCCCAGTTCATAGGCCTGAGCGCCACCGTCGGGAACCCTGGCGAGCTGGCCAGAGAACTCGGGCTGAAGCTGGTGCTCTACGACGAGAGACCGGTCGATCTGGAGAGGCACATAATCATAGCGAGGAACGAGAGCGAGAAGTGGCGCCACATAGCGGTTCTCTGCCGTGCTGAGGCGATGAGGAAATCCCCGCAGGGCTACAAGGGGCAGACGATAGTCTTCACCTTCTCGCGCAAGAGGACGCACGAATTAGCGGCTTACCTCACGAGCAAAGGCCTTAGAGCCAAGCCTTACCACTCCGGCCTGCCCTACAAGCAGAGAAAGCTCACCGAGATGGAGTTTTTGGCTCAGAGGCTCGACGTTGTGGTCACCACAGCCGCCCTTGGAGCAGGTGTGGACTTTCCGGCCTCCCAGGTAATCTTTGAGAGTTTGGCCATGGGCAACAAGTGGCTCACCGTCAGGGAGTTCCACCAGATGCTCGGCCGTGCCGGAAGGCCCCTCTACCACGAGAAGGGCAGGGTCTACCTCATAGTCGAGCCCGGGAGAAAGTATTCTGCCCAGATGGAAAGCTCGGAGGACGAGGTTGCGTTCAAGCTCCTCACCGCTCCAATCGAGCCAGTAATTGTGGAGTGGAGCGACGAGCTTGAACAGGACAACGTTCTGGCCCACTCCTGCGTCTTCAACCGCCTTGACGTCATCGAGGATGTCCAGTCCAGATGCCTCGGCGCCAACCAGAGCGCGGAAAAGGTTCTCGAAAAGCTTAGGGAGTTCGGCTTCGTCCGGCTTAGAGGGCCGGTTGTTGAGGTCACGCCCTACGGGCGAGCTGTGAGCATGAGCTTCCTCCTGCCCACGGAGGCGGCGTTCATAAGGGACAACCTCGGAAAGAAGCCCGCCCGGTGGATGGCCGTCAAGCTCCTCCCATTCGAGAACCTCTACCTGAGCGGGACGCTCCAGAGGGAGCTTGAGGGCGCAGTTAGGGGAAGGCTGAGTGCAAACGTCTTCTCGCCAAGCTTCGCTTCCATCCTTGAGGAGCTCGACAGGGTCATCCCGGAGCTCAGCCCCAACGCGGCGGAGAGGCTCTTCATGCTCTACCAGGAGTTCTTCATGTGTCCTGAGGAGGACTGCACCGAGCACGCGATGGAGCGCGTGAGCGATATGATAATCGAGCTGAGGAGAAACGGCAAACACCCGACGCAGATAGCGGAGCACTTCAGGAAGGTCTACGGGCTGATAGTCTATCCGGGCGACGTCTTTACTTGGCTCGATGGCATTGTGAGGAAGCTTGAAGCAATCGAGAGAATTGCAAGGGTCTTCCGTGTCGGGAGAGCTGAGAAAGAAGCAAAAATCCTGAAGATGGAGATTGAAGAGGGCAAAGTTAGTAGAGAAAACCAAAGAGGAAGAGGGGAACGCGGTTATCACCGGTAACTATGCCGTCGGAGACTACGTAATCCGGCCTTTGTCCTCTCCCCTTCCCAGGACCGCCAATTTCAAATATCTTTCCTGCCACCACGAAGTCCGGTTTCTTTGTGAGCCGAGAACTCTTGGGATAGCAGAGTCCAACCTGCCGCACATGGTTAACGAAAAACTCCTCACGGAGCGAGCCCAACTCCACTGAAAAGCCCTTCCTCTCAAAAAACCTCCTGAGCGGTACTGTCAAATAAAGCTTGGGTTCCTTTCGAATGTTCTCGCAGGGAAGAACCCTGATTATCAGCCCAGCTTTTTCCAGGTCGGAGACGAGCCTTATGGCAAGGGTCTTTGATATTTCGAGGCTCTTGGCTATCCTGGAATAGTTGGCCTCAAAGGGTTTAGACCTCGCAATGAGATAGAGCAACTTGAAGGCATCTTCCTCGTATTTGACACTAACTTCCCTCAATGCAGCCATATCTTCGAGGATAACCTTCCTCAGAGAGTTTTCGAGTGCGTCAAAAAAGCCCCCATCTGGATACAGTACTCCCCCCTTCAGCATGTACTCTTTCCACATAGGCTCGTATTCCATGTACCGGTATGTTGTCTCGAATGCCTTCGAGAGGATTTCATCGAGAGACAGTGGTTGGATATCAGCCCCCCTCTTTATGTTAAGCCACTCCCTAAACGATGCCGGAGGGAGTTCTTTGAGTACCACCCTTCTTGAGAGATCGGCGGAAGAATGCAGTATATCTATGGCAGAAGATCCAGAAAAAAACACCCGGACCTCGTGCTCATCATACAGGGTTTTCAAATCTTCTTCCCATCCAGCCTTTCTGTGTATCTCATCGATGAAGATGTTCTTAAAGCCCATGCCTTGGAGCTCTTTAACGATTTCATAAAGTGAATAGGGCTTTAAAAGCGTTGAATCCGCAGAGAAATAGACGCTCTTTTCTGTCTCAAAGGCCAATTGGAGAAGAAGCACAGTTTTTCCAACACCTCGAATCCCTTTTACCCCAACATAGTACTCTTTATCTATTTCTTTTAGCTCACTGTAAAGAAATCTTCTCTTTGGGAATCTTGAGGCCCACTTCATCAACCTCTTACTCGTTGAAACTATCGAGGAAATAATCCTGCTCTCCACAGTGTCCACCATTATTCTCTTTGGCACAATCTTTAAAAATATTGTCTTCGAGTGAAGACAAAATTCAACAATTTTGTCTTCATGGAAAAACAAAATTCAAACCTGGAGCACCAGCTGGGCCGGGTCCCTTATGGCCGGGCCCAAGCCGAGGATGTATATTGCGAGATACCAGAAATAGCGCTCCTCTTCGTCGGGCACGAGGTACCTGAGCCCGTAGTAGACCACTACGAGTATCAGCGTTATCCATGGGTAGTATGAGTACGCCCCCAGGTAGTTCACCAGGATGTTCTCCAGCCAGTGCACCTCGCGGTAGCCGTAGAAGTGGATAGCAACGACGGTCGAGGCTATATCGAAGTAGTGTGCCAAGACAGGGTAAAGGTAGAGCCTCTCAAAGGGCCTCCACCGGTAGAACGCGAAGACCGCGGCAAAGCTGACTGCGGTATGGATGAGGGTCAGCCCGTAGGGCTCCCAGCTCTTGGCGTTGGTCACCAGGAGGTAGTTGGCCCAGAGCGCCAGAAGTGCCCCCCACGCAATGGTTATCCTGGGGTACATCTCCATTTTTGCGTCCGCCGCGAGGGCGGGGAGTATCAGGATGAAGGCCGTAAAGAATATGCCCGGTGTCAGTATGAGGGGGTTCTTTGGGAGAACTCCCCCGTCAACGAGCGCCCTCACCGTCGAGCCAAAGATGACCATTGGTGTAACCGCCAGAAAGAGCCTCTCGTCGACCTTTATCCGGAGGGGTTTGATTATATATTTATATGAGTATATCACTCCAAGGCCCAGCAGGAAGGCGTAGACGAATGTGTTAATCGGGTTGTAGCCGCTCCTCGTGAACATCGGCTCCCAGAAGTAGCGGTAGAGAAAGTCCATCAGGGATTCCAGCATTTTTTCACCCCCAGATGAGTCCCCCTACCCCTTTAAAGGTCTTTTGGGAGCAAAAAGGAAAAGCTGATAAACTTGGATGTTTCAAAAATTAAGGGGTGATGTAATGCCGTACGGGCCTGCTATGGTTTTTGGGATGGGTGCTGTAGCTATACTGGGCTTCCTGCTGGCGCTCTTCATAGCGGCGCTGTTCCTGTGGATGGGGGCAAAGCTGATTGGGATCCATGACGCCTCGATAGGGAAAGCAATGATCGCAATACTCGGCGGAGGCATCCTGGCGGCCATTGTTGGTGCCCTGGTTGGAGTGGTTCTGGGGCCGTTTGGACCAGTACTGGGTTTCTTGGCCAACATCTGGGTCATCAAGGCAGTGTTCAATACTGACTGGCTCAGGGCCTTCTTGGCATGGTTGCTCTCGGGGATTATAGCCATCCTGGTGATGGGAATCCTCGCGCTCCTGGGACTCTTCACAATCGGTGCCCTCGCGGCGCTCTGAGTTTCTATTTTTGGGCAAGGTATAAATATCCCCAGCGCACTAAGCTATGTGATGCCTATGTTCTTCAAACCGGCCGAGCTCCAGCCAAGGGAGGTCAAGCCATTCGATGCGTTTCCCCTCTCGTTTGCCGAGGGGAGCATGTCGGCCATGATAGCGGCCGATGGGCTCGCCGAGACCGTCTTTTTGTACCATCTCATAGCAAATGCCCTTGAGAACGGCCCCGCCTACCATATCGGCCCGGGGGCATCGTTTTCCGTTAAGGTTCTGAAGCGCATCGCTGAGGACGTCTCGAACCTCTACGCAGGCAACGTCTACTCCGTTGAGGAGCTCCTCCAGGCGTTAAACGTCGTTGAGGATGGGTCCCTTGTGGTGGTCTCGCTCTTTCCAGCGCTCCTCAACCGGTCCGCCGGGGGAATAGTGGAGGTTAGAAAACTGGTTGACAGAAAGGGGCTCATTCTGGTTCTCGGACACTCAACCATAGAGCTCAACGAACTCGACCTTCCCGGGGAGTTCAGGCGGTTCTATGACCTTCCGGAGATTTTTGATGTCCTCGCCGTACTGAGAACCAGCTCCTACCGCGGCCACTACCGGCTCAACATGACAGTTCTCAGGGCACCTCCCGATTATGTCTCCGCCGTTGGTGACCACTCGATACCGATTGACTCCTTAATAAAGCCCCTGCTCTAGCCGTACATACTTATATGCCCCAGTCCAAGGCCGTAGCGGACGTAGAGCGCCAGTGCAAAGAGTAGCAGGAGGACGGTCATGGCGAGATAGTCCTTACCCCTCATCTCGATGTCGTAGAGAAACGTCCTTTTCTTGGTGGCACCGAGGGCGCGGCTCTCTAGGGCTATGCTCAGCTCGTGAGCAGTCTTGAGAGACGCCACAAGAAGGGGTATAAGGACTGCGCTCATCCTCTTCATCCTGACCAGGAAGTTGCCCTTCTCCATCTCCCATCCCCGGCTCTTCTGGGCATCCATGATGTTGCCAGTCAGGATGTAGAGGGTAGGGATGTAGCGGAGTGCTATTGAAATCGTCAGGCCGAACTCGTAGGGCATACCCAGCTTCACAAAGCCGAGGATCAGGTCGCGCTGGCTCGTCGTCATCAGGAGCATGAACGTCAGCAGGGCGAAGGTCAGCAGGCGCATCGAGAAGGAGATGCCGAAGAGAAGCCCCTCAAGCCTCGGCTTGTATATCAGGGGCCATATCACAATGGTTATAACAACTATCGGGATGAGGGGCTTCAGAAGGCGAAGCACCTCCCGGATTTCAATCCTTCCAAGAGCTTTGGCCGATATGAGAGTGAGAAAGAACAGCGGGATCAGGAAGAGGGGGTCATTGTAGAGCATTATTGCGGCAATCCCGGCGAGGGTCCCGATTATCTTGACCCTCGGGTCGAGGCTGTGAAGCAGGGAGTCCCTCTCAAAGTAGAAGGGGTATATCATCGCGAACCACCCGCCAGGACGTTTATGACCTCCGAGGCGCTCCTAACAAACCCTATTCCGAGTTTTTCACTTATTCTGAGGAGCTCCGGTTTTTCAAGCCCGTACTCATGAAGTTCGAGGGAGAAGAACTCTTCCACAGGGCCGTCGAAGACCTTCCTGCCCCGGTGGAGCAGAACTACCCTCTCGGCCAGCTCCAGGACCAGGTCCATATCGTGGGTGATGAGGAGTATTCCATGACCGCTTTTTCTCAGTTCGCGTATGGTCTTGACGACTCCTGCGGCGTTTCTGGCGTCCAGACCGGTAGTAGGTTCGTCCAGAATTAGGTACTTCGGCTTCATGGCCAGGACGCAGGCTATAGCCAGTCTCTGCTTTTCACCACCGCTGAGGGAGTACGGTGTTCTCTCTTCGTAGCCCTCAAGGTTGACGGTCTTCAGTGCCCACCTCACCCTGCTCTCGACCTCGTCCTCATCCAGGCCGAGGTTCTTTGGGCCGAATGCAACCTCCCTGAAGACACTCTCCTCAAAGAACATGTGCTCCGGGTTCTGAAAGACGTAGCCGACTATTCTGCTCAGCTCTGCGACGGTATGCTCCCTTGTGTCCATTCCATCGACGATTACCCTCCCCTTTGTGGGCTTCAGGAGGCCGTTGAAGTGCTTTGCCAGCGTCGTCTTTCCGCTCCCGTTCTGGCCCACCAGAGCCACTATCTCCTCGCCCATTTCAAAGTCTATGCCTCTCAGGGCCTCTCTCCCGTTCTCGTAGACATGCCAGACGTTCTCAGCCCTCAGCATCGCTTTCAACTTCCGACTGCTGATTTAAAAAAGTTCCCAGTGAGAGCTTGAGTTCCCTGAACAGCTTCCTGGAGACATCTATGAGTGTGGGCGCCCTTCCGAGCACACGTGCCATGGACGTCGCATCGTCCGGCACAGGATTGGAAACGTTCAGCCCAACCCCGATGATGGCGTATCGAACCATATCCAGCTCCCCTGCCGCCTCCAGAAGGACGCCCGCTATCTTTTTTCCTCCTGTATAGATCCCCTCCTCAAGAACCTCCACAGGGATCCTGTAACCTCCCAGGGTTCTCGCGACCGCTTTGAGGGAGGGCTCCATGAGGTTTCCGACGTCCGTAAGCCTAATCCCTGGCCGCAGAATCACCGAGAAGTACAGGCCTCCCCTCCTCGAAAGCCACCGCCCTCCCCGACGGGCCCTTCCTGCGGTCTGCTCCTCCGCTATGACAAACGTCCATTCCGGTTCTCCCCTCTCAGCCAGCCTTTCCGCGACCTCCATGGTTGACGGTGTCTTCAAAAGGTAGTAGCTTCTGACGTCAAGCTCCCAGGGATATGGCTTTTCGGGGGTGGAAACGAGCCGGTACCCCTTTCCTGTGGTCTCTATGCCGTATCCGAGGGCCTGGAGCTCTTTAATGTGCTTCCATACGGAGACCCTCGAAACTCCCAGCTCTCTTGCCATATCCTCCCCGGATACCATCTCCCTGCTCCTCATCATGGACAGTATGCCCCTCTTAACGGGACTGTCCTTTATCAGCCCCCTCATACCGACCAATTTTCGTTAACTAAAACGTTTTAAAGATTAACGGAAGTGCTCCCGGATGGTGGTCAAATGAGAGCACGCGATGTAGCCTTTGCAGGTCTCTTCGCGGCCCTGACTGCAGTGGGGGCTCAGATCAGCATTCCAGTGGGGCCGGTTCCAGTAACACTTCAGGTGTTCCTCGTTCTCCTTAGCGGACTCGTTCTTGGGGCAAGACTCGGCTTTTTGAGCCAGCTGGTTTACGTTCTCATGGGTGCCGTGGGCATCCCGGTATTTGCCAACTTTCAGGGAGGGTTTGCAGTCCTCTACGGGCCAACCGGTGGATACATAGCGGCCTTCCCCATAGCGGCATTTCTTACAGGTTATATAACCGAAAAATCGGGGAGAAAAACAGGAATGGTCCTCGGCTCCCTTGCGGGGGTTGGGGCCATATACCTCCTCGGCTGGCTGAGACTCGGCCTGTTCCTCGCGGGAGACTTCCACAAAGCGTTTCTCCTCGGGGTGCTGCCCTTCATCCCCGTGGACGTTATAAAAGCCGCCCTGGCGGTTTTGATAGCCGACAGGGTAAGAAAAGCAATGGATTTGGGGTGATGGCGTCACCGGTCCGCCATCGCTTCTTCAAGTATTTTTACGGCCTGCTTCTGATGAAGCGCTGCCTTTCTCAGGTCTATGAAGATGTAGATTCTCGGGAAGTTCGCCACAACCGGGCCGTACTGGCTTGCGTTGGCGTAATAATCAGCGGCGGTGTCGTTCTGGATGGTCGCCAGTCCCAGGGTCTCGTTGTCCATGCCTCCCGCAAAGGCCTCTTCGTACAGGGCGTTGTATCTCTCAAGGTTCCTGTGGTACTGGGTGTAGTAGTAGAAGTTGAAGAGCATCACGTTTATTCCCCTCTGGATCGGCATCTCCGGAGCCGGTGCCGTCTGAGAATATCCGAGGTTATTCATGACCATCTCGGTGTAGAACGCTTTCCATTCGGGGCCTCTTCTGGCAACGCTGTACTCAATGGTCAGGCCGGTGACGAAGACCCTGCCGTTCCCGAGGGTGTATATTGCGGTACTTGGCTTGCCGTAGTCTGGGCTTCCGGTGGGTGCCTGGACGGTTATTATCTCTGCATCGGCCGGGAGGCCGACGAAGTAGCCGTGGCTGGCGTAGCTGCTGTAAAGCGTCGTGTTGTTGGCTATCACATAATCGTAGCTCGAATAGCTCCGCACTATCGTGACGTTCCTTGGGAGGGGTGTCGTCCAAAGCCCTCCGTTCCATCCCCAGTTGGCGGCATGGATCTCAAGAACCTTCCCTGCCCTTACGTACTCTTCCAGCTTGCCCATCTGGGGCCCTATCTGGTCGTAAAAGCTCTGGGGCTGGTCGCTTACGACAATAATCATATCGTACGCGTCTATGAGCCCTTGGGCCGTCTTGTTCTGAAGCTCAGTGCTTGTCATGACATCATACGGAACCCCCATGTCGGTGAGGGTATCCTCAACCGCCGGCGAGTTCCATGCGTCCACGTTCTTCAGTATCAGCACGTTGTATCCGCTCAGCGGTTTTGCAGAAACGGCGGGGGGGCCCAACACCGCCATCAAACTAAACAGTACTAGCAGCGAGAGCGCTGCGCTCAGAATTTTTTTCATAATAAATCTCTCCTTTTGGTCCG
This sequence comes from Thermococcus thioreducens, assembly GCF_002214545.1. Taxonomy (NCBI): domain Archaea; kingdom Methanobacteriati; phylum Methanobacteriota; class Thermococci; order Thermococcales; family Thermococcaceae; genus Thermococcus; species Thermococcus thioreducens. The sequence continues at coordinate 1,462,624 of NZ_CP015105.1, read as the reverse complement.
AACCGGGCAGAAGAACCTGTGGAGCCCTGCCCTTAATATATTGTAGGTCTTACACTATTTAAGTATTCTTGCATTAATTTGGGAAACCTCCAAAGTGAATTTGCATCACAGCTTCCTGAGGGTCTCGGCCGCGAATCTAACGTCAAAGGAGTTCCTCACTCTGAAAAAGCTCAGCGTCACCTTGGGGTTCCTCTTCGCCAGCTCCTCAATGGGCAGTGGCTCGTAGTCCAGGAACTCTGCTATTCTGCTCAGGTTCCTGTAGCCCTCTGCCAGCGCCGCTTCTATGGCGTCCATGAGGGCATCAGGCTCGTAAATTGCGTGCGTGACCTCCGCCGTCCCGTCCTTCCAGACCGGTATCAGCGCCTCCGGTTCATTCTCATAGAAGAGCCCGACCATGTAGTTAACAAAAAACGGCATTATCAGTGGCATGTTCCCTTCGGCCAGAAAGAAAGGCCCATCCGGAAGGGCCTTCAGAAGTGCTTCCATCTTGCTCCTCGCGGAAACAGGAAGGGGATTTGAAACGTGGAGGGAATAAGTTTTGAGCTTGTCCCTCCGAACTACCGTGATGACTTCGTCTGTCCTCTTGCTCATGAGGAGCCTCTGCTCGGTGAGCTTAACAACGGGCTCGCCCGCAACGGGGAGGGTGTAGTTCTCCCACCGCTTCTCTGGAAACGCCAAGATGTACGCCCTCATGGGCGGAACTAGGGCGGGCTGTTTAAAAACCTTTTTCCGGCTTCCTGTCATTTATACAAGTTTTTCTCCAAAAATTTGAATTATGTCAGTTCTTTGTCGGTTTGGTTGGAGAAACAATGCTAAAAACGATGGGTACTCAGCACTTCGACAACGTATTTATTCCCTTCTTCAAGAGCGACCAGATGGATAGAGGGGAGACGTTGAGTTAAGTTTTAATACTCCCCCACTGAAGAACTCACGGTGCGGTGCCATGCTCACGGAGTTCATACTGGGTTTAGTATTTACCCTCACATGGGCAGGATTCTTCATTTTGGTAGGACGACAGAGAAGCACCGTGAAGGCATCGCGGGGTGTTTTTCTCCTGTTTGTGGCAATGGTGACAACAAACTATCCCAAATGGCAAACTGGTGACCCTCGGCTGGTTTCTGGGCCTTATTGTGGGATTTCCACTCGGCTTGTGGATAGTTCGGAAAGTTGATCCAGAGAAACCAACGGAAGAATCTGCGGTGGCCATGTTCCTGCTCGGCCCGTTGGTTTTGGCGGCCCTTCTAGTCTTGGGCCTGATGCCCTGAGTGAGAGTTCCGTGTAAACGCTAAAACTCTCCGATAAAACGTGGGAATCCAGAGGCTACAAGCGCCCTGGAGGTTAATAAAACTGGGATTATATGCTCTGAAGTTTTAGATCTCCAAACTCTCCTTTTATCCACTCGAAGTGTTTATCTTTCGTGACGAGCGTCAACTCCCGGTTTATCGCAACCGCAGCAACTATCGCATCAACCGCTGGAACTGAAGTTCCTTTTCTGACCATCGCCTGAGATACCTTGATTGCCAGCAGGTAGTCTTCGAGGCTCGGCGTTATCACGGTCAGGCCGAGCTCAAGCGCCCTCGGAAACTCCACAACGTTGAGAACCGTTGTGTATCCTTTGAGCTTTTTGCGAGATTTTACAGCCTCAATCAAGACGTTGGTGTCGTAGAGAGCCTTTTCCATTCGGCATCCCTCGTCTCTTTGAGTGCTTTCTCGTACTCGCCAACTGGTGTGCTCTCAAGCTCCTTCCTAAACTCGTCTCCAAGGAGCGAGAGCAGTTCGTCCGAGCTAAGCTCCTCGGCCTCAATTTTCGCGAGGTATTCCACTATGGCTTTCCTTGCCACCTCGCTCCACTTTATCTCCGGGTGCTTCCTCATCCTTCGGTAGATGTCTGGCGGGATGGAGAGTGTTATGTTTGGCATGCCATCACCGCACAGAAATATGTGGATTCACGTATTTAAGGGTTACTCCACTAAGGAAAAGAGAGAAAAGTCATTCCTTCAGCCACCTCTCCATCCACCCTGCTATCAGCTCCAAGCGCTTAACCCTGTGCTTCGGTTTGCCGGAGCGGCTGAGGTCGTGGTTCTCTCCGGGGAAGATGGCAAGCTCAACGGTCTTGCCCAGGTGTTTGAGCGCCGTGTAGAACTGGAGAGCCTCGGGAAGCCAGCAGCGGTAGTCCTCCATCGAGTGGATTATGAGCAGGGGCGTTTCAACGTTGGGTGCGTACTTCAGCGGGCTCTTCTCCCAGTAGCCGTCGGTGTTGCTCCATGGGTCGCCGCCTATCTGATCGGGCGCGAAGAAGTAGCCGATGTCAGTTGTACCAAAGAAGCTCACCCAGTTGGAGATTGAACGCTGGGTTACAGCGGCCTTAAATCTGTTTGTGTGCCCCACTATCCAGTTGGTCATGAAGCCGCCGTAGGAGCCGCCGGTGACGCCAATCCTCTCCGCATCGATGAAGTCGAAGCGCTTAACGGCTTCGTCAACGACCTCCATCAGATCCTGGTAGTCCCTTTCGCCGTAGTGCTCCCTGATGTCGGCGAAGTCCTCGCCGTAGCCGTCACTCCCGCGTGGGTTGGAGAAGATTACAACGAAGCCTTTCGCTGTTAAAACGTGGAACTCGTGCATGAAGGAGTAGCCGTAGGCTGTCTTAGGCCCGCCGTGGATTTCCAGAACGGCCGGATACTTTTTGCCCGGCTCAAAGTCAACGGGCTTCATAATCCACGCGTCAATCTCAACGCCGTCGCTGGTCCTGACGGTGAAGTGCTCCGGCTTCGAGAGCTTGTACTCCTTTATCCAGCCGTTGAAGTCCGTGACCTTCTTTTCCTTCCCGTCACGGAGAACGTAGAGCTCCGTTGGAGTGACCGCGTCCTGGGCGGTGAAGGCTATGTAGTCCCCAATGGCAAAGCTCTCGACGCTTCTATCGCCGCCGATGACGCGCTCTATCTTCCCCTCAAGGTTTACCCTGAAGAGGTTCGCCCTCGGGCCATCCGTTGCCACGTAATAAACCCAGCCGTCCCTGAAAACCAGCTCCGCCCTCTGGCTCCCCCTGACGTCGCAGTTGAGGGAGTTGTAGGCCGAGCGGTCGAGTTCCGAGGTGAGCTTCCTCATCTCGCCCGTCTCCGGGTTGTAGTGGTAGATGTTGGTGTTTGTGGGGATACCGCGCTCCCTCGTGTTTGCCTTGAGGATGAACGTGCCGTCGTCGAGGGGAATGAAGTCCTGGACGCTCCACTCTCCGGGGGTGAGCCTTTTCGCCTTCCTGCCCTCAAGGGCGTAGAGGTCGCTCACCATGGGCTTCCTCTCGCGGTCTTCCTGGGCAATGAAGTAGAGTCTGCCCTTGTGGAAGCGAACCTGCGAGACGTCGAGGTTCTTGGGGGTTAAGCGCCTTTTTCTGCCCGTCTCGATGTCCACCAGATAGACGACGCTCCTCTTTCCGTAGACCCAGCCGACACCGTTGAACCAGAAGGGAATCTCCTTGATGACGTGGACGTCGTCCTTCGGCTTCTTCTCGATGTCCACTGGCGTGACGACCGCTATGCCCTTTCCGTCCTCGGTGAAGCGGAGGTTTTTAATCCCATACTTGAACTTCACTAAAAGCCTCGCCTCGCCGCCGTCGGTTGGGATTACATACAGCTCGGCCTCCTTGCTCTCCTTGTCTCGCTTCGAGGTGAATGCTATGAGCTTTCCATCGGGGGAAAAACGTGGGTTTCCGTCCTTCTTTCCCGCCGTAAACGGCCTGACCTTTCTCCCATCGTAGATGTAGAGCCTCGAGAAGTAGTCGTCCTTTTCAAGGCTTATCTCCGTGACCTGAAAGACGAGCCTTTTCCTGAAAGCATCAACGTTCCCAACGAGCCTGAACTTCCCGAGGTCTTTAATATCCAATCCCTTAGCCATAGACGCCACCGAACTAACATCGGCCTTTTTCGTATAAAAGCTTAGCGTTTCGACAAGCATCTAAAAATCATGGACTCTTAGGCCATTCGTTTATTCCGAAGACTTCCATATTAATAGCCTTGTATTTATTGAGTATTTTTTGATATTTATCCTCGCTGGTATCTAACTCTCCAACAAATTCCTCCAGAGTTCCACTCCATAATTTTTCTCCATACGTCCGTATCTTTCTGAATAGGGTTCTCCAGGGTTCTATTAGTTCTTCAAATTTCTGGATATCTTTAGTTGTTGCATTAAACATCTCTTGGGATCCAATCAGTATGAGTTTCTCTTTCATTCTACTCATAGCAACATTGAGCCTATTGGGGTTAAATAGAAACTCTAAAACTGCACTTATATATGAGGGGTCACTTGCCGTGAGGGAGATAATTATAATGTCCTTTTCTCCTCCTTGGAATCTTTCCACGGTGTCAACTTGAACGTGCTCTAACCCAAGCTCTCTAAGAAGGCTTTTAATCTGAGCTCTCTGCGCCTTGAATGGCACAACAATTCCTAACTTATCCTTGGATGTGTATTCTTTTGGAAGCTTTTTGACAATTTCACTAATGATAATTTTTTCAACTTCGTTGACTTTAGTTGATTTGTTCTCATCGTGAAGTACTAAGGTTACAGGATATTCGGGATTGATTACGCTGGCTATGGGGGTTGTGTCAGGATTGTCCCCTAATCTCTCGATATATTTTAATAGTCCTTCTTTGAATTTCTTTGAGTCCTCTTTTAGTTTTTCTATTTCGTGTTTCTTGCTTTTAAGTTCGATATTGTCATGTATATAGAACAAATCTGTGAGCATATCAGCGACAATCTGAGGTAATCGGTATGTCTCATTGAGTCTATGGAACGGTAGAATGTCCTTTTTCAGGTTGTTGTATTCCCATAAAGGAGGGTCCCTATAGAGAACTTTCTTGAACTCTTCTCTTTCCGATTCTGAGAGTTCTCCACGTAAAAATCTTATGAAATTGATAGCAGACAGGAATGGTGTATGCTGTTCGATTGTTTCGCGATCTTCATGTTCCCAGTCATGTTGCTGAATAGGTTGCATTTGTCTATGATCACCAACTAGTAAGACTTGTCCATTTTCTTTGAGAAATGAAGTTGCTAAGAGAAACATAGGCAAATCCATCATACTTGCCTCATCAATTACAATTAAATCTGGATTTAGAGAGATTTTTTGAACGAGAATAAACAGTGAACTTGTAGTTCCAAATATTAACTGTACATTTTGGTTATCCCTATTGAGTATATTTAAATTTTTTGTACGGTTATAATTTATAAACGTTATTAAGCCCTTATCCCTTAGTTTTTGGATATCTTTCTTTATTTTTTTACTTTGTCCTGAACTATTCACTAATCTATATATTCTGACACGATTAAGGAGTTTTTTTCTTGTTTGGGTATCTAAGTGGTCTAAAAGTCTGATAGTACTAATCAAAGCTTCATTAACTGCTCTGTGGGATATTCCAGTTACAAAGATAATAATTCTCTTGTTTTGTTTTAACGCTGAATATACTCTACTCCAAATTGCTGGGGCTATTGCATAAGATGTTTTACCTGTTCCTGGAGGACCCTGAAGAGTTACTAGGGACGTGTAACATTCCTCAATAAATTTTCTTTGATCAGGGTTTATATACTGCTGGAGATATCTATCAATGAATTCCCGAATGTCTTCTTTATTCCATGGAGGCTTGATAAACATTAGATTACTTAAACTTTCAGATATTATTTTAGACTGATATACATCCTTCAGTTGATTATACAAAATGTGTTGAATTTCACCCTCACTTAACGCAACAAGGATGCTGTATGCTCTTGATGAATTTATATCATCAATAGCCTCATCAATGACAATTAAATCTCCATTTTTTATTCTTTTTTGGGTATTTTTTATACCTTTGACCTCAAGAATATTTCCATAATCTTTTTTCTTGTGATTTGTTTGTTTCTGTTGTGATATGAATGAATCTAATGAGCGTTGTTTATTATCAATAAATTTCACATATAAATGATCATTATTAACAAATTCATAATTGCTAAGTGAAAAGGGATTTTGCAATTTTAGGGATATCCTTATTTGTTTGCTTTCATATTCTTCAATAGATTGAATAAATCCCAAAATTGAATATTTTATTGAACTAGGATCTTTGTACTTAGTTACCTGCCTTAGATTACCATTCTCATAAACTACAGGTGTAATAACAACAAGAGAATCTTCAGACAATGATATTGGAGCATCCATTAAATTCCATTCTTGTTCCTCTGAGAGAGGCACGTGACCCGTTATTACTACTACTTCTCTTCCATCTTCTTTCTTCTTTTTAATCGAGTCAATCTTAATTAAGAGCGATTTTCCAGTACTACAGCGTTCTTTAATTGGAAGTCTGTAGTACTCCTCCATATTCTCTTTTTTTGTCTGGTATTCAAGTTTTTGATACTCTATTAAGACTTCTGCTAGGGAAATGTCTTCAAAGCCGATACGTTCCAATTCACTAATGGGGATAGGCTCTTTCCTTACGGTGGTATCCTTAGACCACTCTGGAATACTTCTTTCGATGTGTCGTACTGCCAATGCAAGATACATAGCGAATTTTTCAAGATGCCGTCTTCCGGAGTTTGTGTCAATCTTTTCCCAAAGATATTTGAGAGGGATCTGTTCAAGTTCCCTATTCATAACTGGATAAGCTCTGTTGGAAATCCTTGAGATTCCATCAGGAAATATATCAGAAAGCTCATCAAGTATCAGTTTTTTGTCTGTATTATCACAGTTTTTTCTTGCTGCAATTTTAAAAATCTCTTCAAATTCAGTTTTTATTTCGGGATCCCATTCAAACCATCCCCCATTATCTTTCCAGTAGTAGTGGGCTACAACTGGGATTATTCCAAGTCCAGGAAATCGTAATGCATGCCTTTTTGATATCTCTTCTTTTATAATGGAGACCATTTCTTGATCAATTTCTTTTCTTAGTCCAAGTAACCATCTAATGCTCTTGTAATATGTTAACTTGTTTCCATGTCTTTTTACAGCATTCATTAATGCATCTCGCTGGAATCTGCTATAGAAATAGAGGTGAACAAACACATAATCGTCGGATTTTTCGGAGGAGGGCTGAGTGAGATTTGGTCTTACTTCTTTTATCGCCTTGAATAAATCCTCAAAAAATTCATCAATTAGTTTCATTTCAAACTCGTTCATTTTGTGTTCATCATCAGAAAGTTCCGGGATAATCTTGACAACACTTCTTAGTTTTTGTGAGAGAGTATTTTCAACAGTAGCACTCAGTATTGCAAGTCTATCATGCACGGGATCATACTGAACAAAAATATAAACGCGAATTAGGGATCCTGAAGGGTATTTTGGTATAGGAACCCTCTTTTCTCTGAGTTGCTCTTCATCGTAGATGTCCCTTGGCAGATTATATCCAGATCCATGTATCCAATCGGAAAAATTATCTGGATTACAATTTAACTCCCTTACAAGCCGATATGCACCCTGAGCAAGTTTTTGGAGATTTGCTATGTTCAAGCGGCTTAGTATATTGTTCACTAAATGTTCTTTGCCTTTTTGAGGTTTAAACGGCTCAAATTTTGTAGGGAGCATTCCAAGCCTCGATGGTTTTTTTGGATGCGGAGGATACTCATATAAATCTGCTAAATCCTCTAAAGTACTAATACCTAGTTCCTCTAAAATTTCCTGATCGCCAGGCCGAATACCCAACAATTCGAGACCTTTCTTTTCTACAGCTTCTTTGATACAGAATGCCTCATATGGACATTCTTGACATCTCTTGCTAATCCAAAATCTAGGAATCTCCCTTCCAGTTATTATCCTGTCAAAAGTTCCATCCTTTTTTAGGGCATTCTCTAAAATTTCAACATACGTTCCTGCGTCGTCGGGGAATTTGAGTTTTTTTATGTGGTTAAGCCCCAAACCAAGATTGTTCTTTTTCGTTATAACAGAAACATAAATCTCCAGTGAACGTCCCTGATTTTCTATTTTCTTGTGAACAGCATCATAAATCAGCTTTGCATACATTATAGCTTGAAGTCTATGATGAAACTTTTCCTCATTGGTAAATTTTGCTTCAAAAACCCATATCTCTGTTTTTTGCTCGTAGTGTCTTACCAAAACAATATCAGCTCTACCTTCAATAGTATAAATTCCAATTCGGCCATTTAAAGAAGGCTGGGAAAATATGCAGGCTTCCCCCTCGTACTCTTGTTTATTGATTATGTAGTTTACTAACTCTTCAAAACTGCTATTATTCTGTATCCCTGAAGGTTGGGTTATCTGTGCCAATATTCTTTGTTGAGATTCCTCAAAATTTCTACCTTGTCTTCTCAATACTTCATCAATTTCTCCTTTCAAGCGTTTTCTTATTTTCTTATCTAGAATCCTTGATATTCTTTCAAGTTCATTCTTTCTACTTAGCCAGAAGACATATTTTGGACATTTATCAAGCTCAAAATATTTGGCAATCTCACTTGGATGTAGCGTTAAGCTTACTCTATTCATAATAACTGCCACCTTCATTTTATGAGAAAGTACGTAAATATTTTTAAATCTAACGTGAGGCTTTGAGATTAGGGGTTAATCATGTCTGCTCGTCCAAGGTCACTGCAGGAATTCACATTTTTCCCCGTGGTCAATTTTATGACAGGTCCCCCGGGAGTTCTTCGAAATGGGGGCATATGGAAATCTATTAAACGGGGGATAATACACGAGTTAAAATTGCCCGCAATTATGACTCAAGTTCTTCACTTTGTGGATTTTAATCTCAATGAAAAGAGCTTTAATGAATGGTTTAAGGATGGAAAGACATTAAAAGACTGGATTATACAAGAGAATCCAACTTATTCCCCTATCCTTTTCGCAGATAGTGGTGGTTTTAAACTTCTGTATAACCGGGAGTATGATTTGTCAAAGTACCAACTTAAAGCAACACCCGAAAGCGTTTTGGATTTGCAACTTAAACTTGGTGCAGACTACGTTGCATCTTTGGATTATCCAATACCCCCTGGACTAAATAAGGAAGAAACTAATGAAAGAATGGAAAAGAGCATTATGAATGCTGTACGCCTGATGGAATTAGTATATGATTCACATGATGTGGATGTTTTTCCGTATCTTGCTGTCCATGGCAGATCCTACGAAGAAATTCAGTATTATGTCAAAAGATTGTTCAATCTCCTTGAGGAAACCGGATTTAATGAGTATTCCCACTATCCTTTTGGGTTGGCCATTGGTTCAATGGTTCCAATAAAGAACCATTATGAGCTAATCGTTGAGATAATAAAAGCTCTCAAGGACACATTAATTGAGATAAATTCTGACCCAGAAAAAATCCCCATACATGTTTTTGGGATTTCTGGAAGGATAACTCCTTTCATGTATTATTTGGGAGTAAACAGTTTTGATAGTAATACATATGTCAAAGCTGCCCAAAATCTTCAGTTTTTTGTTTCATACACTCAAAAAAAGAAATTTTACATGATAACCAACAGAGATTTGGATTTATGCCCATTTTGTAATTGTATCAGAGGACGAAATCTTCAGAAAGCAAAAAAGATACTAAAGAGCAAAAGTTACTCTCGATATAGCCTCCATGGGAAAGAAGTAATCAAGTCGGATATCTATGGTATAATTGCACTTCATAATCTATCTGTTCAATTGAATCTTATAGGAGAACTGAAAAAGTACAATCCTAAATCTCGCGAGTTTAAAGAGTGGCTTGTTGGATATGCAAATAGTGACAACAAGCTTTTGAAAGTAGTTGCTAAGTTATCAACGATTGACGAAGACTTCATCGATATTGCTACTAAATTTAAGTTGAAACTTCCGAAACTCCCCAAGGGTCAGTTTTATGCCCGGAGAATTTCATTAAAGCGTGATCCTACCAAGTTTGACATAACGAAAACACCATATAGTGTCCCTCCAGAGAAGAGAGTTATTTTAATCTTATCCTGCACTCCAGAAAAACCATACTCAAAATCTACAACACACAAGCTTATTTTTAGATATCTCCAGGAGCATGGTGTTAATATTAAAAAAATTGAAAAGGTTACTCTCTCTGGAATGTATGGTCCGGTTCCCCAGAATTTTGAAAAAGAAACTTCGATATTGGAATACGACTTTGTACTATCTTCTCGCACTCCAGAGGAGCAAGTAAGTCTCGTATCTACTCGGCTGAAGGAGTTTCTGGAAAACCATGCGCGGGATAAATGGGTTGTTGCGTACATTGGGAGTGGAGCATATAGGAAGATTATCCAGAGAGTTCAAAAAGAGTTAAAAGGAAATATTTCCATAATTCTCCTTCCAGATGAATCTCAACTGAGAAGGAGAGTTAATTCAGAAGTTAGAAAAAAGACTCATCTAAGGACTCTTGTAGCGACATTAGAGAAACTATTAAACACAGGTACTGAACCTTTTTAAACCCCCCTTCTCCCTTTTATCCGGGAGGTGGCGGCCGTGACCGTCAAGGTCCGCTTTGATAAGGAAGTGAGAGACTACGCCAAAGGCGAGAAGGTTAAGGATCAGGTTCTCAGGCTCACCGAGACGGCTTTAGCCCAGGCGCTTGAGAAGTTCCACAGGAGAATGATAATCATAGAGGGAGACACACTGAGGAAGGCGGAATTAGCGGGAATCCTGGCCGGCGCATCGGCCCGGATTCTCGGGGATGTCCTTGATGAGCTCAAGGAAAAGCGTCTCCGCGACGAGAGCGAGGATAAAATTGAGGTCCTCTACGCGACGGACGCGCTCGGCGAGGATACCTTTGGAAGGAAGCGCTACGAGGCTTTCAGGAAGCACTTCGACCTTTTGGCAGGGGGTGCCGAGGTAAAGGCGGTTACCTTCAAGCACACCCGCGACATTCTTGGCAGAACCTATGACTTGCTCGTCCTGGACATGAGCTACGACTATTCCCCCAACGACCTCGGGAGGATTATAGAGACCGTCCGCGGCGGCGGGTTCATCTTCATACTCGCCCACCCATTCGAGAAGTGGAAGAACATGTGGACGGGCTTCCACAAGAGCCTCGTCACGCCGCCCTACACGATAGACGACGTCAAGAAGCGCTTCAACAGGCGCCTCATTAGGAAGTTCACCGAGCATGAGGGCATCTACATCATCACCGAGAACGGAAAGCTCAGGAAGAAGCCGAAGAGGAACAAAACTCAGGCAAAGATCAGAGCGAGGAAGGGCGTTGAGATTCCCGAGGAGACTATCTTCCCGCGCGAGCTCTACGAGATGGCACTCACAGAGGGACAGGTTGAAGTCCTTAAGGCCTTTGAGGGTCTGGTTGAGGAGGAGGGCATGCTCGTCCTCACCGCTGACAGGGGCCGTGGAAAGAGCGTCTCCGTTGGAATAGCCGCGATAGGCCTCGCACTGGCGCTCAAGAAGAGAACCAGAATAGTCGTGACTGCCCCCGAGCCGGAGAACGTCCAGGCCCTCTTCCGCTTCGCCAAGAGGGCCTTAGAGAGGCTCGGGTTCAAGCCGCACGTCGTCGAGGAGAGGGGCCTCATCAAGGAGCTCTACGCGAGGAAGATCGGCCTCCGCTATTATCCCCCCGCTGAGGGCTACAAAAAGACCGCCGACCTGTACATCCTCGATGAGGCTGCTGGAATCCACGTCCCGATACTCCACAGGTACCTCAGCAAGCCGCGTGTGGTGTACTCCTCCACCATACACGGCTACGAGGGAGCGGGAAGGGGCTTCTCGGTCAAGTTCCTGAAGAGGGCCAGGGAGAGAAGGCAGTTTAGGGAGCTCCACATGGAGGAGCCGATACGCTATGCCGAGGGCGATCCCATAGAGAAGTGGCTCTTTGACGTTTTGCTCCTCGATGCCGAGCCAGTTGAGCTTACCAATGAGGACTACGAGCTCATAACGAACAAGGAGGTCTACTTCGAGGAGCCCGACCTCGACGACTGGTTCGAGAACGACAGGGATGATCTCAGAAACTTCGTCGGCATCTACATCCTCGCCCACTACCGCAACAGGCCGAGCGACGTTGCCCTGCTCGCGGACGCGCCGCACCACAGGGCGAGGGTTCTCCGCCTCAAGAACGGCAAGATAGTTACGGCGATTCAGATAGCCGAGGAGGGCAACATACCCAAGAAGGTCATCGAGAAGATGGCGAAGGGCTACAAGCCGCGCGGCAACATAATCCCGGACATGATGGTCAAGCACCACATGGCGAAGGAGTTCGCGAAGCTGAGGGGGTACAGGATAGTTAGAATTGCCACCCACCCGGACGCGATGGATATGGGACTTGGAAGCAAGGCGCTGGAGCTCCTTGAGAAGGAAGCGAGGGAGAAAGGCCTCGACTGGATCGGCTCGGGCTTTGGGGCGAGTGAAGAGCTCGTCCGCTTCTGGGTCCGGAACGGCTTTGCGGTAGTTCATCTCAGTCCAGCCAGAAACCCTGTTAGCGGCGAATTCACCGCTATAGTCCTCAAGCCGATAAGCGAGAGGGCGAAAAAGATCATCAAGAAGGCCAACGACGAGTTCCGCATAAGGCTGACGGAGTGGCTGGGCGATACCCACCGCGAGATCGAGCCCGAGATAGTCAGGTGGCTCTTCGAGACGCCCTTCGGGGAGGCGGTGGATTACCCGATACACCTCACGGACGTCCAGAGAAAGCGCCTCGACGCCTTCACGGGCAAGGTTCTCACCTACGACACCGTGGTTGACGCCGTTAAGCCCATCGTCAAGCTCTACTTTCTCGACGGCTGGATGAAGCCCTACCTCGACGAGAGGCAGATAAGGCTCCTCATCTACCGCGTTCTTCAGGGGCACAGCTGGGAGGAGGCGGCAAAGCTGATAGACAGAACCGAGACCTTCACCATGATAGAGGTGCGCGATATCATAAGGGGCCTCTGGTACTACTATAAGAGGGTCATCTCATGACCCTAAACTAACTTTTTATAGGATTGGTGCATAGTTTCCTCGGTATCTCTGGTGTATCCATTCCAACGGTGACTCCTATGCCGGGCGGCAACTGGGAGAAGATAATCTCGATAACGAAGGATGGCATGAGGAGCATAGGAACCATGAGACGAAAGATAGGCCGCGGTAAGAGGATAGCCCTGCTCATCGACGGCCCGAACATCCTCAGGAAGGAGTTCGGTGTCAAGCTGGAGGACATAGTTGAGGCCCTGGAGGGGCTGGGCGACCTCAGGGTCTCCAAGGTGATACTGAACCAGTACGCTCCCCAGGGGCTCATAGAGGCGGTATCGAACCAAGGATTTGAGGCCATCGTCGTCTCGGGTGAGACAGGCGTCAAGCTCGCCGTCGAGGCGATGAGGGAGATATACAACCCCAACATCGACGTGATTGCGCTCGCAACGAGAAACGCCGAGTTCCTGCCGGTGATCCTCAAGGCCAAGGAAAAGGGTAAGGAGACCATAGTGATCGGCATCGAACCGGGCTTTTCAGCGGCTCTGAAGCACGCGGCGGACTACACCATAATCCTTGAGGGCGGTGAGGGGAGATGAAGGAGCGCTTCTTTAGGGTTCTCAGGCGCGGGGAGAAGGAGGTCAGGGAGGTCAGCACCCCGGAAAAGCCAAAGAAGAAGAGGAGCATAGGCCTAATCATCGACGGCCCTAACATCCTCAGGAAGGAGTTTGGGATAAAGCTGGAGGACATAATAGACGCCCTTGAGAGGATTGGAAAGCTCCGCGTCGCCAAGGTAGTCCTCAACCAGTACGCTCCCCAGGGGCTCATAGAGGCCGTCGTCAACCAGGGGCTTGAGCCGATCATAGTCGCCGGCGACACCGACGTCAGGATAGCCATAGAGGCCATGGAGCTCATCTACAACTCCGACGTGGAGGTAATAGCCCTTGCCACCCGCGATGCCGATTTTCTTCCGATAGTCAACGAGGCGAAGCGCAGGGGAAAGGAGACGATAGTCATAGGAGTTGAGCCGGGCTTCTCTGTGGCGCTCCAGAATGCGGCCGACTACGTCATCAAGATGGAGGGCAAAGGCGAAACCCATGAGTTCAAATAAACTTTTAAGCTTTCTTTCCAGCCCTACTCTGGTGGGAGAAAGTGATAGTTGAAATCATACTCTTCGCGCTAGGCCTCGTCCTGCTCATCAAGGGGAGCGACTATTTTGTTGAAGCCGCCTCGCGCGTTGCAAAGGGCTTCGGGGTGAGCGAGTTCCTCATAGCGCTCGTTCTGGCCAGCATAGCCACCACCCTGCCGGAAGTTACGGTCTCGGCAATCTCATCCTACCAGGGAAAGCCCGACATAGCGCTGGGAAATGCGATTGGAAGCGCACTCGCGAACATAGCCCTGATCCTCGGTGTGTCTTCCCTTCTCCGCCCCCTGAATGTGGAGAAGACCGCCTGGAAGAACTCCCTCTTCATGATAGCCGTCACAGCATATGCGGGTCTCTTGATGTACGACGGCAAGATAAGCCGGCTCGACGGGGCGAGCCTGATACTGATATACTTCGGCTTCCTCTACTACCTCTACCGGAAGCACATGACGCTTGAGGAGCTCCCCGAGGGCGGGCGCGGAAACCCGAAGAGGGATGCCCTCATAATGTTTGGAAGCGGCATTCTCGTCGTGACCGGTGCAAAGCTCGTTGTGGACAGCGCCGTCACGATGGCCAGGGCCTTTGGAGTCCCCGAGGTCGTCATAGGCCTCACGATGGTCTCCATTGGAACGTCCCTGCCGGAGTTCACAAACTCCCTCATGGCGACCCTCAAACGGCTTCCAAACATAAGCGTCGGCAACATAATAGGTGCTAACATCCTGGACATCCTCATGGTCATCGGCATAGCGGCTCTCATAAACCCGATATACGTCGACTCCACCATCTACACCTTCACCCTGCCGCTGACCCTCCTGGTCATGGCCATACTGACGGCAGTCCTTCGCTTCACCGGCAGGATAGACAGGCTTACTGGGGGAGTACTGCTGGCTATCTATTCCTACTTCCTCTACGTATACCTCACCGGGGGCGTCCACCTGCCGCAGGGCTGACCATTCTCTATTTCCCTAATATTTTTTAGGACACAGTTCTGGGGCGCAAAGCTTTTTAATCCCGTCTATTACCACCTTATGAAAACCCAAAACCTGTTCATGGAGGTGGAAAAATGAGAAAGCTTGCCACCCTGCTGCTTACCTTCCTGCTCCTCGGTGCCCTCGGGGCGGCAAAGCCCGTTAAGGCCCAGGAGCAGCTGACTGTTTACTCCTACGACAGCATAGAGTGGTGGATGAAGGAGATCGTTCCAATCTTCGAGGAGAAGTACGGCGTCAAGGTCAACCTCGTCCTCATCGGCGACGCAGGAGAGGTTCTCAACAGGCTCGTCCTTGAGAAGGACAACCCGCAGGCCGACGTTGTGGTCGGCATAGACAACAGCTACATGGCCAAGGCCATCGATGCCGGAATACTGGAGCCGTACAAACCGGCCAACGCTGATGTCATCCCCCAGTGGATAATCGACAGCTTTGACCCGACGTTCCACCTCACCCCCTACGACTACGGCTACATAGCCATCAACTACCGCAGGGACATGGTCCAGAACCCACCGGCAAGTCTAGAAGACCTCACCAAGCCCGAGTGGAAGGGCAAGCTGATAATCGAAGACCCGCGCACCAGTTCGCCGGGAATGGCCTTCCTCCTCTGGACGATAGCGGTCTACGGCGACGACTGGCTGAACTACTGGGAGAGGCTCAAGGAGAACGACGTCCAGATAGTCGAGGGCTGGAGCGCGGCCTGGAACGCCTTCACCAAGGGTGAGTACCCGCTCGTCCTCAGCTACGCCACTTCCCCGGCGGCGACCGTTTACTACGACAACAACACCAACGTCGGTGCCGTTGCCTTTAAGGAGGGCAACTACCTCCAGATAGAGGGGGCCGGAATAGTAAAGGGCGCCAAGCACCCTGAGCTGGCCAAGAAGTTCATCGAGTTTCTCATCAGCGAGGAGGCACAGGAGAAGCTCCCCCTCAACCAGTGGATGTACCCGGTTAACAAGAACGTCCAGATCCCCGAGGTCTTCAAATATGCGGTAAAGGTTGACAAGCCCGTTACCGTTGATCCCAAGGAGATCGAGAATAACTACGACCTCTGGCTCAAGCAGTGGACCCAGCTAATGGTGGAGGGCAAGAGCCCAGAGGAGATAACCGGAAAGACGACCACCGAAACCGGTGGAGAGTCCAGCAACTCAAGCATCTGCGGGCCAGCACTCATAGTTGGCCTTGCCGTCCTTCCGCTCTTTCTCAGGAGGAGGCGGTGAGATTTCTCCCTTTTCTCTCCACCGCAACTTTTATAAGAGCGCTCCAAAAGGATAGGAGCGAGGGCCCGTAGCCTAGCAGGATAGGGCGCCGGCCTTCTAAGCCGGAGGTCGCGGGTTCGAATCCCGCCGGGCCCGCCATAGCAAACTTTTGCTTGGCAAAAGTTTGATCAAGGTTCGTGATTCTTCTTGAGTGGGCTTTCCATGGGAGGCTCTTACTCAACTTACCGTTCTGGTTTTGGAATGCATTCTCCTCTGGCTTTTTTCAAGGAGTTTACTTCACCCCACTCATCCGGAGCGCTAAACAAAAGTAAACCCCTGCTAATCGGCTGAATTAAGACTGCATTCCTCTCATAAATTCCAACTCAAACGCAAAACCTTGTAACAAGAAAAATTGAGGAGGAATCACGAACTTTGGTCAACCTTTGTCCAGCAAAGGTTGCTACGGATACAGCCTGCTCGGCGTCCTCGGGAAGAGGGTGGCCCAGCGGACGTGGTCGAGCTTCAGCACCCACGCAACGAGCCTCTCAAGGCCCAGTCCAAAGCCGCTGTGCGGAACTGAGCCGTACTTCCTGAGGTCGAGGTACCACTCGTAGTCCTTGGGATCCATGCCCTCGTCGAGAATCCTCTGCACGAGCTTGTCGTAGTCGTCCTCACGCTGTGAACCACCGATGACCTCGCCGTATCCCTCCGGCGCGAGCATGTCCGCCGCGAGAACCTTTCTCGGGTCGTCTGGATCCTCCTTCATGTAAAAGGCCTTGATGTGCTTCGGATAGCCGTAGACGAAGAAAGGACTCTCGAACTCCTGGGTCAGAATGCGCTCCTCGTCGGCGCCCATGTCCTCGCCCCATTCTATGTTCACGCCCTTGCCCTGGAGGATGTCTATAGCCTCGTCGTAGCTTATCCTCGGGAAGGGCGGAACCGTGTTCTTAAGGGTGGTGAAGTCCTTCCTGAATGTCTCGATGTCGCTCTTCCTGAGCTCCAGCGTCCTCTGCACCATGTAGCTCACCAGTTCCTCCTCGACCTTCATGATGTCCCAGAGGTCCATCCAGGCTCCCTCAAGCTCGAGGTGCCAGAACTCGGTGAGGTGTCTCCTCGTCCTGCTCTTCTCCGCCCTAAAGCTCGGCGTGAGCGACCAGACCTTCTCAAGGCCGAAGATTGCCGCCTCAAGGTAGAGCTGTGCCGACTGACTGAGGTAGGCCGTCCTGTCGAAGTACTTGAGCTTGAAAAGCGTCGCTCCGCCCTCAACCGCTCCGGTGACGAGTATGGGCGGGAAAACCTCGTACCAGCCGTCCTGGAGGAGCCACTCGCGAGCGGCCTGCATCATCGTCGCCTTGACCTTCATTATGCTGGCGACCTTCGGGGAGTGCAGGTGGAGGTGCCTGACGTCCAGCAGGAACTCGTCGCTCGCGTCCTTCGTTATCGGGAAGAAGTCAACGTTCTGGACGACCTCTATCTTATCTGCCTGGATCTCGACACCGGTGGGAGCGCGGGGGTCGGCCTTAACGGTGCCCTCCACGATGATGCTGGACTCTATTCCGACCTTCTTTGCTTCGGCGTAGGCTTTCTCGCTCAGCTCCTTCTTGAATATAGTCTGAACGATTCCGCTTGAGTCACGGAGGACTATGAACACCTTCTTTCCAACTTCTCTCTTCCTGTAAACCCATCCGGCGAGTTTAACACGCTTGCCTTCCATATCGGGCCGAACATCGGCGCAGTAAACCTTATCAATCATCATTACCACCTCCAGAGGCTTTGAAGGGGGCTTTATAACGGTAGCGATTGGGCTAAGAAAAGCGTCAATTTATCCAGAGCGGAAATGCCCCAATTCTGTGCTCGACCACTATCATCAACGGCATGGGTGTAGGTTTGAAAACCCTAATTTAAATCCTTTGTTTCATTGATTGTCATCTCATCATACGTTTGGAGATTTTGGCTAAAATATGACGACATACTGTTTTGGGCACTATTGAAGGGATTGTAGGTAATCCAACCATTAGATAGATTTTATCCAAACTGGAGAAACCTTCAATAATGGAATATTCATTGGTGTAATAATTACATTTTGATAAGTTGAACGGCGCCATTAGTTCACAAATCGTAACACTTATATAGTATTGTGCCCAACATATCCCGGTGGGAATTGGATAGTCTTTAATTATTGTGGGGTCGTGGTGGGGGGATGTTCAAATGTTTATTGATCCCTTTGTAATACGCTCCATTAATCGCAGCGAGTTAAGGAAGAGGATACTCTTCTACCTCGATGAAATATATCCCACCCCCACCTACCTCTCTGAAATTGCAAGGGTGGTTAAGTCAGACCCCTCGAATGTGAAGGGTGCCCTTATCGGCCTTGGGAACAGGTACAACGGCCACAGCTCCCTTGTGAGCCTCGGTCTCGTTGAGGTCGTCATCGAGAAGGGCTTCAAGTACTACCGGCTCACCGAGTACGGAAAGCAGGTCGTCAAGCTCCTGAAGTCGTACCACTCCTATTATTCAAGGTACACATGAGGTGAAGGTAATGAACGCACTGATCGAAGTCCTCGACAGGAACCTCGAAGCGATGACGGACATCTCACTCGCACACCTCTTCAAGCTCGGGCTGAAGCACGACATCTTCCGCAGGCTTACGAGCGGAGCGACCCGCGAAGAGCTTCTGGCAGCGATTCCGGTGTCCAACAGGGATTACCTCGGAAAGCTCATCGACACGTACGTTGCCCTTGGCATCGTCGATGAGTCCGACGGCGTGCTGAGGGTTCCGGGCTTCTCATACGAGTTTAACCTAAGTGCCGAAGACGCCGGAAGGTTGCTCTCTGACTGGGTTCAGGTGCTTGAGGAGATATACAAGATGGCGGACTACGCCTTCATATCCGCGGAGCACCCGAAGATACTCATGGACTTCGACAAGGGTGCCGACTTCTGGGACATGCGCCTGCTGATGGAGCTCAACAGAATCTACCGACAGCTTCTCATAGACCTGCTGGGCCTTGAAGATGGGGTGAGGGTCCTTGACCTCGGCTGCGGCTCCGTTTCCCCCGTGGAGCTTGGGGATGCTGTGGGGCCCAACGGGAAGTACGTTGGAGTCGATTTCTCGCCGGGGCTTCTGAGCATCGCACAGACCCGCATCAGAAACGCCCGGATGGACTGGGTGCTCCTGAGGGAGATGGACATAAGAAAGCTCGTGGTCAAAAATACCTATGACGCCGTTGTGATGAGCTTCGTCCTTGAGTACTTGGAAAATCCGGGTGCGGCGGTTAAAAAGGCCATTGGTACCCTGAATCCGGGAGGGAGGCTCGCCATAGTTGAGCCGTTCAGGGACAACTATCCGCTGATAGCTGCCATGGAGTTCTTTGAGAGCCTGACGAGGGAATTTGTCCGCTTCCCGAGCTCAACCGAGATCATCCATGCCGTGGAGGAGAGCCCCTACGATGTAAAGGTCGACACCCTCGGGAAGTCTGTTCTGTTGGTCACGCGTCTGGTGTGACCCCCTGTCTTCACGCCCTTCAAGAGTATGTTGGAGATTTTCCCAATGTGTCTTTAATTATTCACAGTAGTATCGACCTACATATGTAGGTACACCAGTTTCTACATAATTACCAACAAAAAATCGATTTATATCCAAAGATCACTAAGATATATTGCAAAATCCCTAATGGAGGTGCCAGGATATGAAGTTGCTGAGGAAGAAGAGGGGTGCCATTGGTATCGGTACCCTGATAGTTTTCATAGCCATGGTTCTAGTGGCCGCAGTGGCTGCCGCGGTTCTCATCAACACCAGCGGCTACCTCCAGCAGAGGGCGGAGGCCACGGGCAGGCAGACGACCCAGGAGGTTTCAACGGGCATAAAGATCGATGCGGTGACCGGCTACGCTCCGAGCGCGAACAACATGACCCTGATGACGATCCAGGTTTCCCTTAACGCCGGAAGCACCCCCATTGACCTCAACCAGACCAAGATCTACCTCGACAACGGCCAGAAGCAGGTCGTTCTCTCCTACGGAAACGCCAAGGCTACCATAAGTGGCGACATGTTTGACACGACCTCGCCCGCCTGGAACAGCACCAAGGTTGACGGAACCCACTTTGGAATTCTCATTGTCCAGGATGCCGACAACTCCCTCAACGGGAACATTCCGACCCTCACCACCGGCGACATAGCCCTGCTCACCATCAACCTCTCCGCTGTCTTCGGCGGCGTTGAGCCGAGGACCCCGATAACCATTAGGGTAGTTCCGGAGTTCGGTGCTCCGGGCTTCACCAAGGTCATCACCCCGACCGCCTACGGTCTCAGCACCACCGACAAGATTGTCGACCTCAAGTGAAGCCTCTGCCACTTTCCTTTTTCCATAACTTTCCTCGCGGGTGGTTGGAATGTCGTTTTCGTACCTAAAGAACAAGTTCAAGAAGAAAAAGGAGGGGGAGGATAAGCCCGAGGACAACAGGGAGATAATTAAGCTTGATGAGCTGGGACAGGAAGCCGCGGAGGAGGCCGCCCAGAAGAGAAAAGAGGAAGAGGAGCTCCTTACCCAGGTGATGACCAGGGTAAACGAGATCGAGAACGACATTCCTAGGATAAAGGTGAGTATAGACACCCTCAAAGCCCAGATTAACGAGCTCCGCGAGGAGATAGACCGCCTGGATAAGGTGATTAAGGACGTTATGGTGCTCTACGAGATAGTCTCCCAGCAGATCAACCCGTTTAAGGATGTTGATTCCGCTAATCCTCTCCTTGGCGAGATTCAGGAGTTGAGTGAGGAAATTGAGAGGTTGAAGGCCGAAATTGCTCAAATAAAGTCCGATCTGAGGCTCCTTGTGATCGATGGTATGGATCTTGATGACCTGATATACGAAGCCATGTCGGAGGGAGGGGCATGATTACCGAAACCGAGATTGATGAAAGGCTTAGGCGCCTCAGGGGGAAAGTTCCGAACTTCCTGATTGACGACCTCAAAGACCGTCTCATGAAGAAGCGCGACATACTGACCCCGGAGCAGGTTGACAGGATAGTTGACAAGGTACTCCGCACCTACGCAGGTCAGATCGAGAAGCTCTCCCGGCTCGACAGTCGTGTGGATGAGATTGGCAGGTACCTGGAGGAGATACGCAACCATCTGATGAACCTTTCCCAGACGGCTCAGGCTAATCCGTCCATGTTGGAGGAGGCACAGTATCAGCCAATGGGAGGGACCCAGGCTGTGGATTTCGGTGAAATCATGGGGGCCGGAAATAGCGGCGGTTTCAGTGAGGGGTCCCTCGGCAGTGAAAGTCCTGTGGCTGAAGAGGCGCAGTCCCCCGAGCCTCCTTCCCAAAACCAAGCGGAGGTAGTGCCCATGGAGAAGGAGTTTGAGCTTACCAGAGGATTTGAAATACCCCCTGAACTTAAGGATGTACTTGTCAGTCCACCACGCACCAAGGCAAGGCTCGAACACATCCCCAACGACATGGTCTCAACAATGATGGCACTGAAGTGGCTGGGCTTCCTCATAGACAGGGTGGGGATGCAGAACCTCGAAGAGGTGCTTGAGTTCTACTACCAGATCGGCTGGATCTCAGAGGATGTGCTGAACACCCTGCTCAGATACGCGGAGGGCATAAGGCCCCACCACAGGGAGCCGGACTGGAGGCCGGACGAGAAGCTCACGATACAGGATCATCTGGTTTCGCTGCTCTTCATCGAGAGGCTCAGGGGTGTCAGGATAACCCGGGAGGTGCTGGACGCGATAGAGAGGGAAATGAGGGTAATCGGAAGGGTGCTCGAAGACGTGTACGGCGTTTAGGGGATTCCCATGGGGGTCAGTGTGCCAGCGGCCTTTGCAGTGCTGCTCATAGCGATGCTGGTTTCCTTCGGAATGCTCTACGTATCCAGTGAGAATGCATATTCGATGGTTCATAAAGCGACCGAGGACTACAACCAGATGGCGCTCAGGGCAAAGACGTCCGAGCTCGAACTCACAGGCTACAACTATACGGTGGGGACTGGGTTCTATGACATCACATTCAACATCACGAACCGGGGGAGCACCCTATCACCGGTGAGGTGGACGTACATACTCGATGGTATTGTGACCACCACCTCGGTCGTGGCCCCAAGCAGGGAATACCTCCTCCCTGGGGAGTGGACGACCGTAACGGTTCAGAACCTCCAGACGGACCCCACGATAACGTATTCCCTCGTGGTGAGCACTGAAGTTGGCTGTGGGCTGAAGATAAAATGGAAGTGGGTCGGAAACACGACCAACGGATCCCCGCAGGTGGTTAGCAGTGCCTGGTACTGCCCTGTGGAGGGGTAACGATGGCGAGTTCAGTGGTCTCGGAGCTTGTACTGTTCATCGTGTCACTGCTGGTAGCGGGCATGGTAGCTGGGGGTCTGTACGTGGTCACTCAGGATATTTCGAGCGGAATTCTTGTGAAGGGCCAGGACGTGGCGACCAGTCTGCGAACTAATTTTGAGATAATTAACGATCCCGAGAACATACCCGTTTCTGGTTCCTCGTACATCTTCTACGTCCGCAACGTCGGTAAGGACTCATTCTCCTTTGACTCCAACTCGGTTATCGTGATGATAGATGGTGCGATAATCCCCCCTGCTAACCTGACTTTTGACCCAACGGGGGTGCTCGCACCATATGATATCGGCAAAATCTATGTCCCGACCGCGTTCATCTCATCGCCCGGCTATCATAAGATCACCGTTGTCATAGAGACAGGAAAGAGAAAATCCCTCGTGTTCGAGGTGGGGTGATGACCATGGGGAGCCTCCTTAAAATCCAGATACCCAACGATGAGCTTCACAGGCGCCTTGGTGGGGGAATCCCTGCGGGGAGCATAGTCCTGATAGAGGGGGACAGGGGGACGGGTAAGTCTATATTCTCCCAGAGGCTCCTCTACGGCCTTTTGAAGAACGACCACACGGGAACCTACGTTTCCAGTCAGTACACCACCCCTGAATTCATAAACCAGATGGAGTCCCTCGGTTACAGCATAATTCAGGAGCTGATAAAAAGACGACTAATGTTCGTCTCCCTCTACCCCCTGCTTGTCGGGGTCTCCGACAGGAGAAAGTTCCTTTCAAGGTTTGTCGGCGAGCCCAGACTGTGGAAGAGCGATGTCATGATTATCGATTCCCTCTCGGCGCTCCTTCCTCCGGAGCTGGACATGGAGGAGATACGGGCGTTTGCACTGCACCTTAAGAGGCTGAGCTCCCTCGGGAAGGTCACTATAATGACCGTAAACCCCTCCGACATAGACCCGGAGTTCCTGAAAATCCTGGAGGAGGCGTCGAGCCTTCTCATCAGGCTCAGCGTGAAGGTCTTTGGGGGAGACCTGAAGAACTCGGCCACCATAGTGAAGTACAACAACGCGATGGGGATCTTCCAGAAGATAATACCCTTCAGGGTTGAGCCGAGGGTTGGATTCATAGTCGAGATCGCCGCGGTGGTGTGACATGCCTGTTGGGAAGAACGTCAGCGACAGCATCGAAGCTGCAATGGCCCGGAATCCTCATTTGAGGGCATACATAGACCGGTTCGTCAAAAAGACGGGCAAGTTTCCAGAATTCTATCCCCAGCTCAGCAGGGACATGAAGGACATAAAGTATCCAAACATAATCTACCCCGTTGGAGACCCGATATTTATCCACATCTACGGCGATATAAACACCGAAAGGAGGTACATAGTTGTAGAGCCGAGGATAACCGGTCCGGAGGAAGAGAAGAAGTACGACATCCTTAAGGACAAGATACTGGAGCTCGCGCCGGAGAAGAGAATTCCTGAGGACAGCGAAGAGTTCGAGCGCTTTCTGGATGACCTCATGGACGAGGCGCTTAGTAGGATTGGCAGAGGACTGTTCAGCCGCAAGAGGGTCTCGTTCACCGCGGAGGAGGTTGCAAAGTTCCGCTATCTCCTGAAGAGGGATATCGTTGGCATTGGACCTCTCGAACCTCTCATGCGCGACCCCTACATAGAGGATATCCACATAATAGGTGCCAACTACGTCTCACTCATCCACAAGATCTTCGATGCGATGGAGACCAACATAACCTTCGGCGACAACCTCCGATTGGCCGACTACTTCAAAAACCTCAGTGAGAGGATGGGGAGGCCGGTCAGCGACAAGAACCCCATAGTTGACGGAACTCTTCCCGATGGCTCCCGTATCAACATCATCTACTCACCTGACGTCAGCATCCAGGGTCCGAGCGCAACCATCCGTAAGTTCTCGGCGACTCCGCTGAGCGTCGTCCAGCTCGTCAAGTGGAACACATTCTCGGCGGAGGTGGCTGCCTACCTCTGGCTGGCCCTTGAGTACGGCATGAGCATCTTCGTCTGCGGTGAGACGGCGAGCGGAAAGACCACAACTCTCAACTCGATAATCCCGTTCATCAAACCAGACGCTAAAATCTACACCGCGGAGGACACGCCGGAGGTTGTGGTGCCCCACAAGAACTGGCAGAGGCTCACCACCAGGGAGCGCGGACCCGAGGAGAGTAGGGTTACGCTCTTCGACCTCCTCAAAGCGGCCCTGCGTTCGAGGCCAAACTACATCGTCGTCGGTGAGATCCGTGGAGCGGAGGGTGCCATAGCCTTCCAGGCCATGCAGACGGGACATCCTGTTATGGCAACGTTTCACGCCGGCGATATAAGAAAGATGATACAGCGCTTCACCGGTGCCCCCATAAACATCCCCGTCACTTTTATTGACAACCTCAATATAGCCCTCTTCCAGCAGGCCGTTTACGTCCGCGGCAGGTTCCTGAGGAGGGTTCTAAGCGTTGTTGAGATTGAGGGCTACTATGAGGAGCTCGGTGGCGTTGCAACGAGGAACGTCTTCGAGTGGGATTCAGTAACGGACAGGCACATCTTCCGTGGGATGAACAACTCGTACATCCTGGAGAGGAAGATAGCCGAAGTTGCGGGCTATGAGGATCCCAAGGAGATATACAACGAGCTCTTCCTGAGGGCGCGGATAATCAAGAGGATGGCGGAGCTCGGGATAACGGACTACCACGCCGTGCACCGCGAAATCAAGGCGTTCTACGAGAAGGGAATCGAGGGACTGAGCTTCAGGCTGTGAGGTGGTGGAATGCCGGGGGAGAAGGCTGGGATACTGGCGCAGTCTGGCATCACGATGCACGAATACTTCAGGAAAGTGCTCCTGCCCAGCCTGGTTGGTGCCATGGCACTCTTCGCCGCGGTCTTAGTGCTCAAGAGGTTTGTTACCCTCTCAAACGTGATAACCTTTGCTCTGTACGCGATTCCACTCCTGCCCCTAATCTACGCTGTGGGATACCCGTACGCCAAGATAAGCAACAAGAGGGTTCAGATAAACTCGAAGATCCCGTACTTTGCCACGTACTTCGCGGTTCTCTCTACGAGCGACGTCAGCAGGAGCGAGCTGGTTTGGAACCTCGCCACGGAAAAGATACTCGAACCCATAGCCAGCGACATGAAGAAGGTGTACTACCTCATCGCCAAGCTCCACAGGGGGATGCCCGAGGCCCTGAGGTTCCTGGCCAGGAGGACGCCCAGCAAGGTCTTTGCGGACTTTCTGGACAGGCTCGCCTATTCCCTCGACAGCGGTGTTGAGCTCAGGGACTACCTCCTTCAGGAGCAGAAAACGGTTATGGACGACTACGAGACCTTCTATGAGGGAACCCTCTACGACTTGGACGTCTTTAAAGAGGTGTACTCCTCCCTGATAATCTCCGTGGTCTTCATGGTGACTTTCATAATCATCGGCCCAATACTGACCGGGCAGGACATCGTCAGTCTGAGCGCTTTCATGTTCGTTCTCGTCCTTGCCACTGAAATAGGAGTGCTGCTTGTTATAAAGTACAGGATGCCGGAGGACAAGATATGGGCCGACTACGCCATGACCTCCGAGAGGAAGGCCAGGTTCATTAAAGCCGCCCTGATATCCTTCGCAGGAAGTGCCGTCGCGGCTATCGTCGTTGTTCTCGTTATACGGCCGAGATTCAACATTCCTCTCCTTATTCAGGTGGCCATAATACTCTCCCCGGTCATGTACCTTGGCAAGGTTCTGGAGAAGGAGGAAAAGGCCATTCTGATAAAGGACGAGAACTTTCCGGCATTCATGAGGAGCCTCAGCTCGTCTTTGGCCGCGAGCGGCGCTGCACTCCCCCTCGTGCTCAAGTATCTCAGCTCCCACGACTTCGGGGTCCTCACAAGGGATATACGGAACCTCTACCGCAGGGTCTCCATGAGAATAGACAACAGCAAGTCCTGGCGCTACTTTACGATAGACACCGGGAGCTGGCTGATAGGTATCTTCTCTGAGATATTCAACAAGAGCATAAAGCTCGGTGCCGAGCCGGATTATGTTGGGATGGTCATCTCAAGGAACTTTGAGCGCCTGATAAGGCTCAGGAGAAAGCGTGCACAGACAGTTGCCAGCTTCAGGGGGGTTATTTATGGAATAACCGGTGCTTTTGCCTTCTCTGTTGCGGCAGCCTTCCAGGTTGCGGTTTACATGAACCAGCTCTTTTCGAACCTGACCATTCAGGGGGACTTCCTCCAGAATATAATATTCGTTCCCTCGAAGAGCGGTCTTGAGGTGACGAACTACATCCTGATTGTAATACTGATAACCCACTGCCTCCTTTCCGCGCTCTCTATAAAGTTTGCGGACGGGGGCCATATCGGGATTACTGTCTACTACTTCGTTGTCCTCGTGTGGCTGGCAGCGCTTGGCCAGTACATAGGAACCGTTGTGATGGGCAAGATGATGACCTTTTCCTCCCTTTCGGGGGTTTTGATGGGCACCCTGGGGGTGATGCCATGAAGAAACTGCTTGTTCTCGTCCTAGTCCTCATTCTGTTGCCCGGGGTCGCGGCCAGTTCATCACTAAGCGGGTGGCTGGCTTTTCCGCTCAAGATGGGCCATGAAAGCGGAGAAGTTTTAGTTAATGACATATCACTCAAGGACGGCTCGGTGCTGGCGTATCCCGGCGGTGTGGGCATGCGCGTTGTGCCCATCGGCGGCCGTATCGTGTGGGATGACTATTCGTTCTCCCTTTACGACGTCATATACACGTCCGAGGCCATGTACCTGAACACAACCTATGAGTTTCCATATCTCTTGGAGGGCGAGAGGCTCATCGCGGGTAGATACGAACTGCTCATGAAGTCCGTGAGCGAGAATGGGGGGGTTTTGCAGATAACCAGCGGGAACATCTCGAAGGAAATTAACTGCCCCTCCGGAAAGGAGGTCTCCTTCGACAGCCTAAGGATATCTCTGACGCCGATGCCGCTTCTCTTCAACGGATACCTGAGAAGGGGTCAGAACGTATCGGTCGGCGAGTGGGACGTTGTGTTCTACAACTACACGGTTTCCTCTCGGGACGGCCAGCTGACGGAGGTAGTTGACGTCCGCGTCAACGGCAGGCAGTATCTAGCCGAACCGGGGGATACGATAGACACGGGGAGTCTGGTCATAGGCATTGGAGAACTGGTGGGTTCGGAGTACCTCAAAGCCTCCATAAGGTTGAAGGGCGCATACATCCGTGTTAAGGTCCTGCCCTCTTTTGAGGGATGGCTTAGGGAGGGGAAAACGGAAAAACTTGGGCCCTATCTCCTAAGGATAGACAAGGTGTTTGATGGCAGTGCCTATGTGTCAATAATGAACCCCTGTGGCAGGGTCATCAAGTCGGGCTTTATATCCGTGGGCAACTTCTCGTCGGGGCTCTACTACGGCGGCCTTCTCCTGGGAGCGACGGCCTCCAGAAGGCGTGACGGGGCTAGGGAAATCCACGTGGTTGCGTTCATAGACGAGGCCAAGCTACCAAAGGTAACCGATGTGGCACTCCTCAACGTTTCCTTTATTGCCCCGGACAACGCCACGCAGTTTACCCCATTCGACGCGGAGGTCATCATAAAGAACGAGGGACCGAGCGACCTAAGGTACGTCGGGCTGAACATCGACCTCTCGAACGGATTCCGCATCTTAAACGATTACCCGAGGTATCTGGAGGAGATTCCAAAGGGCAAGACGGTTGAAGTTCCCCTCAGGATACTTCCTGAAAAAGCGGGAAACCTGACCCTCGGCAGTGTGGTGGTTGTGGGCCACGCTCCTTACGCTCTTTCCTGCTACGGCGTGGAACAGGTAAGCTTCAGCTCCGAGAAACGGGAGATAGAGGTCACTCCCGCCGAGATCGGCTACCGCATCGTGGTGTCGGCACCGAACGGTACCGTTGGCTCAAGGATTCCCGTAAACGTGACCGTGATAAACACCGGAAACACCGAGCTTTCTTTCACCCTTACCCTGGCACTTCCCGGAGGTTTTGGTTCCATAGCGGAGAACTTCACTGCCCACGGAAAATGGCTGACGAGAACGGACACTCTCTCCCCAGACGAAAGCCGGGTGTATTCTATCACCGCAATCCCGCTGGCTCCCGGTCAATATGAAATCAGCGCCGGGGTTGAGAGCCACGGGAGGGTGTTCTACAACTCCACCATCATAACGGTGGGGGAGAACTCTCCAGCGCCGACCCCCGAAAACGCCTCCGTGGTAAAAAACACCAGCTCAACCTGTGAGCCGAAAGTGGTCACGAAGATAATAAAAGTGCCCGTGCCCAGCAACGAGAGCAACGCAACCACCACAGCCTCAGGGGAAGGAAGTTCCCTGAAAGAAAGGCTTATCTATATTGGAGGCTCCTTCGTGGGTGGGATAGTGTTCATCCTGCTCCTTGCGTGGATAGCCGCCAAGATGGAGGAGGGGTAAACCCAAAACTTTAACTTACTTCTCACCTAATTCTCCCCGGTGGGAGCATGAAGGCACTTGTTGGAACCCTCGTGGACGGGGAGGGCGTTAAGGAGAACTCCGCGGTTTTAATAGAGGGGTCTGTAATCAGAGACGTTGTTCCGGTCGGGAGGTTGGGTGAGTACGGCATCGACGAGGTCTACGGGGGGAGGGGATATATCATCCTGCCAGGCCTTGTGAACGCGCACACCCACGTCGCGATGGCAAAGTTCCGGGGGCTCGGAGAGGACGTTCCTATCGAACAGTGGCTCAACGACGTCATCTGGCCGGCGGAGCTTGAGTGGACGCCGGAAGAGATTCGTCGCTGGGCCCTTCTCGGAATGGCGGAGGCCCTGGCAAACGGCTCGACGGCGATAAACGACCACTACTTCTTTGCGGACGAGATAGGGGAGGCGGCAAGGGAGCTCGGAATCAGAGCCTTTATAGGCCAGACTATGATGGATTTGGTGGAGTTTCCAATTGCTGAGCCAGAAGAGGGTTTTAAATTCTTTAAGCGCTGGAGCGGGAATGATGAGCTTGTAAAACCCATCCTCGCGCCCCACGCCACAAACACTGTCTCACTTGAGCTGATGGAGGAAATCGGCGGCTTTGCTCACGAGAAGAACGCGTTAATCCACGTCCACCTCTCCCAGAGCATGGCGGAGGTTGAGACGGTAAAGCGGCGCTACGGCCTAATGCCCGTGGAGTACCTTGAAATGGCCGGTGTCCTGGACGATCACCTGATCGGCGTCCACGGCATCTACCTGAGTGAAAAAGAGGTTCCCCTCTACGCGAAGAGCGGCGCCACGCTCGTCCACTGCTCGCTGAGCATGGCAAAGCTCGAAGGCAGGATAGCCCCGATAATCGAGCTGGCCAAGAACAGAACGAACATAGCCCTCGGCAACGACTCCCCGAACCCTGTTGGACTCATGGATCCCTTTGAGGAGATGCGCTTTGCTGCAGTTCTCAACAAGGTCTGGCGGAGAAGGACTGACGTTGCCAGTGCCAGGGAGGTCTTCCGCTGGGCGACCGCTGGCGGTGCCAGAGCTCTGAAGCTGAAGGCGGGCCTGATAAAACCTGGATATCTTGCTGACCTCGTGCTGATAAACGCAAGAAAGCCCCAGTTCCTTCCGGGGGAGAACCTGTATTCCCACATCGTCTACTCAACGAGGGGCAGTGACGTCGAGCTTGTGATGGTGAACGGGGAAGTGGTCTACAGAAACGGCCTGTTCATAATGATAGGGAAAACCCTGGAGGAGCTGTGGAAAGAGGTCAGGCCTTCCGGACGATGAGCTTGACGCCGTCAACGTCAACGACCTCGACGGTTTCGCCTATTTTCAGCTTTTCGTCCCCCTCGGCCAGGGCTATCCATCTGTCTCCCTCAAGCTCGACTATGTAGTGCTCCCTGCCTATCTCGACGACCCTTCCGTGCTTGCCCTTAAGCTCGAAGGTGTACTTGCCCTTTCCGGCATCCCGGACGTCCCTCTTTATGTACCTGCCAACGAGGATATAAGCCACAACCGCAGCTACGAGGGCCAGGACAAAGCTCTCGGTGAAGTTCACGCCAAAGCCCAGCAGGAGACCGAGGACCACCATTGCCACTCCGATTGGGGTTATGAACGCGGATACCATCATGTCGAGGACTATTACGAGCAGTCCAAGAATCAAAAGGGAAATTGGGAGGATATCCATCCGCACCACCGGTCTAAATCACTCCATCATGTTCTTAAGCTTTTTCAGCTCGTCCTCTGAGGGGCTGATCGATGCGCTCTCATTTCCTGGGTTGTCCCCCTTGGGGGGCCTGGGCTCCGGGAGGGGAGTCTCCTTGACCTTCTGGAGTATCCTCAGCAGACCGATGAGAGCTTCCGTGTCGTAGGGCACTATCAGGTTGCCGTACTTTGCAAGCTCTGGCATCTTCTCGATGTACTGGAGCGTGAGGTACTTCTCGTCTGCCTGGCTCAGAGCTTCGAGAACCTTCCTTATCGCCTCGGCCTGGCCCTCCGCCACGAGTATCTGCCTCTGCTTCTCACCCTCCGCCTTGAGTATGGCAGCTTGCTTCTGTCCCTCCGCTTCCTTAATGGCGGCCTCCTTCTTACCTTCGGCTATAAGTATCATGGCCCTCTTTTCACGCTCGGCCGTCATCTGCTTGGCCATCGCGTCCTGAATGTCCTTGGGCGGGTCTATGCGCTGTATCTCGACGCGCGTAATCTTGACGCCCCAGCGGTCGGTTATCTTGTCGAGCTCCTCCCTCAGCTTGGCGTTGATTATGTCCCTTCCGCTGAGGGTCTCGTCGAGCTCCATCTCACCTATGATGGCACGGAGGTTTGTCTGTGCGAGCTTGATTATGGCCATCAGGAAGTTGCTGACGTTGTAGATGACCTTTATGGGGTCGAGGATCTGGTAGTAAACGACGGCATCGACGGTGACGACCACGTTGTCCTTACAGATGACCTCCTGGGGAGGCACATCGACGACGTGCTCGCGCATGTCCACGACCTTGACGCGCTCCATAAAGGGGATTATGAAGTGTATTCCCGGCTCCAGGATTCTGTTGAACTTTCCGAGCCTCTCAACGAGGCCCTTCTGGTACGGGCGGATAACCTTTACGCTCAGCAGGAGCATTATCAAAAGAAAAACACCCAGTATGACCAGCGCGGCACCAGCGAATACTGCCATTACCATCGCCTCCAGTGATTTTTCATGGGACATGAAGTTAAACTGCTTAAAAACTTTGGGGAGATACTACACGAGCAATCGCCTTTATAAACCCTCGCTCCATTCTAAGCGCGGTGAGAGAAAATGGGAAGGCCGGTCTTCCTCGGTAAAGCACATGTTTACTGGTGCGAGAAGTGCAACGTCCCGCTCATCGGTGATAGCTGTGCCGTCCACGGAAAGGGGGGTGTATTCCGCCTCAACATCACACCTCCGGGCGACTTAAGGTTCGCCTTTGAGAAGGACATCGAGTTCATACGCTCGGTCTTCAGGGAGCACTACGGCGTTGACCTCGGCGAACTCTTTGATGGAAAAATCGTCCTCCTCAACAAGACGCCTGGAGAGGACGACTCCTACGAGATAATTCTCGACGGCTACGTCTTCGGCTGGATACGCTTCGACCCGCTGGAGCTGAAGTGGAAGCCAGGTTTAAAGGTTGAGGGTGCCATTGCCCTCTGGAAGCGCTTTGGAAAGTCCATGAGGAAGTGGATAATCGTCGATGAAGGGGCCATAGACCCGATTCTGGGCGGCTCCAACCTCCTGCCGGTTGGAATAGTTGAAGCAGAGCAGAGCATACGGAGAAACGACGACGTAATCCTCGTCTCTGAGAGCGGTGAGGTTATCGCTACCGGCATAGCGAAGAAGGACTACAGCGCGCTGATAGCCAGGGAGCGCGGAACCGGCGTCAAGGTGAGGCGGCAGAAGAGCGTAAACTACCGCGAGGGAAGGAAGGCCACGATGGAAGATGTGCTGAGGGCCAACTCCATCGAACTTGAGAAGAAGGTGATGGAAGCGAGGCGCTTCATGAGGAAAGTTGCCACCCGCTACTCCGACCTTCCGGTTGCGGTTGCCTTTTCGGGCGGCAAGGACAGCCTGGCCGTTCTCGGTCTCGCTCTTGAGGAGTTCGGCGAAGATTTTACCGTCTTCTTCAACAACACCGGCATAGAGTTCCCTGAAACGCTTGAATACGTCAAGGAGCTGAGGAGGGAGCTTGAGCCGAAGGGCATAAAGTTCATCGTTGCCGATGCCGGCGATGCGTTCTGGCGCGCCCTTCACGTCTTTTCCCCACCTGGTAGAGACTACCGCTGGTGCTGTAAGGTGACGAAGCTTGGCCCCATAACGATGGCGATAAAGGAGAACTACCCAAAAGGCGTTCTCATGTTCGTCGGCCAGAGGAAGTACGAGAGCATAAAACGCTTCAAGCAGCCCCGGATATGGAAGAACCCCTGGGTGCCGAACGAGAGGGGGGCATCGCCGATATTCCACTGGCGCGCGCTGGAGGTCTGGCTCTACATCTTCAGCAGGAACCTTAAGTACAACCCGCTCTACGCGGACAGGCTTGACAGAATAGGCTGCTTCCTCTGTCCGAGCGCTTCGCTTGCCGAAATCTACACCCTCAAAGAAGAGAAGCCTGAGCTGTGGGCCAGGTGGGAGAACGAGCTCAAGGTCTGGGGGAAGCGCTTTGGAATGCCCGACGAGTGGATAACCTACGGCTTCTGGCGCTGGAAGAAGCTGAGTAAGGGGGAGAAGGCGATAGCGAGGGAGCTGGGCGTGGATGTTCCGGAGGAACGCTCCTGGGAGCCAGTGAGGTACTCCATCGAGGAAACCGATGACAGCTTCGTAACCCGCTTCAACACCGTTATAAACCTGAGAAGGGTTAGGGAAGTTGCTCCAATCCTCGGGGAGGTTGAGGAGGGCGAAAACTACATAAGGGCGGGCGATGTTACATTTAAACCAGACGGGGCCTATACGGGTGACTCTCAGGAGGCCCTGCAGGCTTACTACCTCGTCAAGAGGGCCTACGAGTGCGTCGGCTGCGGCGTCTGCGTCGGCAAGTGTCCCGAGAATGCCCTCAGCATCGATCCGAAGAGCAGGAAAATCGTTGTGAACGGTGAGCTCTGCACCCACTGCAGGGAGTGTATGGACGTATGCCCGCTCCTAAAAATCAAAAACCCCTCGGAAGGAAGTCAGCTGTAATCGGGTTATTCCTGATTCTGACTCTCCTTTTCCTCCCGCTTGTCGGTGCCCAGGAATATGACTACGAGATAAACGCCTACGCGGTGTATTTTGAGGTGGTTAGTCCGGATAACATCAAGGAAACCATTGAGATAGACGTGACATCCTACACCAACCTTACCCAGTACGTTATCTACACTGACTACCCTGTGGAGAATGCCAGCGCCGTGCTGGACTTAGGAAACACTGTGGAGAGAATTAACGTCACAGTCAGGCAAGTCCTTGGGGGAACCAACGCAGTATATATGACGTTTCCCATGATCAGGCCTGGCCAGAGCGCCCGAATAAATCTGGCCTTTACAACCCGCGGCATGATAAGTGAGAACGGTGAGAAGCAGCAGTTCACGTACTACGTTAAGTTCAGCCAGCCGGTCGGGGTCTTTCACATGCAGCTGCTCGTCCCGAAGGGCTACGCCATACTCTCGCCGATAATTCCCTCGCCCGACAGGGTTGAGAGCTCAACGGACAGACTCCTCCTCGAATGGAAGCGCAGTAACATTCGTCCTGGGGACGAGTTCTACTTCATAGTGGGCTTTTCAGGGGAGATAACCGTTCCAAAGCCGCCCTCCCCGTGGCTCTACGTAGGTGTTTTCATTATTGGTCTCCTCATTGGAGGCGGGAGCGTTTACGGCTACATCCTTTATCGCGAACGGAAGCGCGAGGAGGAGCTCACTCACCTGAGGAGCGACGAGGAGAAGATACTCGCCATGCTGAGGGAGGGCCCGATCCTTCAGAGCGAACTCGCCGATAAGCTCGGCGTTTCAAAGGCCAAGGTCAGCATAATCCTCCGCGAGATGGAGGAGAAGGGGCTGATAACCCGCGTGAAGGAAGGGAGGACATACAGGGTTTTCCTGAGGGAGTGAGGCAAAAGTGGTAGAGTCCACTTTGCCAAAATCCTTAAATGTGGTAAAGCTAAGTTTACCATGTGGTTAAAATGCTCCTGGAGGAAGTCATCACCGAGTTCCACGAGTTCAGCATACCTGAGACAAAGGAGAGAGCTCGAAGTGCCCATAACGTTGATGTGGCTGTTGTCCTCTTTGGATTAAGGTGAGTAGGAAAAACCCACCTCCTGTACAATGCAATGCAGAAGCTCCTCCGGTCGGGAATGCCGATGAGAAGGCTTTTCTACATCAACTTCGAAGATGAGAGGCTGGAAGGATTGAAGGCGGGAGGCCTCTCCAAAATAGTGGAGCTGTACCACAAGTTAAATCCTGACGCCGACATTATGTACCTGTTCCTCGATGAGGTTCAGGAAGTTGAAGGATGGGAAAAGTTCGTCAGAAGGCTCCTTGAGAGAAAAAGGGCCAGGTATTCGTAACGGGTTCCTTGTCGAAGCTTCTTTCCAAGGAAATAGCCACATCTCTTAGAGGTAGGAGTTTGAGTTTTCGACTGTTTCCGCTATCGTTCAGGGAGTTTCTGTTCTTCAAAGGTTTTGATTACTCCGAACCACTAACAGAAGCACGCAGGGGCAGGCTTAGGGGGTTTTTGGAAAAGTACGTTCGGTACGGAGGCTTTCCCGGGATAGTGGATTCCTCTGAGCTGATAAAGATCAGAACCCTTCAGGAATACCTCGATCTCATAGTTTACCGCGACCTGGTTGAAAGGTACGGAGTTGAGAAAACAAGGGCCATGAAGGCGTTGATGAGGGTTGTTGTGAGAAACTTTGCCAGAAAAATCTCCATAAGAAAGCTCAATGGCCTTCTTGCTTCTACCGGCACAAAGCTGAGCCGACCAACGACCTCGGAGTACTTCTCCTACCTGGAGGATGTAGGTTTTGTAATCCCAATAAGAAAGTATCACCCAAGCGAGGTAGAGTCGCTAAGGAGCACTCCGAAGATATACCTCGCCGATACTGGCTTTGCAAGTGCCTTTGGTGTTGAGGACAAGGAGTACAGAATCGAGAACATAGTGGCGGTGGAGCTCCTGAGGAGGAAGCACTACTTCGAGCCAAGGCTTGAAGTTCATTACTGGGACGATGGGAGGGGAGAGGTTGATTTCGTGGTTTCGAAGGGGTTTAATGTTGTTGAGCTTATACAGGTCAGTTACGACGTCGATGACACGGCAACAATGAACAGGGAGATTAAAGCCCTTCTAAGAGCCTCAGAGTCGCTGAGTTATAAAAAACTGACCGTTGTGACATGGGACTACGAGGACATTCACCAGGTTGGGAGAAAGACCATCAGATTCGTTCTCCTCTGGCGGTGGCTTCTTGAGAAACCATTTTACTATTAAATCTCGTATATACATGACAATGTCCAAAATTTGTGCTTAGTAACTACAAAGCGAAAATTTAAATATTTTGGTTACCGAGTAGGTTTGATCACCCTTGGAGGGGGGCGAATGCGGCATGGGATTGTTTGGTTCGTGATTGGAGTCTTGGTTGGTAGTCTCTTTTTAGTTTCCGGTACACCAACACTGGATACTCGTTCTGGAATTTCGGAAGGCAACAATATTCCGGCAATCAAGGAGATACAATTCAGAAAGATTGTCCTTCCCAACCATACTGCATTTGTTATCTTTGGAAGTCCTGAACGGCCTTTGGCTCCCGAGGATATTGCGAATAGAATACAGAAAGCTATTGAGTCCCTCCCAACCTCAGGACGGTATAAGGTATATGCACTTCCTCTAGAGGTACCCGGGACAAAAATTGTAGGATACAGCATAAAGGTATCCCCTGAGGGAAGGGTCAATATAAAAATCCAGAGGATTACAGAGGACTATTCTGGAGACATTGCCAAGCTTTACCAAGAGCTTGAGATGTGGGCCAGGTCTCCCATGACATTTGGGAATGATATTAGAACCTTCAAAGAGGCGGGTATCCCCGAGAATATGGAAGCAAAAGCTACGGCAATTACAGGGAAGGACATAATAATGCCTACCGGAACTTCTGAGCCTTACTGGTACGACTTTGGACCAATAGAAGACGAGACTTTGAGTCCCCCGGCAGGAAACGTTTACGTAAAAGTCCACTACCGAGCACTTAAAAATGACCCTGACCCATCGAGGGAGTATTTCATGGTATCTGGGGCAGTATCTAGTGATGGCGCCTACTTCAAAAGTGAGCAGGGATACTCTCTGTATCCTCTGAATCCTGATTACTGCTGTTACAGAACCAAGAAAGGTGTTATAACCCAGTATTGGAACTTGGAACCATCATTGAATCCACAGCTTGGTGAGATAGCCCCCGGCAGTACACAATACGGCTACAAGAGTATTCAGGTACAATTAGGTGCTTATGGGGTTGGGGTATCGTTTAATGTTGAAGTACCAAAATACAAGATGGTTCCGGTATCAGATTCCAGTCAAGAACTTGTTAAGTGGTATCTCTACTTCGATCCGAATTCCGATAATGCCAAATATACGTTTTCAACAATGGCCGGTTCTGTTGCCAGCTTTGATGAATTGGCATTGCATGATGGAAACTGGCACAAAATAGTTCAAGTTCAGTACGACGTGACCTTTGAGGCATCGATACCGGATTACTGGTACTTCGACTCAAAAACGGTCAGTGTCGGCTGGATTTGGATGATAAAAGTTGGGTGAGTCTTTCTTTATTTTCATAAGACAAGTCTATTTGCATTTTTGAATACTTTTATAAACGCCTTCCCTATTCTTCCATCTGGTGAGAGATATGGAGGAGTATTTTATCTGTTCAGAATGCGGTAGCGATGACGTCGAGGTAATCAGGGAGAGAGGAAGGGAGCTGATGCTCCGCTGTAATGAATGCGGCAACGTCTGGATAATCACCCTGCCAAAGATGGTCAAGGTTCCCCTCATCGTCAGTAAGCACGAGAGGAGCTTTAAGAGCGAGGTCGAGCTACCGGAGGGTGAGGAGATAAAGGTCGGCGACATCGTCGAGACCGAAGACGATGAGGTCAGGATAACCGGAATAGAGCTCGAAGGAGACAGGAGGGTCAACAAGGCCATGATAGGGAAGATTAAAACGCTGTGGGGCGAGAGTTTGACCTACCCGAAGGTCATCAAGGTCTCCATATACCTCCCCAAGGGCGTTACCCAGGCCTTCAAGGTGAAGGTGCCGAGGAACGAGGAGTTCGTCGTCGGCGAGGTGCTGGAGGTCGGCGGCTACACCTTCAGGGTCGAGAAGATTAAAACGGAAACCAAGATGCTCCACCACGGAAAGGCGAAGGCTGATAGAATAGTCGCCCTGATGGGGCACCAGATACCGCGCGCGAGGGCAAGACGGAGCCTGGAGATATACAGGGGCTACTCCAAGGAATCCGCGTGAAAGACCCGGGCGTGATGAGCCTTTCTTTTTCCATCCTGACCCTTTAGGGAATGAAGAGCTTGGCCGCTGCTGATATCGAAATCCTTTTAAAGCCTCCTCCGGAATTGAGCACGCAAAACTCGATGAACGATGAGGTTTCGGAGGGATGAAGGATGGCGAAGCCAAGCTACGTCAAGTTTGAGGTTCCGGCCGAGCTTGCTGAGAAGGCCCTTGAGGCTGTTGAGCTCGCTCGCGACACCGGAAGGATTAGGAAGGGTACCAACGAGACGACCAAGGCCGTTGAGAGGGGCCAGGCCAAGCTCGTTGTCATCGCTGAGGATGTTGACCCTGAGGAGATAGTTGCCCATCTCCCGCCGCTGTGCGAGGAGAAGGAGATTCCGTACATCTACGTTCCGAGCAAGAAGGAGCTCGGCGCCGCCGCTGGAATCGAGGTTCCGGCCGCGAGCGTCGCCATAATTGAGCCCGGCAAGGGCCGCGAGCTCGTTGAGGACATCGCTATGAAGGTCAGGGAGCTCATGAAGTGAGCTCCTTTTCCTTCCTTCACTCACGGAAAAGTTTAAGTTCATCCGTGCGAGGGATTTTTAGGTTAAGGGGTGTGAGAAATGAGCGACGAAGGATACCCGGCTGAGGTTATTGAGATCGTTGCCAGAACCGGCGTCACCGGTGGCGTTACTCAGGTCAAGGTCAGGGTTTTGGAAGGCCGCGACAAGGGCCGCGTCATAAGAAGGAACATCAAGGGCCCGGTCCGCGTCGGCGATATAGTCATCCTCAGGGAGACCGAGCGTGAAGCCAGGGAGATCAGGGCTAGGAGGTAATCGCGATGGCCAGGTGGAACGTCTGCTCTTACTGCGGAAAGGAGTTCGAGCCGGGAACGGGCAAAATGTACGTCAGGAACGACGGCAGAGTCCTGTTCTTCTGCTCCAGCAAGTGCGAGAAGTACTACTTCATGGGCAGGAACCCGAGGAAGCTCAAGTGGACCAAGGCCTTCCAGGAGGCCAGGCTCC
The DNA here is from genome assembly GCF_002214545.1 of Thermococcus thioreducens. Lineage (NCBI taxonomy): Archaea > Methanobacteriati > Methanobacteriota > Thermococci > Thermococcales > Thermococcaceae > Thermococcus > Thermococcus thioreducens. The sequence continues at coordinate 1,423,717 of NZ_CP015105.1, read as the reverse complement.
AGAGGGCCAAGAGGAGAAAGTGATTTCTTTCTTTCTCTTCCCGTTTCTGTCTTGGCGTTTCTTACGCCTCAAGTACCTCCAAAAAACCTATTAACCACCCGGCCAACTAACTTCGGTGTTGCCAATGGCCGAGAGGAAGATAGAGAGGACACTCGTTATACTGAAGCCCGACGCCGTTGTAAGGGGTCTCGTGGGTGAAATAATCAGCCGTTTTGAGAAGCGCGGACTTAAAATCGTCGGGATGAAGATGATATGGATTGACAGGGAGCTTGCCGAGAAACACTACGAGGAGCACAGGGGCAAGCCCTTCTTCGAGCCGCTCATAGACTACATCACCAAAGCGCCTAGTGTTGTAATGGTGATCGAGGGACGCTACGCCATAAGCGTCGTCAGGAAGATGGCTGGTGCCACCGATCCGAAGGATGCAGAGCCCGGAAGCATAAGGGGCGACTACGGCCTCGACGTTGGCGATGCCATATACAACGTCATCCACGCCTCCGACAGCCCTGAAAGCGCCGAGAGGGAGATAAACCTCTACTTCAAGCCAGAAGAACTCTTTGAGTATTGGAAGGCCGCCGACTGGTTCTACCACACCCACGCAAAGGGAAAGAGGGAGTACATGGACAGCATGGACTGACCATGAAATGTGGAGGAGAGTCAGCCTATCACGAACCCTCTTTTTCCCTTCTGGTTCCTTCTAACAAATTCCACGTATTCATCCATAACCTCCCTACACGTTTCAGGGAGGAGCGAGCGCGTTCCTCTGACCGTGGCGATTAAGATGGCCATATACAGGAGCAACATCAGAGGGACGAGAATCAGCGCAGTTACGAAGCCCTCCCCAAGGATTATCCCGACTGGAAGAGGAATGAGGCCCACCAGATACAGGGCGAGGCGGAACCTCCCGGTTTCCGGAAGTTCGGAGAGACACTTTACTACCTCTCTCCAGCGGGGAAAATCGCGACGGGCTTTTCCGCCCACTATGATGTACCCCTTGAGCCTGTAGATTGAAAGGCTTTCCTCATCGGTTAGGCATTTAAGACCTAGCTCCTCTGCGAATTCCCCGAGCTCCCCGTGACAGGGTTCAGCGTTTAACCAGCCCAGCGGGTTCTTTTCGGAGAGCAGAACGAGGGCCGAGTATAGCATCAGACTTGGTAAAGCCAGGAGGGGAAGTGCGCTTGATGCAAGAGCCATCCCCGTGCCGAGAACCACCCAGAACATTGGGGAGATGCCGGAAAACTCGTCCACTGTCAGGGATTTCCCGCCTCTGAGCCAGAGGTAGGCAACGACGATGAGAATTGCCAAGAACGTCTGGATGCCTATCAGCTCCCCTGGAGTGAAATCACCGAGTGGTGTGGAAAAGAAAACGTTTCCGATATCCTTCCAGTCACCGTAGAGGCCGTCCGCGATGAGGTACGTTAGCAGGGGGTGTTGAGGGCCATCGTTAGCTCATAGCTCCTTCCCTTCAGCTTCCCGAGTACGAGGGCCGTTCCCAGGCAAACAATTAACCCGAGTGCGAGCGCTATCATCCAACCACCGTGAAAACTTACGAGTAAACCTTTTAATCCTTCCGCCGGCGAACCTTTAAAAGCCCCCACCGGAGTTAAGCTCAGAGGTGAGGACGATGACGAAGAGAATTAGGCAGCCAATTATTGCGGTTCTCGGACATGTTGACCACGGCAAGTGCCTCCTGCCAGAAGAGAAGGTTATTTTACCCGGACTTGGGCCAGTTGAGCTTGAAAGACTCTTTGCATACTCGGGAGAGGTTGTTCACAGGGATTCTGAAAAGGAGATCAGAAAACTGGAACTGCCCGTCCCGGGAGCGGTTTCCAGCGGTGGAATAGGGCTTGTGAAGGGAACACACGTATGGCGTCTCAGGCATAGGGGCAAGATGCTCAGGGTAAAGCTCAGGAACTGGCACAGCGTTTCCGTAACACCGGAGCACCCGTTCTTAACCACCAGGGGCTGGATCCGGGCCGAAGAGCTACGCCCTGGAGATTATGTTGCAGTTCCAAGGAAAATCCCCGATACTGATGGGGACTTTGAGGGCTTCGTGAGGAGAAAGCTTTCCGTTGAAGAGCTCATAGTAAGGTTGAAGGAAGAAGCCCTTGAGGAGCTCGGAAAGTACTTCAGGGGCGAGAGGGACTACAAGGTCAAAAAGAACGTCTTCAGGGTAGAGGACATTGAAAAACTCCGCCTCTGGGATGAAGTCGAGAGGGTAGCTTTCACCCCAAGGATCCACCGCTCAGGAAAGCCACTTCACTACATCAAACTTCCAAGGGGCAATGAAGAGTGGAGGTCGCTCTTCTACTTTGCCGGTGTCATGTTTGGCGATGGGAGCCAGGACAAGATAGCCAACAACGACGTTGAAGTCTTTGAGAGGCTCAAGGGGATAGAATCCCTCGGGGTGGAGCTCGTAAGGGTCAAGAGAAGAACCTCATGGGAAATTGAGATTAGAAAGGGCAAGAACGCGTTGATACGACTCCTCAGGGTTCTATTTGACTATCCCGAGAAACAGAAAGCGCGGAGCATCAAGGTTCCCAAAGTGCTGTTCATTGCACCGAGGGAATACGTCGCCGAGTTCCTGAGGGGGTACTTTGACACCGACGGCTACGTTAACCTGAAGGATGCCAGAATAGAGATAACCAGCGCCTCGCAGGAGTTCCTTGAGGACCTTTCACTTGTTCTGTTGAGGTTCGGGATAGTCTCAAAGCTCTACCGCTCGAAGTACACTACCCTCGTAATCTCGGGAAGAAGAAACCTCAAGGCCTTCAGGCATTTCATAGGATTCACCGTGGAAAAGAAGGCGAAAGACTTGGAGGGAGCCATCGAAAAGAGCAAGAAGAGCGAAACTTACCCTATATTTGAGGAACTCAAACGCCTCAGGCTCCTCTTTGGCTTCACGAGGACGGAGCTGAACTCGTTCGTTCCGTTTTACTCAAAGTATGAATCAATGGAGGCTCCGAGCTACGAGACCCTTATGAGGATTCTCGATGCCATAGAAAATGGCTCACCAAGCCTCTCCAGGAAACTTGCAGTCCTTGAGGGCAAAATCAGAGACCGTAACTACCTGATTGCCCTTGAAAAGGACGGCCTCATAAAGGATGGAAGACTGACCGAACTCGGAAGGGAACTCCTTGAGGTCTGGCGCAACAGGGAGTTCGACTCAAGGGACGTGGAATACGTCCGCAACATAGTCGAGAACTTCGTTTTCGTCCCCGTTGAGAAGATCGAAGAGTTTGACTACGACGGCTACGTGTATGACCTCACCACTGAAACCCACAGTTTTGTAGCCAACGGTATACTGGTGCACAATACCACGCTCCTTGACCGCATCAGGCGCACGAACGTCGCCGGCAAGGAGGCCGGTGGAATAACCCAGCATATAGGCGCGACCGAGGTTCCTATCGACACCATAAAGCAGCTCGCCGGTCCGCTCATCAAGCTCTGGAAGGGCGAGATAAGGCTCCCTGGCCTGCTCTTCATTGACACGCCCGGTCACGAGGCCTTCACGAGCCTGCGCGCGAGGGGAGGGAGCCTTGCCGACCTGGCCGTCCTCATCGTGGACATCAACGAGGGCTTCCAGCCCCAGACCATAGAGAGCATCGAAATCCTCAGGAGGAACAGGACACCGTTCATAGTTGCCGCCAACAAGATAGACAGGATAAAGGGCTGGAAGGTGGAGGAGGACGAGCCTTTTCTCGTCAACATCAAGAAGCAGGATCCGAGAGCTCAGCAGGAACTCGAAACCAAGCTCTGGGAGCTGATAGGCACGTTCTACGAGATGGGCTTTCAGGCCAACCGCTTTGACAGGGTGCAGAACTTTACGAGAGAGCTTGCGATAGTCCCGATTTCGGCAAAATACGGCATAGGCGTTCCGGAGCTGCTCGTGCTCATAGCCGGTCTGAGCCAGAAGTACCTTGAGGAGAAGCTCAAGATAGAGGTTGAAGGGCCTGCACGCGGCACAATCCTTGAGGTTAGGGAGGAACTCGGCCTCGGGACAACGATAGACGTCATAATCTACGACGGAACGCTCCACAAGGACGACACAATAGTGGTTGGCGGCAAGGACAAGGCGATAGTCACTAAAATCCGCGCACTCCTCAAGCCGAAGCCCCTCGACGAGATACGCGATCCAAGATTCCGCTTCGACCAGGTTGACGAGGTCGTCGCTGCTGCGGGAATAAAGATAGCCGCCCCCGGTCTTGAGGAGGCCTTAGCGGGCTCGCCGGTTATAGCGGCCCGCTCGGAGGAAGAAGTCGAGAAGGCCAGGCAGGAGATTCTGAGCCAGATACAGAGCGTCGTCATAAGCACCGGCAAGGTGGGCGTCATAGTCAAAGCAGATACCCTTGGCTCGCTCGAAGCCCTCAGCAAGGAGCTCGGCGAGAAAAACATCCCCATAAGGAAGGCCGACGTCGGGAACATCAGCAAGACCGACGTCATGGAGGCTTTGAGCGTCCGCGAGGAGGAAGAGAAGTACGGCGTTGTCCTTGGCTTCAACGTCAAGGTGAACGAAGACGCTGAGGAAGTTGCGAAGGCCAAAGGAGTGCCCATCTTCACCGGCAACATCATCTACAAGCTCATTGAAGACTACGAGGCCTGGGTCAAGGCTGAGGAGGAGAAGAGGAAGCGCGAGCTGCTCAAGAACGTCACCTTCCCCGGGGTGATAAGGCTCTATCCGGACGAGCGCTACGTCTTCAGGAGGAGCAAGCCGGCCATAGTTGGTGTTGAGGTCGTTGAGGGGAGGATAAGGCCTGGCGTGGTTCTGATAAAGCAGAACGGGGAGAAGGTCGGAACGATAAAGTCCATCAAGAACAAGAACGACTTCGTTAGCGAGGCCAAGAAGGGCGATGCCGTTGCGATAGCCATCGAGGGAGCAATCGTCGGCAGGCACATACACCCGGGAGAGACGCTCTACGTCGATTTAAGCAAGAACGACGTCATAATCCTCGCCAAGCAGCTCAAGAACGAGCTCGACGAGACGGACATAAAAGCCCTCAAGATGACGGCGAAGGTTAAGGCCCAGAAGGACCCCTTCTGGAAGGCGGTTTGAGTTCTCAGATTTCTCTATCCTTTCCCTTTGAACCTTGGCCCATCGAGATCCTCCAAGTCCCATACAAGATAGCCTTCAGCTCTTAACTCTTTTTTTCCTTCTAAACTCTTAGCCACCAGTCCGTAAGCCTTTCTCCAGCCATCCAGTCCCACAAGCTCGCCCTTCCTCTTTAAGTCCTTCAGAATCCCTCTCGCCTCCCTCTCGCTCAGATCCTTCCACTTGACTTCAATGAGCAAAGCCCTCTTCTCCATCTCGTTCAGAGAGACGATATCAATCTCCTCGCCTTGTCTCCACCATCTGCCAAGCTTCGTGAAGCGGAAGCTCGTGAGCCTTAAGAAAACTTCCGGATTCCTGGTGAGTTTCTCGAAGACGGAACCCATATAGGCGTTAAAGTCGCTCTTCGAGCGCTCCCAGACTTCCTCCGCGAGGCCTGCCTCAAGGTAGCTCCTGTTCGGGAGCACGTATCGGAACCAGAAGGCGAAGTAGTTGTCGGCTATGGAATACAGACCTCTCTTGCTCGCCTCCTTCGGTGTCGCGGTTACCGGGACTTCGCGCTTAACTATTTCAAGCCTCTGGAGGACGGAAAGATACTTTGACACGAGGCTCTTGTCGAGACCCGTTGAGCTCACTATCTCGCCGAACCTGCTCCTCCCGCTCGCTATCGCCTGCAGTATGGCGAAGTAATTTGCCGGTTCTCTGAGCTCTTCTCTGAGCAGAAACTCCGCCTCCTCGTAGAGAAACGCTCCCTTGGAGAGAACTCTCTTGACCACGTTCTCGTCGAAGCTTTTTTCTGGGCTGAACTGGAGCAGATAAGCTGGAATTCCCCCAGTGATGCCCCAAACCTTGACGAGTTCTTCAACGCCATAGCCGGGAAGAAACTCCCCGATGTGGAAGAAGGGGATCTCCGTCAAACGCCACTGCCCGGTTCTCCTTCCGTAGAGGGGGCTTTTATAGGCCAAAACCTCGCTTTCCATCGCAGAGACACTTGAACCGCAGAGGATGAGCATTATCCTTGTCTCGGACAGTTTCAAATCCCACGCCTTCTGAAGGAGCGAGAGAACAGGGCGGCGGTGCTCAACCAGCAGGGGGAACTCGTCAATTATCAGGATCACTCTCTCATCACCAATTCTTTCGGCGAACGCCATGAGGAGCTCGTCTATGTCCTCGAAGACAATCTTCCCAAAGAGCCTGTCCCCGAGAAATTCCGACAGGAGTCTCTGGAGCTCCTTCAGGTTGTCTCTGTAGGGCTTTTCCGTTGCCAGAAAGTAGACATGAGGTTTATCCCTTGCAAAGTGAAGAAGCAGTTCAGTCTTGCCTATCCTTCTTCTACCATAGATTACAAGAAATTCTGCCCTGTCACTGGAATATGTCCTCTCAAGGAACTCCAGTTCGCGTTCCCTGTCTATGAACTTTTGTCTACTCATGAGTATAATACTCGCGTTTCAATTATTTAAAAGTTTTGGAGCTCCGAAGTTCCCCATTGGAACCCGTCGTCCGTTCAGAGGAGAAAGGTTTTCAAGAGTTCAGTCACGATTATGATAATGAAGAACGAACCATTTAACACTTTCTCACCAGCTTAACAACAGCCTCAACGTGCGGCGTGTGGGGGAACATATCCACTAAAACCGCCCCCTCAACCCTGTAATTCTTCGCCATGTGGTTCTCGTAGTCGAGCCTGAAGGCTTTGGGGTTGCATGAAACGTAGACGATTCTCTCAACGCCACTTTTCACCAGCAGTTCAGCCGTTTCCTTCAGCCCCTTCCTCGGCGGATCAACCACCGCCGTGTCGTAATCGCCGATCGACGTTTCCTCGGCCCGGCCAACTTTAAAGACGGCATCAACACCGTTTAGCCTGGCGTTTTTTCTAGCCATTTCCACAGCGAAGGGGTTGAGCTCGACTCCCTCAACGTTAAACCCCCTCTTTGCCAGCCAGACACCGAAGGTTCCGACGCCGGAGTAAAGGTCGAGGACTTTTTCGCCATCGGTGAAGCCCTCAACCGCCCTGAGGAGCAGTTCCAGGGCGTAGCTGTTGGTCTGGAAGAATGAATTCGGGTGGATGAGGTAAGTTACATCCCCGATCCTCTCGCGTATGAAGGGATCCCCACCAATAAGCTCAGGATTTCCCCTCGGATCGTCCCGCTCGTCCCTCTTAACGCTCCAGTAGAGGGAATCCGCGAAGGAGAAGTAGTCTCTGAAGGCTTCGGCAGCATCTTTCGAGGGTTTCCTGTGGGCAATGAGGTTCACCATCACCTCCCCCGTGAACTTGCCCTCTCTGACCTGCAGGTAGTGGACGTCGCCAGCTTTCCGCTTTAAGTTCCAGGGCTTAAGCCCCATCTCAGAGAGAAAATCTCTGAGGGCACGGAGATATTCAGCCGTTCTCTTCGAGAAAACCGGGCATTCCGAAAGGTTCACCACCTCCGACGGGCTTCCGTACTCCTTGAGGCCGATTCCAGCGGTTGTAACGATGAAGTTGCTGATGTTGCGAAACCCCCAGATTTTGGGCGAGCCCTTAATCTCCGCCTCTATCCCGGTAATCCGTTCGAAAACCTCCGCTTTAAGCCTCAGCTGCTCCCTGTACTTCAACTCCTGCCAGAGGCAGCCGCCGCATCTCCCAAAGCGGGGACATCTCGCCCTCTCCCTGAGTGGAGAGGGTTCGATGAGCTCAAAGTCCTTTGCAAGAAGTCTGCCGAAGCGCCTTTTGGTTCCTCTAACCCTCACCTCGTCGCCGGGATATGAGAACGGCACGTAGATCAGCCTTCCGCCCGTTTCCAGTATTCCCAGACCGTCGTCACTTATCCCCTCTATCCTCCCTCCTATCATGGAGCCCATTTGGATTTTATGGCTTAAGAACGTTCTTCCCAGATAGCGTCGGAAAGGAAAAGAATGGAGCGTCAGAATTTCCTGTGATAGAACTCCGCGAGCCTTTTGACGCCCTCCAGTATCTCTTCCTCGCTCGGCCGTGAGAAGTTGAGGCGGAGTGCGTTTCCTCCGCTCTCGTCGGTGTAGAATGGTTTTCCTGGCACCGTTACGACTCCGGTTTCCTCCATGAGCTCCGAGGCAAAGACCATCCCGTCTGCTCCCTTCGGCAGGAAGAGCATCACGAACATTCCCGCTATCGGCCGCGTGAATTCTGCCTCCGGGAGGCCCTCTTCGAGGGCTTTAAGCATAGTGTCCCGTTTTCTTTTGTACCCGGGCAGTGCCTCTTTTAGGTGGTATTCCTCGAAGTAGCCGCGCCTTATGTACTCCAGGGCTATATACTGGGAAATGGTGGGGGCGCAGAAGTCTATGGGGGACTTCCCCATGAGAACCTTCTTTCCTATGGCACCCCCGGCTATGAGCCAGCCGATCCTGAAGCCAGTCCCCATGACCTTGCTGAACGTCCCGACCACGATGACCCTTCCGGCGCCGTCCATGGCCTTCAGCGGCTTTGTTTCTCCCTCGTAGCGCATGAAGTTGTATGCAGAGTCTTCCACTATGAGGAGGTCGTGCTCCTCGGCCACCTCCAGCAGGGCCTTCCTCCGCTCCATGCTCATGGTGATCCCCATGGGGTTCTGTCCCGTTGGGATGGTGTAGATGAACTTGACCCTCTCCCCCCTGCTTTCAAGCTCCCTAAGCTTCTCTTCGAGGAGGTCTACCCTCATGCCGTCCCCGTCCATTGGGATTCCCACTATTCTGGCCCCAAGCTGCTCGAAGGCCAGGAGGCTGTTGATGTAGCTCGGGTTCTCGGTTATGACTATGTCTCCGGGGTCTATGAGAACCCTTCCCAGGAGGTCTATCGCCCCGGTTCCGCCCACCGTGATGATTATCTCTGATGGATCCACTGTGTAGCCCTCGTATTTTTTGAGGAACCCTGAGAGCTCTTCCCTCAGCTCAGGGATGCCGTTTGCGGGGGTGTACATGACGGACTGGGGAACTTCCTCAAGGACTTCCCTGGCAAGCTCCCCGAGGACTTTCCGGGGTATGAGGCCGGGATCTGGGTCGCCCGCTGAGAGGCTTATGAGCTTTCTCCCCCCGGCCCTGAGCTCCGCGGCCTTTTTCATGACCTCCGCCAGTGCCGACCCTTTAATCCAGTTTGCCCTTCCGGCCAGAAACTTTATCTGCTCCATATCACTCACCTCAACATGGGTGACAGCATTTAGATTTACGTCGAAATGATATATAAGGGTATTCGGGTGATGGGAAATGAAGCCTAAGGTCTTCATCACGCGCGCCGTCCCCGAGAACGGCATCGAAATGCTGAGGGAGCACTTTGAGGTCGAGGTCTGGTCGGAGGAACACGAGATTCCAAGGGAAGTCCTGCTGAAGAAAGTTCGGGACGTGGACGCTCTGGTTTCTATGCTCAGTGAGAGGGTTGATGGTGAGCTGTTCGATGCAGCACCGAGGTTGAAAATAGTCGCCAACTACGCCGTCGGCTACGACAACATAGACGTTAAGGAAGCGACACGGAGGGGAATCTACGTCACGAACACCCCGGACGTTCTTACCAACGCGACCGCCGACTTCGCTTGGACCCTTCTGCTTGCCACCGCGAGGCGCTTAATTGAGGCGGACAGCTTCACCCGCTCCGGCGAGTGGAAGAGGAAAGGAATAGCCTGGCACCCGCGCTGGTTCCTCGGCTACGACGCTTACGGAAAGACCATCGGCATAGTCGGCTTCGGAAGGATCGGCCAGGCAATAGCGAGGCGCGCGAAAGGTTTCGGGATGAGGATACTCTACAACTCCCGCACGAGGAAGCCAGAAGTTGAAAAGGAGCTCGGCGCCGAGTTCAAACCGCTGGACGAGCTCCTGCGCGAGAGCGATTTCGTGGTTTTGGCAGTCCCGCTGACGAGGGAAACTCACCACCTCATCAACGAGGGGCGGCTTAGGCTGATGAAGCCAACAGCGATACTCGTGAACATAGCGCGCGGAAAGGTTGTCGATACAGAGGCGCTCGTTAAGGCGCTCAAAGAGGGCTGGATTGCCGGGGCCGGCCTGGACGTTTATGAAGAGGAGCCGTACTACCACGAAGAGCTCTTCAGCTTCGACAACGTCGTCTTAGCCCCGCACATAGGGAGCGCGACCCACGGTGCAAGGGAGGGAATGGCTGAGCTCGTGGCGAGGAACCTCATAGCCTTCAAGAACGGCCAAATCCCCCCGACGCTCGTGAATAGGGAAGTGGTGAATGTCAGGAAGCCGGGGTTCGAGTGAACCTCTCCTTTCCTTTTCAAGGTGATGATGACGACACCCTCGTCTGACCCGTGATGAACTGGACCCGTGCCTGAGCCTAAAGAAGTTCCTTAAAGCGCTTGGCATCCCGACACATGTCCGAGTTGTTAAAGAAGACGAAGCTCTCCGAGCGGTTCCAGCCGAGAACCCTTTCCCTTATCTTCTGCAGCTCCCCTTCACTGTATGTGTGCCTGTAAACAATCTTCCCGTTCTCGTAGCGCCCGTGAAGCCTGTAATAGTTTGTCTCTCCTTTGTGGAGTGGAATCCGCACGAGCGGGTCGGTTACGTCTATAACCCCGAACTCCCTGACGAAGCGCTTGACGTTTTTTCGCTCCAGCCCCTCAGCTCCACCGCTATCTCAAAGTTTTTCCGCTCCGCCATTTCAAAGAACCTCCCCGTGTTGATAAAGCTCTCCTCGCTCTCCCTGAAGCTCCTCGGGAGCTGAATCAGAATAAAGCGCGCCCCTAAAATCTCAGCCTCCCTCAGCGTCAAACGCCAGAAGCGGAGCACCTCGCTGTTGGGTCTTAACAGGCCTACTTCCCTGCCCGGCTTAACGTTGCTCCTTCTCCAGGTCGGGCTGCTCGGCGGGTGGGTTACTCCCTGAAAGGCCTTTATTGCAAAGGTGAAGTCCCTCGGAGCCTCCTTCCGCCAGCGTTCGAGCGTCTTCTCCTGAATGATTCGGTAGAAGGTCTGCTGCACCTCTATCGCGTCGAAGTCGCGGTAATAGCGGGAGTGGCTCTCGCAGAAGCCGCATGTTCCGATGTGAATCACCTTAACTCCTCCAGGAGTTTGATCAGTTCCGAGGTGTTCACAACGTGGATTTGCGTTATTTTCTTTAACCTTTTGTCATTGCTCCAAAGAGGGGCATTGAGTTTCAGCGAAAGTGCAACAAAGGGGACATCGTCTGGATCCGGAGTTATCCTCTCGGCAAGGGATATGAACTCCGCGTAGTCTTTAATAGGCCACAGTCTTATCCTTTCGCCCATCTCATAGAGTATCTCGTAAAACTGCACATCAGAGATTTTTGCTTTCCTTATGATAACATCTCTGTAGTTTTTCAGTTCTCCAATGGCAAAGAGGGGAGAATGGAGTTCAAGCTCATAGGCAGACAGATAAATCAGTTTCCTCGTCTGACTTTCTTTTTTAAAGATAGAGAAGAGAACGTTGGTGTCAACGACAAGCTTCAGTACCAACCTCTCTCCCTCGCGCGCCGCTTTAACTCCCTACCCATCTCAATGGCCTCGTCATCGGACAGCTCCGAATCTTTTAGGAGCTCGTCCAGCTCCTGAAGCCGTTTGTGCGACTCTTCCAGCCGCCTGGATATGCCGAGCACTATCCTCTTAAACGTCTCTTCGTCAACGCCATTTGGAACGGGAACGTTTATCACCTTCATTCCACTCCCCATACTGCCCATAGGAAATTGATGTTAAAATCTTTTGGCTCCGAAACATATAATACCCCCAGTTTACCAGCTACCCACATGAAGCCACCCGAAAAAATCCTCCTCGTTACTGGGAAACTCGCCGAGCCGCTTGTTAGAAAGTACGGGAAAGGCCGCGACGTATTCGTTACGCCCGTGAGCGTGGCGGCATTCCTCACCCCTGAGCTTATAGTACGTTACCTGAAAAAAGCCGGCATAAGGAGCGAGGACTACGACCTGATCCTAATTCCCGGTCTCGTCCGCGGTTCGGCTCAGCCTATCGAAGATGAGCTCGGAATCCCTACATTTAAGGGCCCGAGAAACGCGGTTGATTTGCCCCAAACGCTTAAGGCCCTGAGCGAGGGCTTCAAGCTCAGCAAAGAACTCCCGGCGGATGAGCTCTTCTCCTTCGATGCCCTAAAGCGCGTCGAGGACATAAGGAATAAGACCAGAAACAGGCGCTACATAGAGAAGGCCCTCAAAAAGCCGTGGAATATCATGATTGGCAACCTTCCGGCTGGGAGAGACTTCCCCGCGAGGATCTTAGGGGAAGTGGTAGATGCTCCAAAGCTAGGGATTGAAAAGGTCATCGAAAAGGCCCTTTACTATCTCCGCGAGGGAGCAGATATAATCGACATCGGCATGGTGGCGGGAGAGACTAATCTCGATTTCATTGAGCTAATCCCTGAAATCCGTGAGCGACTTATAGAGAACGGCTTTGAAGTGCCGATAAGCTTTGACTCCCTCAACACCTCTGAAATCGAGAAGGCCTTAATCTACGCCGACCTCTTCCTCAGTGTTGATGGGGGCAACCTGGAGGAGCTCATGACAGAGAAGCCTGTCGTTTTGATCCCGACCAATCAGAAGAAGGGCTTTTTCCCCACCAGACCTGCTGAGCGTGTTGAATTTCTTGAGAAACTGAAGGAGAGAGCCATCGACCTCGGATACAGAACGGTAATCCCCGACCTGATTTTGGAGCACGTACCCCATCTGGCGCGCTCAATAGCGGCCTTCCAGCTCTACCGCGAGAGGAATCCGGACGACGTTCTTTTAGCAGGTGTCGGCAACGTGGTTGAACTCTGCGACGCGGACAGCGTCGGGATGAACGCCCTATTGGCTGGAATTGCGAAGGAGCTCTCGATAAGTCTGCTCCTCACGACCGAGACGAGCGCCAAGGCAAAAGGTTCCGTTCGGGAGCTTAGAAGGGCGGTGGACATGAACCTCTTTGAGATGCCGAAGGATTTGGGCTTTGGCCTGCTGATCCTCAAGGAGAAGAGAACCCCAGACTGGCGTTTTGAACCCGCTGGGGAAGTCGTTAAGGCAAGGGAAAGGCCGGTTCAGCTTGAGCCCCTCTATTTCCGGATTTGGGTCGAGCACGGGAAAATCTGGGTCAACGCCCACCGCGGAACCGATCTAATCCTCACGATAGTCGGCGAGGAGCCGAACGCGATAATCGACACGATCCTTGAGCACTTCAGGATTTCCCCGAGGCACGCATTCTACCTCGGCCGGGAGCTTGAGAAAGCCCATACAGCGCTAAGGCTGAGGAGGAGCTACGTCCAGGAGGTCGGGCTCTTTCCCGATTTCTACTTCGGGCATAACATTTAACTCCTGGAGGCACAACTTCCCATGATGCCCTATGCTGAGGGGAGTCTTTGTTCCGCACGTCACACCCTTCGACGAAAGGGAGGATGTAAACGGGGAGGCTCTAAGGGAGCTGGTTCACCGCTTCGAGGATGCCGGCCTCAGCGGCCTCGTGACGCTGGGGAGCAACGGTGAGTTTCCGTACCTGAGCTTCGAGGAGAAACTTGAGGTCGTCGGAATAGTCCGTGAGGAGAGTTCCCTCCCGGTAATAGCCGGTGCCACCGAGAACTCTACAAGAGAAACTATACGCCTCGGAAAGGCCCTCCTTGACCTCGGCGCTGATGCCCTCCTCATCGGCCCTCCCTACTACTTCAAACCATCCCAGGAGGAGCTCTTCGCCCACTACTCAACGCTCGCCGACAAGCTCGACGGCGAAGTCCTCATATACAACGTCCCCAGGTTCACTGGGGTTAACGTTCCACTCGACATCATCGAGAGGCTTGCCGGGGAGCACTCGAACATAATCGGCATTAAGGACTCAAGCGCGAACATGGGGAGGATAACCGAGCTCCTGAGGCGCATGGGGGATGAGTTTACCGTCCTCGCGGGAACTGCCGACGTTATGTATCCCTCGTGGGTCATTGGGGCGCACGGGGCAGTTGTGGCCGTTGCCAACGTCGTTCCGGAGCTCTGCGCCGAACTCTACGGGGCATTTAAAGAGGACGACCATAGGAGGGCGAGGGAGCTCCAGCTTAAGATAAACCTCGTCAACGAGGTCGTTGTGAAGAGATACAACCAGATAAGCGCGATAAAGGCCGCGATGGGGATGAGGGGCCTGAAAGTAGGGAAGCCCAGGTTTCCATCCCTGCCGCTCGGTGAAGACGCGCTTGGGGACATAAAGGAAGCCCTGAAGACCGCTGGAGTGCTTTAAATTTGGGGCCGGCTGGGCTGCCTTTTTCACTCAACCCTGAGGTTCTGCATCGCGGGCTTTCGGAACAGCTCGTCCAGCTCCTGCCTCCTCGCGCTCACCACCTCTAAGAGCCCTCTGACCTCGCTGTTTTCTGGATATTTTCTTCTCAGGCTCACCAGTATCCCCTCAAGGAAGCCCATGATGGAGACCTTTATGAAGTCCTCGCCCTTCTTAGTCTCCAGCCCCTCGTTGAGCCTCAGGAATGAGTCGAGCCTTGCTATGAGCGCTTTTTCGTTCAGATCTTCGAGCAGTTTCCTGACCCCCTTAACCTCAGGCACATCAACTGGCATTCCATCACCCCCTAAAGCTTCAGTCCAAAGAAATCTACCACATTTCTCTCGGTTACCCTCTCGACTTCCTTGAAGTCTGCCCCTTTAAGCTCCGCCACTCTCTTCACCGCGTACTCCACGTTCCAGGGGTAGTTCCTCTCCCCCTTATAAGGGCTCATGTAAGGCGCGTCCGTCTCAAGAACCATGCTTTCCAGGGGCAGGACTTCCGCTACCTCCCTAACGGCAGGTATGAAATCGATTCCGGTGTTCACGCCGATTATGTGGCCACCCTCAGCTATCTCCAGTGCGAGCTCCCTCGGCCCGCTGTAGGAGTGAAAATAAGCCTTAACCCCTGCCCTCTGCACGGCTTCAAAGACCTCCAGCTCAGCATCACGGGCGTGGAGAACCACGGGAAGATTAAGCTCCACCGCCAGGTCAAGGAAATGGTGGAATATCTCCCTCTGGTTTTTTCTTTCCTCCGGGGTCTTGGCGTAGTAATAGTCGAGGCCTATCTCTCCGATGGCAACTATCTCGTCCCTGTGCCCTATGATAAACTCTTCGACCTTTTTGACCTTCTCCCAGTTGCCCCTCCTCGCTTCGTTGGGCGCGTAGCCGAGCGTCGGGAAGATAAACCCAAAGTATGGCTTTAGGAGCTCCCAGCTTTTCCAGACGTGAAACTTGCGGTACTCTGTGATGGAATCGACAACTGCCCTTAGACGTTTTCTGCTCTCTTCAGCGATCCTCGGCGCGTCCTTCTTGAACATCTCTATGTGGGCGTGGCTGTCTATCATATTCCTGGCTTTTGTTGGGGATAGAAAAGCTTTTCCATAGTTTGGGGTTTTATTGTTAATGGAGGGTGAAGGGTGGAGGCTGAACGCGAGCCCAAAAAAGTGATGAAAGAGATCGTGGATAGGCTTCAGGATAAGTCCCCAAAGGAACTCCTGAGCTACGCTATTTTCAACGAGGAAGAGGAGGTAAAGTACTACTCGAAACTGGCCCAAAAGGCCAAAAGGGCCAGCATTAAAGCACTGTTTATCAAGATGAGCGAGGAGAGCAAAGACCACCATGACTGGCTTTACAACCTGTTCAAAAAGCTCTATCCTGAGGAAGAGCCTGTAAAAGTCGACGCTCCCCCTGTTGAGGTTGCCCCATTTTACCCGGAGTTCGAGAGCGTTGAAGACTACCTCTCTGTCCTTGAGTACTGCATGGAAAGCGAGTTGTTCGCAAAGAAAACCTACGAGGTCCTTGCTAAAGCAGCGAAGGACGATGAAACCAGAGTCTTTGCCCTCAACCTGGCCGTTATGGAGGAAGAGCACTACGAGGAGATACGCAAGCTGTATGAGCTCATGCTGTCCCTGGAGGAGCAGAAAATCGTGCCCGCAACCCTTGAACCCGGCGCATACCTCTTTACCGACGAAACGAAGGCTAAGTACTTCCTGGTAGACCTTGCTGGCGGTGGCGTGAAGCTCTATGCTGTGGTCAGAGAAAAGCCCGAAAAGTTCTTGGAGCTGTTTGGTGACATCGATGTTAAGGTTCTCTGGGTGACAAAAACCGAGGCCAAGAACTCTATACGACCGAAGGAGATACCCATCCTTAAGAAGACGCTCTGTGATTTTATTGAGGAAACCATCGAACCGGAGGAGAAGAGAGCGGCGTTCATCCAGAACCTCGGGTACATTGCCTTTGAGCTTGGCTTCAAGAGCATGATGGACGTCATTCTTTATCTGAAAGACTGTGCAATCCTAAACGGGGGCTACTTAATCGTCACCGCGCTTAGAGATGCATTTGACAGGAGAGAGTGGGCGCTCCTTACCTCGGAGCTCCAGCAGGTTTCATAACTACAGTTTTCTGGTCTCCCACACCACTTTCCCATCTTTCCTTACGACCTTCAAAATCCGATGGTACGGTATCTGGGCCTCCCCGACGAAGAAGTAGCCGTGCCCGAGCTCGATCATCTCAACGGGAATCTTCTTGATGCCTCCATAGGCCCCGCGGTGCTCGATGACTATGTAGTAGTCGCTCTCATTCTCCCGCGGGTCATACTTTATCTTTGCCAGAACCTCCTTCACGGAGCCCTTCCTCATTAGAGCCACCCCAGGACTTCGTTGATGTTCCCCTTCCAGTCCTTTACAACCCACCCGTGGCCGGGAAGACCAAACTCGACCTCGTATTCGAGGAGTCTTTCGAGGCTCTCCTGGAGCTTCCAGCCGTTTCCAGTTGGCAGATCAGTCCTGCCGACCGTACCGTTGAAAAGGGTGTCTCCTGTGAACATAATCTTGACTTCATCATCGAGGTAGAGGCACGAGCTTCCAGCGGTGTGGCCGGGCGTGTGGATCAGCTCCAGCCTGAGGGAACCTATTCTGAGCTCATCTCCATCTTTAAGGCGGATGTCAACCTTCTGAGGCTCGAACTTCATCCCGTATGAATAGGCGAGGATGATGTAGTCGTCTCCCCGCTCCAGCGTTTTCGCCGTGACCTCGTGGGCTGCGAAGGGAACCTCCATCCCTTTCCCTTCAAGCCATCTTTTTAGTGCCACGTTTCCGCCGATGTGGTCGAAGTGCTCGTGGGTGTTGAAGATTACAATCCTTTTCACGCCGTTTAGGTAGCCCTCCCTCTCCCAGATTTCGGTGTAAACGTGCCAGTTGATCCCGGTGCCCGTATCGACTATCAGCACTTCGCTACCGTTTTTCACGAGGTAAACGTTGGAGTCCCAGCCTATGCCCCTTAGCATGACTGTGTGTGGTGGAATCTCAACTGGAACCAGTTCCCGCGGAAACTCTTCGATGGAGCTTATCCTCACGCTTTCACCTCCAAAGGGGCTCGAGGGGGGACCGCGTCTTCATCTCGGGGGGAGCGAGTCCCCGTCAGGAGGGATGAATCTCTTCATCGCCCATACACATTTCGGGGGTAGGTTATTAAATTTGTCTCAGCTCAGAGAATCTCGAAACGTCAAAAACCCTTCCGAGCTCTTCGAGGATAGCTTCATAGAGTCTTGGGTATCCCTTTAGCTTTTCCCTTCCGATGTTGATGTATTCTTTGAAGTTTCCGCCTCGGAGGTTCTCAACTGCAGCTAAAGCTATGTACCCTGCCCACCCAAGTGGATAGCCGGTGCTCTGGGCGATTCTTATCATCTCCTCGGCATCTTTTTGGGCCCCGTCAAGCTCTCCAAGGGCAATGTAGGAGAAGCACCTGTAAGCGAGAGCATCAACGGCCCTCCGATAGTTTCTGACCTTTAAAAAGTAATCCACTGCCTCTGTGGCATGTTCAACGGCCTTCTTATAGTTCCCCACAAGGTAATAAGCCTTGGAGAGCTCGGAGAGCGAGAGGTGCTCCATGAAGGACAGACTGTACGCCCTTGCGAGGTCTAAAGCCTGGGAATAGTACTTCAGGCTTTCCCCGTACCGTTCCAGCTCAATGTATATGTCTCCTATGTGGAGGAGAACGAGGCTTTCAAGCTCAGGATATGGGTTGAGCCTTTTTAATGCCCCCAGCTCGTTGAAGGCACTTTTGAGGGCCTTTTCAGGCTTTCCAAGGTAGAAGTTCAGCTTGGTGAGCTCCACAAAGTACCAGAAGTCAACCTCCGCGTCGTTCATGATTTCCCTCATCTTCTCAAACTCTTTGAGATATTTTTTACTTTCATCAAGCTTGTTGAGCTCTGTGTAAACATCCACCAAAGAGCTCAGCACATAAGCTTTGTGAATCCCTTCCAGTTCGTCCTTGATTTCAAGCCAGAGCTTTAATGCTTTTTCAAAGAAGCCCTTCTGGAAATAAATGCTGGCGAGCTCCTCCTTGGCGTACGGGTTGTCTTTTATGATGGATAAGACATTCAAGTAGGCATCGGGGAAATCTTGAACGATCCTCTTGAACTTTCTCAATCTCAATTCAACGAGCCTTTTGATGGTCTCATCATCCTTGAGCTTTACCGCGTACTTGAAGGCCTTCAAAAAGTCCCTGGCGTTGTTCTTCTCCAGGAGAAACCCTATGTACTTTGAGTAAAGTTTGGCCTCATCAACCTCCCTAACTTCACTCAAAAAGCCCCTGATGAGATCGTGGACGAAGTAAAGGTTCCCTCTTCTCTCGATGAGCCCCTTGTTCAGGAGGGAGTACAGGACTGAAAAAATGTTCTTTCCATAGAGCGCCTTTATTTCGTCGTATTCAAGGGGTTCATCAAAAAGAGACATGATCTGAAGCAAAAGTTTCTCGTTTTCCCTTAGCTTTTCATAAACCTCACTCAGGATAAAATCAAAGAAGCTCTCTCGTTTGAACTCCTTTCCCACATCGTAGGCTTCAGAAAAAAGAGTCAGGGCGAGGGGGTGACCAAACGTTACCTGGTATATCTCAGCAAACTCCTCAGAGCTTACGTTGATGCCTTTGGCTTTTATCAGTGAATACGCCTCCTTCAGGCTTAGGCCGGATAGACGTATGTAGAGGGCATTCAAACCGAGGTTTGGTTTCTCCCTTGAGGTCACCACCAGCTTCCCTTTATCGAGCTTCTCGGAAAGGAATGCAAGCAGGTGGAGTATCCTCTCATCCCTGCATTTGTGGAGGTCATCAATAACGATCTTTGCCGAGCTTTTCTCAACCCCCATCTAGGAGTAGCTCAAAGATGTCCCTCTCTTCCCTCCCTCCGGCTCTTAAATACTCGAGAAGGGCATCATAGCCGAGAGAGTTAAGGAACAGCCCAACCTGCCAGGCAAAGTAGTCAAGACTGTCCCCTTCGCTCATCTGGTACCAGAATGCATCACTGAAAAGCTTCGCCGCTAGGGCTGTTTTTCCAATCCCAGCTATTCCGTAGATTACTATAACGCTCTTCTCGGAGGAGGTGATTAGGTCAATTTCTTTTTCCCGCCCAACGAATATATCGACAAGAGGATGCCTGCTCTCCAATAGGGGAACCTCGTATCGGTCTCCCTTTGAAGTGCTGACAAGTATCTCCCCCGGCTCAAACCTTATCCTGATGTCTTCAACCTTGAGAGAATATACCTTGACGTTTTTCCCTCTAACCCTCATCCACCTGCCCTCGACGAGACCAGCTCTCTCCATCGCCCTTAAACGCCTTGAGACGTCTGTTTCATCCCTTCCCAGTATTCGGGCAAGCTCTCGCGGATTGAAGGAGCCAGATCTGAGGACGGAGAGTATCTCAAGGTTGGTCTCGTTGGACAGTAACTTAATTAGACTGGAGGCGTTCACGAGCAACACCTGACTCCAAGTTAGGCACAGCACATTTTTATATTCATCGCATTCTACCTTGGCAAATAACCAAGTAGTGCCGAACAGACTGTGCCAATGAGACAAAATAAAAAACAGGGTTTTATGGAGCCCCAAGGAGCTCAATGGCTTTTGTGATGTATATATACGCCTTCCGCATGTGTATGAAGGCCCTAACGTCCGCTGCAGTTAGATTTGCACAGTGCTCTTCAACCCAGCGGTACTCTTTCTTCGCGAGGACAAGGAGGTCTTTTATCCTTGCGAGGGTCTCGTTGTCGAGGTTCTGGGCAGAGCTGTTGTACAGGACATTGAATTCCTCAAGCGTCCTGTGGTACCACTGGTAGTATATGTAGGTTAGAGCTACGAACGACACCTGAGCCGTTCCCTGCCAACTGCTGGCGGTTTTGACCACAACGGTGAACTCAACCCCAGTTGAGTTGACGTTTCCAGCGGCATCATACGCATAAACTTCTATGGCGTGATGTCCCTCTCCCAGGGTTATTTTTGCCGTGTAGTACTCGCCATCGAATTCTAGGGTGATCCACGTTGAGCCGTCAACCAATGCCATGACCTTTTCAACCACGTGATCGTCACTTGCCCTAACTTTGATTTCTGTGACGTTCTGGTAGTAGGTCGTGTTCTCCGGAGAGATTATCTCAACTTCCGGCGGCTTCGTATCAGACGACACCGTTAGGGGCAGATAGTCAACGTTGTTGTCATCTATGACGTAGGGAACGTCGCAGAAGCCGTCTAAGTTCTTGTCCTCGCAGTCCTTAAGCTCGCTCCAGTAGTTTCCGCCGAGTAAATTGCCACCGAGGATGTTCTTGCCTTCCCTTTTCGTGACGTTCCAGTGGTTGGTAACGTTGCCAAGAACCTTAACGTTCCTTGCGTTGTCGAAGTAGTTGTTGTAGATCAAGTTGAACTTGGAGTTGCTAACGTAGACTCCAAGGCTGTTGTTGATAACCAAGTTTGAAAAGATTACATTGCTTCTGCTTCCAGGTCTTAGGTAGAAGCCGACCCCTCCGGAACTTATTGAGTTCTCCCACACGAGGTTTCCAGCCGAGCCAGTGTCGAGCTCCACCCCTGAGCCCTTGGCGTTCTCCAGGGTGTTGTGCGAAATCGAGGAGTTTACGGTGTCCTTCAGGTAAACGCCGTCCCCGGTGAGGTCTTTAATGGTGTTGTATGAAACCTCAGCTCCCCTTGAGTTTCTGACGTCTATCCCCTCGGCGGTGTTCCCGGTTACGGTGTTTCCGGAAATCCTGGCATTGACTGTGTTTTCCGCGTAAATTCCCGCCAAAAGCCAGCCCTTCAGGTTGAGGTTCACCACCGTGACGTTTTCTACGCTCTCCACCTTCACCCCGTAGAGCGCTAATTCTTTTCCGCTCAGCGTGTGGTTTTCTCCATCGAGGAGGACGTTGCTCGCGTTTATGAGTACCGCGTATTCCATCGAGAGGTTATCCCCGTCGGTTTCAAGCCTGTAATAGCCGGGCTCGTTAATGATTATCGGGAACTCTCCACCTATGGACTTCGGTTTGAACTTTATCAGGGGCAGGTAGTCGTAGGTGCCATAGGCTATTTGGTACGGCTCGTCCCCTACTCCGTCGAAGTTCTCATCGGTTCCATCGTACCTCTCCCAGTAGTTGCCCCCTATCAAAGGTCCTCCGACGATGTTTCTTCCCGGCCTTACCGTTGTATTGAATGAAACCCCACCCAGAGTGTGGGATATGTAAATGTCCCGGTAGTTGTCAAAGTAGTTGTTATAAACCGTCACTTCTTCAGATTTCTCAGCGTTTATTGTCAGGCCATAGGTGTTGTTAACCAGCCAGTTGGTGTGAACCTCTACGTTCTCCATAGTCATTGCTCCCAGAATCAGCCCGTAGTAGTTCTCCGCAAAGAGGTTGTTCGAGATAACTCCGTTCCCCATGCCCTGGTAGGGAACCGTCACTAGGAGACCGTACTTCGAATTTCTAACCTCGTTGCCCGTTACATTGAAGCTGCTGAGGTCATCTTTGCCCCCAATGTTTATCCCGGCCTCTTCAACGTTGTGGATAATGTTCTCCGCTATGATGACCTGCCCGTGTCTGCTCGGCGAGATGCACAGTCCCCAGGTGGCATTGCTTATCCAGTTGCCCTTTATTGTGGCTTTACCGTAGGCTTTGACGTTTATGGCTGTGTGGGAATTCTCAATCTCCGAATACATTATTTCAACGTCCTGAGCGGTTACGTCAATTCCCGTGAGCTCGTTCTCCACCTTTGCCCCCGAAATCTTCACCGAGACGGGCGAATAGAGCCTTGTGGGTTCTGCGTAGACGTCTATACCCGTCATGGAGGAGTTGCTCTCCACCTTTGAGACAACATCGACGTCGAGTAAAGTCGCGTTCGAGTACACCAGATGGAAGCCAAACGACAATAGCGGTGTGCTCTCGTTGACGATTTTTTCTGAGACGGGATCCTGGTAGGAATAATACACCCACTCCGCGCCGTGCTCCACGCGGGTGTTTTTGATTGATGCGTTCGACCTCAGGATTGCCACTCCCCAGCGTCCTTGAAAGCTTGAGTCCTCGATGGTGACCCTTGAATCTATGGCCAAAAGTGGCAGGTCTGTGAAGGCAACGTCAAGGCCTTTAACGGTGAACGTGCTGTTAACGGCTATTACCTGACCCGCGTTGCTTATCTCCACTCCCTCTTCGTTTTCGAGGTAAACCAAGGGCCTGCCGTTAACGGTGTTGTCCTCGACCCTTATGTTCCTCACCAGCGGCACCTCTGGTATGAGAAGTCTGTCGATGAAGGTTGAACCGTAATCCCCAGTGATGGAAAGACCGTTGTTGACGAAGGTGTTGCCCCTGACTATAACTTCCTCAACCCTAATGCTATTTCCCGTTCTGACAGGGAGTCCAAGGATAAGTCCCCCACGGGAGTTGTTTTCAATCCTGTTGCTGGTAATTTTTACATTTTTACTGTTCCAGACGTGTATTCCCGCAAGCTCGTTTTCGAGAATCTCGTTGCTCGTTATCTCCAGTCCGGTGCCGTTGACCACTATCGTAGCAATCGGCGAGTATCCTACGTTTATCCCGGGGAGCCAGGGGTAAGGACGCTCAAAGACTGGCACTGCATAGAAGTAGTAACCGAAGACGGGGTCGTAATAGTATTTGCCGCTCCATCCGAGGAGCCTTTTTCTCATTACCGCGTCATGAACCCTATTGTCTGCTATTCTGCCGTTTTCGATGTTGAGGGCAACAATTCCTCCACCTGAAGATGACATTTCGTTGTTTCCAATATCAAGTCCCTCAACCCCACTGGCAAGCACCGGAATCCCGAAGTTTTCAGAGAACCTGTTGCCCTCAATTAGGACATCCTTCGAACCCTTAACCCCAATAGAGGCGTAATAGTTTCTCTCGAAGCTGCTCTCCACTATCCTGACTCCACTTGAATCCTGGACGTAGATGCCTGCTATGCCCTCAAGCTCTTTAGCATTTATTCCCATTATCTCAACGTCCGAGGAACCTGACACAATAACAGGCGTTGCCTTGTAACTTTGAAACTCCAGCCCCTCAATCCTAACGTTGCTTGAGTTAACCACAAACACCTGGCCTGCATTGTTTATGAGGACGTTTTTCGCATTCTTCACCATCAGCACAGGCCTTCCGTTCACGGTCGTTTCCTTTACCTCAAAATCCGTAAAGTAGCCGTCAGTGCCAATCGTGGAGATGTAATCGTTAACGAGAACGTTTTTCTCTAGCTCATCCCTGGAGCGGAGGTAGATACCAATTCCAGCGTTATCGTGGATGTAGTTTCCCTTGATAGTGTTGTTCTCACCTTCGATGTCTATTAAAGCCCCGATATAGCCGAGGGGGGCGTGGTTTCTGGCCATGTCAGCTATATACCTGCAGGAGTCGCAGAAGGGGAAATACTCCAGAGTGAGTGGTCCGATACCGTTTCCAAAGAGCTCGTTGTTCTCTATCAATGAGTTGGAGACGTTGTGAAGGTAAAGCCCTATGCCGTAGAGGGGGAAGCTGGGAATTGCATAGGCTTCTACTTCCTTTCCGTTTGGCAGGGTGTAGGACACTTCCTCATAGGTATCCCTGTTGTCCGCTATTAAGTTGCCCGAGATGGTCAGGTTCTCCGCCGTTGATATTGCTATTCCCCACGTGTTGTTGGTTATCTCGTTTCCTGAAATTGTTACGTTCGAGGTGATGCCGATCCAGTAATCAGAGAGACAGTCCATGTCACACCCGAGTATCCCCTCATGTTCCCTGGCTTCGAGGATAATCCTAGATATGTTCTTCTCTCCGAGGACAACTACTCCAAACCTGTTGTTCCTCACCGAGTTGTTTATGAACCCGACCCTCTTTGATGCTACTATAGTCACTCCCTGCGTGTTGTTCACTATTTCGTTGTTTACGAGCGTTGATCCCGTGGCTATTGGAAGCTTATCGAAATAACCCACTTCCCTAACTGCCGGAACAGAAGTTAATATATAGATGCCTAGGTATGACCTTCTCACCGTGTTATTAGCTATGAGAAACGGGACTGTAACATTGCCTCCCGCTGTTACACCATAGATATGTACACTTATAACGTTGTCCTCGAAGGTGTTCTCCACGAGACCTGAGAACGTCGGCAGGACATCCCCTAAATACCCGAAGACGTCCCCTTCCAATATCCCTGGGTCCGATACAACCGGCCCGGTTATTGCGATGCCAACTATCGTGTTTCTTATGGTGTTGTTGTACAGGAGGAAGTTCGTCTTCTTCCCGGGGAGTACGCTGAACGTAACGTAGTGGTTGGAGTAAATCACCTCCAGGCTTGGGTTCATTATGTCCTCAACGGTATAGCGGAGTCCACTTACCCCCGTGTCCACCCCTACGTCCCAGCCGTCTATCACGAGGTTTCTTATCTCCTCTTCCATTGCAAACGTCTCGACGCTTTCAACATAGACCGCCGAGAGGGCCAGGGGAGGTCTTTCTTCCATGGGGATTTTTAGAATTATCGCTCTCCCGTTTCCGTCTATTATTACGCCTTTTGAGTAGATGGCTATGCAGGATAAACCCGCGTTGTTTCCCTCGTTGTCAAAATGGACTGGTATCAGCTGGCTGACATCGTTCACGACTATGTCGTTTGCGAGTTTGTAGTAGCCACTCTGGGTTATCATGGTGCACTGGGTTATGTAGCACGGGTTATCGGGCGTGCACTGTTGTTCTCCCTTCACAGGGTAAAACGTTCCCATAATGCTAAATACAAGGAGCATTCCAATGACGAAAGCTCCCAGCCTTCTCATACTCCTCCCCCCGTTAGGAACGGGAATGGATTGAAATAACGAAAGGGAACATTACTCATTCCTCCCGTTCTCCCCAAGGGCCTTCTCAAGCTGGAGAACAAAGAAAGCCTCCTCCGCTCGGAGGACTCTAACTACCGTTTCCTTATCGATACCCGTGTTCCTGCTTATGTACTCCACGAGCTCCTTCTTGATCTCCCTGAGCATTTTTCAACCCCTCTTCAGGGGGACGTTGAGGAGCACGAGTCCCATCAAAACCGTCTTTAAGGAGTTTGGTAGGCGGGTTTTAGGGCGTTTTTCGGACATCTGCATTGTCCCCATCAACACGACAGGGGGAGACGCGTCCGAAACCGTAATGAGGATGTTCATGGAACCACCCGTTTGAGAATAGGCCCCGAAATACTTAGCCCCTGGGTTTGAGGAAAACCTTCAAACCCTGGGGCGGGTTTATAAGGCCCTCTGAAAAACTGGTATTAGGTGACCCAAATGAAGACCGAGAGAGCCAAGGAGATACTCCTTCAGCTCTTGAAGATACCCTCTCCCTCTGGACAGGAAGACAGGATAATGCTCCACATTATGGAGTTTCTCCACAGGCTGAACTACGACGTCCACATCGAGAGCGACGGTGAGATAATAGACCTGGTCGTCAACCCTGAGGCCGAGCTCTTCTACGAGGTTCACGTTGATACCATACCGATTAGAGCCCAGCCCTTCGTGAGGGGCAACATCGTCTACGGAACCGGTGCGAGCGACATCAAAGGCGGCGCCGCTGCTATACTCCTTATGCTTGAGAACCTGCGCAGGGAAGGTAAGGAACTCAACGTCGGCATAGTTTTCGTCAGCGACGAGGAGCACGGAGGAAGGGGTTCTGCACTCTTCATGGAGCGGTACAAGCCGAAGATGGCCGTTGTCCTTGAGCCGACGGATTTAGAGGTTCATATAGCCCACGCCGGCAACATCGAGGCCTACTTTGAGGTGGACGGCAAAGAAGCTCATGGCGCCTGTCCGGAGAGCGGCCTTAATGCTATAGAGGAAACGTATAAGATGCTGGAGGAGATGAAGAACCTCGAACCCTTCAAGAGGAAGGGCAAGTACTTCGATCCTCACATCGGAATCCAGGAGCTCGTCTGCGAGAACCCGGTCTATCTAATCCCCGCTCTCTGCAAGGGCCGGCTTGAGGCGAGGCTTTTACCAGACCAGGAAGTCGAGGACATACTCGACCTGCTCGACCCGATATTCGACGAGTATACTCTCAAATACGAGTACACTGAGATATGGGACGGCTACGAGCTTGAGCCGGACGAAGAGATAGTTCAGCTCGCCAAAAAGGCGATGGAAGTTACCGACATAGACGAGTTCGGCGGAATGAGGAGCTGGACGGACGCGATAAACTTCATGTACAACGGGACGAGAACCATAGTCTTCGGGCCGGGCAACCTCGACATATCTCACACGAAGAACGAGCACATCGACGTGAGGGACGTCGTTACCGCCAGCGAGTTTCTGAAGGCGCTGAACGAGATTTACGGGAAGGGCGAGTGAGCTTTGCTTTTCCCTTTTTGAGCCAATGTTTTTTAAGGAAGACCCCGCCAGTTACTGGTGGGGGGCTAAATTTTCATTGAAACGTTATTGCGTGCATATCACACCCGTGCCTTCTCAATTACTGTTCCTTTTTTACCAGATTGGAAAACTAAAGAGGAACGAACCAGAAAGGCTGGGGGGGCTATAGGGCAAACAGGTCATCGAGCTCAAAGACGAGGAAACCTCTCTCTTCAAGCTTTTTCCTTCCCTCAACACCCCTTGCAATGAGGCCGAACAGCATCTCCTTCGTCCCTGTTCTGACGTATCTCGCCTTTCTTTCAAGACTTCTGAGGACTTCGCGGGCTCCATGGTAGGTCAGTTTACTCCACTTGACCTCGAAGAAGTACGCTTTGCCCTTCTTCAGCCCCACGAAGTCTATCTCCTCGCCCCTGCTCCACCACCTCCCGCCTCTCTCGAAGGCGAACTTTCTCCAGAGGAAATCGGCAGCGGCTGTTTCAAAGACCCGTCCCATGTAGTGGTCGAAGTTTACTTTAACGTCCTCAATAACCTCGCCATAGAGCTCCCGTTCAATCCTCTCCCTGTTCGGATAGACGAAACGGAACCAGAAGCGGAAGTAGTTGTCAGCGAACTCGTAGCGGGCGTTCCTCCTCTTTTCGGGCTCGAAGGCCGGGTGAACTTTGGTTATTGCCCTTATCCTTGCAAGGTTGTCGAGGTAGCGCGAAACAGTTCCCCTGTCGAAGCCCGTGAAGTTCACTATCTCGCCGAAGCTTGTCTTCCCGAAGGCTATGGCCTTGAGTATCGAGAAGTACCGTGCGGGCTCTCTGAACTCCTGCCTGAGGAGGAACTCCGCCTCGGTGTAGAGGGGGCTTTCCTTCTGAAGGAACAGCCTCTCGACGTTCTCCCAGAATGACAATCTTTCATCAAACTGCCTCAGGTAGGCAGGGATCCCGTCGGTTACGCCGTAGACCCTCAGCCAGTCCTCCGGAGAATAGCCCTGAAGGAACTCCCCAACGTGCCAGTACCTCAGCGGCTTAACGTCGAGCTGCATGGTTCTTCTCCCGTAGAGGGGGCTCTTGTGGCCGAGGAGCCTCTCCATTATGCCAATTGAGGAACCCACGAGCACGAGCTTAACCCTTGAGTTCTGGAGGTGCAAATCCCACGCCTTCTGGAGAAGCGAGGGGAACGCGGGATTCCCCTCAACGAGATAGGGGAGTTCGTCTATTACGACGACTCCTTTTCCTCGCTCCCCAAGGAGGCGGAACAACTCGACCCAGTCAAGGTCGGAACGGGCTATTACATCGTCCCCTAGAAGCTCAGCAACCTTTTTCCGGAACTCCGCGAGGTTCTCCCCCTCGCTTCTCTCGTCCGCGAGGAAGTAAAGGTGCCTGAACCCCTCGACGGACTTCAGAATGAGGGCTGTCTTTCCGACCCTCCTCCTGCCGTAAACCACTATCAGCTCGGCCCTCTCGCTTTCAAACGCCCTCCTTAAGGCTTTGATCTCGTACTCCCTGTCCACAAATTGTTGCATCATGATTAGACTAATCGTGTTGCAACTATTTAAGGATTTCCTCACGAGAACATGGTCTTTATGGAGTCACTGCCTTGAACCATCATTGGCCCTCTTCGTTCTTCTCCTCCCTCTTATCCACCCAGAAGCGCCTCGTCCTTATGAACTGCCGCTCCCGCTCCATGAGAGCGACAAGTAAAGCCTCTCCTCTGTACTGTGCCAGAAGCCTCGCTGCTGTGTCGGGCCCCGTCCCGTAGCTGGCTAACGCTAAAACAGCCTCAAAGCCATAGGAATCCACCAGATCAGCGGCTTTCAACAGCTTCCTGTAGGTTCTCTCCTCTTTCCGCTCCAGCGGCCTCCCGTGGCGAACTTTCTCCAGAACGGGAAGAAACTCTTCCGCGTCGATCGGGTGGGCAACGGCGAGCATCTTTGAGCCGCAGCGAGGGCACTGCCTCAGCTTTATGTTTTGTAGTCTTACAACCTTCGTCTTCGAGTGCCAGCCGCAGTTGGTGCAAACTAAAACGACCTCGTGGTCGAGCAATCTCTCCCTGAACAGTTCAAGTATCTCGTCCCTCTCCAGGACGCCGGAGAGCAGGAACTCGCCGCCGACCGTCATGTTGAGCTTAGCCGGAGTCGAAGGCTCCCTCCTGAGCTCGGTCTTCACCCTCATCGTGCCCCTCTTGAGCATCTCAAGAACCAGCTTCCCCTTCTTCACATCTACCTTGTCGTGGTAGAGCTCGTTGAGGGTTTCTCTCTCAATAACCGTCCCCTCGAAGAGCCTCTCGATTCTCCTTATCTTCGCGTCCCTTCTCAAAGCGCCGAAGCGCTTCGCCACGTTCAGCATGCGCCACCGGTAGGCGTGTGAGTCCCTGAGGGCTCTCGCCACTATGAACTCCAGAGTTTCGGGCTCCTGATAGAGGTAGCCCTTCACCTCCTCCGGGTTCAGCTGGAAGGGAGTCTTGAAGACTACCGCGTGGGCCTGTGAGCGGACGGAGAAGACTCTCCCGTAGCGCAGGATCAGGAGCGAGTGAACTAATCTCCCCAGAGCCTCGTTGGCCCTGTTCCCGAAATCGGCGTGGATGACGAGCGCCTTGGGCGTGCTCTCGACGACGATGTCGCGGTCGGTTGAGAATGGCTCGTCCCTGATTTCCCCAAAGGCCCTCCTCAGCTCCTCCTCGCTGAAATCGACCCCCTCCAGAAGCTTGAGCCCCTTCTCGAAGTCGAAAGCCAGCTCCCTCTTCAGCCGGCCGACATCGAGGGCAACGCTGAAGGGAACGGGGATCATCTCGCCCTCCCAGCTCGGTATCGCGCTCTCAAGGCTTTTACTCTCCTTGACCTTCAAAAGCCTTGCCTCGTCGTCTATTTTGAGCACTATCCAGCTTTTGCCGGACATCACGAAGTCCATGCCCTCCTCCAGATCCATGATAAAGCTCTCGTCTAAGCGACCTATGACGTGCCCGCTTCCAGCATCGAAGACCCTCCACGAGACCTCGTCCGGTATCGTCGAAAGGTTCTCGTAGTAGTACTGGAAGGCCCCCCTCCTCAGGTAGAGAAGGTTTTTCTCCTCGTCGTAGCCTATCAGCCGGGCATCCTCCAAAACGCGGAGAACGTCGAGGTAATCGCTCCAGCTCAAATCCCGGTAAACGTAGGCCCTCTTTGCTATCTCGTAGGGCCTCTCGCGCGGGAGTTTCTTGTACTCGATGAGCAGGCCGACGACGAAGTGCGCCAGGACGTCCAGACCTCCAATCGGCTCGACGGCCTCAAAGCGACCCTCAAGGGCGTGCTTCGCTATGACGAGGCTCTGGATGTAGTCCTCAACGTTGGAGGTTATGACGTAGCCCTCGCTGACTTCACCTATGCGGTGCTTGGCCCGACCGACGCGCTGGACGAGCCTGTTCACCTGCCTTGGACTCATGTACTGGATTACAACGTCAACGTCGCCTATGTCTATGCCAAGCTCCATCGAGGAGGTGCAGATTAAGGCTTTGATTCTGCCCTCTTTCAAAGCTTTCTCCGCCTTAATTCTGGCTTCCCTCGAAAGTGAGCCGTGGTGGACTTCAACCGGCTTCCCCCATGCTTTCAGCCGGTGGGTTAAGATCTCCGCGAACTGGCGCGTGTTGGTGAATATGAGGGCCTTTCCGTGCCCCTCAACTATCTCCCAGAGGAGCCGCAAGCGAGATGCTATCTCGGGTGAAAGGCTCAGCTCCCGGCCGAGCTTTTCGTCCTCTTCCGTAGGGGATGGATACAGCACGTGGAAGCGGTAGTGTTTCTTCCAGGAAGGTTTCACTATGATATCGGCTTTCAGCCACTCCCTAACTTCCTCTTCGTTGCCCACCGTTGCCGTCATGCCTATCCTCCTGAAGTCCGCTATCTCGGCCAACCGCTCAAGGCCGAGGAGGAGCTGGGCACCGCGCTTGTTATCGACCAGCTCGGCTATCTCGTCAACAATCACGAACTTGACGTTCTCAAGATGTTTCCTGAGCGACTTAACCGTCAGAATAACGCCCAGCGTTTCCGGGGTTATGATGAGCATCCCCGGAGGGTTCTTTGTCTGCTTTGCCTTCCTGTAGGCTGATGTATCGCCGTGCCTCACCTCAACCGTTATTCCCAGCTTCTTTCCCCACCATTCGAGCCTCTCAAGCAGGTCCCTGTTGAGGGCCTTGAGTGGGGCTATGTAGAGGGCTGAAATCGGTTTAAGCCCCTCTTCAAGGATTTCACTGAAGACGGGCAGAACGGCCGCTTCGGTTTTGCCGGAACCGGTGGGGGCGATGATCAGAACGCTCTTCCCGGAGCTAACCTCCCTGAAGGAATCCTGCTGGAGGCGGTTTAGCTTCCCGAAGCGTTCCCTGATGGCCTTTCTGAGGAGGGGGTGCATGGTTTAAGGGAGAATCTTCACCTCTTGAACTTTACTGTGTCCCAAAACGTTAAGCCGGGTTTTCATTTCATTGACTATGTTTTCCGGGAACCGAAGAACTCAAAATGTGTGCAAAGTATCAATGGTCAGTGTGTGCTACACTGAGCCGATGATAGTGTACCGCTAAAGAAAAGTTAATAACATTCCTTTTCTTCAACCCCTTTAAGGTGTGATGAATGGCCGTCAGTGTGAGGAATTCAGAAGGTGTAAGGCTCCTCATAGAGGAAGTCGCCAAGGCCGTTGGGGTCTCCCCAAAGGAGCTCCTTGAGTACTACGAGTGGAAGGCCAACCTTGAGAAGCTCAAAAAGACCCGAATGAAAGTGACGAAGGAAAAGGCCAAAAAAATCATTGAGGAATGGGGCAATGAGGAACCTGCAATGAATGAAGAGGGCGCAGTCAGGCTTTACTACAAGGCCAGGGAGGAGATAAAGAAATGGCAGCGAATAGAGAAAAAGCTGAAGGAACTCGGCCTCGAATAGTCATTGACACTTCAGTTCTAATAGCTGCACTCCTTTCTCCGAAAGGCCATGCTTTCGACGTGGTGAGACTTCTTGCAGAGGGAAAAGTCCGGCACTATTATTCCGGTTCAACTAAAAGCGAGTACTATAGGGTCGCGACGTACCCAAAAGTTGCCAAGCGAATTCCTCCTGCAATCTCAAGGACAAGAATTGATGCCGTTCTGGCCATGTCCACAAGAGTTACCGTAAAGCGCTCCTTCCAAAACTCGAAGGCTCTTCTTGAGACGGTTCATGACCCGAGGGATGTTCCGTTCCTCGACGTGGTGTACAACTCAAAGGCTGAGTTTCTGATAACGTACGATCGAAAACACCTGCTGAAAATGAGGGACAAGAACAAAAAATTCAAGTTGAATAGCCACGAATTCTACATCCTCAATCCCAAAGAGTTTCTCATGATGCACAATAAAGAATAAAACCTAAAGCGCCAAAATCCTTAACTCTTCGTTCCAATATTCCCTAATATCTGGTCAACCCATCCCTAAAGGATGAGGCTTTCGTGAGGGAACCTCCCGATTGAGGTGAGCACGAGCACAAAAACATCTCCAAAGCGTTCATTAATGGCCTAAAACCTCTCGTTGAGTTCCTCCAGGTACTCTTCCACCTCGCTCGCCCTTCCCTCGCCGAGGATTCCGGCCAGCCTTTCAACCAGTTCCTTCCGGGTGAGTATCCTGACAGTAATGGTATCTCCCTCGTGGAGTTCCTTTCCATCAATTAAGATGAGTTCCCCCTTTCGGTATATTCCCGGTATTACCTCAGACATGCACTCACCCATCTTTTGGTTTGTTCCACGAGTTTATAACCCCTACCGCTAACTTTATAAGCGATATATCGTCCGATACATCGGTGATGAACGGTGATAATCGAGAGGAACGGCGAAGCCTACGACCTAAGCTATGCAAAAAAAGCGATGCTCGTCGTCGTCATCCTCCCACTGCTCGTCATGTACACCGAGGCGATGCTTACCCCTGCACTTCCAACTATCCAGAAAGAATTTGCCGTAAACCCCAACGACGTCAGCTGGATTCTGACCATCTACCTCCTCGTCGGAACGGTGAGCGTGGCTTTGTTTGGAAAGCTCGGCGACATGTACGGCAAAAAGAGGATGTTCTTGGTTGCCCTCGGCTTCTACACCCTCGGCGTTATCCTCAACGGCTTTGCACCGAGTTTCGGGTGGCTCCTCTTCACGAGGGCTATACAGGGCTTCGGCATGGCGATATTTCCCCTCGCCTTTTCCCTCGTCCGTGAGGAGTTTCCTCCGGAGATGGTGCCTCAGGTTCAGGGAATGATAAGCGCCATGTTTGGAGTTGGGATGGTCATTGCGCTTCCCTTGGGTGCTTACGTCACCCAGAACTGGGGGTGGAGGTGGACTTACCACTCGGCGGCACCTTTTGCGGTTCTGATGTTCATCCTCGCATGGAAAATCCTCCGCGAGAGCCGTTACGTGAATCCAGGGAAGATCGACTGGCCAGGGGTAATCTTTCTGGTCTGGGCCGTCGTGCCTGCTCTGGTTGCGGTAACCCGTGCCCCGAACGTCGGCTGGACCGCGAGGGAAACGCTCGCCCTCTTTGCGGTCTCGGTAGTCGGTGCCTTTCTGCTTGTCCTCTGGGAGAAGCGCGCGAAAAACCCGCTGATTCCGCTTGACATAATATCCTCCAGAAACCCGGCCATAGTGAACCTTGGGATAATGTTCGCGGCCTTTGGAATCTCGATGATGAGCCAGGCCAACACTTACATCTTCCAGATGATGCCCCCATACGGCTTCGGCAAGAGCATCCTTGAGAGTGGCCTGCTCATGACCCCAATGGCCCTCGCGATGCTGATCGTAGCTCCCCTCGCAGGCAGGATAATGCCGAAAGTTGGGGCAAAGCCCCTCGCAATAACTGGCGCATTGATAGCAAGTTCTGGACTTGGAATACTCGCGAAGTACGCCCCGAACCTTCCGCCGAACCACCTCTGGGCCTTCGTTGGACTGATAACCTACGTTGGCGCTGGAATAACTCTGATGAACATCTCCCTCATCAACGTGCTCGTCTTCAGCGTCCCGCCGAGGGTCATGGGTGTGGCGACCGGTGCCAACAGCCTGTTCAGAAACTTTGGCTCGACGTGGGGACCAGCCATAGCCGGAACGGTTATGAGCACCTACTACATCCTCTTCCACCCGCCGGGTGCTCCGAGCTGGGTGCAGATAAAGGTGCCAACGACGAAAGCCTACGAGGTGCTCTTCGGCACTTCCGCTGGAATATACCTCTTCCTCGCCCTGCTGAGCCTTGCCATAGTGGAGGTCATGAAGGGCGGAAAGATTCGCGAGGTTGAAAACGGTGGAGAAAAGGAAATAACCGTCGGCTGATTTCTCTTTTCATTCTCCCCTGTATGCCTTGAGGTAAAGCTCCTTTATCTCCTCTGGCTTCGGCTCGACCGGGTTGAAGGCTATAAGCCCGTCGTGGTAGGTCTTCTCGGCCATCTCCTCGACCTTCGAGGCGAACGTCTCCTCGTCAACCAGCTCGCCCAGTTTTGGAACGCCAAGCATCTCGTTGAGCTCCTTGACAACCTCAATGAGGTCTTTAGCTGTCTGGAAGCCGAGCTCCCTCGCTATCTCAGCGTAGCGTCTCCTCGCGTAGTCGCTTTTGCTTGCGTTAAACTCCATCACGTAGGGGAGGAATACCGCGTTGAGTAGGCCGTGAGGGCCAATCCACGCCGCCTTGTGGCTCATAGCATGGCACAGGCCGAGGCGCGCGTTGAGGAAAGCTATCCCCGCCATCGTCGCCGCGTAGTGGACCCTCGCCCTGGCCTCTTCGTCGCCCTTAACTGACAAGGGCAACCACCTGTAAACGGTCTTTATCGCCTTGATCGCCATGGCGTCGCTGAAGGGGCTGGCAACTTTCGTCGTGTAGGCCTCTATCCCGTGGACGAGGACGTCAAGGCCGGAATTCCTCGCGACTTCAGGGGGCATCGTCCTCGGCAACCTGGGATCGAGTATGGCAACGTCGGGTGCTATCTCGGGGGTGACTATGTTGTATTTGACGCCGCCCTTCTTCAGCACGCTCGCCCCCGAAACCTCACTACCGGCTCCGCTCGTCGAGGGTATCGCTATGAGGAGTGTTTTGAGCCTGGGGACAGGCTTTGGCTTCGAAAACCTGTCTATGAAGGCAATCTCCCCAAAGTTCAGCTCTGGCGCGTCATAGAAGACTTTAAGGGCCTTGGTGGTGTCTATCACGCTCCCCCCACCCATAGCCACGAGAAGATCCGGCCCGAACTCCCGCACCTTGGGCAGGAACTCCTCTATGACCTCGACGCTCGGCTCCGCCGGAAGACCGGCTATCGAGAAGACCTCCGCACCGGCCTCCTTCACGTAGTCCTCGGCCTCGCTCAGGAAGCCGTGCCTCTTCATCGAACCGCTGGCAAGGATAAGAACGCGCTCGTGGCCTTTGACTTCCCTGGAGAGACGGCTCAAACTTCCCTCTCCCTCAATTATCCGGGTTTTCAGCCAGAACATCCCCACCACCGGGATTAAGTTGGATGGAGAGCTTTTAACGTTCTCGGAGGGTTTAACCACCGGTTTAAAACCTTCCGATTAAGAAACCCTTTAATCCTGGGGCTCAATTTAGGGGATGATGCGTGTTAAAGGTAAGATAATTGCAGAAAACGGCACGTTTCCCTTTGAGGTGCTGAAAACTGGCGGCGGAGTGTCGCTCCGGGTCGAGCTTTCCGAAGAACCCTTTGAGTATTCCACCGACTGCAACTGCCTTGAGCCATTGGAACTTCTCGGCCTCCTCCTGCCGGCCATAGAGGAAGAAATCGGGGAGATAAAGGGCGTTTTTGTTGAGGAGGTCGTTGAGGAAAAGAGGTCTCCCTTGGAACAGCTTAGAGGGGTGCTCTGGGGAAAACGTTTTATTGGTTGATGGCTAAACTTTAACCGGTGATGCCATGCCCCTCTCAGCGAGGCGCGTTCAGCTCATGATAACCTACCCCCACCTGAAAAGGTTCTTGAAAAAAGCTCCTCCAATCGATGAAGTTAGGGAGATTTTGAAATCCGTCAAGGGCGAACTTAGCGGTGAGATTCTCAGAGAGAGGGATGAGGAGTGGAGGTAGCGTTTTTTGATACCAGCGCGCTTGTGAAACGTTACCATATCGAACGCGGAAGTTCAATTGTTAATGAGCTTATGAGAAATTACATCGTTGCTATTTCAGAGCTGGCCATACTTGAAATGACATCGGCACTAAACAGGCGATTTCTTAGTGGGGAACTCACAAAACGCAAGCTTGATTGGGTTCTTGAAAGGTTTTACTCAGACCTTGAAGACTATGTGGTCGTTACAATCTCAAGCGAGACCATAAGCCTTGCGATCTCCCTTGTTCTCAAACATGGACTTAAAACCCTGGATTCCCTGCAACTTGCATCTGCCCTAAGGATTAAAGATGAGGCCTCGATCTTTGCCACCTTTGATGAAAGATTGAAAAACGCCGCGGAAAAGGAAGGCTTCACGGTTCTTCCTTGAAAAGCCTCTTCAAATTCCTCTCGAAGGGCGGGTAGACAACGCCCTGATCCGTGATTATTCCAGTGAGATACTTGTGGGGCGTGACGTCGAAGGCAGGGTTGTATACGTCCACATCTGGGGCAATCTTACAGCCACCGCAGGTGAGAACTTCCTCCGGCTTCCTCTCCTCTATGGGTATCTCTTTCCCGCTCTTGAGGCTCATGTCAATCGTTGACAGCGGTGCGACCGTGAAGAACGGTATCCCGTGCTCCTTCGCGAGAACTGCTAGTGTGTAAGTGCCAATCTTGTTGGCGAAGTCGCCGTTCGCTACAATCCTGTCGGCACCGACTATTATCGCGTCAACCTTCTCCTGCTGCATCACAAAACCGGCCATGTTGTCGGTTATCAGCTTTAGCGGAATGCCGTCGTAGTGATACTCCCACGCGGAAAGCCTCGCGCCCTGAAGGACGGGCCTCGTCTCGTCCACCCAGAGGAGCTTCAGCGTTCCGTCCTTGTGCATTACCCTCAGAACGGCTCCAACCGTTCCGAGCTGGACAGTTGCGAGGCTTCCGGCGTTGCAGTGGGTGAGAACGTTTCCCTCCGGCAGGGCCTCGGCTCCGTAGTGTCCCATCCTGAGGTTTGCTTCAACATCCTCGTCCGCTATTTTCTGAGCCTCGGCGACAATAATCCTCTTAATCTCACCGAGCGGGCTTTCAAGGTTCTCCTCCACGAGCTTTTTAATCCTGTTGAGGGCCCAGAAGAGGTTTACAGCCGTCGGCCTCGTGTTCTTGAGCCCCTCGTAGGCACGATAAAAGCCGTCCATGAACTCGTCCTTGGTTTTGGCCTTCGTTGTGTCCGCGTAGAGAGCCAGGCCGAAAGCGGCAGCCGCGCCTATCGCCGGCGCACCGCGGACCTTCATCGTGACTATCGCTTCCGCGACTTGGTCAACGGTCGTCAGCTCTATCGTTTTGAACTCCCCCGGCAAAAGGGTCTGGTCGATCATGATGACCTTTCCTTTCTCATACCTCACGCTTCTCGGAAGTCTCGTCAGCTCCTCTGGCCTGTATCTTACCTCCACAGCCACCACCCCAAAGGGTTTAAGGGAGGAGCTTAAATCTCCTTCGGTGGTTGAAATGACGCTGAGGATATTCGTGACCGGTTCGGCGGGAGTCGGGAAGACAACGCTGGTGGAGAGGGTTGCGAGGGAAGCCGACCGCTGGGGCTACCTCGTCGGTGGAATGATCACGAAAGAAGTGCGGAGGGGAGGAAGGCGCGTGGGATTCAAGATCACCGCACTCGACACGGGTGAAGAGGGAACCCTCGCGAGCCTCCGTGGAGCTTCGCGTCTGCCAGGGGTTCCCTTCGGGAAGTACGTTGTCCACATCGATGAGATAAACCGCGTCGGCGTTTCGGCGATAAGAAGGGCGCTCGTTGAGGCGGATCTGATAGTCATCGATGAGATCGGCCCGATGGAGTACAAGAGCGATGAGTTCATCTGCGTTGTTGGCGAGGTTCTGAAGTCGGAAAAGCCCCTCTTGGCCGTCGTCCACAGAAAAATGGCCGACAAGTTCCGCCCCCTTGGGAAACTTCATACACTGAGCGTCGAGAACAGAAACAGGGCCTTCGCTGAGGTGCTCGATGAAGTTATGAAAGAACTGAAGGGAGTCAGAGGTTGAGGCTGTCCTTACAGCTCTCACATATCCACTTCTCGCCGCCCTCTATGTAGACCTTGTAGAGCGGGCCGTACTGTCCGCAGAGCTCGCAGATTCCGTAGACCTCGGTCTCTTCCTCCATTTCGGTCTCTTCTTCGCTGCTGTAAGTGTTGAGCGCAGCGAGGAGATCAGCGGCGGTAACAAAGCCTATCGGCCTTCCGAGCCTGGTAACAAGAAGCCTCCTGATGCCCTTCTCCATCATCCTGTCAATGGCATCGCTTATGTCGTAGTCGTCCTCGATTGTTATTGGCTTCTTGGTCATGACCTCCTCGACCTTGACGGTCTTCGGATCGCGTCCCTTTGCGACGACCTTGTCGAGTATGTCGCGGTCGGTTATTATTCCAACGATCTCGTCGCCCTTAACCACAACGGCACTCCCTACCTTGTTCTTTGAGAGGATTCTGGCGACTCTGTGGACGGTGTCGTCCGGCTTGACGATGACTGCCTTCCTCTTAACCACTTGTCCCACGGCTATCCTAGGTGCCATTTTATCACCTCGCCAACGGGGGTTAGGAGAGAAACTTAAAAAGCTTTCTTCAAAGACGGCGCCTCAGGAAGTGTGAGGCAAGGAGAAACGTTAAGACGAACGCCGCAACGGCGAGAATTATTGGGACGTTTGAACCTGCACTCTCCACTGCATGGATTGGTGACGTCGTTGCCTGGGGGATTGCAGATGTGCTCGTGTTAACTGCCATCGGAACTATCGACTTTTCGGGCGTTGACATTACCGTCATGTTGCCAGCCTCGTATGTGGTGTTGGCTCCCGATCTCACCATAGGGGCCAGCAGGTCCTTTGAAATAGCGTACACTCCAGCGGAAATGAGGCCGGCTATCGAAAGGCTGATGACATGGAGCCTCTCAAAACCGAGAATCGCCTTCTTCTTTACCTTGGCGACGCTTTTTCTCGGGACGAGAAGAATCGGCCTGTTGGATGCCCTGTAAAGCTTGACCTCCTGCAGTCTCTTCCCGTACTTCTTCCCCGCAACTTCGATGAGGCCGACTTTAAGCATCTTGTCTACATGATATGACACAGTTGAAATTGGAAGTTCCAGTTCGCGGGATATCTCACTCATCGAAAGGGCCCGATCCTCTAGAAGATGAAGGATGGCTATCGCTTTTTCGTTTATCAGTATCTGTGCGAGTTCTTTCGCCCTTTCATCGTGGATGTCTATGGTTTCATAGTCCAAGCGGCGCCACCCGGGAAGAATACGGCGGGGACATATTAAAGCTTTTCACAGCTTCAAGCGAGCTTGAAGTTACCAGAATAGCGTGAGAGTAAAAGGAAAGGGAACCTAAATTCACGGCTTCTCAAGGATAATCTCGATGGTCGAGGTGTTGGCGGTCCTGCCGTCGGCAGTCGGGAGCTCCTCGGTACCGATCCTGATCTCCTTGACTCTGACCTCTGGGAGGAACCTATTCCTGACGATCTCGGCGACGTCAACGGCCCTGCTGATGGCCCTACCGCGAGCCTTGACGCTGACCTCCTTAGCGCCCTCGTTGAACTGGGTTATCACGGCGAGGACGTAGTTCATAACCGGCTTCTTTCCGATGTAGACGACATGCTCCTCTGCCATCTTTGGCACCTCCGGGAATTTTGTCGTTAACCTGTCGTGGGATTTTGGTTAAATACTTTTCGGTATTTTCCCTGCTTTATTGGACAATCCTGTGGCTTTAATGAATTAATCAAGTGTTCATCCATGCTCCTGCAAATTCATGTTAAGCGAAAGGTTTTAATGGCTTTAAATTGCCATATATCTGGTGATAAAATGGCCGTTCATCCCATTGATTACAGATACGGTAGCGAGGAGATGAGAAGAATTTGGGACGAGGAGAACAAGCTCCAGAAGCTCCTCGACGTTGAGGCAGCGTTGGCGAGGGCTCATGCGAAGCTCGGGAATATACCCGAGGAGAGTGCACGGGTTATCTCGGAGAGGGCCAACACAAAGTGGGTAAGGCTTGAGAGGGTTAAAGAAATTGAGGCCGAGATACACCACGACATAATGGCCGTCGTTAAGGCCCTTAGCGAGGTCTGCGGCGATCATGGAAAATACGTTCACCTCGGCGCTACTTCCAATGATATAATAGACACTGCCAATGCCCTCCTCATAAAGGAGAGCTTGGAGATTGTGAAGAACGACCTCAGGGAGATACGCTCGATCCTCAAGAACCTTGCCGGAGAGCACAAGTACACCGTCTGCATAGGAAG
Source organism: Thermococcus thioreducens (assembly GCF_002214545.1). Classification (NCBI taxonomy): domain Archaea; kingdom Methanobacteriati; phylum Methanobacteriota; class Thermococci; order Thermococcales; family Thermococcaceae; genus Thermococcus; species Thermococcus thioreducens. The sequence continues at coordinate 1,383,859 of NZ_CP015105.1, read as the reverse complement.
GACCCACGGTCAGCACGCGGTTCCAACGACCTACGGCATGAAGTTTGCGCTATGGCTCGATGAGATACAGAGGCATATAGACAGGATAGAAGAGCTGGAGAAAAGAATTTTGGTCGGTCAGATGAGCGGCGCCGTCGGGACGATGGCGAGCTTTGGAGATAAGGGCCTTGAAATTCAGCGCCTTGTGATGGAGGATCTCGGTCTCAGGCCTGCCAGAATAAGCAGCCAGATAATCCAGCGCGATGTCTATGCGGAGCTTATGATGGTTTTGGCTCTCATCGCCTCGACCCTTGACAAGATTGCCCTGGAGATAAGGAACCTTCAGAGGACGGAGATACTTGAAATCAGCGAGCCCTTTGGGAAGAGGCAAGTGGGCTCTTCAACAATGCCCCACAAGAGGAACCCCATACTGAGCGAAAAGGTGAGCGGCCTGGCGAGGGTTCTCTACTCCAACGTCATTCCTGCACTGCTCAACAATCCCCTCTGGCACGAGAGGGATCTGACGAACTCCTCTGTCGAGCGCGTTATCCTTCCTGAGAGCTTTGTCCTGCTTGACGAGATGCTCAAGAGCATGAAGAAGGTCCTCTCCGGGCTGGAGTTCTTCCCGGAGAACATTAAGAGGAACCTCCACATGACTCACAACCTCATAATGGCCGAGCCACTCATGCTCAAGCTTACTGAGAGAGGCATGGGAAGACAGGAGGCGCATGAATTGGTGAGAAGACTGGCGATGGGGGCGTTCTACGAGAAGAGGGACCTTATGGAGATCGCGAAGGAGAATGAGGAGGTCAGAAAGTTCCTCAGCGAGGAAGACTTTGAGAGCCTGAAGCCGGAGAACTACATAGGCATGGCACCGCAGATAGTCGATAACGTAATTGCCTATATAAAGGAGAAAGAGCGAAAAGAAGGGCTTTAATCCCTTTTTATTTGATTTAACGCCACAATACTCTTTTTGAATTTTTGGCCTGATGATGCCAAATGACTCTCAAATTTTTTGCTAAATTTTTACTTTTTAATTTAATTATAATTATGTCTCATTTTTATCGTTTTATTTTTGGTATCTTAAATGTTTGTCTTTTATTATCATTATTTATCGGTTATAACTTACAATTTAGAAAATTAAATTTCGGTGATTTTTGACCATCCGGGGTAGTACAAATGAGAATAGGTGTACAGGAGTGTCTATGCTAAGGGGATGGCGCTTCTCGATGAAGGGTACGACTCTACCTATACTGCAGTACATTCTTTCCCATGAACCCTTAAGGGGGACGTTGTTAATTAATCCCAGAGTGCTAAAAGTTTATTCTGAGATCGGGCTTTCATGGAACAAAATTCGGTTACAATTAAAGATGGTATATATGGTGCCGAAATCCTGGCACGGGCTTACTGGTTTCATCAAGGAATCTCCATAAAGCAGCAGGAGGGGTCAATAACGGCGGAACTTTATAGTTCCCTGAGTTGCCCCACTATAGTGGAAACCTTCATCCGCTGGTTAGTGTCGATTTAGGGATGTGCGGAGGGGTAGACTCCAAGCGCTGGGAACTGGTGGAACGTGTGCATCCGTTGTCCTTTCTATGAACATGATTGTACTTTAATTTTGGATATAAGGTACATTATATCCAATTCTGAAGTACAGGATTGGTCATTTTAAGGGGAATCCCACAGGACTATGATTGTCAAAAGTAAGGCAACAGACATTTAAGTGAGTAAAAGATCCCTGCAGTTGTTAGGGCCCTTTGTATAGTGGGGCATAAACTCTTGCGGATCAGCTCTGTTATAGGGCAATTCAAGACAGGTAACCGTGGCAGACTCGTGCCCGTGCCCCTCTGTTTCTGGGCTTCCTTGGGCCATTCATAGTGTCTGTAGCGCTCTCACGCCCGCTCAGAGGAACCACCTTTATTCGTAACCAAATTTTGGTTTGTGTTGTCTGGACTTATAGTGACTATCCTGGCTTTCAGTGATGTTCCCCAAACTGGGGTTTAATCCATTGGCTTGATGTCTGGATGTATACTCTTTTACCAGAATTTATTTTTTACAGTAGTAGATTTTTCAGATTTTTTAATGTTTTAAATAGTATTTTTATTTTTCCATTATATTTCGAAAATATACAATTAATCAAAATACTTTTATTCTAACTTTTTATAAGCGTTATTATTTCAATTCTGTAAGTTCTCATATAAATTACTTTTTCACATGGTTATAATTCACCCAAAAATTTGAGAGATAAAATCTGACACGGAAATTAGGAAAGCCTAAAAACAATAAGGCATTGAGGGGACTCTAATCGCCAGGAAATCCAGTAAAAGAGTTTAATCCGGCCAGTAGGCCTTCTCACGGCTTTTCTTCAGTCATCCCTTTGGGAACCTCGTTGCCCTGCGGCAGGATGATAAGCTCCCTTCCCTCAACCAGCATCTGAGCAACCTTTTTTCTAGCTGAGCTCAGCGCCCTCCACACCGTACCCCTGGAGACGCCCATCCTCTTCCCTGCCTCTTCCTGCGTTAGGCCTTCATGGTCTACCAGTCTGAGCGCTTCGAACTCCTCGTAGGTCATGAAAATCGGCGGTTTGGGTTGTCCAACGGGCGGCAGCGCGGGATAGAAATGTCTAACCTCTGGCACGAATCCGATCATCCTCATCTTCCTTCTTCTGCCCCTTCCGCGGCCCCTGCCCGGCCCCATTCCCATCGGCATAGTTATCGGATATCCTAACGACGCTCCACTTTATAGGCTTTCCGCCTCCACTGGCCTCCTCCCCTCGCGAGTTTCGGCTCGGCCCACAGGCCCGGTCTCGGGCCCGTTACCCCTACCGCAGAGCGGATTGGGGTTATTACTCAAAAGCCACCCTTCAGAGTTTTGGACTGCTCGTTGAGCAGTCCTTGAAAGGACGCCTACCGGCGTCAACCCTCTAATGCCAGAGGGTAACGTGAAACCCCTCATCTCATCGGGTCGCCTTATGGTGGCCTCTTCGAGGCCCTTATTAAACGGGAAAATATTTGATAGGTTCGAAGGTTTTGAAGGCTGATTAGGCAGTAACTGTTATAATCCCCCACTCCCAAGTTAACCTGGTGGGAAAAATGGCGTTTAGACTTTCCGAGAGGAAGATAGGCTGGCACAAGGACTTTGACAGCTCGCACTTTCTTGCACTCCCCTATGAGAGCAAATGCCTCAGGATTCACGGCCACACGTACAACGTTGACGTCGAGATATGGGGCGACGTTAATGAGAACGGCATGATCTTTGACTTCAACCACCTCAGCAGGCTCATAAAGCTCCTCGACCATAGGATTCTGGTGAGCGAGAACTGGGTCGTTGAGAGGGGGAACGGCAAGCTCATCATCGAGAAGAACGGAAAGAGGCTCGAACTTCCCGAGGACGAATCAGTAATCTTGGACAAGCCCAACGTTACGGCGGAGTACATAGCCGAGTGGTTCGCGGAGAGAATAGCGGAGAAGGCAGGGGACAACGTAAAGAAAATCCGTGTAAAAATCTGGGAGGATCCAAGGAGCTACGCAGAGGTAACCCTTGAGAGATGAGTTTTGTTGGCTTATCTAACAGCCCTTTCCGTTTTCTTTTGCTGTTTCTCCGTCAATACCGCACTTTTCCCGCAGGTTTCTGAGATTTGAGGAGGCTTTTTCTTCGAGCTCTGCGTAGTATTCCTCCGTGAACGTATCCTCCGCTTCAATGGTCAGGCTGTGGATCAGGGTCAGGTACGCGTTGGCAACATCACACTCTTCATGCTCCGCTATGGCGGGCATCATGTCCACCAGGTATCCTATGAAGCTGTGGAGTATTTTGAGCCAGTCTCCTTCATAGCCGTTCTCGTTGAGCCAGCCCTTGAGTGTAATGAATATCTTGACGGCAGGCTTCACGGTGGAGTACTCGCCATAGCGGCGGTATCTGATGAGCAGGTACTGGAGGATCGAGATTAAGAGCCTGCCGACGAGCGTTCCCTCACCGTTCTCCTCAACGAACCTCTGGAACTCAACGAGCCCCCTCCTGCCACTTCTCTCAAACTCCGCAAGAACGCTCCAGTAGGGGGTGGAGTACTTTGAGAAGTCAACTTCCTCAAGCTCGGGGATTTCCGGGAGTACTGCCATTACGGTTTTCTTAATATCCATCGCCTTCCACCCAAACGGTTAAATCGAGGTGCGCTTATTAGCTTTGAGGTGAGTGCCGTGAGGTTTTCAAGGGGGCGGAATTTCCTCTTCCGGATTCCAGAGGGGGAAGAGTTCCTTGAATTTATTAACCGGTTTGCAAAGAAAAACAACATCCTCATCGGGACGGTTAGTGCCATTGGTACCCTGAGGAATCCAAAGATAGGCTACTTTGATGAAGAAGCAGGGGAGTACAAAATCATTGCGCTCAGAGGAACCTATGAGCTGGTCTCCCTTTTGGGCAACATAAGCGTAAAGGACGGCGAGCCGTTCGCACATATCCATGTTGCCCTTGGGGACTCCGACGGCATGCTTTACGGGGGCCACCTCATTGAAGGTGAGGTCTTTGTGGCTGAGGTCTTTATACAGGAGCTCCTCGGAGAACTCCTTGAGAGAAAACCGCAGGAGAACGGGCTGGCACTGTGGGACGTGGAAGTCTGACCTCCTCCCGCCCTAAAGGGCGAGACTTTCAAGAGAAAAAAGTAACGCCTACCGGGACTTATCGGTAACTTCATAGAGAAGAGGGCTTATGCCCCTGACGTTTATTTTTGATTATCCTAAGCACTGCGGAGCAAAAAACCACAATCCCAAATCCCACCCAGGGTATCCAGGCCATTACCACCAGAGGCACCGATTTGGGCAACAGGTATGCAGTGAATGCTACAAAAATTCCCGTGAAGGCAAAACTCCGTCACCTACACTTTGAACCGGTTCAGTAGGTAGTTATAAAAAGAGACGCCATCTCAGAAGACGGAGTTAAGTCTTCCCCCATCGACAGGAATCATGGCGCCGTTTATGTAACTCCCAAGCTCGCTTGCAAGGAATGCTACAAGGTAACCTATCTCTTCCGGCTCGCCGAGCCTCCCGAGGGGTATCGGCTTCGCGTAGTCGGCTAGGGCTTCCTCGACGGTCTTTCCTTCCCTCTCCGCCCTGTCCTTTGCAAGCTGTACCATCCTGTCGGTTCTTATTATTCCGGGCATTATGCCGTTGACGGTTATGCCTTTCGGCCCGAGCTCCTTCGCGAGCGTTCTCACGAGGCCCGCCATTGAGATCCTCACAACGTTGCTGAGAGCTATGTTCGGTATCGGCTCCCTTATGGCGACGCTGGTCGAGTAGATTATCCTCCCAAAGCCCTTTCTCTCCATCGCGGGGACGAGGGCTCTGGTGAGATAAACCGCTGGATAGAGGAGCAGCTCAACGGCCTTCTCCCAGTCCTCCATCCTCATCTCCATGAAGTAGCCCGGCTTTGGGCCACCGGTTGAGAAGAAGAACACGTCGGGCTCCCCAATGTCTTTGAGTTCTTTAACGGTTCTCTCAAGGTCTTCCCGCTTGGTTAGGTCGGCAACTATGTAGTGGACTTCAACGTCGCTCTCGGCTTTAATTTTCTCCATAGCTTTCTTCAGGTTTTCCTCGCTTCTCGACAGCAGAATCACGTCCGCGCCGGCCTTTGCCAGAACCCTCGCGACGCCGAAGCCGATGCCTTTGCTTGAGGCCGTTGTAAAGGCTAACCTGCCGGAAAGGTCTGTCCTGAGCATACCGATCACCGCTATTTGTTAATCCCTAGTCCCTAAAAACCCTGCTTTTAGAAGTGTTCCCATCAGGGAGTAGTGCCAGATTATCATAGCGAAAATTCCGATGAACTCGGCGATAGCAACGCCGCTGAAGGTATTAAACGCCCATCTCGCGAGGAGAACCTCGGCGGTGAAAAGCAGGGTCGTGAAGGCTCCAAACTTCCGCATGCCCTCGAGCCATAGGCCGGCTCCTGCTATCAGATATCCGACGCTTCCGGCCAGAAAGAAACCCCAGCTGACGTGGTAGTGAGGCTCAGTCCCCTCCGGGAAGAGCGCCACCCCGGCCAAGAAGGCCAGTCCGATCATGAAGAGGGCAATTCCAAGCCTGAAAACCGTGTTTTTAACTTCACCAAACAGGCCTGCCGCGTAATAAATGGCAAGGATCGCGGAGATGAATAACGGAACGTTCATCACCCAGCTGTACGGGAGGCCGACCTTTCCCAGGTCGCTTATCGCGTTGTCCGTGAGCCTCCACCAGGGGCGGTTTATCATGATTGCAACGCCTATCCCGCCCAAGCTAATCAGGGGTGAGAGAATACCGGCCCAGAGCTGACCCTTTTTCATTCCCGGCCACCCCCAGCATCTTCGTGTTCCAGGTATAAGAAGTTACTCATTCCCGAAAAGGCACTATAATGGCTTTCCATGCGTTGAAGGGAGAAGAGACAAGGAGCAGACATGACATTTTTCTTTTGCAAGCCTCGCTATTTTGGGGTGTAATTGAGTTCTGCAAATTACCGTTAAGCAGGAAAGCGACACTCTTTTAAAGCCTAAAATCAATACCACTTATTGAAATGAGGCGAACGGTAACGGTCAAACTACAACCCTCAAAAGCTCAAGAAAAAGCTCTCT